>JAKOGP010000009.1 GCA_022239325.1 Flavobacteriaceae bacterium LSUCC0859 | reverse complement strand
AAAAGGCGTTGTATATTTGCACCCGCTTTGGGAGACAGAGCGAGTATAAAAAAGAAACGTTCATAGACATATTGGAAAGACAGCGCGTAGAGCTATAGCGATATAGTTTTACAAAAAGATTGAATTAAATTATCCTTTAAAAGAGTTTGGGAACGGATTTTTTGTTTGGGTTGTTATACATTATTTAACAAACAACGATGAAGAGTTTGATCCTGGCTCAGGATGAACGCTAGCGGCAGGCCTAACACATGCAAGTCGAACGGTAACAGGAAATAGCTTGCTATTTTGCTGACGAGTGGCGCACGGGTGCGTAACGCGTATACAATCTACCTCTTGCTGAGGGATAGCCCAGAGAAATTTGGATTAATACCTCATGGTATTATAGATAGGCATCTATTTATAATTAAAGGTTACGGCGAGAGATGAGTATGCGTCCCATTAGCTAGTTGGCGAGGTAACGGCTCACCAAGGCAACGATGGGTAGGGGTCCTGAGAGGGAGATCCCCCACACTGGTACTGAGACACGGACCAGACTCCTACGGGAGGCAGCAGTGAGGAATATTGGACAATGGGCGGGAGCCTGATCCAGCCATGCCGCGTGCAGGAAGACTGCCCTATGGGTTGTAAACTGCTTTTATACAGGAAGAATAAGCCTTACGTGTAAGGTGATGACGGTACTGTAAGAATAAGGACCGGCTAACTCCGTGCCAGCAGCCGCGGTAATACGGAGGGTCCGAGCGTTATCCGGAATTATTGGGTTTAAAGGGTCCGTAGGCGGATGATTAAGTCAGGGGTGAAAGTTTGCAGCTCAACTGTAAAATTGCCTTTGATACTGGTTATCTTGAGTTGTATTGAAGTAGGCGGAATATGTAGTGTAGCGGTGAAATGCATAGATATTACATAGAACACCAATTGCGAAGGCAGCTTACTAAGTACTAACTGACGCTGATGGACGAAAGCGTGGGTAGCGAACAGGATTAGATACCCTGGTAGTCCACGCCGTAAACGATGGATACTAGCTGTTCGGGACCTTGAGTTCTGAGCGGCTAAGCGAAAGTGATAAGTATCCCACCTGGGGAGTACGTTCGCAAGAATGAAACTCAAAGGAATTGACGGGGGCCCGCACAAGCGGTGGAGCATGTGGTTTAATTCGATGATACGCGAGGAACCTTACCAGGGCTTAAATGTAGTCTGACAGCTTTAGAGATAGAGTTTTCTTCGGACAGATTACAAGGTGCTGCATGGTTGTCGTCAGCTCGTGCCGTGAGGTGTCAGGTTAAGTCCTATAACGAGCGCAACCCCTGTCGTTAGTTGCCAGCATGTAAAGATGGGGACTCTAACGAGACTGCCGGTGCAAACCGCGAGGAAGGTGGGGATGACGTCAAATCATCACGGCCCTTACGTCCTGGGCCACACACGTGCTACAATGGCCGGTACAGAGAGCAGCCACGTCGCAAGGCGGAGCGAATCTATAAAACCGGTCACAGTTCGGATCGGAGTCTGCAACTCGACTCCGTGAAGCTGGAATCGCTAGTAATCGGATATCAGCCATGATCCGGTGAATACGTTCCCGGGCCTTGTACACACCGCCCGTCAAGCCATGGAAGCTGGGAGTGCCTGAAGTCCGTCACCGCAAGGAGCGGCCTAGGGTAAGATCGGTAACTAGGGCTAAGTCGTAACAAGGTAGCCGTACCGGAAGGTGCGGCTGGAACACCTCCTTTCTAGAGAAAGACAACCAAAAAGATGTTAGTACCAACTCTTTTGGATATTTAATTTAATCTTGCTGTTTTTTTAATTAAAAGATACTACTAGTATATGGTAGTTGTTAGAAGTTTAACAATGCGCAGTCTCATAGCTCAGCTGGTTAGAGCGCTACACTGATAATGTAGAGGTCGGCAGTTCGAGTCTGCCTGAGACTACAATTGTTATAATGCTTTATAGGCAACTATGGTATTACTAGTTGATAGGAAATTTTAGAAGTTGGGTTACTGGGTGTTACCTTGAGTAACATGCTTAGAACCTTAAAAGAGCTGTTAGAGTTTTTTATATGGGGGATTAGCTCA
Source organism: Flavobacteriaceae bacterium LSUCC0859 (assembly GCA_022239325.1). Lineage (GTDB taxonomy): Bacteria > Bacteroidota > Bacteroidia > Flavobacteriales > Flavobacteriaceae > MAG-120531. The sequence goes on along the minus strand of JAKOGP010000009.1, from coordinate 3,427 downwards.
GCTGGCTAGAGCGCCTGCCTTGCACGCAGGAGGTCATCGGTTCGACTCCGATATTCTCCACGATTGATTGCAGATACTATATATGGAGCTACACGGCTTTGTGTATGGAGTAGATCAAAAACGTTCATTGACATATTGGGACATTGATTTGTATTGTACTTCAGGGTACGATACAGACAAAATGGAAATACGAGCGGTATAATGTAATTATACTGTTAGAATACAAATATTAAAGAGAAAGCTCAGCTGTGTGTACGAGGTACACATGGCGGCAAAAGATCTGGCGACAAGCTAGATAAGGGCGTATGGGGAATGCCTAGGCTCTCAGAGGCGATGAAGGACGCGATAAGCTGCGAAAAGCTGCGGGGAGGTGCACATAACTTGTGATCCGCAGGTCTCCGAATGGGGCAACCCACTATATTGAAGGTATAGTATCCAGCAATGGAAGCGAACCCGGTGAACTGAAACATCTAAGTAGCCGGAGGAAGAGAAAACAAAAGTGATTCCGGGAGTAGTGGCGAGCGAAACCGGATTAGCCCAAACCAGTGTTGTTTAGGCAATGCTGGGGTTGTAGGACCACGACATTGATTGCGTAATGAATTAGAACACTTTGGAAAGAGTGACCGAAGAGGGTGATAGTCCCGTACAAGTAAAGAGCGTTAATTATAGTGGTATCCTGAGTAGTGCGGGGCACGTGAAACCCTGTATGAATCTAGCGGGACCATCCGTTAAGGCTAAATACTCCTGAGAGACCGATAGTGAACCAGTACCGTGAGGGAAAGGTGAAAAGAACCCTGAATAAGGGAGTGAAAAAGATCCTGAAACCATACGCTTACAAGCGGTCGGAGCCCGTAAGGGGTGACGGCGTGCCTTTTGCATAATGAGCCTACGAGTTACTTTTACTAGCGAGGTTAAGCACTTCAGGTGCGGATCCGTAGCGAAAGCGAGTCTGAATAGGGCGCCATAGTTAGTAGTAGTAGACGCGAAACCGTGTGATCTACCCATGGGCAGGTTGAAGCTTTGTTAACCCAAAGTGGAGGACCGAACCCGTTGACGTTGAAAAGTCTTGGGATGACCTGTGGGTAGGGGTGAAAGGCCAATCAAACTCGGAAATAGCTCGTACTCCCCGAAATGCATTTAGGTGCAGCGTTTAACTAGTTTTATAGAGGTAGAGCTACTGATTGGATGCGGGGGCTTCACCGCCTACCAATTCCTGACAAACTCCGAATGCTATAAAATGTTGTTAAGCAGTGAGGGCATGGGTGCTAAGGTCCATGTCCGAGAGGGAAAGAACCCAGATCATCAGCTAAGGTCCCCAAGTGTATGCTAAGTTGACAAAACGCGGTAAAACTGCATTGACAGCCAGGATGTTGGCTTGGAAGCAGCCATTCATTTAAAGAGTGCGTAACAGCTCACTGGTCGAGCGGTTTTGCATGGATAATAATCGGGCATAAGTATACCACCGAAGCTATGACTTTGTCTTATGACAAGGGGTAGGGGAGCATTCTATGTGCATTGAAGGTGCTGGCGTAAGCCGTGCTGGAGCGCATAGAAACGAAAATGTAGGCATAAGTAACGATAATGCGGGCGAGAAACCCGCACGCCGAAAGACCAAGGTTTCCCCAGCTATGCTAATCAGCTGGGGGTCAGTCGGGACCTAACGCGAACCCGAAGGGGGTAGTGGATGGACAATGGGTTAATATTCCCATACCTGCTCACGTTAAAAGTGACGGGGATGTGGCGTTGGTGCGTACAGACGGAATTGTACGTTGAAGGTAGTGGAAGCTACCGATAGTACACTGAGGTTTCGGCCAAGGTGATAATCCAGCTTAACATCCTCCAAGAAAAACAAGTGAAGCAGCCCGTACCGTAAACCGACACAGGTGGTTGGGATGAGTATTCTAAGGCGCTCGAGAGATTCATGGCTAAGGAACTAGGCAAAATAGACCCGTAACTTCGGGAGAAGGGTCGCCCCCTGTATGGGGGGCCGCAGTGAAGAGGTCCAGGCGACTGTTTATCAAAAACACAGGGCTCTGCAAAATCGAAAGATGACGTATAGGGCCTGACACCTGCCCGGTGCTGGAAGGTTAAGAGGAGATGTTATTTTTCGGAAGAAGCATTGAATTGAAGCCCCAGTAAACGGCGGCCGTAACTATAACGGTCCTAAGGTAGCGAAATTCCTTGTCGGGTAAGTTCCGACCTGCACGAATGGTGCAACGATCTGGACACTGTCTCGGCCATGAGCTCGGTGAAATTGTAGTAACGGTGAAGATGCCGTTTACCCGCAGTGGGACGAAAAGACCCCGTGCACCTTTACTATAGCTTCGTATTGGTCCTGAATAAGTAATGTGTAGGATAGCTAGGAGACTTTGAAGCGGCATCGCCAGGTGTTGTGGAGTCATTGTTGAAATACTAGCCTTTGCTTGTTTGGGGCCTAACTCTCTAAAGAGAGAACAGTGCGTGGTGGGTAGTTTGACTGGGGTGGTCGCCTCCAAAAGAGTAACGGAGGCTTCTAAAGGTGCCCTCAATACGGTTGGTAATCGTGTGTAGAGTGCAATGGCACAAGGGCGCTTGACTGAGAGACCTACAAGTCGATCAGGTACGAAAGTAGAGCATAGTGATCCGGTGGTTCCGCATGGAAGGGCCATCGCTCAAAGGATAAAAGGTACGCCGGGGATAACAGGCTGATCTCCCCCAAGAGCTCATATCGACGGGGGGGTTTGGCACCTCGATGTCGGCTCGTCACATCCTGGGGCTGGAGAAGGTCCCAAGGGTTGGGCTGTTCGCCCATTAAAGTGGCACGCGAGCTGGGTTCAGAACGTCGTGAGACAGTTCGGTCTCTATCTACTGCGGGCGTTAGAAATTTGAGTGGATCTGACTCTAGTACGAGAGGACCGAGTTGGACTGACCTCTGGTGCACCAGTTGTTCCGCCAGGAGCATTGCTGGGTAGCTATGTCGGGATGGGATAAGCGCTGAAAGCATATAAGCGCGAAACCCGCCACAAGATGAGATTTCTTTAAAGGGTCCTAGGAGATGACTAGGTTGATAGGTCATAGGTATAAGTGCAGTAATGTATGTAGCCAAGTGATACTAATAGCCCATAGGCTTGCGCATGCTAGCTCCCTGGAGTAATCCAGGGAGCGGCACAGACTTTTAAATTCTCTTTATAATGAGTTTTAGTATTTTTAGAATTGTGGGAAGACCACAATGTTCCAATATGTTAAGAAATAGCGTAGTGTATGGAGAGCGAGAGCTCAAAAAAACTACCAAGATTTAAGGTGATCATGGCGATGAGGCCCACCCTTACCCATTCCGAACAAGGAAGTTAAGCTCATCTGCGCCGATGGTACTGCTATACCAAGTGGGAGAGTAGGTCGTTGCCTTTTTTAGAGTCCCGAACACAACTGTGTTCGGGACTTTTTTTTT
>JAKOGP010000008.1 GCA_022239325.1 Flavobacteriaceae bacterium LSUCC0859 | reverse complement strand
TATAGTAGTTTAACTACGGATGGGACTAATGATGGACAGACGGGTGGCGTGATTACTGGAGGTAACTTCACAAAGAGCGGTAGTGGTTTGTTACAGCTTACGGGGAGTAATACATGGACGGGTTATACGGATATGAGTGCGGGTACGCTTACATTGGCTTCGGTAAATGCACTGCCAAGCAGTAGGAATATTGTATTTAGTGGTGGGGAATTACAAACTTATGGGCAGAGTAAATCTTTTGGGACCCTGGGCTTAACGGCAAATAGTACCTTACAGCTAGGCAGCACAGACCATACCATTACATTTTCTAATAAGGGAAGTATGGGCGCTTATTTACTAACTGTAAAGGGTTGGGAAGGTACTTACGGAAGTACAGGAAGTTCTGGTACAGATGGGAAACTAAAGATAAATGTAAGCTTGAACAGCACAGATCTAGCCAAGATTAGGTTCTACAATAGTAGTGACGGGAAATACTATGAGGCCTTACAATTGTCTACTAAGGAAATTGTTCCAGGATTAGAATTACCCTAAAAAAGGAAGATTGTAAAGATTTTACAATTCAAAACGATAAAACAGACCTAAAATATGGCTATTAAAAGCTAGGCCATTGGGAAGGCTTTCGCGGTCCAAGGAGTAGGAGATATTTACCTTTCCAGAACCTAAGTCTAGTTCCGTTTCTAAGCGATAGCGCCATTTTTGTAATCCAGTAGCGTTGCTATTAGGTAGGTGATTAAAGGCTTCTATGGATACTTCAGGGTCTAGTTTCCAATTCTTAATCTTGAGGACCCCTCCGGTTTTTATACGCCATAGGTTTTCTCGCCTGGCTGCTATTTGGCCTATTTCATTTTCGGTCTGAAGGCGCAGTCTGTGCTTAAATTGAAATTGTTGCAGCCTGTGTTTGTAACCTATGTCTAGAAAGAACCTCAGGTGGTTTTCTATACCGGTAATGGCACCATTGGTATCGTTATTTTTGATGTATCTGAGGCCGGTTTTAAATTGGACATCGGCCTTTTTAAAGGCCAAAAGAAACTCTCCAAAGTAGCTATCTGTAGTGCCTAAAATGTCCTCAGAGCGGTGTTGTATTTCCGTACTTGCTTCCCAATTGGGATGTAGTTCATAGCTCAATGAGGCCCCTATCCATGTTTTTTGTTCCGTGGTCTGTGCCTGGTTGGATTGTGGGAATAGGAAAAGGGACAATAAGCAGGCGAAGAGATAGATATTTATTTTCATAGGGGATGTATCAGGCTTTAGAATAATAAACACTAAGTTTAAAACTTTGGGTGACTAAGTCTATTTTTCCAATTTCTATCTTCTGTACTTCTAGTCCTGTGAGGCTTGCAACCTCTTGTTTTAGAGCGGTATGATTGCTGGGTTTAATCTTGTCTGAAAGTGGCATGGTAAGCTCTTGAATTTGCCAATGGGAAGTAGGAGAGGCTGGATTTTTCATAATGCGCTCTAGAATAAATAAGAGAAGAGCTACTACGGTATTAGAAACAGAAATCTCAAGTAGTCCTGTGCTTTCATTGGCTAGGGCATTGATGATGGAGACCCCTATAATCACAAATAAATAGGTCATTTCCTTTATGTGAATGGTATCTGTACGGTAGCGTATAATCCCAAAAACTGCAAAGAGGCCCAATGCCAAGCCTAGGTCTAATTCGTATTTTTTTAGAGAATAACAGAGTAAAAAGACCACGGTAGAGATCATGAAATAGGTAAACATATAGGCGGTATCTCTGGCGTATCTGTAATAAATGCCTCGTATTATAATTCCAGTAAAAAATAAATTAATGAGAAGTCTGAGTAAGAGATTAGGAAGGTCCGTTTCTGTAAACATATATAATTGAATTGTGAAACCTGTTCAGAATGGAATGTAGTTTCTGATTCCATGATTAGGCAGCTCTAAAATAGGTAAAAAATTCGGGAGAAGATAAGGGGGTAAAAAAACTGGGTTTAGCGAAAAGATTGAATGTAATTCTCAATTTCAGAAATACTATAGGGAGCTAAAGCGGGGTAGCACTCTTTAAGCACGAATTCTATGTGATAGTTCTCTCGGTTGGATTTTAATTTTTCTAGCTGGCGATAAAAAAAAACAAATTGCAACATATCCTCACCCACAAATGCCTTGGAGATATCAGAGTGTACATGTGGCTTGTCTGGTTTGTTTTTAATCATATATTTAGAAGAATCTGAAAATCAGGGTATTAAATTATGTCTAAAGGAAAAAAACGCATACAAATCTTTGACCAATAACATTTTTTAATCGTTAGATGGTTAAAAAAACAGGTTAAAAAGCCGTTATACCAAAGCAAATGCCACTTATTTTATGACTTGGTGACCGTAAGCGTGTCTCCAGATAAAACGGCTGAAAATTCTGTGAGGTCTCCGCTACTTGCTCCAGAACTACAGGCTTGTTGGTTGCTCCCAGTTCCAAAGGTGTTTCCGTGGTTGTTACAGGTAAAATTATTATTGCTAAAGGTCCATTGGGTTTTGGTCCCTTGGTGTGGGCAGCAGTTGTCAAAGGCTCTGATGGTAGTAGAACTAACTCTGAGTAGTAACAGACCAGCTGCAGTTAGGTTCATCCAGCCCCCTACACTTGCAATTCCTGAGAAATTAGAATGACTGAGGTCTATAGTAGCTGTATTTCCATTAAGTGTGACCCCTCCGCTGTCATTATTAATTGGGCTACTCCCATCTGGGTTGGGATTGGGCATGGGCTCGTCAGAGGAGGAACAGGCCTGAATAAGGCTCACTCCAAAAATAGCAAAGGCCACGGTGGGACAGGTAGTTTTTAAAAAGTCTCTTCTGTTTTTCATAGTTTTTTTATTTTAAAGATAGCTCCTAAAAATCTGTTTTTAAAGTATTTAGTGTTATTTTTTTAAGTATTAGAACACCTAATTGACTTTTTTGGGGCTATTGATTTTGTATTTTTTTCAGAAAAAAAATCAATTTCAGGTATAAAACACGGTCTATGCCCAATGAAATTAGGGAGTTTCTCTTTTTTTGTTTTATTGTGAAAATTGGAGTGTAATTCAATTTTTTTGTTTTCATTTGCTGCGGCATTAGGCTGAACATTATGACAAGTGTTTCTATATTGGAGCCGCAGAGAAATCCGAAGTGTTTCTTTGAGGCAGCTTATCAGATAGGCAACCATAATTTAAAGCGAACTTCTCACTCCCCTATCGTGCAAAGCCAGCACGACTACTTTTTTGTTCCTACAACTACTCTGAGAATTAACATCTAGTTAATCTTATTGCACCATTATTTTTTTATTGCTTTTAGATCTTTGATCTGAAGCTATTTTCTAATTTTTATTTTGCAATAATGAACATTAAATATATAGATCTTATACATCAGAGTTATTATTTTCCACAAGAAGAATTTACCCTAGAAGAGGAACAACTACGCTTTCACGGTATAGACTTGAATGCTTTGGTAGCCCAATATGGAACCCCATTAAAATTCACCTATTTGCCCAAGATATCACAGAACATCCAACGGGCCAAAGGCTGGTTTTCTCAGGCCATTGAAAAACACCAGTATAAAGGGAAGTACCACTACTGTTATTGTACCAAAAGCTCTCATTTTAAACATGTGCTGGACGAGGCGCTAAACAATGATATTCACATTGAGACCTCCTCTGCTTTTGACATTAATATTGTAGAGTCTTTAAAGGAAGATGGAAAAATTAGTCCAGACACCTATGTGATTTGTAATGGTTTTAAAAGGGCGCAGTACGTAGAAAATATTGCCAGACTCATTAACAATGGACATGAGAACTGCATTCCTATAATTGACAACTATGAAGAGATTTCTCTGTTGTCAGAGAAAATTAATGGAGACTATAAAATTGGAATTCGAATTGCCTCTGAGGAAGAGCCTAAATTTGAATTTTATACTTCTAGATTGGGTATAGGGTATAGAAATATTGTTCCATTTTATGAAGACCAAATTAAAGGTCACGAACATATAGAACTTAAAATGCTTCACTTTTTTATCAATACAGGTATTAGAGACAATGCCTATTATTGGAATGAACTTGGGAAGTGTTTAAAGGTATACGTCCGTCTAAAAAAGATTTGTCCCAGTTTAGACAGTCTGAATATTGGAGGCGGTTTTCCTATTAAAAACTCTCTAGCCTTTGACTATGATTACGCCTATATGATAGACGAAATCTTGCTTCAGATTAACACTATCTGTGCAGAGGCAGATGTACCCGTACCCCATATTTTTACTGAATTTGGAAGCTTTACTGTAGGAGAAAGTGGCGGTGCAATTTATCAGGTACTGTATCAGAAGCAGCAAAATGATCGTGAAAAATGGAATATGATAGACTCTTCTTTTATCACCACCTTACCAGACACCTGGGCCATAAACAAGCGTTTTATCATGCTTCCTATTAATAGATGGGAAGACGAATACGAAAGAGTGCTGCTCGGTGGGCTAACCTGTGACAGTGATGATTATTACAATTCTGAACAACATATGAATGCGATATATTTACCCAAGTTTAAAAAAGAAAAACCGCTCTATATCGGTTTCTTTAACACGGGTGCTTATCAGGAAAGCATTGGAGGTTTTGGAGGCCTCCAGCACTGTTTAATCCCCACCCCAAAGCACGTTTTAATTCAAAAAGACGCCCAGGGGCATCTCACAACATCTTTATTTTCAGAGCAGCAAGATGCTGCAGACATGTTAAAAATTTTAGGCTATGAGCAAGAGTAATTACGCAGGCATTCCAGATGAGTTTGCCCAATTAGACACCGCTAAAGTAGTATTAATTCCTGTTCCTTATGACGGTACAAGTACCTGGGGTAAGGGTGCAGACAAGGGGCCAAAAGCTTTTTTAGAGGCCTCTGAGAATATGGAATTATACGACATAGAAACAGGCACAGAGGTGTACCAACAAGGTGTTTTTTTAGCAGACGCTATCACTGAAAATAGTAGTCCAGAAGCCATGGTTCAGGCAGTTCATGCTACTACCAAATCGTATATTAAAAAAAATAAATTTGTGACCTTATTTGGAGGGGAACACTCCATTTCTATTGGTACTATTAGGGCTTTTAATGAGAGTTTTGAGAACCTCACTGTGCTACACATAGACGCGCACGCAGATTTGAGACCCTCTTACGAAGGAACTACTTGTAACCATGCCTGTGCGGTACATGAGGCCAGTCAAACTACTAATCTCATTCAGGTAGGTATACGCTCCATGGATCAGATAGAGAACAGTTTTTTAGATCCTGAGAAAACATTTTTTGCCCATGACATGGTTCAGGACGAGTATTGGATGGACAAAGCCATAGATCTCATGACGGAAAATGTGTTTATCAGTTTAGATCTAGACGCCTTTGACCCCTCTATCATGCCCGCTACTGGAACTCCAGAGCCAGGAGGTTTACTGTGGTATGAAACCCTAGCCTTTTTAAAAGAAGTATTTGCAGAAAAGAATGTGGTAGGTTTTGACATTGTAGAGCTGTGCCCCAATGGACAAAGCAAGCCATCAGAATTTTTAGCCGCTAAATTGTATTATAAAATGCTGAGCTATAAATTTATGGACACCTTGGCTTCAGATCCCTATGACAATTCGTACGACCTAGAAAAAGCCCCTAAAAACAACCTACAAAAATTCCAAGATAATGAGCAATAAAGGACCTATCTCCAATTTTATAGAAAAATATTACCTACATTTTAATGCTGCAGCTCTAGTAGACGCAGCCAAGGGGTATGAAGCCCAATTAGAAAAAGGATCTAAAATGTTGGTGTCTTTAGCAGGCGCCATGAGTACGGCAGAAATTGGGAAAATTTTTGCAGAGATCATTCGCCAAGACAAGGTTCAGATGGTCTCCTGTACTGGTGCCAATTTGGAGGAAGATGTAATGAATTTAGTGGCTCACTCTCACTACAAGAGGGTACCTAACTACAGAGATTTGACGCCGCAAGACGAGTGGGATTTATTAGAAAAAGGATTAAATAGAGTGACAGACACCTGCATTCCAGAGGAAGAGGCCTTTAGACGTTTACAACAACATATTGTTAAGATATGGAAAGACGCAGAGGCAGCCGGAGAGCGTTATTTTCCTCACGAGTTTATGTATAAAATGCTTTTGTCTGGGGTCCTAGAGGAATATTATGAGATAGACCTCAAAGACTCCTGGATGTATGCTGCTGCAGAAAAAAACCTCCCTATAGTTTGCCCGGGTTGGGAAGACAGTACTATGGGTAATATTTTTGCTTCCTATGTGTTAAAAGGAGAGCTCCAAGCCAGTACCGTTAAATCTGGTATAGAGTATATGACTTTCTTGGCAGACTGGTACACAGAAAATTCAAATGACGGTATTGGATTTTTTCAAATTGGAGGAGGTATTGCAGGAGATTTTCCCATCTGTGTAGTGCCTATGTTGTACCAAGACATGGAGCGAACAGACACTCCTTTTTGGAGTTATTTTTGTCAGATAAGCGACTCAACTACTAGCTATGGTTCTTATTCTGGAGCAGTGCCCAACGAGAAAATCACTTGGGGAAAACTAGATATAGACACTCCAAAATTTATTATAGAAAGTGACGCCACTATCGTAGCGCCTTTAATTTTTGCGTATCTTTTAAACCAGTAAAAATGACACAGCCCTTGAAAAGAGTCATCGTAGATTTTAAAAAACTCACTCCAGAAGTTTTGAAACTTTTGGTAGAGAAGTATCCAGACGGGTATGATGATTTAAACATCATTAGTTTTAAAAATGCCTCTGGAGAAACCATAGAGGCCGTAGAGGTCTCTACGGAAGACACTAAATATTTGGTAAAAATCTCTGCTAAGCTAGAGAAGACCATGGCCAATTATGACGAAGACGACTATGAAGATTTTGACAATGACGACCCAGAGGCTATTCCAGACATTGAATTAGACCCTGAAGAGGACTAAGCCATGTACCCAGTTATAGCCCTACAATTAGCAAAGAGTTTTCCAATCAGGCAATGCAGGCAAAAGCTAGCATTGCCTATCTTGTATTCAGATTCAGATGAATTGTTTCTCTCCAATGGAGCAGAAAAATTTGTATACGTCTTCCAATACGGTGTACTGTGCTTTTTTAACCACAGCCCTGAGGACATTAACAAGGTGGTGAAGAGTCTGCTGCCAAATGCACAGGCTTGGCAGGAACAAGAGCTTAGCGAGACCATGAAGGTGGTAATACAGGCAGGCACTCAAAAAGTAGACTTTGATCAGGTCATATTGCCAAGTTTTGACCCAGAAGCCATTCGTTTGGTCATGCTCCATACCTCACAGTCTGTAGCCTTAGATAAATATTTAGAGATTACAGATCTCCTTTTAGAGGAAACCAACACATACACCAAATCATTGGAAATTAAGGGCAAGCTAAATATTTCTGGAGTCAAGCTCAAAAAGTTTATTGGGAAGGTGCTCAATATTAAAAATCAGATTTCTGAGAACCTTTACATCTTTGACGCCCCAGACAGCACTTGGGAAAACGAAGCTTTAAACAACCTTAACACAGCCTTAAAGCAAAGCTTTGACATCAAAGACCGATACCGTTATATTTTTGAGCGTATAGGTATTATTAAAGAAGATTTAGAACTCTTTAAGGACATTATGGACCATAAAGAGAGCAGTAAATTAGAATGGATTATCATTATTCTAATATTAGTAGAAGTAGTAGATTTGTTTGTACTCAGGCTGTTAAAATTGGTCTAAAACAAATAAGAATTTGCCTGAAAGGCGCAAAAAATAGTGTATGCAAGACTTAAAAGTGATCGGGAGTGAGGAGTGGTGTGTTTTTGAAGAGATCGGAATTCCAGCAATAAAAGCTAGAATAGATTCTGGCGCCAAAACCTCCTCTATTCAGGCGGCAAACGCCAAAGTATTTGAACGCGGAGGGCAGGAGTATGTGAAGTTTGAGGTCTACCCCATACAAGAAAACAGAAGTATTAATATTGAATGTGAGGCCAGGTTAGTAGACCGCAGAACCGTAAAGAGTTCCTCCGGTATTGCAGAGCAGCGTTTTGTGATTAAGACTCCAGTCACTATTGGCAAAGACACCTTTGATATTGAACTTACCCTAGCCAATAGAGACACTATGGAGTTTAGAATGCTGCTGGGAAGGGAGGCCTTAAACCACAGATATATTGTGAATTCTGCTGAAACCTATCTCCAAAAAGAAATTACAGATTCTGAGCTCACTGAAAAATATAAGAGCTACATGAAGGCCAAAACTGGACTCAAAATTGCCCTTTTAGCCTCTAATCCAAATCTGTATTCTAATAAGCGAATTATGGAGGCAGGAGAGGCCCGAGGTCATGAAATGGTGTTCTTAAATGTAGAACATTCTTATATGAAACTAGACGCTAATTCTCCTGAAATTAGATACAGAGGTGGTAATATTCTCAACGAGTTTGACGCCATTATACCCCGAATAAAACCAGCGGTTACCTTTTATGGTTGTGCCCTCATAAGACAGTTTGACAACCTGGGGGTCTATTGCCTGAATACCGCAGAGGCCATTACCCAATCTAGAGACAAACTATTTGCCTCGCAGCTCTTTGCCAAGCACGACATTCATATACCCATAACTGGTTTTGCAAAATCTCCTTTAGACACAAAGGATCTCATTCGCATGGTAAATGGTGCTCCGCTCATTATTAAATTATTGGAGAGCACCCAAGGAAAAGGGGTGGTTTTGGCAGAGACCAACAAGGCGGCAGAGTCTGTGATTAACGCTTTTAAGAGTGTTCAAACCAATATCTTGGTACAGGAATTTATTAAGGAAGCCAACGGCCAGGACATTCGTTGTTTTGTAGTAGACGGTAAGGTGGTGGCGTCCATACAGCGACAAGCAGAAAAAGGAGAGTTTCGAGCCAATATACATCAGGGTGGCAAAGCGTCTATCGTAAAAATCACTTCAGAAGAACGCAAACTAGCCCTAAAAGCTACTAAGGTGCTTAACTTAGCTGTGGCAGGTGTAGACATTATTCGCTCTAATAAAGGACCTTTACTTCTAGAGGTAAACTCCTCTCCTGGTTTGGAAGGTATAGAAAACGCTACAGGAAAAGATGTGGCCAATACCCTGATTTCCGCCATTGAAAAGCGATTGAAATTTAAGGCAGCTTTCGCTATTTAAGGACCCCTATAGGGCGTATTTTAGCCCTTTTTTTGGCCTACCGGCCGATGCTAGCGACCCAAACCCTCATTCATTTTTGAGATGGGCGAGCATTTCTTTCACCATGAGCTCCAAATTGAATTTTGGAGCCCAGTCCCAGTCTTTTTGTGCCTCTGTGTCATTGACACTAGAGGGCCAACTATCTGCTATGTTCTGTCTAAAATCTGGGGCATAGGAGATTTTGAATTCAGGGATATGAGATTGTATTTCAAGGGCTAGTTTTTCTGGGGAAAAACTCATGGCACTCAAATTGTACGCCTGTCCTTTTTTAAGGGCATGGGAGGCACTTTCCATAATCTCAATGGTGGCCCTAATGGCGTCTTCCATATACATCATGGGTAGTGCAGTTTCTGCCTTTAAAAAGCTCTGGTACTCTCCCTCAGATAAGGCCTTGTGAAAAATATCTACTGCGTAGTCTGTGGTTCCTCCTCCAGGCTGGGTTTTCCAACTAATTAAACCTGGATAGCGTATAGATCTTACGTCTAAACCATATTGTTTGTGGTAGTATTGGCACCAGCCTTCCCCTGCTAATTTGCTCATTCCGTAGACCGTACTGGGTTCCATGATACTGTGTTGCGGCGTGTTTTCCTTAGCCGTATTGGGACCAAAAACAGCAATACTTGAAGGCCAGAATACCCGGTTTATTTTCTTTTCTTTAGCCAAATTAAGTACGTTAAAAAGGCTATTCATATTCAAGTCCCATGCTTTCATGGGGAACTTCTCTGCAGTAGCACTAAGCATGGCCGCCATGAGATAGACCGTGTCTATTTCATAATGCATGATCACCTCTTCCAGGGCATGGAGATTTGTGGCGTCCAAAATTTCAAAAGGCCCGCCAGCCACCAAGTCTTCCTCTCCTTTTCTAATGTCGCTGGCCACTATTTGCTCCTCACCGTAAAGGGCCCTAAGTGCCAAGGTTAACTCTGTACCAATTTGCCCGCAGGCTCCTAGAATAAGTGTTTTTTGAGACATTTTCTTGTTTAAATTTAACAGGCTCAAAGATACCCTTTTATTAAAATGCTTATCTTTCAAACATGAAATATTTAGGATTAATTTGCTGTTTTATTGGGTTAGTTTCTTGTGGGACAAAGCAAGAAAAGACTACTGAAAATGCTGCTCCCCCCGCAGCTCTCAATTATACTGATGTCTCAGAATTTACCACCTTTTCTGCCTCTGTAGACAGTGTGCTGCTTCATTGGCCCTCTTTTAAAGCCTTAGATGAAAGAGTTGCTGCCATAAAAGAGGTGGTATCTCTGCCAGATTTAAAGTTGTTAGTTAATGAGCTTCTAGAAAAAGAGGAGATGATTACAAAAGAGGGCTACCCAACATCTTTTAACGAAGCCTCTATTAAAAGTAGGCAGAGATTGGTAAAAACCTACTTACTTAAAATTAAATCGGCCATAGAATTGGGCCAAGATCCCAAACCAACCGTAGAGGAATTTATAGTGGCTTTCAATGCGTTAAAAGATCATATGAACCTAATTAAGTCTCCTACAATGAATCTAGAAACCCTTACAGATGATTTTTAAAAAATACCCTTTACTACTTCTTTTTTGTCTTAGCCTATCAGTGGCTTACGCGCAGGACACTCCAACAGCTTTGGCAGCTAAAAATTTAGATGCATGGCACCAGGCCGCTTCTAATGCAGACTTTGACACCTATTTTTCCCTAATGACAAGCCAGGGTGTTTTTGTCGGAACAGATGCTAGTGAGCATTGGGAAAATAAAGCCTTTCGCGATTTTTCAAGGCCTTATTTTAAAGCGGGAAAGGCTTGGTCTTTTACCTCTTTAGAGCGTCATATGTATAACAGGGCTGGAGTGATTTGGTTTGACGAACTCCTAGATACCCAAATGGGGATTTGTAGGGGTTCTGGGGTTATGGAATTGGAGGCTGGGCAATGGAAAGTCGCTCACTATGTGTTGTCTATAGCCGTTCCAAATGACAAGGTTTCTGCACTGCTGGAACTAAAAAAAGCCCAAGATAGTTTGTTTGTCAAAAAACTACTGGGCTTAGATTTGTAATGTCTTGAACAGAGACTTAGCCTAATTGGCTAAGTTCCTACTTTTTTAGCTTTTTTTACTCTTTAGTTGGCGCTTCTTTTTCCAGTCTGCCTTCTAGTGCTTGTTTGCTCAAACTTGCCAGATTAAAATTTGGAGATAGTACCAAAGCTCTGTCAATGAGTGCAATAGCTTCTTTTATTTTTGATTTGTCGGTGTTATAGGTTACTAGGGCTTCTAAGTGAAAAAAGGCAGATTTTAGTGCCACCTCATAGGGTTGTTGCCGCTCGTAAAAAGCGTATTTCATGTCTGCTTTAGTTAGGGCTAAGCCCTCTTTTATAGAAAGCAGGGCACCCGCATTGTCTCCAGTGACAATTTTTAGATCAGACACCTCATACCAAAGGTAGGCACTGGGTTTTCTTTTAACTAGTTCTTCAAAGTGCTCCAGTGCTCTTTTGGGTTGCTCTAAAGCTTTTAAAGAAATGGCTTTTACTTGGACCGCCAAGTCCGAGTCGGTCTCTACTTTTTCAATACCCAATATATTGAGCGCTTGCATATGTTGGTTGTTGCTGCTGTATACGTAGGCCAGGGTGTCTTTTCTGGAGGGGGTAGGAGCCAATACATTTAAATGTGTGAGTGCTTGAATGACACCATTAACATCTCCTTGTAATCTCATTTGATTGTAAAAGGCTTCGTAGTGTTTTTGAAGTTCTGTTTTAGTTTGTGCATAAATTCCGGTAGAACATATGCAAAGCGCAATAAGGATAAATTTTTTCATAGTAAGTGCATACTTTATTAAAAGGCTAAAACTAATTAAATTTTTCTTTTTGTCCGTTAAAATAATCCCAAAAGCCCTGTTTTATAATGGGTTTTGATACTTAAAGTCCAAGTGTAACGCAGAGTAGATATGTCTATCCAAAGCCAGGTCTGTGTCTGTATAATGGGGGACAGCTATGTTTAGTTGTTGTGCTTTTTTTGTATAAAATATACCTTTTTTAATTTTTTGTGGGAATACCCCATTCACCAAAGCAGGTAGCTTTTGGAGCGTTCCTAAATGCAAGAGGAGTCTGGCAGCGTCTTGTTGGTGAATGAGGTTGGCGGCTAAGTTTCCTCCTCTTAGATTGTTTTTCTTAGAAAGTGTGTAAATTGGTTCACGGTCTTTCCCTACCAAGCCTGCTAGTCTAAGCACGCAGCTTTCAAAGGGTAGCTGTGCTATAAGCTGCTCCGCTTTTAGAAGGTAGTCAGACTTTTCTGAGTCTGTTTTCCATTGAGATGTTTCACAATAAGGCCCACCAGATGTAGGGTATACCCCTGTGCTGGACACAAATAGCACCCGAGTATGCTCCCAAAGCCCTGCTTGCATTTGTTGTCCTAAAAGAGATAAATGAATTAAATAGTCCGAAGCACTTTGGTGTTTGAGTCCTGGTGGGACGGATATGATGAGTAGATCTAATCCGCTAAAAAAAGAGGTTAGTTTTTCTTTAGAGTCCCCCAATACATACCGAAAAGCGCTAATATTATTTTTTTCTAAATGCTTTAGTGCGTCTGCTGTTCTTGCGGTTCCCCTTACTTGCCAATTCTCGTGAATAAAGAGTTGGGCAGCTGCGCTACCCAACCAGCCGCAACCAATAATACCTAGATGTTTATTTGGTGACAATGGACTCATTTGTTGTTATTATATTGTACGCGACAACGGCAAAGTTAAGGGTTTTTTTGGCGGTTTATAGATTCTCTAAGTATTTGATTATTAGATTTTTATTCTTGATTTGCATTTTGAGTCATTATTTTGATTATCTTATAATTGAATTTTAAAAAGATAGGTTATGGGTATCAAAAGTTTTCAAGGCGCAAGGGCCAACACAAAAGAAACCACTAAATCAGCCATTTTAGTTGCTGATTATATGACCAAATCTCTAATTACTTTTAGCCCAGAGCAATCTATTTTGGAAGTCATGGAGTGTTTTGCTTCACATCATATTTCTGGTGGACCAGTGCTAGACGCCCAAGGCCAATTGGTGGGTATGGTCTCAGAGGCAGACTGTATGAAACAAATTTCTGAAAGCCGTTATTTTAATCTTCCTATTTTGGAGAAAAACGTCTCCTCCTTTATGTCCAAGGAGGTTGAAACCATAGACGCTCAATCTTCTATTTTTGACGCGGCTACCATATTTCATAAAAACAATAGGCGAAGGTTGCCAGTGATGTCTGCGGGTAAAATGGTGGGGCAGATTAGCAGAAAAGACATTGTGATAGCAGCCCTTAAATTAAGCGGCCAACAATGGAAGAAATAAGCTCAATATTTTTTCACTACCATATAGAGGTCTTCCCCGAGTTTTAAGTAGCCCAAATCGTATACAAAGTGATATTCACTTCCTTTCTTAGTCTGATAAACAGAGGTAAATAGATCAAATTGAAAACCTTGGTTTATAAGAGCTACTTTGGTTACTTTTCCCTTTCCTTCTACAAGCCTTACTCGGTTTAAAATGAGGTAATTTCTTTTTAATTCGTTGTTAACTTTTCGGAACAATCTCCCATTTTGGCTATTCACTTTGTTGTGATAGTCGTTTCTGCAAGCATCTCCACAAAATTTTTTATCACTTCTTCCAATAATAATTTCCTGACAACACAAGCATTGCTTTTCCATGAGTTCATAATTTAGTTAGGAAGTGCTGAAGTAAGCAGTTGAGGATCTAATAAAGTTAGTCAATTTTGAGAGGACTGTTTCATAGAATCGTTTTTAAACGTTTAAAAACACTTTTAAATGACTATAAATGTTTTTATACCGACTCTGACAATTTGCTCCTTGTATGTTTGTGGGGTACTTAGGCTAAAGCTTCGAAGGCGGCCTATTTACAAAAACCTTAAAATTATTTATTATGAAAGCAATTAGAAACAAAGTTCAGTTAATTGGTAATGTTGGTGCTACACCGCTCGTAAAACAATTAGAAAGTGGTAAAAGTGTGGTACATTTCTCAATGGCCACCAATGAAAAATTTAAAAATCAGCAGGGAGACCTACAAACAGATACCCAATGGCATTATGTGGTGGCCTGGGGCAAAACAGCAGAGATTATTGGCCAGTATGTAAGCAAGGGACAAGAGATTGCCATAGAGGGAAAGCTCACACACCGCTCTTATGAGGCCAATGGAGAAAAGAGGTATCTCACAGAGGTGCTTTGTAGCGAAGTACTTTTGTTACAATCTAAGTCTAAGCCAGAAGCTTATACGGAGGAATAAACTAAAATAGACTTCAATGCCTGATTTTTGTAATTAAAAGCCCGCTGATTACAGCGGGCTTTTAAATTTTATTTGTTTTTCTTGATGCTCGCTAACATAGCGGTTTATTCCCCCTAGCTAATTACGCTTCCGTCTGCCACTCCAGATTGGTCGGGGTTTACAAAAACCAGGCTGCCTTGGCTGTCTTCCGTCATCAGTATCATGCCCTGGCTTTCTACACCTCTTAAAACTCTTGGCGCTAAATTAATAAGTACTGTAACCTGTTTGCCCACAATGTCTTCTGGATTAAAGTGTTCTGCAATCCCAGAGACAATGGTTCGGATATCTAAGCCAGTTTGAACTTGTAAAACCAATAGTTTTTTGGCTTTAGGCATTTTTTCTGCCGCTATGATGGTTCCAGTTCTCAGGTCTAGTTTGCTAAAATCTTCAAAGCTGGTAGTCTCTTTTTGTGGGGCCAGCGTCGCATTCATTTTTTCGTTTGTTTTTTTTGTTTGCTCTAATTTTTCTAATTGCGCTGAGATCTCCGCATCTTCAATTTTTCTAAAGAGCAACTTTGGCTCAGAGATCACATGGCCCGCAGCCAAGAGAGGCTTACTGTCAGATACAGAATTCCAACTTAAATGTAGAGCCTCAGTATGTAAAGCAGTTTCTAATTTACTAGCTGTAAAAGGGAGAAATGGTTTGCTGAGAACACTTAGGGCCGCCGCAATTTGAAGCCCCACATACATAATGGTTTGCACCCGGTCCGGGTCTGTTTTTATGAGTTTCCAAGGCTCTTGATCTGCCAAGTATTTATTGCCTAGCCTGGCTACATTCATAAGTTCCGTACTGGCTTCTCTAAACCTGTACTTCTCAATAGAGGCTGCAATGATATCTGGGAATTCTTTTAGTTTTTCTAGTGTTAGAGTGTCCTCTGTACTCAAGTCATTAGGCGCGGGAACGCTTCCTTGGTAGTATTTATGTGTAAGCACAGTTGCTCTGTTAATGAAATTGCCAAAAATAGCAACCAACTCGTTATTGTTTCTGGCCTGAAAGTCTTTCCAGGTAAAGTCATTGTCTTTAGACTCCGGAGCGTTGGCCGTTAAGGTGTACCTCAATACGTCTTGCAAATTTGGAAAGTCCAAAAGGTATTCATGAAGCCATACGGCCCAGTTTTTAGAGGTAGAAAGTTTTTGACCTTCTAAATTCAAGAATTCGTTGGCAGGGACATTATCTGGAAGTATATAATCTCCATGAGCTTTGAGCATGGAGGGGAAAATAATACAGTGAAACACAATATTATCTTTGCCAATAAAATGCACCAATTTGCTGTCTGAATCTTTCCAATAAGGCGCCCAGTCTTTTCCGTTTTTTTCTCCCCATTCTTTACTAGCAGAAATGTAACCTATGGGGGCGTCAAACCAAACGTATAAAACTTTTCCAGCCCCTCCTTCTACAGGAACAGGGATGCCCCAGTCCAAATCTCTGGTAACAGCTCTAGGTTTTAGTCCGTCATCTATCCAGGATTTACACTGCCCGTACACATTGGGTTTCCAATCTTTTTTGTGACCCTCTAAAATCCATTCTTTTAAAAAGTCTTCGTATTGGTCTAAGGGTAAAAACCAATGTTTGGTGTCTTTGAGAATAGGAGTTGCCCCACTTAAAGTAGATTTAGGTTGTATGAGCTCTGTAGCATTTAAAGATGTTCCGCAGCTTTCGCATTGGTCTCCATAGGCCTCTTCAAAACTACATTTAGGGCAGGTGCCGGTGACAAATCTATCTGCCAAAAACTGCTGTGCCTCTGGGTCGTATAACTGAGGCGTGGTTTCTGCTATAAACTTTTCTTCAGAGTGTAATTTTTGAAAAAAATCCGCCGCTGTCTGGTGGTGTGTAGCCCCAGAAGTCCTTGAGTAATGATCAAAAGCTATTCCAAAATCTTGGAAAGATTGGTCTATCATCTGGTGGTATTTATCAATGACTTCCTTGGGGCTGATACCCTCTTTTTTAGCCTTCATTGAAATAGCCACACCATGCTCGTCACTACCACAAACAAATAAAACATCTCTTCCCACCCCTCTTAGAAACCTACTGTAAATATCTGCAGGGACATATACTCCTGCTAGATGACCTATATGTATAGGACCATTTGTGTATGGGAGCGCTGCAGTTATGGTATATCTGGAAGGGGTACTCAAAGCCGGCATATTTTTTAAATTAGGCTACAAAAATAGTTAATTTGTAAGCAGTATTTTGGTCTCAAATGAAAGTTTTTACCTATATTAAAGCTTATTTACAGCCTAATTTTAGCTTCCCCGATCTATCTACAGCCTAATGGTTTGGTTCCACTATAATTAAAGTATGGCCATTCACAACGATATTGGAAAAAAAGGCGAAGAGATTGCCAAGGCATATTTGGTGTCTAAGGGGTATGAGATCTTAGAAACGAACTACCATCTGCGCAAAGCAGAAATAGATCTTATTGTGACCAATGAAGTGCACTTGGTAGTAGTTGAGGTGAAGACCAGAAGTCAGTCTTTTCTAAAATCGCTACAGCACACCATGACCCCCTCCAAAATTAATTTACTCATCCGAGCAGCCAACTATTACGTACAATCCCATCAGATTCACAAAGAGGTTCGCTTTGACATTATAACGGTTATTTTACGGGGAGAGCAGTATGAGATAGATCATATGATTGACGCATTTTACCACTTTTAGCTTGAATTACTCTATTATATGCACCTATACAGCTAAAACCTTGCAGGATATATATCCATTTTAAAAAATACTTAATAATTTAATAATGTATCAATTTGTTTTAATTTTAACAATGTGTTATATTTGTCATTTATTAACCTTCACTACACCCTAATGTGGGTTTGTGATACAGAGATTTTTTATGAAAACCATTTCGTCTGTTGTAGAAAACTACATTAAAAAGAAACCTTTTTTACAAAGTGCCTTGGCCCAAGGAATTATTAATTTAACCTCATTGTCTAGGATTATCATGCCTGAAATTGAGGAGGCTTTGGGGAAAGACATTAGAAATGGTGCTATTGTGATGGCCTTAAAGCGGCTTTCAGATGACATGGAATTTAGAGCGACCCATAAAATTATTAAGGTCCTCAAAAATATTGGAGAGATTACGGTGCGTTCTTCCTTAACAGATTTCACCTTTTTAATTTCAGACACCATTCTTGAAAACCAAACCCTTTTATTAAAGGAAATTAACAAAAATAAAGATGTTTTTTATACCTCTTCAAGGGGGGTTAATGAGCTCAATATTGTAGTTAGTGGTATTCTAGATCAAACAGTGGAACAGCTTTTTGTGTCTGAAAAATGCACTCAAAAAGCAGAAAACCTTTCGTCTATTACCGTAAAATTACCAGCAGAAAATGTGTCTGTACCTGGAATTTATTACTTTATTTTCCAACGTTTGGCCTGGGAGGGAATTGTGCTTTATGAGGTAATTTCTACCACTAATGAATTTACTATTATCGTAAATGATTCTCAAGTAGACGTGGCCTTTAGAACTATTAAAGACCTCAAGGCACTTTAGCGTTATAATTCATTAGGCTACAAATTAGCTATCCAATTCATTAGCCTTCCAATTAGTGCCACAATGAAATAGATTTCATTGAACCATCCAATTCATTAGCCCTCAAAATTATTTAGGATGTTATGGGCTGTAGTTACCTTCTGAACCCCTTCTATGACCAGCAATAACCTAAGTCCATTCCTGGTTTGTTTTTCTTTAAGGATGCATTGTTTGGAGTGTCTCTGTACAAAAGAAAGCACTTCCCTAAAGCGATCGCTTAGATAAAATTCAGACTGCTGATCTGCTATGAAATAGCCAAGGAATTTAGACTGTTTCAGGACCACTTTTTCTAAGCCCATTTTATTGGCTATCCATTTTAATCTTACTGCAGTGAGTAAATCTGCTGCTGGTGGTGGTATGGGACCAAACCGGTCTATGAGTCCTTCTTCAAAGGTCAGCAAGTCTTTTTCTTGCTCTATACTGTTGAGCTCTGTGTAGAGACTCAGTCTCTCTGAGGTACTGTTAATATATTGGTCTGGAAAAAGCATCTCCATGTCTGTGTCCATCTGGGTTTCAGAGACATATTTTTTGTCTTTGCTCGCAATAAGTTCTTCTTTGTAAAGCTCTTTGAACTCTGAATTTTTTAATTCATCAATGGCTTCTGCCATGATTTTTTGATAGGTTTCAAAACCAATCTCATTAATAAAGCCACTTTGTTCTCCTCCTAAAATATCTCCAGCTCCTCGTATCTCAAGATCTTTCATGGCAATGTTAAAACCACTGCCCAAGGCAGTAAACTGCTCCAGTGCTTGTATACGCTTTCTGGCATCGGCCGTCATGACCTCGTAAGGGGGGGTAATGAAATAGCAGAAGGCTTTTTTGTTACTTCTTCCCACTCGTCCGCGCATTTGGTGGAGGTCTGAAAGGCCAAAATTATTGGCATTATTAATAAATATGGTGTTGGCGTTAGAGACGTCTAGGCCACTTTCAATAATAGTAGTAGAGACTAAAACATCAAAACCACCATTCATGAAAGATTGCATGAGGGTTTCGAGTTTTTTGCCTTCCATCTGACCATGACCCACCGCCACTCTTGCGTCGGGAACTAGTCGCTGTATGAGACCGGCCACTTCTTTTATGTTTTCTATGCGGTTGTGAATAAAAAACACCTGACCATTTCTTTGAATCTCATAAGAAATGGCGTCTCTAATAAGACTTTCATTAAAGCGAACCACACTGCTCTCTATGGGGTATCTGTTCGGTGGAGCGGTGTTTATCACGGAGAGGTCTCTAGCTGCCATAAGACTAAATTGCAAGGTTCTTGGGATGGGGGTAGCAGTAAGGGTAAGCACATCTACATTTTCCTTTATAGACTTGAGCTTGTCCTTAACCCCGACACCAAATTTTTGTTCCTCGTCTACAATGAGTAGCCCCAAGTCTTTAAAGACCACTTTTTTATTCACCAGCTGGTGGGTTCCAATAATGATGTCTACTTTACCTGCAGCCAATCTTTCTAGGGTTTCTTTTTTTTCTTTGGCCGTTCTAAAGCGGTTTAAATAATCTACCGTCACAGGCATATCTGATAGTCTGGCACTAAAAGTGTTAAAGTGCTGATAGGCCAAAATAGTGGTAGGGACCAATACCGCTACTTGTTTGCCGTTGTCTACGGCTTTAAAGGCGGCTCTAATGGCTACTTCGGTTTTTCCGAAGCCCACGTCTCCACAGATTAATCTGTCCATGGGACGCTCACTTTCCATATCTTTTTTGATGTCTTCTGTAGCGCTTACCTGATCTGGGGTGTCTTCGTATAAAAAAGAGGCTTCTAGCTCGTGTTGCAGGCTAGAGTCTGGCCCGTATTGAAACCCTTTTTGAAGCCTTCTTTTGGCGTAGATTTGAATGAGGTCAAAAGCCAGTTTTTTTACTCGAGTTTTGGTCTTTTCTTTTATTTTTTTCCAAGCACCAGACCCTAATTTGTAAATTTTTGGAGGGCTGCCGTCTTTGCCATTAAATTTGGCAATTTTGTGTAGGGAGTGTATGCTCACATAGAGTACGTCTCTTTCTCCATAGGCGAGCTTAATTGCTTCTTGTTTCTTGCCCTCTACTTCTATTTTCTGAAGGCCTCCGAATTTTCCTATACCGTGGTCTATATGCGTCACATAGTCTCCGATCTCTAGTTTATTGAGTTCAGAGAGGCTAATGGCCTCTTTTTTCTTAAAGCCATTTTTAATGTGAAATTTGTGGTATCGTTCAAAAATTTCATGGTCTGTATAACAGGCTATTTGGAGGCTAGGAATCTCAAAACCTTGGTACATAGAGCCTACAACTGTCTTATACGGCACAGCGGTTTTGGCCTGGGCAAAGATGTCTTCAAACCTTTTGGATTGGGACACACTAGCACAGAAGATGTAGTTTTCCATCCCACTTTGGTGGTTTTGTCTGAGCCTATCTATGAGCAGACTAAATTTTTTATTAAAAGCAGGTTGCTCGGTTCCTTTAAAGTGTATTGTTTTGCTCAGGCTTTGCACCCTTGCTTTTATACCAAGCCCTTCTAATTCCTCTGCATTGCTATCTATAAAAAAACTGTGATGCCCCTCTAGCTCAGATAGCAGAACGGCTTCATTAGTGAAAAGTTGGTCTGGGCTTAACTGTCTTACAGCGCCGTCAAATTCTGAAAATTTCTTTTCTGCTGCGGTGTAAAGCCCCGCTATCTTATGTTTTAGTATACTGGGTTTTTTGACACACACAATGGCCTGCTCTCCCATAAAACTCAAAAAATCACAGCGCGCCGTCTCCGTATCTGTGAGGCTTATATTTGGGACAATACTTATGGTGTTTTGTTTGGCAATAGATCTTTGGTGAACAATGTCAAAGCTTCTAATACTCTCTATTTCTTCTCCAAAAAACTCTATTCTGTAAGGGTGGTCATAAGAATAAGAGAAGACGTCTACAATTCCCCCTCTGACGGAAAATTCACCAGGACCTGTAACAAAATCTACTCTTTTAAAACGGTATTCAAATAGAGTCTCATTTAAAAATTCTAAGCTAATTAAGTCTCCTTGTTGGAGTGTGAGGGTATTTTTTTCTAAGGTCTTTTTTTGGAGTACCTTTTCAAATACAGCCTCTGGGTAGGACACCACGCATATGGGGCTGTCTTTCTTTCCTAAACGTTGCAACACCTCTGCTCGGAGCAGAATATTGGCATTGTCTGTCTGAGAGGTTTCATAAGGCGCTTTGTAGCTGGCGGGATAAAACAAAAGCTGGTCTTCTCCAATAAACTGCTCCAAGTCATTTAAAATATAAGCTGCTGTTTCCTTGTCTTCTAGAAGGAGCAAAAAAGGAGCCTTTTGAGCTTTAAATAAGCTAGAAATAGCAAACGAAAGGGCAGAACCAGACAACCCATTAAGAAAAATCTGAGCTTTTTCTGGGGAGGTGTTTGCTTTAATTTGGAGGTTTAATTCCCCGAGTTGCGCAAGCAAATAGTCGGAAAAAATTGTACTGATGAATGACTTACTCAAGGGTAAAATTTTAGCAAATATAGGCTAAAAGACCTATCTTTACCTCCTAATATAAAGTGATTATTTTATGTCTTTTGTAGATTTATACACCCACAGTGAACACCGTAAAAATGTAGCACATTTTGCTGCTATTGCCACATTGGCTGCCGCAGACGGTCAAATAAATGAGGCTGAATTGGCGGTTTTAAACAGGTTTTCAAATAAACTAGGGATTTCTGAACAGGAATATGCAGAGGTAATGAAGAAGGAAAACAAATATCCCATAGATCCGGCAAGCAGCGCTCAAGCCAGATTAGAGCGCTTATTTGACCTCTTTAAAATTATTTTCGCAGACCATAGAATAGACCAAGAAGAGACTGCTTTGGTATTAAAGTACGCCATAGGTTTGGGCTATACGGAGGCAGAGGCTTTGAAACTAATAAAAAGATCTACTGAAATTTTCACGGGTCGTTTTAGTTTTGAAGAGTATCAGTCTCTGTTATAAGTTCCTATTGTTATAACAGCTACCCAGAACAAAAAGAAGGCCCTATTTGGGTCTTTTTTATTTTCACAATGCGACTACTTTTTGTGATAGGGTCCAAATGAAGTAGTCTAGTGGTGTTTAAATTTATAACTTTGTGTTTTATTTATAACAATTCAGAATGGAGTATCAAATTAGAGAAGCTAGAATAGCAGACATGGAGGGTGTTTGGAAGCTCATACATGAGTTAGCTGTTTTTGAAAAAGAGCCGCATGCGGTAGAGTTAAGTGTTGCAGATTTAGAGCGAGATGGTTTTGGAGCCCAGCCGCTATTTCACTGTTATGTGGCAGAGAATCAAAGCCAAGAGATCATAGGTATTGCTATTTTTTATCCCAGATATTCTACCTGGAAGGGGGCGGTAATTCACTTAGAAGATTTGGTGGTTTCTCAGGCTTACAGAGGGCAGGGCTTGGGCAATGCCCTACTTAAAAAGGTAGTGTCCTATGCTAGAGAAAAACAATTGAAAAGAGTTTCTTGGGAAGTTTTGGATTGGAACAAGCCCGCTATAGATTTTTATGAGGCCAAAGGGGCCCATGTCATGAGAGACTGGAACGTAGTACAATTAGATGAAAAAGGCATTACGTCCTTTGAGATATAACAATGAGAGTATTTAAATTTGGAGGAGCCTCTGTGAAAGACGCTCCCGGGGTTCAGAATGTGGTGCATGTATTGGAACAGATGGGCCATGAAAATACCCTTGTGGTAGTTTCTGCCATGGGTAAGACCACCAATGCTATGGAAAGCTTGGTAGCTGCCTATTTTGAGTATAAAAACACTAAAAATAAGACACCTCTAAACGAGGCCTTACAACTACTTACAGATTTTCATTTAGATATCTCCAGGGATCTTTTTGAAAATGATTCTGCCCCAGTATTTTCAAAAATTCAATCTTTATTAGCAGAGATCAACGGCTTTTTAGCTTGGAATAAATCTCCTAATTACAACTTTGTATACGACCAATTGGTGGGTTATGGAGAGTTGTTGTCTAGTACCATCATCAGTGCTTATTTGTCAAAATCTGGGATTGCAAACACCTGGTTAGACGTTCGTAGTTGTATAAAAACAGACGACCAATACAGAGACGCTCAAGTAGATTGGGAGCAAACAGCTGCCCAAACCAAAGCTATAGTTAAAAAAGACACCCTATACATTACCCAAGGGTTTATAGGTGCAGACGACAATAATTTTACCACCACACTTGGAAGAGAAGGTTCCGATTACACCGCAGCCATTTTGGCTTATTGTTTAAACGCAAATTCAGTTACCATTTGGAAAGATGTGCCAGGAGTGCTCAACGCAGACCCCAGGGTTTTTAAGGAGACCACCCTTTTAGAAAACATCTCCTACACAGAGGCTATAGAATTGGCTTTTTACGGTGCTTCTGTCATTCATCCAAAAACCCTACAGCCCCTTCAAAGAAAGGAAATTCCACTCTTAGTAAAATCTTTTCTTGACCCCAAAGCAGCAGGGACTACGGTTGGTAAAGGCGTGGGAATACAACCTCAGGTGCCCTGTTTTATTGTAAAAAAAGACCAGGTGCTTTTAAAGCTCTCTTCATTGGACTTTTCCTTTATAGTAGAAGACAGTATTGGCGCTTTGTTTCAACTGTTACACCAGTACCGTATGAAAGTAGATCTCATACAAAATTCTGCCATTAGTTTTTCTGTATGTGTAGACAATCGCTTTAATCGTCTGGAGGAATTGCTCCCTATTTTAAAAAAGAAATTTAAAATAAGCTGCCAAACAGGAGTGTCCTTATACACCATCAGACACTTTAATTCTCAGGCCCTGCAGCAGTTACAAAATGGCCATGAGATACTCTTAGAACAACGCGCCAAAGAGACTTTACAATTGGTGGTTAAGTAGGGAAACTTTGTTATATTTACCTGAGGTAAATGTGTGTTTTTTAAACCTTTTGTTATGGGATTGGTTTCTGCAAAAGAAGTGTCCAATGTTCTAGGGTTAAGCAAGTTAGGGCTTTTGGGGACCGCAGTAGGATGGTTGTTGCTCCGCCTCACGAGGCTTCAGGCCATTAATCGCTTTTACGAGCAGCACAAAACCCTAGGGGCTTCAGAATTTTTAACAGCCATTTTAGAGCATTTTCAAATAGACTTTCAAATTCCGGATGAAGATTTCAAGCGGATTCCAAAAACTGGTCCTTTTATCACGGTTTCTAACCATCCCCTAGGCGCTATAGACGGTGTGTTACTTATGAAACTCCTCATGTTACACCGAGAAGATTACAAAGTCATGGCCAACTTTCTACTGCATAGATTTGAACCATTGGCATCCCATATTTTTGCCGTAAATCCCTTTGAAAACCATAGAGAAGTCCGGAACAGTGTGCTGGGTTTTAAAGGAGCCATGCAGCATGTAGAAAACGGGCACCCACTAGGCATTTTTCCAGCAGGGGAAGTCTCTACCATAAAAGATGGGAGCATTAAACAAGACAAGCCCTGGGAAAAGCCTGTAATGAAGCTCATACAAAAGGCTCAGGTTCCTGTAGTTCCTATTTATTTTCACGCTAAAAATTCCGCTTTGTTCTACAGATTGGCCTCTATGAAAGATCTGTTTAGAACGGCTAAACTTCCCTCAGAGGTAACCTCACAAAAGTATAGGGCTATCAAAATACGCATTGGGAAGCCCATATCCCTTGCGTTACAAAACGAACATCAAGATCTTACAGATTACACAGCACTTCTGAGGCGTAAAACCTATATGTTGGCTCATGCTTTTGAGAAAGAACGATTGATAGATCAAATACCAAACACCTTAAAAAACGCTGCGAATTTAAAGATTCCCAAGACTCCAAAAGCCATTGCAAATGAGGTATCCAAAGACTTATTGGTGTCTGAAATTGAGGCCTTAAAAGCGGCCGATGCGCTCTTGCTTTCCTCTAAAAATTACGAGGTCTATTTGTCAGCAGCGGAGGAGATACCTCATATATTACAAGAGATTGGGCGCCAAAGAGAGCTCACTTTTAGAGCTGTTGGAGAAGGCACTAATAAATCTGTAGATTTAGATGCATTTGACCATTACTATCAGCACCTATTCCTCTGGGACAACGAGGCGCAGCAGATAGTGGGCGCATACAGGATGGGTTTAGGTGCACAGATTTTTGAGGCACGGGGTATAGACGGTTTTTACCTACAAGATTTATTTAGGTTTGAGCCAGAACTGCACGAGTTTATGTCCCAATCCATTGAGATGGGTAGGGCCTATATCGTGGCTGCGTATCAGCAAAAACCCATGCCACTTTTTTTACTTTGGAAAGGAATTATTCATACTACGTTGAGGTTTCCAGAGCACAAATACCTCATAGGCGGGGTGAGTATTAGCAATCAGTTTTCAAACTTCTCTAAGTCGCTCATGATAGAGTTCATGAAGTCTCATTATTGGGATCCGTATGTAGCCCAATACATTAGGCCTAAAAAGGAATTTAAGGTAAAACTCAAAGACGCAGATAAAGAATTTGTATTTGACGAAACCAAGGCAGATTTAGTGAAGTTTGACCGGCTTATAGAAGAAATAGAACCCGGCAACCTCAGATTGCCCGTACTTATAAAAAAGTATATCAAGCAAAATGCCAGGGTAGTGGCCTTTAATGTAGACCCGCTGTTTAACAACGCCATTGACGGGCTCATGTACATTAGAATTGCAGACATCCCAGAGAGTACTGTGAAACCAGTGATGGAAGAGTTTCAGGCCCAACTAGAAGCTAAGTTGGCCCAAGGAATAGCACCGGAGGACATTGAATTAGACATGCCTCCTCCTTTTTTTTCGGAAGGATCTTAGGGGTAAATAACCGCACTACTTTAAAAGCTTTGTAAAACAGGAAATGCAGCGCTGCAGCAAAAGCCTATGCCTAAGATTCTTGCCTGTATACCATATTGCAGGCTTGCCCTATTTCAGTCCAAAATGTGCTGCTACCTTGTTTACAATGGTCTGGGCTAGTTTTTTGTGGCTTTCTATGGTCCATCCCGCCACATGGGGGCTGAGCACTACCCGATCACTTTTTAGCAGGTACTCTAAGGCCTCTGGCTTTGTATGGCTTTGCAAAAAGCCTTCAAAAGAACTTTTCTCATATTCTAACACATCTAATCCAGCTCCCAATACCCTACCATTTTTCAGTGCGTTCACCAAGTCTACGGTCACCACGGCAGAACCTCTACCGGTGTTTAGTAGCCAAATAGGATGTGTAAATGCATGTAGAAAGCTCTCGTTTACAAGGCCTATGGTTTGAGTGGTTTGGGGGAGATGGAGGCTAAGAACTGTAGCCCTTTGTTGTAGCTCGTTTAGAGATACCCGTGTAGCGCCATGGGCACTGCCCTTATCTAGGAGATCGTGGTAGATAAGTTCCACCTCAAAGCCTGCAAGTTTTTTAGCAAAGGATTGGCCCATATGCCCAAAACCAATAATACCCACTGTCTGGCCATCTAGTTCTACTCCTCTATTGGCCTCTCTTTGCCATAGGCCTTTTCTCATATCTCTGTCTGCAGTATGAATTTTATTAAAAAGTGACAGCAGGAGGCCTAGGCTGTGTTCCCCCACCGCATTTCGATTCCCTTCCGGGGCGGCGGCCAGGAAAATACCCTGCTTTTTTGCAGCAGCAACATCTATATTTTCCAATCCTGCCCCAAGCCTTCCAATAAATTTAAGCCCAGCCGCCGCCCTGAGAAAAGCAGCGTCTATAGGAAACCTGGAGCGTAATATAAGGCCGTCATAGTCCTTTATTTTCTCTATTATCACCTCCTTGGGATTGTTGTAATCTTCGTGGTTTTCAAAGCCTAATGCTTCAAAGCCTTCCAGGAGGGCAGGGTGATTGGGGTCTATGTGAAGTATTTTCATTTGAATTAAAAACCAAGAATCACTTTGGCAATACTAAAATAAATCAGAATGCCAAAAATATCATTGCTTGTAGTAATGAAGGGGCCGGTAGCAATGGCAGGGTCTATGCCTCGTTTGTGCAAAAATAGGGGGGTAAAGGTGCCAATCACTCCAGCTGCTACAGTTACAGTAACCAAGGAGATGGCTATGGCAATAGCGGTATTCAGATCTCCCTTCCAGGCCCAGGTGAATAATAGTAAAATTACCGCTAAAATTACCCCGTTTAACAAGGCCAAGAGCATTTCCTTTAAAACCCGTTGTCCAATACTTCCTTTAACGTCGTCATTAGCAATTCCCTGTACAACAATGGCAGAGGATTGCACCCCTACATTACCAGCCATAGCAGCAATTAGTGGGGTAAAAAAGAACAAGATGGCATGTTCCTGGATGAGGGTCTCAAAACCACCCATAATAGCAGCCGCTCCAACTCCTCCAATGAGCCCCAAGAACAGCCAAGGAATTCGGGCTTTGGTGAGGTCCCAGATGCTGTCATCTGCCTCTACATCTGTAGAGATACCCGCTGCCAATTGATAGTCTTTTTCTGCTTCTTCTTTAATAACGTCTACAATGTCGTCTATAGTAATTCTTCCCACTAGCCGGCCTAGTTCGTCTACCACAGGAATGGCTTCAAGATCGTATTTAGACATAATTTTAGCCACCTCTTCTGTACTTTCATTAACAGACACGGCGTCTACCTTTGGGATATATATTTCTCTGAGAGGCTGTTTTGGTCCGGCTGTTAAAAGGTCTTTTAGGGACAGTCTGCCCAACAGCTTGTCTTCCTTATCTACCACATAAATGGAGTGCACCCGAGTGACATTTTCTGCCTGAGCCCGCATTTCTTTCACACAGCTTAGTACAGTCCAGCTCTCTTTAACCTTCACAAGCTCCTTAGCCATAAGACCACCTGCAGTGTCCTCATCATAACGCAAAAGATCTACAATGTCTTTGGCATGCTCTCTGTCTTCCATCGCAGAAATCACCTGCCCAATCATTTCTGTAGGCAACTCGCCTACAATATCTGCAGCGTCGTCGGTGTCTAATTCTGAGAGTTCCTCTGCAATTTCTTTAGCAGAAAGCTTGCCCAAAATACCTTCTCGCATGTCTTCATCCAACTCTGTTAGAATGTCAGAGGTTTTCTCGGAGTCTAGCAGTTTTATGAGATAGGTGGCTTCTTCCGTACTGAGCTCGTTTATGATCTCTGCTACGTCTGCAAAGTGAATGTCTGCCAACAACCCTTCCAAGGCCTTGTTATTGCTTTGTGCAATGTGGCCAGTGATGGTTTCTAAAATCTCATCTGTGAGTTTAAAGGGTGTCATTTGCAATATTCTGGGTTAGGGTAACAAAGTCTGCCACACTAAGCTGTTCCGGTCTTCTGTCAAAGATAGCATCTTTAGTCAGATTTTCTGAGAGCTGTAAGGTTTTTAAACTATTTCTTAACGTCTTTCGCCTTTGGTTAAAAGCTGCTTTTACCGTCTGACGCAGCATTTCATAGCTACACCCAAGGTCTGCATCTGATTTTCTTTGCAGTCTAATTACCCCAGATTGCACCTTAGGTGGGGGGTTAAACACCTGAGGGTGTACGGTAAATAAGTAAGAGGCCTCGTAATAGGCCTGAACCAAAACGGAGAGTATGCCATAGGCCTTAGAGCCTTCTCTTTCACAGATTCTCTGTGCTACTTCTTTTTGGAACATTCCGGTAAATTCGGGAATTCTATCTCTGTACTCCAACATTTTAAATACAATCTGAGTAGAAATATTATAAGGGAAATTGCCTGTAATGGCAAAGGGAGCGCCCTGAAAATATAGACTCAAATCTTCTTTGAGGAAGTCTGCGTAGCGCACTTCAAAACTCTTTTTGCGCTGCAGGAGTTTCATGTGATTAATGGCAAAGTCAGACTCTAAATAGTCTATGGATTCTTTATCCAAGTCCAGGGCTAAAAGGTGCACATCTTGCTCTAGTAAAAACTGCGTTAGTACGCCTGTGCCTGGACCAATTTCTATGAGATATTCATAGCCGTTACCGCTTAGAGTTTCTGCAATCTGCCTTGCAATACCCATATCTGTTAGAAAATGTTGCCCTAAGTGTTTTTTGGCTTGCACTCCAGAGGGGTCTGTGGGCTTTTCCCATTTTTTATATTTCCTTACGCTGTTGTGCTTGCCCATGCTTGTGATTTTAAAATATGCTCCCAGCCTAAATAGGGTCTAGGATGGGGTTTTACCGTGCTGAGAAATAATTTTCAGAGGGGTTTTAAAACTCAGTAATTCACTGCCAAATTTTTTGCGTAGTGTGGCTTCTAAGTCTGCCGCTTGCCGGTCGTATAATCCGTTTATGACAGCTTTGTGGTCACTGCTGTATTGCACACTGTAGGTGACACCGCCCATAGGTTCTTCTACCATTACCTTGGTGAGGGTGGCAGATTGAAAATAACCACCCTCTATAAGTTTGGGAATGTGCTCTTCTTGCATATACGCGAGCCATTCGTCTTCTTGGGTGGCCTCTAAATGGGTGGTTACATTAAATAAAAACATACTATGATATAAGGTCAAAGCCCGTGTAGGGTTGTAATACTTTAGGAATCTTAATTCCCTCTGGGGTTTGGCAATTTTCCAAAATACCTGCTAGTACTCTTGGCAGGGCCAACGCGCTACCGTTTAAGGTATGCGCCAAGACGCTTTTACCGTCTTGATCTTTAAAACGAAGTTTTAAACGGTTGGCCTGAAACGTCTCAAAATTAGAGACCGAAGAGATTTCTAACCAGCGGTCCTGAGCGGTAGAAAACAGTTCAAAATCAAAGGTTAAGGCGGAGGTAAATCCGAGATCTCCTCCACAAAGTCTAAGGATTCTGTATGGCAATTCTAGCTCATTAAGGATGTCTTTTACATGAGACACCATACCGTCCAATGCGGTATAAGATTCGTCAGGGTGTGAAACTTGAACAATCTCTACTTTGTCAAACTGGTGCAATCTGTTGAGCCCTCTTACATGCGCGCCATAGCTGCCTGCTTCTCTTCTAAAGCAGGGGGTGTAGGCCGTGTATTTTATGGGGAAATCTGTCTCTGCCAAAACCACATCTCTAAAGATGTTGGTCACGGGAACCTCTGCCGTTGGAATGAGATACAATTGGTCTTCTGGCATATAATACATCTGGCCTTCTTTGTCTGGCAGTTGCCCCGTTCCGTAACCAGAGGCTTCATTTACCACCAAAGGAGGTTGAATTTCTGTGTATCCGGCCTCGGTATTTTTGTCTAAAAAATAAGCGATGAGTGCCCTTTGTAATTTGGCGCCTTTCCCTTTGTATACTGGAAAACCTGCACCAGCAATTTTAACCCCTAATTCAAAATCTATGAGGTCGTATTTTTTTGCCAATTCCCAGTGGGGTAGTGCATTTTCGTGCAGGACAGGAATGTCACCTGCCTTAAAAATTTCTTCATTGTCTGCTTCGCTAGTTCCAGAAACTACGGACTCATGTGGTACATTTGGGAGGCTGTAGAGCAGTTCTTGTAAACTTTCGGTAGCTGCTTGTAGAGATTCTTGGAGGCTTTTGCTCTGGGCCTTAAGTTGGGCAGACTGCTCTTTTAAATCTTGAGCTTCTGCTGCCTTTCCAGACTTAAACAAGCTGCCAATTTCTTTGGCTATGCTATTGGCTTTGGCTAAATTCTCATCTAATGCGGTTTGGCTAGACCTTCTTTTTTGGTCTGCTTCTAAAATCTCTGCAACAATAGGAGCAGCGTCTATATGTCTCTTTTTTAGCGCACTTATAATAGCGGCTTGGTTGTTTCTTATGGCTTGAATTTGCAGCATAAAGGACTCTTTTTTAAAAACACAAAGGTAATGGAACTTATGTGAATTTCAGTGGTTCTACATTTTTAAAGTGTGCTTAAAAAGGAGCGTGCTTTTTTCTGGTCTGCTTTTAATTGCTCCTTAAGTTGGTCTAGGGAATCAAATTTTTGCTCTGCCCTGAGGTGGGTTAAAAAAGTAATCACCAGCTTTTGGTTGTATAAATCTTCTGAAAAGTCAAACAGATGAACTTCTATCTTTTGCTGAGCAGTAGTGGTCTTGTTTTCTTCCCTATTCACCGTGGGGTTCTGACCTATATTGAGCATACCAAAAACCTCTTGGCCATGCCACTGGGTGCGCACCACGTAAACCCCTTCTTTGGGAATGAGTTTATGGACAAAGTCTACTGCGATATTGGCCGTGGGGAAACCCAAATCTCTGCCAATTTTTTTGCCAGAAACGACCTTCCCACTCAGGGTATAACCCGCTCCTAGAAAGGTAGCGGCTTTTTGAACATCTCCCTTTTGCAGTGCCTTTCTAATTTTGGTAGAGCTTACCGCAAGGGCGTCTATCTCCCTAGCAGATATTTCGGTGACTTCAAAATTAAAGGAAACACCATACCGCTTCAGGTCTTCTATATTGGCATTTCTATTTCTGCCAAAACGGTGGTCATAGCCAATGAGAATGTGTTTGGCATGGAGGCCGTGCACTAGAATCTCTGAGACAAAATCTTGGGCATGCATTCTGGAAAATTCTTTGGTAAATGGATACACCACTAAGTAATCTACCCCTAAGGCCTCTAATTTTTCTGCCCGTTCGTCTATAGACTGAAGCATTCTAATCTGGCTGTCTTGCTGTAAGACCATTCTAGGGTGTGGAAAAAAAGTGAGCACCACCGAAGGCAGTCCCAATTTTTTAGCCTGCCGTACCAACTGATCTATAATTTTTTGATGACCTAGATGTACCCCGTCAAAGGTTCCAATGGTTACGACGGTTTGCATTTCTTTGTTAAATTCAGCTAAGGATTGGGTGCGGATCACGATAATTTATAATAAATGCTGTATTTTTAGGGGAGATTTCCCTATATGATTCCAAAATTACGCTTAGTTTTTTCATTTTGCCTACTTTTTTCTGTGTTTTCTCTTTGGGGACAAGATTCCTACTGGAAGCAGCAGACTCAAGTAACAAAACCTCTGCCCCTTTCTTTACAGGCCAAACAGGCTCCAAGAGAATACCAACTAGATGGGGAGGCATTTGAGGCCGCTTTGCAATCCTCACTTTCTAAGGGTACACCTTTGTATTTCCCCAACACTAGGGGAGGCTATGACGCTTTCTCTATACAAGAGATCCAAACCTTTTCCAAGGAGCTAAGTACTAATTACCCAACCATAAGAGCCTATAAAGGAAAGTCTTTAAATAACAGGGGTACTAGTGTATACCTGGCTGTGTCTCCTAAAGGCCTATCTGTGACTACGCAGCCTGCAGAGGGACAGGGATATTATTTTATAGAACAGCAAGCAGACGGTGCTACTTATGTACTTTCCTTTAAAGAGCATATGCTGGGGGAAAAAGATTTTCTCTGTAAAACCATTGGTTTAGGAGCGGAGACTGTCTCAAAGGCATCGGCCGTAGGCCTAAGCAAAAAAACAACCTGGAGAACCTACAGACTTGCAGTTGCTGCCTCTGGAGAATATACCCAATACCACGGGGGCACTGTAGAAGGTGCCTTAGCCGCTATGAACGCTACAGTAACTCGGGTCAATGCCTTATTTGGGAAAGACCTTGGACTGCAGCTGCAGCTGGTGCCTCAGACGGCCAATGTAATTTATACAGACCCAGAAACAGATCCATTTACTACAGATTTAAACAACGAAATTCAGAGTACCTTAACCGCTAATATTGGGGAAGCTAATTATGACATTGGTCATCTGTTTCACAGAGATAATAACAATGGGAATGCTGGCTTTATTGGTGCCGTATGCCAGGATAACAAAAAGGGGAGTGGATTTTCCTCTGCGCAGTTTCCAGAAGGCAACACCTACGACATAGATTTTGTGGCCCATGAAATGGGGCATCAGTTTGGGGCATTTCACACCTGGTCTTATGAGTCTGAGGGAACTGGCGTACAGGTAGAACCGGGAAGTGGGAGCACCATTATGTCCTATGCTGGTATTGTGTCTGGAGAGAATGTCGCTGCCAATGCCTCGGATTATTTTCATGCGGTAAGCATCTTAGAAATAGCCGCCTATTTAGACAATTACAGCTGTGAAACATCTGAGCTTACAAACAATGAGCCGCCGCAGATTACCCCTTTGATCTCTTATCAGATTCCTGTTGCTACGCCTTTTGTGCTGGAGGGGGAAGCCACAGATATAGACTCCCAGCAGCAACTTACTTATGGTTGGGAACAAGGGGATAACGGGGTGGTCAATGCCGCAGTATTTGGTCCACAAAACCCGGTGGGAGCTGCTTTTAGGTCTTTGGAGCCTAGCAGCAATCCCAAAAGGTATTTCCCTAAATTGGCCAATATAAGGACGGGTACCCTAACGACTACGCAGCCACAAAGTTCGCAGTGGGAAACCCTTTCTTCCGTTCCAAGAGACTACACTTTTTATCTGACCGTGAGAGATAATGAAGCCGTTGGGGCTGGGGTGGCTATTGCACAGACTAAGCTCTCCATTGCTGCTGGGGTAGGGCCTTTTCGCGTTTTAACACCTGCTAGCGCTCAGACGTTTTTAGCTGGAGAATTTGTAGAGGTCTCCTGGGAGGTAGCCAGAACCAACGGACCAGAGTTAAACACCCAAAGACTCTCTGCGTATTTGTCTGTAGATGGTGGATTGAGCTTTCCCATTCTATTGTCTTCAGGAGTTTTAAATGATGGTCAGGCTCGTTTTCAGCTCCCCAATGTAAACGCCCCTCAAGCCAGACTCATGCTAAAGGCAGAAAACAATCCCTTCTTTGGGGTGAACACCTCATCGTTTTCTATTGTAAAACAGCCTTTGAGTGTTTTTGTACCTCAAACAGATGTAGGAATTTGTCCGGGTGGGAGCTCCCAGATTACCGCTCAAATACAGTATGAAACCCCTTTGGAGGCTCCCCAAATAACCCTCTCTGGATTGCCTGAAGGCCTTGGCTACGAAATTGTTACAGGTGTGCTTTCTGGTACCACGCAAACGGCCCAAATTAATTTAACTGCTGCAACAAATGTGGCCCCAGGTGGGTATGATATAGCCCTTCATTTAAGTGCGGCAACCCAGCAATTCTCTAGTTCATTGGCCTTGCAAATTTTTAATACGAGCCTAGCTGCTCCTATTTTAGAGGCACCTATGGAAGGAGTGGTAGACCAATTTTCTGACATGAGCTTTAGTTGGTCTGCAACTGAGGGAGCTACACAATATGAATTTCAACTGTCAGAGACTCCAGATTTTGAAAGTATAAGCTTCTCTAGTACCACTCCTTTTAGAATGCAGTATGTGAATGAGCTCAAGCCACAGACTACTTACTATTGGCGGGTAAAGCCTATGAATGCCTGTGGTGTTTCTGGTAATTTTTCTGGGTCTAAAAATTTTAGTACAGCGCCTGAAAATTGCCTGACTAAGACCAATGAAATGCCGGTGACCATTGGGTCCAACAATCCCAATACGGTACAGTCTACCCTTGAATTTGACGACCCCCTTAACATTACTAATTTGGAAGTGAGTCTAGATCTAACCCATTCTTATCTTTCAGACCTAGTAATAACGCTTTACGCACCCTCAGGAACCGCCGCTGTATTGTTGGCCAATTCCTGTACAGACTCAGAAAATGTAATGGCTACTTTTTCGCAAGACAGTCCAGATTTTGAGTGTGCTTCTACCCCAGGGGTAAGTGGCCGCGTGAAACCGCTTGGTAGTTTAGAGGTTTTTAGGGGAGAGTCTTTAAAAGGAATTTGGCGCCTGGAAGTGCAAGATGTGGCTTCTTTTGATGGGGGTAGTATAAACAGTTTTTCTATAAAAGCCTGCGTAGCCGGTGTGCCCAGGCCAGACGCAGATGGGGATGGTGTATATGACGACGGAGAGGACCAATGTCTAAACACTCCCCCTGGTGTTCCTGTAGACACCAAAGGTTGTGCCGTGTATAGATTGAGTGATAGAAACTACAATATTGCATTGAAAAGCCAGTCCTGTGTGGGGCTTTCAGATGGTGCCATAGAGGTGTCTGCGGCACAAACCATGACCTATGCTATGACCCTTAGTACAGCTGCAGGCAACCTAGTAAGGCAGGCCAATTTCACCCAAAACCAAAGCCTAGAAGGGCTATCTGCTGGAAGGTATAGCCTGTGTCTGAATGCTACCGAAGGAGACATTGTCTATGAACCCCAGTGTTTTGAAGTAGAAATTGGAGCTCCAGAGCCGCTAAGTGTTCAGACTTCGCTTTCTTTTTCTAGTGGCAGCCTATCCATCTCTTTGAGTGGTGCACAGCAATACATGGTCTCTTTGAATGACAAAGTCTCTAATGTAGGTTCACAAGCCAATAGCACTCCTTTACAATTAGATTTAAAAGAGGGATTAAATACCCTTAAAATTAGCACCGGATTAGACTGCCAAGGGGTATATGAAGAACAGATTTTTTATACGCCTAAGCCTAGCATTTTTCCAAATCCTGTAAAAGAATATGTGTATGTGCAAACGCCCTCTTTTGAGCAGCCAGAAATGGAAGTTCGGGTGCACCAACTCTCTGGTGCTTTGGTAAGCGAGTTCCAGACCCTCGCCTCTCAGACGCCATTTAAAATAAACACCTCAGGATGGCAACCAGGGGTGTATCTCATAAGTATACGTTTAGACGGACAGACCTACTCATATAAAGCCTTAAAAGAATGAAACAAATAGGATTGCTTTTCGTTTGCCTTTTGCTCTACAGCTGTGGTAAGGAAGACCCGCCAAAGGCGCCAGAACCCAGTACCCTTATTTTTCCTACCCAAAATTTAGATTGTACACAGGGGGAATTGGTCAATGGGGTCACTAGAAAAATTCCTTTTCAGTGGGGGGCGGCAAAAGGTGCGGAGTCTTATGAACTGCATATTACGCAATTGAGCAGTGGGGCCAAAACCATACAGCGAACCGAGCTCACTAGCTTGGAGATTCCTTTAGCCACGGCAAATGCCTATTCTTGGAAGGTGGTAGCCTCCAACACCCAAGTTATAGAAACCACAGACAGCGCCCTTTGGTATTTTTTTAATGCCGGATCTGAGACCACGCATGCCCCCTTTCCTGCCACAGCACTCACTCCTATTTCTGGTAGCCAATTTTCCATGCCAGTAGACGGGCTAGTGAGCCTAAGGTGGTCAGGAGCAGACATAGATAATGATTTAGAGACCTATGAATTGCTGTTAGGAACAGATCCTATCCCTTCCAATAAGCAAGCCCTTGCTAGCCCTACCACCACCCAGTTTAGTTTTTCGGTAAGCGCTGGGCAAACCTATTATTGGCAAATTATAAGTATAGATAGGCAAGGGAATACGACCCCCTCTGCAGTTTTTGATTTTAAAATAAAGGAGTAGGCTCTAGCTGTTGTTAAACTGGTTCATGGTTCTGGCCAGCCCAGCCAGTGCAAAAGATTCTACAAGTGCTACCGATTTGTCTAATCTCTCCCCTAGGGCAGTATACTCTTCCTCACTCCATTTACCCAGGACGTAGTCTACCTGGCGCCCTGCGCCAAAGTTGGCACCTACACCAAAGCGATACCTATTGTATTGGCTGCTGCCTAGTTTGGCCTGAATGTCTTTGAGACCGTTGTGCCCACCGTCAGAACCTTTCGCCTTTAGGCGGATGCTCCCAAAGGGCAGGTGAATGTCATCGGTTACCACCAGCAGTTGTTCCAAAGGGATGTTCTCTTTCTCCATCCAATAGACCACTGCCTTACCGCTGAGGTTCATATAGGTACTGGGTTTGAGCAGCAAGAGGCTTCTGCCTTTAATCTTTATCCTGGCCAAATCTCCAAGGCGCTCTGAACCAAAAGGGGCTTCATGCTTTTTAGCCAGGGCCTCTACTACCTTAAAACCAATATTATGTCTGGTTTCTTCGTATTCTGGGCCGATGTTTCCTAAACCAACAATTAAAAATTTCTTCATAAAACCGCTTAAAGCCTTTCCTAGAGATTGGCATGTAAAAATAAAAAAAGCATCCCAAACACAAGGTCTGGGATGCTTTTAAAATAAGTAGTTCAGATTTACTCGGCAGCAGTTGGTTCTGCAGCAGCTTCTGCTCCTTCAGCTCCTTCTTCTCCTTCTTCTTCGTCGTCATCTACGTCTACAGATGTTCTAGACGCCTTCACTTGAACAATAGCTGTAGAGTCTGGGTGTAGGAAGGTGTATTTCTCACTTAATAGAGAAGAGACAGCGATGGTCCCACCAATTCTAAGTTTAGAGATGTCTACCTTAAAGAAATCTGGTAGATCTGCTGGTAAGGCTTTAATAGTAAGCTTACGCTTTCTAAATAACATACGCCCACCGTTTCTAACCCCTGGAGAGTTTCCTTCTAATTGAACAGGAATACTCATAGTTACAGGCTTATCTGCAAATAGCTGGTAGAAGTCTACATGTAGAATTTTGTCGGTTACTGGGTGAAATTGAATGTCCTGTAATACAGCGTCAATTTTAGTTCCGTTTTCCAACTCCACTGTTACTGTGTGCGCGTTGGGTGTGTAAACAAGCGGCTTAAATGCCAATTCTGGCGCTGAAAAATGTACCGGCTTATCCCCTCCGTAAATCACGCAAGGAACCAATCCAGCATTACGCAAGGCCTTTGTTGCTTTTTTGCCCACGCTTTCTCTTTCTGATCCTTTAATAGTAATAGATTTCATGTTTTAATTTTAGTTATTAATAAATAATCCCCCTCGGGACGTTCTTACATTAAAAATTTGGAGCTAATAGAGGTATTGCTGTGTACCCTTTGCATGACGTCTGCAAAAAGTTCTGCACAACCAATGACTCTAATTTTATCGCTTTGTTGTTTTAAAGGAATAGAGTCTGTGACAATTAATTCCTTTAACTGTGATTTTTCAATTCTTTCATAGGCATTCCCAGATAGAATGGCGTGCGTGGTTATTGCTCTAACACTAAGTGCTCCGCGTTCCATCATTAGATCTGCTGCTTTAGTTAGGGTGCCAGCGGTGTCTACCATGTCGTCTACCAAGACCACATTTTTGCCTTTCACTTCCCCAATGAGTTCCATATGGGAAATCACATTGGCTTTTTCTCTTTGCTTATAACAGATAACAACGTCACTTTCCAAGGCCTTAGAGTAGGCATAAGCCCTTTTAGACCCACCCATGTCTGGAGAAGCTACAGTGAGATTCTCCAAGTTTAAACTTTTTAGGTAGGGTAAAAAGAGGGTAGAACCAAACAAGTGATCTACTGGTTTTTCAAAGAATCCCTGGATTTGATCTGCGTGCAAATCCATAGTGATAATTCTTGTGGCTCCGGCTACCTCTAACATTTTAGCTACTAGTTTTGCAGCAATAGGTACTCTAGGCTTGTCTTTTCTGTCTTGTCTGGCCCAGCCAAAATACGGCATCACTGCCGTAATATGTCTGGCCGATGCTCTTTTGGCAGCGTCCAACATGAGCAGCATTTCCATTAAATTTTCTGAGCTCGGATTGGTAGACCCCACAATAAAAACACGAGCCCCACGAACAGACTCCTCAAAAGAAGGCTGAAATTCACCGTCACTGTACTTAGAAGTAATAATCTTTCCAATAGGCGTACCGTAGGCTGTAGCAATTCTCTCTGCCAAGGCCTGACTCTGTGTACATGCAAAAATCTTAGGTTCTGGTGCGGTGTAAGACATAGCGGTGCAATTCCGTTTTAAGTTTCTAACTTCCTTACAATTAAGGAGCTGCAAATTTATACATTTTTTTGAGGGACCAGCCTGAAATCTTTACTTTTTTTAGGAAGAATCTCAAATTATTTTCTACTTTTGCCTTCCCAATTTAACAGAAGCACATGCAAGCTTCTCAAAAGCTCAAGTGGCGGAATTGGTAGACGCGCTGGATTCAAAATCCAGTTCCTTTGGAGTGTGGGTTCGATTCCCACCTTGAGTACCATCTGGGACAAGTCATTTTTTTTGACTTGTCCCTTTTTTTTTGCCCTTCGGTAACCCTTGTTATACTTGGTAAGTTTGAAAAGCAGTGGGTTTATATCTGCGGTTCGAACTCGATTATTTTCAAATTGAAAATTTTTTGAAAATATCGAACCCAAAAGGCTTCTTTGCAGCTCTATTTCGGATTTAAAAAACTGACTATCAATATTTTCCATCTTCTTAAAGCCATTTTTATATTTTTCCAAAATTTTTCTCTTATCTCCTATCCCCGTTTCTTTTTCTTTGAGCTCATTTAATAGCTCACTATAGCGCATTTTAGTAATTTGATAATCTTCTTTGGATAAATCTCCTTCTATAAATAGGTCTTGAATTTTGTGAAGTTTGCTGGTTAGTTTTTCCTTCTGCTCATAATGTTTAGGGCCCAATTGAGTAGACTTTTGAAACTTTTCAAATTCCTCCTTAATTAACTCCATTAGTAATTCATAAGATTCTTTTGTAAGCGCTAATCCTTTAAGGAATTTAGTAAACCAAGCATGCGCGTCTTCTACCCTTATTCTTATAGAACAAGGGCTAAAACAGTGGTAGTAAGAATAGGTGTTATTTCTTCCTCTGGAGGTACTTGCACTCAGAGGCTTATTGCAAGAAGGACACATTATAAAACCTCTGAGTGGAAACTTAGGATTTACTTTTTTATGATTGGTTCCCTTTTGCTTCTTTCTACCCTCTAGTATTTCTTGAGCCTTATAAAAAATCTTTTTAGTTACCAGCGGCTCATGAATCCCTTCTACCATTGCAGCAGGTTCCTCTCTATATGCTTTAATAGGTACCATTCCACAGTATAGTGGATTTCTGATAATTCTAGACATAGCTGAGCTACTACTTGAGAATCCTTTTTTCTTAAGCTTTAAGTATATCTCTTTAAGATTATAAGTTCCTGTTGAAAAAAGTTCAAAGAAGGTTTTAATATGGCGAGCATCCTTATTTGGGACTAGTATTGGTTTTTTGGAGCTATCTCTTCCCACGCTATATCCTTTTGGAGGAGCGCCCACATATCGTCCTTCTTTAAAAGCCCTTCTCATTCCAGCGGTTACATTTTGAGAGCGTCTTTGGTTCTCCACCTCTGGAATAGATAAGTAAACCGCTAGCATGAGTCCTTGCTCTGGAATAGAAAGATCTAGAGGCTGAGAAATAGCATTGGGTCTAATATTTAGATTATTGAAAAAATTAATCTTGTTGTAAGATTCGGCTGTATTTCTAGAGAACCTGTCCCATTTTAAAAATAAGAGTTCATCAATTTTAGAAGCATTGGTTTTACAATAAGCCAATAGCTTTGTAAATTCTGGCCTATTAAAAGTCTTTGCAGAGTAATCTTCTTTGTAGATTTTTAAAATATGGTAATTATTATCTCTACAATATTGAACAAGCTTTTCTTCTTGATCTCTGAGTGAAAAACCTCTATCTGCTTGTTCATCGGTAGAGACCCTTACATATAGTATTACGTTTTTCATTAGTTTGATTTTAAATGGTGGTTGATTAATATTTGTGCGTAAGTAGTTAAAAACATTAAAGCTTCTTCTACTTCACTCTCTGTTAGTTTTACTTTTCTATTCTTATTTAAAATAACTCTGGCTTTTTCTAAAGTCATACCTGTTGTTGCACAGAGAAAGTGGACTTCCTCTATGTCTTATTACATCAGGCTGACCTAGCAGGGACTGAATTAGTGATACATGTCTTTTCATAGTTATTTAGTAAGTATGGTTATCTTATAATTATCTTGACTTCTTGGTTCAATAAGCAGTCTTGCATTTTTAGGTAATTTATTGTTTAGAAAAAATGCAGCCAATTGCTCTGCCCTTTTGTACTCCTCTCTGATAATAAGTGGCTTTATTTTTTCATCATCTACCATGATTTCAATATGCTTTGGGGCTTTAAATATTACCAAGTCTTTAATCTGCTTTTCTATCTCATCTAAATAAACTAAGTCCTTTTTCACATGCTCAAACTCAATAGCCACAATTTTCTTTATCATAGGCATTATAGGAATGCAGATAAAAGGAACCGAATCCATCAATGAAAGTAGCTTAATGGGTAACTGTTTGTCTCCTGAACTAAAGTGATGCTCCCCTGTGGTTGGAAAGTAAAACATAGACATTGGATTTTTATTCAGTAGAATACTATCTACTACTACATCCGTAAAAGGGTTATACTCTTTTCTAAGCTCTGTAAGCAACAACTCATCAGATGCAATCTGTTTTACTTTGTCCTTAACTTCACTAGTGACCAATCTGTCTTTTCTAGAAAGAAAGGTTTCTAATTTCT
This sequence comes from Flavobacteriaceae bacterium LSUCC0859, assembly GCA_022239325.1. Taxonomy (GTDB): domain Bacteria; phylum Bacteroidota; class Bacteroidia; order Flavobacteriales; family Flavobacteriaceae; genus MAG-120531. Next base: position 22,923 of record JAKOGP010000008.1, on the reverse strand, counting down.
TTTCTAGAAAATCTTCATGTCTAGGTTTATCCCAAACATCTTTTGCTAATCCTGCCAATCTTGTACTGTCTATTCCCATACCATTTAACTGGTCTACAACAAACAACCAAACAGCCTCTGGGATATTCATTCTAGCATGCTTTTCCTTTGCAAAAAATGGCAGTACTATTTTTTCCTTCCAATAAGACACCTGTCTCGAACTAATACCTAAGTGTTTTGGTAAAACATATCTCTCAGAGAGTAAGGAACCTATGTAGTTAAAATCTTCTATCATTTCTTTAAATTTACGTAAATGTAAATTATTTTATATAATTACACAAATTAAAGTAGATTTTAGTATATTTGAAGAATGAAATATGCCCAAAAAGTGGGTTTAAAATAAAAAAGCAAGCATCTACCTCAGGAAAATCAGAGGTAAACAAAGGTAGACCTGGGAGTAAAATCAAGTATTATGGCGAAATTTACAGACAACAACAGAAATATGACCTTAAGTACTAAGGCTACCATTAATGATAAAATGGAATTAATAAGACTTGCAGAAAAGTATGGTGTAACTCTTTCTGAATTTAATTACACCATTCTAATGAGCTTTAAAAATCAATATGAATATATTGGAAAAGACAATCCTGAAATAGATAAATTAAAAGAAGAAATTAGAAAGTTAAAAAGCAAAAACACAAGGCTTGAAACCAACCTTGAAAATGCCGACTATAGGGTACAAATGGAAATGGATAGTGTTGTTAAAATTAGAAATGAGTATGATGATTGTAAATACCAACTCAAAGAGGCATTAGCAGAAAAAGCAGATCTTTTAAATAAGTTAGAAAAAATCCAAAGTGACCTTTCTAAAGCAAATGAAAAAATTGAAAGTCAAAGTGCTACAATTAAAGATGAGAATCTACAAAAAGTAGGTATTGGACTGTTTAGCGTTGCATTAACCGCTTTTGGAATTAATTTGGCTAGGAAGTAACAAGTCCTTTTTATGTTATTTTTTAAAATAACATTTTGGAATATTTATTTTTAAAAACAAAAAAACCTTCAACTAAATAGCTGAAGGTTTTTTTGTTTAGATAACATTTCTATTAGTAGGTTATATACAACCAGCCTGTGATAGGCTCTTCTCCTGTGTTTAATTCTACCACATAATAATAAGATCCTGCAGGAAGTGGGTTTGTACTATTCTTGTAGGTTCCTCGCCAGTCATTTTGATAGGACTGTGCACTAAACACCTCTAATCCATTCTTATCATACACAGATACCCTAGCTTGTGGGTATTGGTCTATGTTTATGACTTTCCATGTACTTTCTAGCCCTGAACTATTTGGTGTTAGTACTCCAGAAGCCAATACCTTCTCATCATCAAATCCGTCGTTGTTGTCATCCGGGTCTGCATTATTTCCTATACCATCTCCGTCTGCGTCTTTAGATTCACCTGGATCTTGTGGAAAAGCGTCGTCCTGGTCAATGACCCCATCATTGTCGTCGTCTACATCTACATTGTTTCCAAGTCCATCTCCATCTGTGTCTTCACATTCACTTGGGTCTCTTGGGAATACATCCTGAGTGTTAATACAACCATCTCCGTCCATATCATTATCCTTACAATCTGGAATGCCGTCCTGGTCTAAATCTCCTGGTAGGTCATTTACATCTAATGGATTGCTATTACATTCCAGCTCGTCTAGGTCTAAGTAGCCATCATTATCATCATCCTCATCTGTATTATTTCCTATACCGTCTAAATCTGTATCTGTCCACTCTGTTGGGTCAAGTGGGAAAGCATCGTTAGAATTTAACACTCCGTCATTGTCACTGTCTTGGTCTACGCAGTCTGGTATATTATCCTGGTCAAAATCTGGAGATAGTGATGCATTATCTAAAGGATCTGAGCCGCAGGCTATTTCATCTACATCTAATTGCCCATCATTGTCGTCATCTTCATCTGCATTGTTTCCAATTCCATCTGCATCCGAATCTGTCCATTCGTTTTTATCCAATGGGAAAGCGTCCTCTTCATCTAGTACCCCGTCATTATCTTTGTCCTTGTCAAAACAATCTGGAATACCATCCTTGTCTTCATCTGCAGGTACACTTGTAGCATCTAATGGGTCTGAGTTTTCATATGAATAATCAGATTTAGCAGTGTCTTCACAAGCACAGTCACAGCCTAGTTCGTCACTGTCACTATACCCGTCATTATCATCGTCATCATCTAAACAGTTTGGAATACCATCCCCATCTGTATCTAATGGTTTAGAAGAAGCTAATAGTGGGTCTGAGCCGCAGGCTATTTCATCTGCATCACTATAGCCGTCATTGTCGTCGTCATTGTCACATGCATTTCCTATGCCATCTGCATCTGTATCTAATTGATCTGTATTTGGCGTATAAATACAATTATCTATGGTATTTATCACTCCGTCATTGTCAATATCAGTATCTAAATTATCCCCTTGACCATCACCATCTGTATCTGTGGTTTCGTTTGGATCTGTTGGGAAGTCATCTTCAGTATCTGGCACGCCATCATTATCATCATCATTGTCCTCAGCATCTGCTATTCCATCTCCATCACTATCTGCCTGATCTGCATTTGGGGTGTTTGGGGCATTGTCACATACATCTCCTATGCCGTCTCCATCTGCGTCCGCTTGGTCTGCATTTGGAGTAGTAGGACAATTGTCAAGAGGGTCTCGTACACCGTCTCCATCACTATCTCCTACAATAATAGTCAGCGTTCCTGCAACAAAGGTTATGCTGTAGTTAGAAGAAGTAATTCCTGTAGGTTCTATAGCATAGGTACCTGCCGCTGTAGCTCCTTGACTAGTTCCGGTGTAAGCAAGCGTACCTGATAGATCTGCTTCTGAGTCTGAGCCTTTAAATCCTTGGTAGGTAACGCCGTTTCCACCGCTATAGGCTGGATTGGTATCTACGCCATTGTCATCATTGGCTGTAATGGTCAGTGGCGCCTTTGTAATTTCTCCATTGTTTCCTGAGAAGCTTGCCCCTGAAGATAGGTAGTAGTTGCCTGCATCTGTTCCTGAAAGGGACAGACCTGCAATAGTATAGGTTAGTCCTGTACCAACCAATGGACTACTAAAGGAACCAGTTCCATTTACCGTTACTATATCTCCTGTTTCTAAGGTTGCTAGTGATAGGCGAACGCCTGCCATGGCCGTAGTGGCGTCATACTCTTTGGACACGCTACTCGCGGAAGCCGTTAGCGATTGCTTGGCAACACTGTGGTTTCCAATTACTTCTATATTGTTACTAAAGTTCCCTGAACTTCCTGAAACTACATTGGCTGCTAAACCATAGCTTCCTACAGATAATTTTCCAGCCGATGAGTTCACTGGACTGTCTGGAACAATTTCAATGTTGATAGTACTTGCTCCGTCGTTTATTGGATATACTCCTGCACTTGGCGTGGGAACTGTAAGGTTTACAAGACCAGTTCCCGTCTTATAATACTGAGCAGATGTGATGGTGTAAGTAGCAGAAGTACCATAAGTCGTAGTTTGATTCGTTACTTTAAGCAATAACTTGTCTGCTGGTATAATAGTATAGTCTCCATTTACATAACTAATATCATAATTGGTAGCGGTAACGCCAGAAGGCACTAGGGTACCTACGTAAGTACCTGCAGCAGTATTGGTAGTACTATTCGTTCTAGAAATTGTAAGGCCTGAAACATTAATATCTGAAAGACCGTCGTCTCCCTCAAAGCCGTCATAACTTACGCCATTATAGCCCGAGGCATCTGGCTCCGTTACAAACTTAGCGTCGTTATTGGCTGTAACTGTGAGCGTCTTTTTAGCAATCGTTCCCGAGCCATTGGTCCAGTTCAAGGTATAATTGCCTTTGTCTGCCCCAGTGAGTGTTACCGTTCCTATTTCTATAGCTCTAGATCCTTGCGTGGCTGCATCATAAACTCCAACCCCTGTTAGAGAAACATCTTCTCCATCTAGTACTCCTGTAAGATTACCGTAGCCTATCTCTCCAAGAGGTAAGTTAATAGTGTCGTCAAAGGTTTTGTCTACACCTGTATCTCCTGTAACAGAAACTGTTCTTGCCGTTATACTTGCCGTAGTTGTGGTCTGGTCTACAATCGTGTAATTATCTAAAGCTGTACTGCTATACGTTGCCGTTAGGGTAACAGTTTTTCCAGTACCTATATCTTTGGTGTCAAAGGTTCCTGTTACCGTGGCCGTTATAGTATCTCCGCTTTCTTTACCTGTAAATGTAATCCCTGAAAGATCTACACTGGCGGTGGTGTTTGCGTCATACACCTTATCACTAACTGTAATACCAGAAACCGTAATGGTTTTCTTAGTGATCTCAAAAGTCCCTGGGTTTAGGGTAATATCATAGTTGGTGTCGCTTACCGTTCCAATCGTGATAGTATAAGTACCTACATTCTCACCAGTGGTTCTGGAAAGCGTACCGCCCAAACTAATGGCAGTACCATTTGGCAATGTACTTGGGCTAATGGTATAGCTCAGCGTAGCATCGGCAAGGCCATAAGTCTTAGACTGACCAGCCGTTGGGATTATAGTAATGGGTTTGGTCGTGATGCTAGCCGTAGTAGTGGCTTGGTTTACTACAGTATAGTTTGTTAAGTCTGTTCCCGCATAGGTATTAGTCAAATTCACCGTTTTACCAATACCTACATTAGCGTCTGCAAACACCCCACTACTCGTGTTTATATACACATTGTCCCCAGTAGCAAGGCCTTCATAGACAATGGTATTAGTCATAACCGTAGAAGAAACTGTTCCGTCATATACCTTGTCTAAAACCACTATTCCTGTGACGGTAAGGGTCTGAGCAGTAATGGTTCCCACCGTTCCTGTAGCGGTAGCAGCTAAGACGTAATTGGATAAAAGGGTGCCAGAAGCGGGTGCATAGCCATCTGTTAGACCTACCGTAACCATTTTATTAGTGCCTTTTTCTTTGGTATCATAGGTACCTGAGGTTTTAGTAATAGTAGCAGACTCTCCACTTATAAAACCAGTTAATTGATAATTTGCAGAAGTAAGGGTTGCACTAGTAGTACCATTATAAATTTTAGACACGGTACCTGTTAGAGTAGCTGTAACAGCTTTTGCCGTAACACTGGCTGTGGCCAGCGCCTGATCCACAAGTGCATAATTATTAAGGTCTGTACCCGCAAAAGTGTTTGTTAAAGTAACCGTTTTACCTACACCTACATGTTCATTGTCAAATACACCGGATGTGCTGTTTATGGAAACGTCGTCTCCTGATTCCAATCCGTTGTAGACAATGGTACTGCTATTGACACTTGAATTTGGGGTGCCGTCATATACTTTATCTAAGACCGTGATATTAGTTATAGTTAGTGTTTTGGCTGTGATATTTCCTACCGTACCAGTGGCTGTAGCCGCTAGAGAATAATTAGATAATAATGTGCCAGAAGCGGGTGCATAAGCATCTGTCAGACTCACGGTTACTTCTTTCGAAGTCCCAATATCTTTGGTGTCATAGGCACCAAAGGTCTGGGTAATGGTAGCAGATTCTCCAGCTACAAAACCACCTAACGCATAATTGCTAGGTGTTAAAGTGGCAGAAGTAGTAGCATTGTATATTTTATCTACCGCACCTATTAAGGTAGCTGTAATGGTTCTGGCCGTTATACTAGCCGTAGTTGTGGTCTGGTCTACAATCGTGTAATTGTCTAAAGCTGTACTGCTATACGTTGCCGTTAGACTCACTGTTTTACTTGTACCTATATCTTTGGTGTCAAAGGTTCCTGTTACCGTAGCAGTTATAGTATCTGTAAATGAGAGGGTGTCAAAAGTAATCCCTGAAAGATCTACACTGGCGGTGGTGTTTGCGTCATACACCTTATCACTAGCTGTTATACCAGAAACCGTAATGGTTTTCTTATTAATCTCAAAAGTCTCTGGGTTTAGGGTAATGTCATAATTGGTGTCGCTTACCGTTCCAATCGTGATAGTATAAGTACCTACATTCTCACCAGTGGTTCTGGAAAGCGTACCGCCCAAACTAATGGCAGTACCATTTGGCAATGTACTTGGGCTAATGGTATAGCTCAGCGTAGCATCGGCAAGGCCATAAGTCTTAGACTGACCAGCCGTTGGGATAATCGTAATGGGTTTGGCCGTGATGCTAGCCGTAGTAGTGGCTTGGCCTGTAATGGTATATTTGGCTATCTCACTGCCGCTATAGGTGTAGGTAAGGCTTACGGTTTTACTCAAGCCTACATTGGAATTGTCAAAGGTTCCTGTAGGACTCACCAATACCTGGTCACTGCCCACAAGACCTGTGAAACTGAGCGTGTCTGTAGCAGTAGCGGCAGTTGTGGTGCCGTCATAGACCTTATCTGAGGCGGTAATTCCAGAAAAACTAATTGACTTTGGAGCCACGTAAACACTAGCCGTAGCAATAGCCGATGTATATTTGGAGGTGGCAGTCTGGGTAGCCGTAATGGTTGTAGTACCTACGCCCGTAATGGTAATAGATCCCGTGGCAGCATCTATACTTGCTACATTGGAATCATTAGTAGTGTAAGTGATGGTGCCCGTACTGGTACTACTCACAGAAAGTGTAAAGTCTGGATCTCCATAGACTTTGGTGGTGCCCGTGAGGGTGAGGGTAGGTGGAACTTTAATGTCTGACCTAGTATTAGCCACAAAATTAGAGCTAGACCCTGATTTGGCAAAATTTACCATGGCTAAATTAAATGGTCCCGAGGTATCTAAAACATTAGAAATAATCGAATTATCACCACCAGAAACTCCCTGATCAAAAGAATAATAAACCGCTAAATTACCATCTACAGGCATTTTTTTATTAATGTTATCCTGTATTTGAGCCAGTGATCTAGCCTCTGTCCAAAGTCTAAATTCATCTAACTGACCGTCAAAATATCTGCCCTGAGTTGTATATGGATTTACTGTGTAGTAATTCCCTATTGAAAATTCTCTAATCCTTAAATTATCATCATTATTACTAGTTGTCAAAGATTTAGTTTGTTGATTTTCACCATTTATATACATTTCATAAGTGAAATTAGCGGAACGTACTATGGCAATATGATACCATTTATCTGCCTCAATAGTATTAATAGACTCTAATTTAATTTTAAGGCCCGATTCAGTACCATGAGAAGTGTGATACACATAGAAAAATAACTTCCCGTTATCAATTTGTAATTGGTATTGATCAGAGCCAGAAGGGGAGTTTCTAGCACTAAAAATCATAGCGTTATTTACAAGGTCGAATTTAATGTTAAATTCAATAGTAAATAAGCTATTTCCTAAATCAAATGCTGAACTTGAGGCGCTCATTAGTCGTATATAATCATCAGAGCCATCAAAATCTAATACATTGTCATTGGCTAAAATACTTGCCGTAGTGGTCACTTGACCTGTGGTGGTATAATTTCCAGATTCTACACCTAAAAGACTATAAGTCAGGTTCACTGTCTTGTCATTTCCAACCTCAAAGGTGTCAAAGGTTCCTGTAGGGGTAATTGACACCGTGTCTCCATCTATGAGACCTGTATAACTTATCGTAGAAGTAGACACGGTTGCACGAGTAGTACCGTCGTATTGTTTGTCTGCTGCCGTAACTCCGTTAACAGTTAATGATTTTGGAATAATAGCACCAACCGTTCCAGATGCCGTATCTAGCAATATGTAATTGTCCAAACTAGCACCTGTAATGAGGGTATAATCAGTAGGTGTTAAGGTTACGGACACTGTTTTTGAGTTCCCTACCTGAGCATTGTCATATAGACCAGATGTATTGCTAATCTCAAGAACCTCTCCTGAATAAAGTCCAGTGATAGTATAATTGGAGCTTGTGAGCGTAGCCGTATTGTTTTGATCATACACTTTAGACACTGTTCCAGTAAGTGTAATACCAATAGCACGCTTATTAATTTCAAAAGTCTCTGGGTTTAGGGTAATGTCATAGTTGGTATTGGTCAGTGTTCCAATATTGATTATGTAGTCATTTACATTCTCACCAGTTGTTCTAGACAGGCTTCCTGTAAAGGTTACGGTGCTAGTGGTATTAGTAAGGGTGCTATTTAAGATTGGTAGCGTAGTATAAGTAAGCGTTGGATCTACCTCACCATAGGTTTTAGATTGACTCGCCGTTGGGGTAATAACTACTGGAAGTTTTGTAATCGTTAGGTCTGCAGGGGTAAAGGTAATGTCAAAGTTCGTATTGGTAAGCGTACCTATGCCAATAGCGTAAGTTCCTACATCTTCTCCTAAGGTTCTTGACAGGCTTCCTGTAAATGTAATGGTACTAGTGTTATTTGCTAGCGTAGTATTGATTGCTGGACTTACGCTATAAGTAAGTTCTGGGTCTATATCTCCATGCACTTTGGTTTGTGCATTTGCCGTAACGCTAACTGCTTTTGTGGTAATGGTTAGCGTACCACTCTCAAAAACTTCGATGTAGTTATTTCCATAAGTGAGATTGTCATTAGAGATGGTATAGGTCCCTACATCTTCTCCCACAGTTCTAGTGAGTGTTCCTGTAGGAGTGTCTCCGCTAATGAGTCCTATAGTGGTGTGGGTAAGCTCAGGATCTGCATCTCCATAGGTCTTACTTAATGCGTCTGCCGTTATGGTCAGGGTTGCAGGAGTAATAGTTGCATTGGCTCCTACATATTCAATGTTATAGCTTGGATGAGATAATCCACTAAGGGTAATGGAATAAGTACCAACCGTATTGGTTGCCGTTCCAGAAACTGTATAAACAGGAGTGCCTAATAAATCATCTATAGTATCTCCATTCACTAATCCTGTAGCAGTAAAGCTTAGGTTAGAAGATTCTATAAACTGACCATCATACACCTTAGTGTAATCTAATACAGTAAGGGTCACTGTAGCATTAGTGATGGTTAAATACTCCTCTTGGTAGGTCTCATCATAATTATTGCCGTAAGTAAGGGTGTTTTGTGTAATGGTATACGTACCAGCTGCTTCTCCTGAAGTTCTGGTTAAAACACCACTAGCGCTATCTCCTGAAACAATACTTCCGGCTGTAATGGTAGAGGTAAGACTTGGATCAGTAGCACCATAGACCTTGGTCTTAGCTTCTGCTGAAATAGTAATAGGACGCCTGTTAATCGTATAATCTGTCTCGGTAAAGCTAAGGGCGTAATTTGTATTGGTGAGCGTTCCTATGGTAATAGAATAAGTACTGGCATTTTCTCCTAATGTTCTGGATAGACTTCCAGTAAAGGTTACCGTGCTACTATTGTTTAAAGAGCTACTTAAGGCAGGTGTTGTGGTATAAGTAAGCGTTAAATCTGCTTCACCATAAGTTTTTGACTGCGTGGCTGTCGGGGTAACCGTCACTGGTAATGGATTAACTGTTAGCGTATAACTCACCGTCTTAGCCTGGTAGTTAGCATCTTCCCCTTGGCTTATGATAATAATAGCAGAACCTACTTTTAAGTTACGGATGGCTGCCGTATTGGTACTAGTGGTCGTTATGCTAGCCACGCTACTATCTGAAGAGGTAAACGTATAATCTGCCGTATTGCTCGATGTTGGCGTTAGCAGTATGTCCGAATCTCCAAAGGTAATAATCGTATCGCTCAACGTTTCTGTAGCGGGATCACTATCTCCGTCTTCAATAGCGGTAGGTGCCTTAGTAATCGTAAAGTCTGCTCCTACATAATCAATAGTATAATTTGTATTAGTCAGTGTGCCAAGAGTAATGGAATAAGTGCCTGCATTCTCTCCTGCATCTCTTGTAATAGCCCCCGTGAAGGTTACTGTAGCACTACTTCCAGACACAACAGCTTGACCAACTGCTGGAGTGGCTGTATAGGTTAATGACGGGTCGGATTCTCCATACACTTTGGACTTAGCGGCAGCAGTAACTGTAATGGTTCTAGCGGTTATAGATAAATTACCGTTTACAAAAGTCTCTATATAATTGCTACCATAGGTCAGGTCTCCTTTGCCAATCGTATAGATTCCTACATCTTCTCCCAATGTTCTGGTAAAAACTCCTGTAGGGGTTTGACCATAGACAGACCCAACACTTATGGTATGAGCATTAAGCGGGCTTGGATCTGATGCGCCAAAAACCTTGGTCTGGTTTGTTATGGCAATGGTGATGGGTTTTTGCGAAATACTTAATTCTCCAGATACATAGGTGATACTGTAATTAGAACTTGTAAGCCCACCAGGGGTAATTACATACGTTCCAGAAGCAGTCGCTGCTATAGCAGTTCCTGTGTAAGTAATTGTACCTGATAAAACACTTTCATCCTCAACTCCTACAAAACCATCATAAGTTACCGTATAACTACCAGAAGGAGTGTATGAAGCGCCATCATACACCTTGGTCTTATCCACTGCCGTGATGGTAAGAGTTTTGGTAGTAATAGTAAACCCTTGGGTTTTGCTGCCTGTGTAATTGCCTACACCTGTAAGGGTGATAGAGGCTGTACCTGCATTAGTATTACCCGTAAAACTAGTAGTGTAATCTGTACCTTCAACTAGATTTAGACTATTAAATGTTACTGTTGGAGAGACTGTTTGAGCAGACCCCGTATATACTAGATCAGCAATAGCTGAAATACTTGCTTCATTTATTGACCTTTGCGAAATACTTAATTCTCCAGATACATAAGTAATACTGTAATTAGAACTTGTAAGCCCACCTGGAGTAATCACATAAGTTCCAGAAGCAGTAGCGGTAAGCGCTGTTCCTGTGTACGTAATTGTGCCTGATAAAACACTTTCATCCTCAACTCCTACAAAACCATCATAAGTTACCGTATAACTACCAGAAGGAGTGTATGAAGCGCCATCATACACCTTGTTCTTATCCACTGCCGTGATGGTGAGAGTTTTGGCAGTAATAGTAAACCCTTGGGTTTCAGTACCTGTGTAATTGCCTATACCAGTTAGGGTGATAGAGGCCGAACCTACATTAGTGTTACCCGTGAAACTAGTAGTGTAATCTGTACCTTCAACTAGAGTTAGACTATTAAATGTTACTGTTGGCGAGACTGTTTGAGCAGACCCCGTATATACTAAATCAGCAATAGCTGCAATACTTGCTTCATTTATTGACCTTTGCGTAATATTTAATTCTCCTGATACATAGGTGATACTGTAATTAGAACTTGTAAGCTCACCTGGAGTAATCTCATACGTTCCTGAATTTGTGGCTGTAAGTGCTGTACCTGTGAAAGTAAGTGTGCCGGATAAAACACTTTCATCCTCAACTCCTACAAAACCGTCATAAGTTACTGTATAATCCGTTGGCGTATAAACAGCTGAATCGTATACCTTAGTCTTATCTGCTGCGGTAATGGTGAGAGTTTTAGAAGTAATAGTAAACCCTTGGGTTTTAGTGCCTGTGTAATTGCCTATTCCAGTTAGGGTGATAGAGGCTGTACCTGCATTAGTGTTACCCGTAAAACTAGTAGTGTAGTCCGTGCCTTCAACTAGAGTTTGACTATTAAATGTTACTGTCGGCGACACTGTTTGAGCAGCTCCTGTATATACTAAATCAGCAATAGCTGCAATACTTGTCTCACTTATATTTCTTTGCGTAATACTTAATTCTCCAGATACATAGGTGATACTGTAATTAGAACTTGTAAGCCCACCAGGAGTAATCACATACGTTCCAGAAGCAGTCGCTGCTACAGCAGTGCCTGTATAAGTAATTGTGCCTGAGAGCACCGATTTTGTCTCACCATTCTCAAAGCCATCATAAGTTACAGTATAATCCGTTGGCGTAAAAACAGATGAATCATACACCTTGGTCTTATCTACTGCGGTAATGGTAAGAGTTTTGGCTATGATGTTAAATGCTGCACTTTTTGTTCCAGTATAACCCCCTATTCCTGTGAGGGTTAAAGAAGCTGTTCCAACGTTTAAATTATTTGTGAAACTAACAGTGTAGTCCGTGCCTTCAACTAGAGTTTGACTATTAAATGTTACTGTTGGTGACACGGTTTGGGCCAAACCACTGTATACCCTATCAGGAATTGTTTCTACAACAGCGTCAATAATATCCCCACCTGCTCTGAATAAGGCATAATTACCACTACTTAGAGCAGGAGTAAATGAAATAGTACTTGAATCTACTCCGAATCTTACATTAGTATTACCTCCCACAAGAGTTACTAAACCTGAACTATTTACTGGATTTCCACTGTACAAACTAGCTCTACCGCCACTACCCGTTGTTAGGCTTGGTGTACCGCTTATTAATATATTTCCTTGTCCCTCAGACCCAGCCGCTTCTCCCTGATCTGCATATAATTTTATAGCACTGTTTGTTGTATTATCCGTGCTTATATTGTTCGCTAGCGTTAAATTTCCTGATAAGGTACCCACTTGAATGGTTCCTGAAGATTGAATACCATTAGATCCATCGCCAATGATTAGGGCGTCCTTATTGGTTAAGCTTATATTACCTGTGGTTTGTGTAGCCGTTCCAGCAGTAATGGACTCAACATGGTTTTCAGAATTATTCAATGTGAATGTCCCAGATCCTTGCAAACTTAAAGTCGTAGCAGAAATGGCTGCAGATTGGGTGGTAGCTCCTGAGCCTTGAAGTAACAAAGTGCCTGAAGCGGTTAAGGAATTAGAAAGTGTAATATCTCCTCCGTATATGGAAATTGGACCGGCAATGGTCTGCGCACTGCTGATGGTGATATTTTCGGTGTTGCTGGGTTTACCTATGGTTAAACCACTGACGCTACTATTTAAACTCAAATTAGCTATTGGATAGGTTATTGGGTTTGAAAAGTTATTTGATGCTGGCTCAAGAGTAAAAGTGCCTGAGGTATCATTTGAAAGCTCGCTTCCGTCGTTTAGAACGTAATTATTTACTGAAAGCTTAATATCGGCTGAAGAACTAGTTATACTTGGGGTAATACTATTTATAGCAGTGGCATTTTCTCTGTTGCCTAAAAAGACCCCTTGATCCAGGTATAAAGAACCTTCGGTTGAAAATGTTATACTCCCGCTTTGACTTAGCACTTGCAAAATCGCAGTATCAGTATTTCCACCTTTACCGAAAATTAGAGCATTGCCCGGGGTACTACCAGAAGGATAGTTTCCGCTTATTTTAATTCCACCTCCTGTACTACTGGTTGATTGGATTAAGGCATTTGTTGGAGCAAGTCGACTTAATATTATAGGAGCGTTATTTGAATCCGCTATTATTTCAATAGCAGGATTATTCGTGCTGGATGATTGAATAGCAAAGCCTCCATTCCCATTATAAATGGCAGATCGATCAAAATTCTTTCCGTGCATTAAAACACTACCAGAACCTGCATCTAAAGAAAATCCGGAGCCAATACCTATTCCGTGAAGATTTGTATTCCCAGATACTCCATTAAAAGCTTGACCCCTTAATATGACTTGACCACCATCAGAGTCTATACTCACATTATCACCTATACCAAGGGATTGAATATTTTCATCGGCTCGGTAAGTAAAACCATCTGGTATTCCATCTCCAGAAGTACCATTATTTGACCCGTCATCAAGACCTCCAGCTAAAACAATTTTTCCATTATTACTCGACAAGTTATTCGAGCCATTTAAAATGATTCCATTACTTCCTGCGCCATTAGTTATATTATCTCTATTAGCCCAAAAAATAATGTCACCACCATTGGTCGTAATAGACTTATTGGTGGCAAGTGAAATATCTGATCCTTTAAGTAGGATGTCTGAATCTGTAAAAGTAGAAGTAAGGTTTTCGTTGATGGTAATATCTCCTCCGTAAACTGAAATTGGTCCTGTTACTGATAAAGCAGAATTAACTGTTACGTTGTTTTCATTTGTAGGTTTACCGATAGTTAAACCTGACATTGTTTGGCTGTTTTGATTCCAACTAAACCACGATGTCTTAACACCATATCCAAAACTGTTTGAGCTTGATATCGGCTCCCACGTGACATTTCCTGATGTTGCAATATCTGGTGTCAGGCCATTAAAACTATATGTATCAGCTCTAATAATAATATTTGATGAGCTTGAAGTTAGTCCTGTAACACCTGATTTTGATCCAATATCAAGATCGCTAGCATCTATATAGATATCTTCATCGTCTGCAGCGTTGGTTGACTCAAGCGTGATTGGTCCTGAGGCTGCTAAAATCTCTGTTGTACCGTAAATAGTAAAACTAAATCGCCCTTCACCTTGTAAAGTAATTCCTCCGCCACTTCCTGTTGCGTGGATTTTATTTGTGGTAGCTTGAAGGCTAATACCTCTTCCATAACTCACACCATCGCCTGCAGTATTTTTACCAATAATTTTTATTGCATCTGAAGAAGTATTAGCTGAAATTAATTGTACTGTTGTACCTTTTAATACAACACCATAATTGTATGAACTGTTATTGTCATCTTGGCTAATTCCTTCGATATAAATTGTCCCGGTACCAGAATTTATTGTTTTATTATTTGAATTCCAAAGACCAACACCATATGCGCCATTACTATTAGCTACTCCATCACTATATGATTTTCCTTTAAATACAATGTTACCATTTGAAGAGTTAACACTAACTGTTCCTCTTAAATCAATCCCTTCTGCGTAAGTAGTATTTAGTCCTGTAGCATAACCTGTTCCTAATGTATTTCCTCCCGCTAACCTAATCTCACCGCCATTAGAATTGATGGTTAAATTATGAGGCATGTAAATACTTCCACCGCTAGAATTATCGGCATCAGAGATTAACCAAATATCACCACCCGTTCCAGAGGTTAAGCTAATATTTGTAAGAGAGTAAATTCCTGCATCTGATAAAATTTTAATATCAGCATTTGCCTCAGTAGTCTCAAATGTACCCGCAATATCAATATCACCTCCATCGATGATGATACCATTTCCAGCTTTTAGGTCTGCAGATAGGTTTGTTTCTCCTAAAATTTTTATATAACCATTCGTCGCCGTTAAGTCTTCTCTGATGTAAACAGTTCGGTCTCCATTATAACCTGCAACATCTGCATTAGTGTCAGCTGTTGCAAATACAATCGGGCTATCTGTTGCAGCACTCGATAAATTATCAGCAGTCGATGCAGCTAATTGAGCTCCTTGAATAATAATATTTTGATCAGCGGTAAATGCACTAGCCGAATATAATCCGTAATAACTTGAGCTGGAAGATCCGCTGTTAGCAGAAAGGGTAATGCTTCCACCAGATGTTAACGTATTGCCTTCGAAGTATAAACCGTGCTCTCCAGTACTATATCCAACAAAATATATGTTACCGCCTGCAGTTAATGCGTTTTCATCATCATAAAAAACACCACCCTGTTTACCTGCGCCACTAACATAAACATCACCTAACGTTGCGGTTACTTTTTGTCTAACATAAGTGCCCCAATAAATTGAATTACTTAAACCTTTAATAGTAATATTCCCTGTATCAGACCTTAGTCCATCATTAGTACCACCTTCTCTTAACCAGATTCCAATACCTGCTGGGTTGACACCGGTGACATTCAGATCGGTTTTAGCTCTTATTGTATTGTGATCTGAATGTATTGCCACACCAGCACCCGGCCAATTAGAAGTGAAGTGTCCATAAGTCGTATAACCATTGGCATATCCTGTTAAACTGATTGAGGAGTTGAAGCTACGAATATCTGTGGTTGTACTATAAATAATAATCCCGTGATTACCTCCATACTGATCAAGTCCATTAGATGCTGAGTCTCCTTTAATTGAAATCGAGTCATAGGCAAATAAATCTAAACCATCAAAAAAAGCAACAGCTGCCCCTCTGTCTGCTGCACCTGAAGAACTGAAATAATATATTTGTTCAGCATCAATATTAATAGATCCACCTGAGGTCGGTGCTGTTCCGTCATTTAGGTACTCATAAGGATTATTTAGGGCAAGTAATGTTCCTCCATATAAATGGACTGGCCAATATTTTGCTTTAGCCCCTGAGGTAGGATCTGCTGTTGCAAACCCTGATGGACTGACGCTCCTTGGATCATCGGCATTGACAATAGCATTATAAATATTGGTATAGGCATTTCCAATGGCAGTATTAGATGTATCGTAAACATTATTGGTATTTGTTGATAGTGATGCTCCTTGCATGATAATATCACCTGCAAGGGCAACAATTCGTATATTATCATTATTGCCAAAATAAACTCCTGCATTGTTTGCCCCAAAGGCAGAGAAAATGACATCTCCATTTTCAGATCTTACTGTACCACCTCCGCCAGAGATTAGCGTTGGTCCCTCTTGAGAAATATGAATGGCATCGCCAGAGGAGCTTCCTCCATAGCCAATAAGATTAATATCCCCCTCTGCATGAATATAACCCAAGTCTGAGTCCAATTTAATTCCTCCTTGAGTTGAAGTACCTGTATAGGTAATATTTCCTTTACCCGTCTCTGTTCCATTGGCAATCAATGGGTTTCTTAGATAGGTAGTATAGTAGTAATTAGCTTTATTTATGGAATTAATAATTATATTCCCTTCATCAGAAACCCAACCACAGCTCACACCATCGCTACATGCCACGTTAATATTATCTGAATAAATCCCATGAGTTTCAGACGCTAGGGCGTTAATAGTTAAATCATTATGAGCCCTAATACTGTTTGAGTTGTTCTTTCCATAAACACCCCTATAGCCTATAGCATTGATGTGCACATCGCCAGCAGATGACCTAATTTGAGCATGAGAAAGAAGTTGAATTCCATTTGAAGAAGTTCCCCCGTTGGCATATATATTAATGTCCGATGTACTTGAGAGAGTAGTAGAAGTGTCCATATAAATCCCCCCTCCAGTACTGTGGCCAACCGCGGTAATTTCTAACTTTTTACCGCTCCCTTTTGCTTCTATTTTTGAGCTGCTCCCTAGGTATATGCCATAATAGGTTGTCCCACCAGTAGCGTGAATGTCAATATGACCATCCTTGGCTTTAATGCTTTTATTAGAGGCGAGGTTTATTCCATAATTGGCAGCACTAGTATATCCCTTTAGAATAATATCACCACTTGCTGTAGTTTCTATATCATTATCAATGTTAAGGTGACCTCCGTAAATAGAAATGGGACCAGCAATATTAATATCCTTAGAAATAATAATGTTTGCTGTATTTGAAACAGTTCCAATGGTTAGACCCGAAAGGGTGTTGCTTATAGTAAAGGTATTGTAAGTGAAGGCCTCACTAAAACTTGTACTATTGGGTACTATAGATAAATGTGAAGTTCCTGTAATATTTGGCGTAATACTTGGAGTGTCATTTTTCACGACTAAGTCACCTTGCACTATATTAATATTACCTGTAAATGACTGATCCTGAGTAATAAACAAGTCGTAAGTTCCATATTTATTTAGGCTAATATTATTGCCGGACAATACTCCATTAAAAATTGTAGGAGTAATAGTGGTAATACTTAGTACTCCTGAACTAGCTAACTCATATTCATTAGACTGCTGAATCTCGTAGGCTGTAAGCTCAATAAGCCCAATTGGTTTTTCATTTCCTACTTCTCCCTCAAATGTAACTTTCCCAGATTGGGTATTTACATTCATCTTTCCATTAAAATTATAAGTGTCAGGTAATTCCCTAATAAGAAGATTTTCAATACCCCACCCCTCGTCATACCAATTACTGCCAAGGTTTGTATTAACTTTTAGGGTAAAATTGTCTAAAGAAGGAGTGTTAATGTCAATTTGAAGCTTTTGAGAAGTCCAATCATTATTATTGAAAGTTTTATTATTTACAAGTAAACTCTCACCACTTGGAGATGCTTTAACACTATAACCACTGGTTAAATTTACTGCATTAGTAGTACTTGAAATCTCCCCATTATTTATAAGTTGGAATTCTCCTATTTTGGAATTGTCTATATAAAAACGTACATATTCATTATCCCAGCTTTCTAAACGGTAGAAATTAAATGAAATATTTTTAGCCGTACTATTAAAATCTAAAGGAGCCGTTAAATTATCTCCGTAGTCAAATGCCCCTAGAATAGTCCCCCATTCTTCAACCCCAGTATATAGAGTACTAGTGCTACTCCATCCATTTAAAGAGATACCCGTTACAAGCTGTCTTTGTATACTACTAGATGCATTAACATCTTTTTTAAAGAGCACATCTCCTCCATCTGTAATGAAATTTAGCTTCCCTTCATCACCACTATCTAATACCCCAATCTGTACATTGGAATTAAAAATAAGATCTCCCCCGTCACCACTCGTAGCAGTAGTATTTATTGATTGATCATATTCTGATTGAAAAGACACTATAGCTGACGTAGTACTTATAACCCCACCTTTTGTAGTGACATTACCTTCAAAAACAATTTCCCCTGAGTAAATAGCTGCCTTAAGGTCTAAGTTTAACTTCCCGATACCATTGGCAATCACATCTTTATTAAAGAAAATGTCGTCTCCTACTAATAGGGTTGTCGTAATTGAATTACTGTTAGCGTATTTTAAGTTTGCATTTAAAACAATATCTTCATTAATCGCCCATTTAGTGCTAATATTTGGCAAATTAACATTAGAAGCCGTTATTAATAAATTTTCTAGTTTTTTATTAACGCCAATATTCTGATAAAGAATAACATCTCCTGTAGTATTAATTTTAAGGTTAGAAGGAGGTAAATTGGTCTCTCTTATATACTGTGGTATTTTAGAACTATTCTTTGGCAAATCATTCCATACCCCAATAGTTCCTGTAAATTGAATTGCAGACTCGTTTTCAGAAGTAAGCGGTGCCGCCGCGCTTCCATTCCAGTTATTAGGTTCGCCTCCTGTATTGTCTCCTTCCTGCCATGCATTCCAATTATTGTAATATCCAGTAGCAGACGATCCTCCTGAATTACTGGTGTTTGATAAAGTAGGGGAAGCAGCCCCCTGATAGAAAAAAATTGGAGCTGTATTGGTGGTATAACCAGGTTCAGAAACCCAACGCCAAGCATTATCAGTTCCAATTCCTGTGACCCTTCTACCGCCTAGCCAAGCGGAACTATAATTAGCCGCACGAATAGCAATGGCATTTTCAGCCGCTGAAGTAATGGTTGCTAAATAGGAGCCTGCGGTATTATCTGCATCATTTAATGCCTCTTCCCATGTTTTATCTCCAGAAACAGCGGTATAACTATTTCCTGAATCAATAGTTCCATGGATAGTAACATTTGCTGTGGAATTAATCACAAAACCATCGCTGCTTGAATTAGCAATAATTAACTGATCTTTCACTAAAACATTTCCACTACCAGCATTTATCGCAATTGAAGTGCTTCCTCCTCCTACATATAAACTACCTCCTGTATAACTTCCATAAGCTGAACCACCAAAAGTAACATCACCCCCTCCAGTACTTAAAGACTTTTCTAAAATTGTAATCCCGCCTCCATCTCTAGTAGTCCCTGATGGATTGCTGTTGTCTGCGTCAAATATTAAATTCAATGCACTCCCACCAGTATGGTTGATAGATTCATTAACCACAATTGAATTTGCTGCTACAAATGTCAGTGTAACTTCGGTTCCGCTATTTTTTGTTATAGCAGTGTTAATGGTAATATCTCCTAAATCAGATCCACTTGTTCCAGTGGTCACCGTAACACTACTACCTCCATCTAACAAGCTAGAAATACTTGAAGCAGTAATGGTAGAGACGCCATTATTTGAAGTGCCCGCAGAAGAACCACTTGAGCCAATGGTCACATTGGTCGGATCAAACAGCCACAAACCAGCCTGCCCATTTTCAGCAGATGCAGAACCTCTTACATTTTGAGAATCTAAATAATAACCAGAAGTCTCAATCATTCCTCCATCTCCAGAAATACTTCCCCCTTTGGCAAAAATAGTTCCATGGGCTTTGGTGACAGATGTTGGATTTTTAATGTCAGACCACAAGACCACCGTTCCTCCATTTCCGTTTTCAGTAGCACTAGCGTCTATAAAAGCTTTGGCGTGCATACTTACTTTTGTGGCCTGCTTTAATTTGTTTGGATCCTCAAATACTCTATTCTCTATACTTGCACCTCCTTGCCAGTCTCCACCAACCAGTATATTCCCACCTCCTGTGGGTCCGGTAGCGGTGAGTACCGCCTTTTCTGAAAGAGTTATGTTTTTGGCTTCTAAAAGAATATTCCCTCCTTTGCCACTGGCCGACGCCACACTAATGTCTCCATCAATACAAATACTGCCCTGGGCAATTTGGTTATCAGTAACAGATAAGTAAATCTCTCCACCTGAAATCTCTATAGATTCATAGACTTGAATACTACTTTGAGCAATCAATTTTAGTGCATGGCCTTTAGAGGAACGGATGGGAGATTGTACGAGAATTGTTCCCTTTTCTCCTGTCACTTGGATGCTTAATTCTCCCAAGTCCAATGCTTTTTCAATAACAGCTGGATGAATGGATGCGTTTTCAGTGGAAGTTAAAATATTTCCAGAAATACTCCAGTTAGTCCCTGATATTCCTGTTTCACCAGAATCTGAAATGGTCAAATTTTGCCCATAACCTAGCTGTGCACAAAGTGCAGAAACTAAGAATAAATAAAAACACAAGAAGCGTTTGGTATGCATGGGTTACATTCTGGTCAAAAAAAGGGTTGATATTAATTTGGGACCCTTTAACAACCTGCAAAATTAATGTTTATAAAAACATTTTTTTAATACATATACCACTAATTAGTACGATTTTTTAAAAAATCGTACTAATTAGTGGTATATGTAAACTTATGTGTTCGAAAACAGCGCCATAGAGAGTACACAAACCCTTGTTAATCATTTGATTTTCAAGGGTTTTTTGTTTTCAAGGATAATTTTTTGTGCGATTATTGTATTGTGAGTCATAGAAGTTAGGTAACTCCTTCATGCCTATTTAAAAACCCAAAAAGTTACAATGCATCACTTAATTTAAAGAGAGGAGTGGGTTTCTCTGAATCATTTTTCATTTCAAGGCTTTTGCTCAAAATCTATATATAACCCAAACCTTGAGTATACCTTCCTAGCTAAATTTCAATTACTACTTCACAAAAAAATAATCCACCTTGAATAAGATGGATCTTTTAGTTATTTCGGTGCTATTGAAAACTATTACTCCGTTTTCACTTCTTTCTTTGTGGTTTCTGCCTTAGTAACTTTATCAAATCTATACCTAACTACAAATTCCATGGTGTTTTCTCTAAGTGCTGTTGAGGATGTTCTTTGTCCAAACTCATAGCCTATTCCTAAATCCAAGTTTGAGGCTCCTTTTAGAAACAGTAAAGCAGATATATAATCATTATTACTCATACCAGCTCCAATCTCTACTCTATCCTTAAAGTCTAACTTGGCTAATGCAGTTAATTGATTAGGAGCATCTGCCACCATTCTATACAAAAGAACAGGTCTTAAACTTAGCCCTGAGCTAAGGCCAAAGCTAGTTCCTCCACTCATATACAAGTGAGGCTTATCTGTAGCTGTAGATTGAACTCCTTGTTGGTCTTTAAATCTTTTACTGTTTAGTATGTTAGGCACTGAGAAACCAAGAAAAGTATTCTTGCTTTTAAGTAAAGCTCCTGCGCCTATAAGTGGGTTCATATAATTTGTTATTCCAGCTAAAGAGGCGTTACTTTCTGAGGTTATTCTATTGAGTCTATCTGTATCTATATTGTTATAGTTAGCTCCTGCTTTTATTCCAAGGTAAAGATTCGTACCCTCTGAGAGCTTAAGTTTATAGCTATAATCTACAGACACCACTCCCTGGTTTTCCACATACACCCTATCAGAGGTAAAGTTAAACCCCCAAGAAGTGTTTTTCTTCTCAGAAGTATTGTAGCTAAAACTAGCCACTCTAGGAGCGTCTTCAACACCCATCCATGCTGTTCTGTATTGAAGACCAAAAAGTTGCCCCTGTGAACCTGTAAAGGCAGGGTTGATAATACTCATATTAGACTCAAAGAATAAAAAATTAGCTTGTTGTTGCGCTTTGGCTGTAAAGCCAATAAATGTAAAACCAAGCAACAATATGTAAGTGTATATATTTTTCATTATTGTAATCTAATTAATAAGTAATATACAACCAGCCTTTAATGACTTCTTGATTGGCATCGTTTAGGTCTATCATATAGTAATATGATCCTGCTGGTAATGGGTCACTGCTATTTTTATAAGTTCCCCTCCAGTCATTTCTATAGGCTATAGTATTAAATACTTCCTGGCCATTTCTGTTGTAGATCTGAACTCTTGCGTTTGGATACTTTTCAATATTGATAATTTTCCAAGTACTCTCAAGTCCTGATGAGTTTGGAGTAAGTGCTCCAGACACCTCAAGATCTATATCACCAAAGCCGTCATTATTATCATCTAGATCTGCATTGTCACCTATGCCATCTCCGTCAGTATCTTTTGACTCGTTTGGATCTAGTGGGAAGACGTCGTTTATATCTAACACACCATCTCCGTCGTCATCTACCTCAAAGTTGTCTCCTATACCATCACCATCTGTGTCTGCGCTCTCATTTGGATCATCTGGGAATACATCCTGAGTGTTTAAAACTCCATCCCCGTCTCTGTCTGTATCTAGACAGTCGGGCACTCCGTCGTTGTCTAAATCTGAAGGAACACTAGAGGCATATAGTGGATTGCTGTTACATTCCAGCTCGTCTAAATCTGAGTAGCCATCATTGTCGTCGTCGTCATCTGCATTATTCCCTATGCCGTCTGCGTCTGTGTCTGTCCATTCGCTTGGATTTATCGGGAAGGCGTCTTCCGTGTCTTCTACGCCGTCTCCATCATCATCAGTATCTATACAATCTGGAATGCCGTCTGCATCTGTATCTAAAGAAGTATCACTAGCGTCTAATGGGTCTGATCCGCAATTGTTTTCATGGATATCTGATTGGCCATCATTGTCGTCATCTGTGTCTGCGTTGTTTCCTATGCCGTC
>JAKOGP010000007.1 GCA_022239325.1 Flavobacteriaceae bacterium LSUCC0859 | reverse complement strand
ATAAAAACGATTGGAGAGGTACTTATAAAAACAGTGCAGACCCACTTCCTGCAGGTTCTTATTACTATGTAGTAGAATTAAACACAGGAGAAGAGCCTATCACTGGCTGGTTATATATTACATATTAAAAGGGAACCTCAATAAAAGAAAGAAACAACCTCACCTACAAAAGCAAGCTTTTGAAGTGGAACCTGAGGGGGTCTTCGAACTATTTTTTTGAAGATTTGAGGTTAATATATAACCTGTATGAACCATGGTTTTAGGTGATGAGTAAGTAGGTCTATTTTTAGATAAGTTAGATAAAACTGCTTTTTTTCTGACAAATTAGTATGATTTCGTAGAAATCGTACAGGTTAATATTTCAGCTATTTTGTTTTCCAAACATTAATAGATATTTTTGGGGTTAATTAAGTTATAACCTAAAATTTTGAAGCCTAAATCTTTAAAAATTTTCAGTGTTTTATTAATCACTGTCTCATTCACTTCATTTGCCCAACAACAGCCTAATTTTTTGTTTTTTGAACAGAATATGGGAATTTACAATCCTGCTTTCACTGGAAGTGAGGGTCAGTTTATAGGTCTTGGTTACAGGGCTGCTTGGTCTGGAATAGAAGATGCCCCCAGAGCTACTTCTCTCGTATATAACTCCATTGAAAAAAATAAGGCCTCTTGGGGTTTCTCCTTTTTATCAGATAGGGTCTATGTAGAAAACCAAGGAATGGTCTCTGTAGATTATAGCTATAGATTACAGTTAAATGATCAAACCAATCTGCATCTTGGAATTAAAGCAGGAGCTAATTATAACAATATAGATCTTGAAAGGCTAGATAGAATTACCCAAGAGAACAATGAATCTCTTGGTAACATTCAAAACTATCTAAACCCGCTTCTAGGTGTGGGTGCCTATTTAACGTCCAAGACATACTTCTTTGGACTCTCAGTCCCTAATTTTTTAAATACCAAAAGGTTCAAAGAAATCAATGGTATTCAGGCAACAGCCACAGACAAGCCACACTTATATGCCAGTGGTGGTTTTGCATGGAAGCTAAACAGCACCATTTCATTAGAGCCTGCTTTTTTGTACCGCATGGTCAGTGACGCCCCAAACCAAATCACGGCCATTGGCAAGATTAACTTAAAGGATCAATTGGAATTAGGCATGGGCGTGAGTAATAATGATTACATCAGTGCCATGCTAGCTTTTAAAGGTATGAAGCTCTTTGACTTTGGGTACGGCTATGAAATGGGTCAAAGAACCAGCAGCACAGCCCTTAGGGCAAACACTCATGAATTGTTTTTGAGGTTTAAGTTTGGGGATAGTAAAGCCAATAACCAAACTCAGAAGGAAGATAACAAGGATAAGTTAGAATAAAATACATTGAAGAATAGAACAGTAACTATGAGCCATATTACAAAATCTTTAAAAGGTTTAATATTAATAGCTTTTGTCTTTTTAATACAGGTTAATGTTTTTGGGCAAAGTTTACCATATAAAACATTCAATGCCACTGGAACCGGGAGATCGCCTGGCCCTTCTGAAAACATAACTGATGGTGGATTAGGTGGCGCTGTTTCCTACTCTAATGGTATTTATAGTTGGACGGTTCCAAATACAGCTGAATATAGAATTGAAGTTGCAGGATCAAGAGGTAAAACGGGAGATATCACAATACCTGGTTATGGTGCGATTGTTATGGCTGATGTTCAATTAACAGCAGGAACTCAAATTAAAATTTTATCAGGCCAAATTGGAACTAACGCCGGTAGAACTGGTGGTGGTGGTGGTGGTTCGTTTGTTGTCTCAGGAACAAGTCCTTTGATCATTGCAGGTGGTGGTGGTGGTGCTTCATCTGATAACAATGGAATAAATGGATCAACGAGTACAAGTGGTACTGATAGTACTTATGGGGTTAGCTCAGGAGGTTCAAATGGAAATGGTGGATCTGCTTGCTCTGCTGGAGGGCATTCAGGAGGTGGAGGAGGTGGATTTAATACTGATGGTTCTCATGGCTCATCAAGCTCTACTAGTGAAGGCTCATCTTTTTTAAATGGAGGCTATGGAGGTTTACCCGATGGTCACTCTGGTAAAAGTTATGGAGGTTTTGGTGGTGGTGGTAGTACCTGTAATAGTACAGTTGGTGGTGGAGGTGGAGGTGGCTACTCAGGAGGTGCTGGAGGGGCACATATAACTGAATGTGGTGCTAGTAAAAGAGAAGGTGGTGGTGGTGGTGGTTCATATATTATAAATACTGCTACAAATAAAAAAACCTCTGATGGTTTTTATAATGGATCTTCTTCTGATATAGTAAACCTTAGTCAGTATAATAATGGTTCTGGTTATGTGAAAATTACTCTTCTTCAATCAGGCGGCACAATATCTTCTACCACTTCTGTTTTTTGTACTTCAAGTACAGATCCAGATGCTTTTACTTCTACAGCTGCTGCAAATGGTGGTTCTGGTACTTTTAGTTACCAATGGCAAGTTAGCACAGATAACTCAAATTATACTGATATACCTGGTGAAACAACATTAACTTATAATCCTAGTGAAATTTCGCAAACTACTTACTTTAGAAGAGAAGCTACAGACACTTCTAATTCTTCGTTGGTTTTATATTCTAATGTTCTTACATTAGAGAAATTCGAGATTGATAGGCATCCAAGTACTGCCAATCAAAGTTTGTTACCTAGTGCAACCCCAACAGACCTTAGTGTTTCAGTAAGTAATAGTACAGGAGTATCTTATCAGTGGTATAAAAATGCATCTAATAGCAACACGGGTGGCACGTCCATTGGTGGAGCTACCAGTGACACCTTCACACCTCCAACAGATACTGTTTCTAAATGGTATTATTATGTAGTAGTCTCAAAGGGTGGCTGTAGTATTACATCTAATGTTTCTGGTCTGGTAAACGTTGGAAACCCAATTAGCGTAATACCACAGGCTACAGATCCCTGGAAACCTTTAATTAAACTAGCCAATTTTGACCCAAATGATGATCAGCAGGCAGTTAAAGACACCGATTTAGTTGGAGACGCTACGAATGCCATGCTTGAGACTCAAAGAGCTACTTACAATTTTAGCACAGGCGCTTCTAGTGATGAGGTGTATTACTTTAGAGTTAGAATGGGTGCGAGTCATTCCAGAGGAAAATTAGGAACTTCCTTTTATTTGGCCCTTGACAAAGACAACAATTATGTGGCAGACGTTTTTGTAGAGGCTAATGTTAAAGACAATACGCCTTATGTAGCTTTTCATTTATCAGACCCATCTAAAGCTGGTACAGGTCCTTCTAATACAGGCTGGTTGAATAGTTCTAATAATGACAATATAGAGAGAAAACTCACCTCTAGAGATGCTTTTATAAAGGCTTATGACGCAGACACTGATTTAGATAGCGATGAAACAGACACTTGGATTGAATTTGCTTTTACAGAAGAATCTTTAAAGAGTTTTGTGTCAGATGCACTTGGAGCTTCCATAGATGGAGACAGTATGTTTGCCATTTACACATTTACTTCCACCTCTCAGACTGCCAATGGAGATATAGGTGGAATTGACGACAGGACAGCAGATCTCACTAAAACCTGGGAAGAGCTTGGTATAGTAATTAAAGGGTCTTTAAATGAGATTAGCACCAATGCTATTTTAGCACCTACTGTTACTGCGGCTACCTATTCAGACCTTACACCAACCATTACAGGAACATGGGGAAGTAATCAAGGAGGTACAGATGTTTTAAGTGTGATAGTTAACGGAATCACTTATACCACATCAGACGCACTTACTGTAGATGGTTACTCATGGTCACTCACTATCCCAGATGCAAACGCGCTAACACCAGGCTCAAGCTACACGGTCTCAGCCACTGCTACAAGAGGCTCAGAGTCTAAAACAGCTACAGGAACTATTACTATTTTAGACAACGACAGTAGTTTATCAGACATTAGCTTTAACAATATTACACTCAGTCCTACTTTTAATAGCAGCACCTATTCTTATGCTATGAGTGTTGGCGCTACAGTAGGCACTACTACCTTTTCTGCTACAACTAATAGTAACGTAGCAAGCATGACTATTAATGGTATTCCAACTGCTAGTACCAGTGACACGCTTTACAACATTCCTTATGGGACAAGTACGGTTACTATCATAGTATATGCCCCAGATGGATCAAATACCACCTATACCATAACACTCACAAGAAGTATCATTCCAACTCTAAGTATTGTAGATGGAGATGCTACTACAGATGAGGATGGAGACACAGCTCAAATATCTGCAGTATTACCACAAGCGCCTACGGCCGATGTAACTCTGAATTTTTATGTGAATGACGCTACAGAGGGTACTATTAGCCCCTCTAGTTTGACTTTCACTACAAGTAACTGGAACACCCCACAAACCATTACAGTAACAGGTATAGATGACACTGAAAATAGTGGAGCACTTCTTAGAGACGGTGCTCAGAGTTATACTATCACGGGTACCACAGTATCTAGTGATTCTGCTTATAATGGATCTACGCTTCCAACGCAAACTATCACCAATCAAAACACAGACCCACCAGGAATAAGTGTAACAACAAGTGGAAACACCTTATCTGAAAATGGAGGAAGCATTACCGCCACCTTTGCACTGCTTTCAAATTTGACTTCGAACAGTGCTACTGTAACTATGACTATTAGTTTAAGTGACGCTACAGAGGCAAGTTTTAGTGCTAATAGCATAGTAACAAGTTCGGTGGTTACTTTAACTGATTCTGCATCTTCTACGTCTGTTGTCATTTACGGGGTAGATGACAATATAAATGATGGAGATGTTAGTTTTACATTAGTGACTGGAGATCCAACCTCAGATTTAGATACAGGCACAGAGAGTTATGATGCCTTAACAGCTAGTGATATTGCCGATGTAAATCTTCAGACCACTGACAATGACAAGGTAGGAGATATATATACCGACTTTGGTGGTTATTGGAGTTCAGGAGCGGGAAATATAAATTCAACAAAGCCTAACACCGATCATGATTTACTTGGATTTGACTTTGGAGGAAAGACCTATGCTACTGGGGTAGATAACTCAATTCTCGACACACAATCATTAGTAGGCAGAAGCAATGCACTGAATTTTGATGGAACTAATGATTATGTAGATTTAAACTCAAATGTTTTTGGAGGATCTAGCGTTTCTAATTTCACAATTGAATTTTGGTTTAAACCAGACAATTCTATTTTAAATGACAATCAATATCATAATATTATAGGTAACCCAGAAGGCTCTTCAACATCAAAAAGAAATCCTAGTATATGGTTTAAAAACGGATATTTACATTATGATTCGAGCGATGTAGGTAAAGTAACTACTTCAAGTGTAACGCCATTAAGTATATGGTATCATGTGTCATGGGTAAAAAATGGTACATCATCAATTTTACGAGTAAACGGTGAAACAGTTCTAAATGAAGCTATTTCAGGATCTTTGACTTTATATGGAAATTATTATATAGGTAAAGCAGACAATTATTTTAAAGGTTTGATAGATGAAGTTCGAATTTGGAATGTTGTTAGAACAGAGGATCAAATACGTGCCTCCATGAATCGTTCATTAACAGGCAACGAATCTGGCTTATTAGCTTATTATGATTTCAACCAAGAGACTGCCTCAGGATCAAATACTGGTGCTACTACATTAATAGATAGAACTGGTAGTGGAAATACAGGAACACTTGAAGGTTTTGCTCTTAGTGGCAGCAGTTCTAACTGGGTACTTGGAAAGCAGCTCTATGAGTCAGAAACCTTCCAAGCCCTTCCACTCTCAAACCTAGCTACTTCAGGAAGTAATTATAACAGAATACAAGCCTCTTCTGTTTCTGCTCCTACAGGCACCGCCTCTAAAACCTCTATTGGACTTAGTTTAACAGATGGTACTCAGGGCTTAAATATGGGAAGTGGTCTCACCAATATTCCACAGTTTAAGCAATCCTTAAAAGTTTCAGTAAATGCCTCTTCTGTAACTGATACTACACCAGATATTTTAGTCTCCCAAGTAGATGTTCCTTCTGCAAGCCCAGACCAATTGTGGTTTGAGAACTCGAGTGGAGCACTGGTGGGGAATAAACTAAATATAGACTTTAGCGCAGTGGCAAAGCAAGGAGAATGGCTCTCAAAGAATTATAGTATTCCGGGTAATACGGCTACTACTGAAACCACCTCTCCTGTGAGGGTTAAAGCAATCACTTTAAGTGAGTTTGGCTTAACACAAAGCGACGCTGCTAATTTGGCTAGCCTAGTATATTTACCTTCAGGAGTATCAGATCCTGCCTTTATTGCTTACAACACGGGATCTATCACACCTACAACTGCAACGATGAGCGCAACAAGAGTGCCAGCAAGTTACAACTATGGCACTACACTGTCACCAACCATCCAAATTCAATTACAAGATGCAAATGGGAATAATGTGTCTCAAGAAAATACGCCTATTGTAGTTGGTGTAAGCTCAGGTACAGCAACCTTATCAGGCACCTTAGAAGTAAATACCGATAGTAATGGAGTAGCTACATTTACAGATTTAAAAATCAATGGAACTTCAGACGTTACATTAGCTTTTTCATCGCCTGGTTTAGATACAGCAACCACTACGCTTAGTTTTGAGAGAATTACAACAACCATGTCTGGCTTCCCAGGCTTTACGGTAAATACGCTTCAAGAACCATTTGCTCTTACACCGCCAACTACGAATTCTACTGCGCCTATAATTTACAGCTCTACCAATACGGCAGTAGCTACTGTAGATTCTTCTACAGGCTCTGTAACAGTAGTTGGAGCAGGGACAACCTCTATTACAGCCTTTGTCATACAGAATGACTATTATACTGCAGGAACCATCACAGCCACAATGACTGTTATTAAGAGCGATGCAACTATCGTTGATTTCACAGACATAACCAAAACCTTCGGTGATGCAGATTTCCCTCTTACTGGTACCAGCAGCAGTACAGGAGCTATTACGTATACAGTTTCAGATACCACAGTTGCTACAGTGAGTGGTAACACAGTTACGATAGTTGGAGCAGGAACCACATCTATTACTCTTACTCAGGCTTCGGATGCTACTTATAATTCTGCTACGGCCACCATTACCTTAACGGTGAATAAAGCCACGCCGTCTTACACGGTAACAGATGTGACTAAAACTTATGACGACCCAGCCTTTAACATTGATTCTTCAATGCTCGTGTCTTCCTCTACAGGAACGCTTACTTTTACAGTGTCAGATACTACTGTGGCTACGCTTACAGGAACCAATACGCTCAATATACAAGGCGCTGGAAGTACAGTTATTACAGCCGTTCAATCTGCAACTGATAACTATACCACTGGTACTACTAGTTTTACCCTTAGCGTAGATAAGAATAACGCTGTTATTCTAAGTGATTCCTCTAGTCCAATATCAGATGTTACCCTTGCATTTAGTGATCCTTCATTTGCTAAAACAGCTACTTCTAGTAGCACAGGATCCTTTACTTTTTCAAGTAGCAATACAGATGTGATTGCTCTAAGTACTACGGCCACCACCACTACGAGCAAGACAGTGAGTCACACTATTGTAGGCGCTGGAACGAGTATTATTACAGTTAGCCAAGCGGCAGATGCCAATTACAATGCAGCTACTGTGAGTTATACAGTAACGGTTAGTAAGGCAGATCCTAATCTTTCTGCTATCTCAGATATTACAAAGACTTATGGAGATGCCAATGATACGGTGATAAATACACTAAGCACCACTACGGCCATTCAATATACTTCCTCTAACCCCTCTGTGGTTCAGATTGCTTCTACAGAAGTAGGTTCAGATACCCAGACAGCCACATTGGCATTTACTGGGGCAGGAACAGCCATTGTAACAGCCACACTTAGTGAGACGGCCAACTATGAGTCTGCTACCACCAGTTTTACAGTAACGGTAACTAAAGCTACGCCCACACTCTCTGGCTTTGCAGACATTACCAAAACCTATGGAGATGCAGACTTTAGTTTAGTACAACCAACCTCTAATTCAGACGGAGGCTTTACCTACGCCTCTTCTAATACGGCCACTGCTACTATTACTGGAGACAAGGTGAGCATGACTCACTCGGGCAATGTGGTTATCACGGCCACTCAGGCTGCCACTGCGAACTACAATTCAGGGACCATTTCACTCACCCTTACCATTAACAAAGGGACACAGAATATAAATGTGAGCCCGCTCCCTAACACCAAACCACTAAAAGATTTTACTACTATTCCGCTAACAGCTACAAGCAGTTCTGGTAATCCAGTGAATGTATCACTAGCCTCTGGAAGTGTAGCTACTCTTTCAGGGACAGTGGGTAATTATGAATTAACCTCTATTGGAACAACGGGTGTAATTACAGTGACTTTCTCTGTAAACGCTACTACAAGGTACAATGCGGCAAGCGTATCGCTTTCGATGGATGTAGTAAAAACAGCGCAGAGCATTAGTTACGCTCCTGCCTTACCTACAGAGGTGAATTATAGAGATGGACTCAGTATTCCATTAACGGCATCGGCCTCTTCAGGCCTAGGAGTAAGTTATAGTGTGGTGAGTGGTCCAGCGACGCTATCTGGAAACAGCTTAACTATTAGTCAGACTGGGGTGGTAGTTGTAGAGGCTAGTCAAAGTGGCAGTGCCGCTTTTAACCCAGCACCAGTAGTTCAGAAAACTATCACGATAAAACCAGGAGTAGTTACTCTAAGTAATTTTAGTATTCCTGCCAAGGTAGACTCGGATCCTGACTTTACCATTACAGCACCTACTAGTTCGGTGCCTGGAACGATAGTGTATAGTTCTAGTGATCTTTCCGTAGCTACTATTAGTGGCAGTACCATGGAGATTATAGCAGCGGGAACTACTACCATTACAGCAAAACAATTGGCCATACCTAATAAGTACAACTCTGCAAGTATACAAACAAGCTTTGTAGTTGCGGTAGGAGATACGGATGGAGACGGTGTTTTAGATCCTTTTGACTTGTGTCCTGGGACCATAGCAGGAGCAAGCGTAGACGCTAATGGATGTGCTGCTTACCAAAGAGACACAGACAGCGATGGTGTGATGGATCATATAGATAATTGTGTAACTACCTCTAACCCAGACCAGGCAGACGCAGACGGGGATGGAATAGGAGATGTTTGTGACAATGCCCCTAACACGCCAAATGCAGACCAGGCAGATACCGATGGAGATGGTATTGCAGATGTATTGGATGAGGATGATGATAATGACGGCTGTTTAGATTCTCAAGATGACCTCCCACTAGACGCATCTGAATGTACAGATACAGACGCAGACGGCATAGGAGATAACGCAGACACAGATTTAGATAACGATGGGGTGTTAAATGGGACGGACAACTGCCCTAGCACACCAAATGCAGACCAGCTAGACACGGATGGAGACGGCACGGGAGATGTCTGCGACACAGATGATGATGGAGATGGGTTTAGCGACACCGATGAGATAGCCTGTGGTACAGATCCATTAGACTATGACCAAACTCCAATCGATACCGATGGAGATGGTATTCCTAATTGTTTAGATGAAGATGATGATAACGATGGGTATAGTGACCAAGATGAAATAGCCTGTGGTTCAGACCCAATATTAGCTAGTTCTAAACCATCAGATACAGACTTAGATGGTATTGCCAATTGTATAGATGAAGACGACGATGGTGACGGAGTAGAGGACACAGAAGACGCCTTCCCGGTAGATCCAAGCGAATGGACAGACACAGATGGTGACGGCATAGGAAACAACGCAGACACAGATGACGACAATGATGGCCAATCAGATACAGATGAAATAGCCTGCGGCTCAGACCCTCTAGATAATTCTTCAGTTTCTTTAGATTATGACCAAGATGGTATTCCAAACTGTGTAGATGAAGACAGTGATAATGATGGGGTATTAAATACGGCTGATGCCTTCCCATTAGACCCAGCGGAATGGACAGATACAGACGGTGATAGCATAGGAAACAATGCAGATGAAGACGACGATGATGATGGCTACTCAGATTTAGACGAGCTGGAATGTAACAGCAATCCATTAGATGTAGATGACCTGCCTGGAGACTTAGACCAAGATGGAATTCCAGATTGTTTAGATAATGATATAGATGGAGACGGCTGTTTAAATGAAGCTGACGCTTTTCCAAGAGACCCCAGCGAATGCTCAGACGCAGACGGAGATGGCCTGGGAGACAATATAGATATTGACTCAGATAACGATGGAGTGCCTAACAGTCAAGACGCCTTCCCATTAGATCCAAGTGAAACAAAAGACTCGGATGGAGACGGCATAGGGGACAACGCAGACACAGATGACAACAACGACGGTTTTGACGACGCTAAGCTAGAAGTCTCAGGGGTACTTACACCAAACAGTAGTGGATTGGAAGCCACATGGAAGATCATTAACCTAGACATGTATCCAAACGCTAGAGTGTCTGTATACAATAAAAATGGACAAGAGGTATTCTCCGCACAAGGATACAGAAATGATTGGAGAGGAACCTATAAAAATAGTGCAGACCCACTTCCAGCCGCTTCTTATTACTATGTGATAGAATTAAATACAGGAGAGAAACCACTTACAGGGTGGTTATATATTACATATTAAAAGGGAACCTCAATAAAAGGAAGAAACAACCTCACCTACAAAAGCAAGCTTTTAACGCTAATAGCCATAAAAAAACCCACTCTTTCGAGTGGGTTTTTGTGCGTTAAGTGGAGCCGGAGACGTGCGAATGTTTGTAAAAGCTCCAGTGAAGCTTTTACAGTGAGCGGCGAGATGGTGCTTAGGCCCCGGAGGCGAAACAAAAAACCCCGCAAGGCGGGGTTTTGAAGTGGAGCCGGAGGGAGTCGAACCCTCGTCCAAACAAGCAATTACAATGCTTTCTACATGCTTAGTTTTCGATTAATTTTCGAAAGAAGCCTGACCGAAAACCGCCCAACTTCTCCTTAGCTTCTTTAGCTTTAAGAAATTACCGAAGCCTTAATTTCTCTATGTTGTTTTTGATGGTGCTCCTAAAAGGGACGCCAACAACAAGGGCTTCCCAGGAACATCTGGCCTCCCTACCTTGTAGGGACGTGGCTAAATCCTACTATAATTCAGATTAAGCAGCTAGAGCGTAGTTATTCTCGCCAATTAAAAGTGTGAAAAATGAGATTTACGAGCTGTAATTCAGCGCTCGGCATGCTTACACTCCAATTGACCTCGCTGTCAAAACCGGTCGGCCCCGTGTAGCCTGCAAAGTTAGTAAAAAGTTTGTGAGCCCAGTGAATTCCTCTTACATTAGACACATAAAAATTTAGGAACATGCGCTTTGGACTTATAAAAGAGAGAAAGAATCCGCCGGACAGGCGAGTGGTTTTATCACCGGAAGCTTGTGAATGGCTTAAGGATCAGTACCCTGGAATAGATATTAGGGTAGAGCCCTCGGATATAAGAGTATTTTCAGACGCCTTATACAGAGAAAAAAACCTAACTATTTCTCAGGAGATGAAAGACTGTGAGGTGCTTTTGGGGGTTAAAGAGGTGCCTATTAGAGACCTCATACCCAATACTTCTTATTTCTTTTTTTCGCACACCATTAAAAAGCAAGCTTACAACCGTGAACTGTTGCAGGCCGTTTTAAAAAATAAAATTACGCTTTACGACCATGAGGTGATTACTAATGCAAAAGGCCAGCGTTTGGTGGCTTTTGGTCGCTATGCAGGTCTGGTAGGGGCTTACCATGCCATAAGAACCTATGGGCTTAAGCAACGGCTTTTTAGCTTGCCTCAGGCCAATGACTTGAAAGATCTTGATGCTTTAATTGCACAACTCAAAACTGTAAACTTACCCGCTAATGTTAAAATAGTTTTAACAGGAACAGGTAGGGTTGGTAATGGTGCCGCAGAAATTTTAGATGCTATGGGGCTCATAAAAGTATGCCAGGATCATTTCTTAGATCGTCATTTTGAAAAAGCGGTATACTGCCAAATAGATGTGTTGGATTATCACAAAAGGGCAGACGGACAACTGGCTTCCAAGCAAGAATTTTTTAAGCACCCTGAATTGTATATTTCTGATTTTAAAAAATACACAGAGGTGTCAGATATTTTTATTGCAGGACATTTTTATGGCCAAGGGGCTCCGGCATTTTTTAGAATGAAAGACATTGCTGCAGCTTCATTTAAGCCGGTTGTTATTGCAGACATAAGCTGTGATATTGGACACCCTATTCCCACAACTCTTAGGGCTAGTACTATTAAGGATCCTATTTATGGGGTAGACAGAGCTACTGGGAAAGAGGTTTCTTATTTGCAAGACAACGCCATTGCGGTTATGGCGGTAGACAACTTGCCTTGCGAGCTTCCAGCAGACGCTTCTGAGGGTTTTGGAGCGGCATTTATGGAGTATGTAATTCCCGCCTTCTTTAATGGAGATAAAGACGGTATTTTGGCCAGAGCCAAAATGACTGAGAACGGAAAACTCACTCCCAATTTCGAATATTTAAGTGATTTTGTAGCTGGTAAAGAATAAGTGCCTTTTAAGACAAGCCATTCACTGTTTTCCTAATAGCAACTAGATTGGTGAGCAACCTTTCCATATGATCTAGATGCAGCATATTTGCCCCGTCAGATTTGGCGTTAGAAGGGTCAAAATGAGTTTCTATGAAAATACCATCTGCACCAGTAGCAATCCCTGCTCTGGCTATGGTCTCTATCATTTCTGGGCGCCCACCAGTAACCCCTGAGCTTTGGTTGGGTTGCTGTAAAGAATGTGTCACATCCAAGACAACCGGAGCAAAAGCTTTCATGGTGGGAATCCCCCTGAAGTCTACCACCATATCTTGGTAGCCAAACATAGTGCCCCTATCTGTAATCATACATTGGGCATTCCCTGAATCGGCCACTTTTTGAGCGGCGTGTTTCATGCTTTCTGGACTCATGAACTGGCCTTTTTTAAGATTGACAACTTTTCCTGTTTTTGCTGCAGCAACTACCAGGTCTGTTTGTCTCACTAGGAAGGCAGGAATTTGTAAGACGTCTACATAGGCGGCAGCCAACGCTGCGTCTGAGACCTCATGAATATCTGTAACGGTAGGAACCCCAAAGGTTTCTGACACTTTTTTTAGAATCTGCAGTGCTTTTTCATCCCCAATACCCGTGAAAGAGTCTACCCTAGAACGATTAGCTTTTTTAAAACTGCCTTTGAATATGTATGGGATTTGAAGTTTGTCGGTAAGACTTACAATTTTTTCTGCTATCCTGAGCGCCATCTCTTCCCCCTCAATGGCACAAGGCCCTGATAAAAGAAAAAATTGATTAGAACTAGTGTGTTTTATCTGCGGAATGAGGTCTAACTTCATGGGTCTAATTTATGGCACAAAGATATTGCTTTTTGGAGACTGGGACACAGACCCAAACAAAATAATAAAAATTCATATAAATAGGTATGACGTAGAAAAATAGGAGTATCTTTGCGCGCGCTTAGCTAGCCTAAGTAACTTATAAAAAGCATTTTATGTCTCATACAAAGAACATTGCGATTATTGCGCACGTAGACCACGGTAAGACTACCTTGGTAGACAAAATTATGTACCATTGCCAGCTGTTTAGAGAGAATCAGCAAACCGGTGATCTCATTTTAGACAACAACGATTTGGAGCGCGAGCGCGGGATTACCATTGTTTCTAAGAACGTGTCTGTTAAATACAAAGGCACTAAAATAAATATCATAGACACTCCTGGTCACGCCGATTTTGGTGGTGAGGTAGAGCGTGTATTAAATATGGCAGACGGTGTTCTGTTGTTGGTAGACGCCTTTGAAGGTCCCATGCCACAAACCCGATTTGTTTTACAAAAAGCGATTGACCTAGGGCTTAAGCCATGTGTTGTAATCAATAAGGTAGACAAAGAAAACTGTACCCCAGAGGAAGTTCACGAAAAAGTGTTTGACCTCATGTTTGAATTAGGAGCAGAGGAGTGGCAGTTAGATTTTCCAACGGTTTATGGCTCTGCAAAAAACAATTGGATGTCTGAAGACCCTAAGGTGATCACTGAAAATATAGAGCCTTTATTGGATATGGTGATAGACCACGTTCCTTCTTTTGAGGTAAAAGAGGGGAATACCCAAATGCTTATTACCTCATTAGATTTCTCTTCTTTTACAGGAAGAATTGCTATTGGTCGTTTACAAAGGGGAACTTTGGTAGAAAACCAACAAATTTCTTTGGTAAAAAGAGATGGATCTATTGTGAAGTCCAGAATAAAAGAATTATACACCTTTGAGGGCTTAGGTCGTTTGAAGGTGCCAGAAGTAACTGCTGGAGATATTTGTGCTTTGGTAGGTATAGAAGGATTTGAGATTGG
The DNA here is from genome assembly GCA_022239325.1 of Flavobacteriaceae bacterium LSUCC0859. GTDB lineage: Bacteria > Bacteroidota > Bacteroidia > Flavobacteriales > Flavobacteriaceae > MAG-120531. The sequence continues at coordinate 66,794 of JAKOGP010000007.1, read as the reverse complement.
AGACACTGTAGCAGATTTTGAAAACCCTGAGCAGTTACAAACCATCGCAATAGATGAGCCTACTATGAGTATGCTATTTACTATTAATGACAGTCCTTTCTTCGGAAAAGATGGTAAATATGTAACTTCTAGGCATATTAAAGACCGTTTGACCAAAGAGCTTGAGAAAAACCTAGCACTCAGAGTTAACGAAACAGATTCTGCAGATAAATTCTTAGTTTTTGGACGTGGGGTACTCCACCTTTCTGTACTCATAGAAACTATGAGAAGAGAAGGCTATGAATTGCAAATTGGTCAGCCTCAGGTAATTATTAAAGAAATAGATGGTGTAAAATGTGAGCCTATAGAATTTTTAACCATAGACTTGCCGGAGTCTGTTTCTGGAAAGGCGGTAGAAATGGTTACCCTTAGAAAAGGGGAGATGACTTCTATGGAGGCCAAAGGAGATAGAATGGTGTGTGAGTTTTTAATCCCTTCTAGAGGTATTATCGGACTGAGAAATCAGTTGCTTACTGCTACCGCTGGAGAGGCTATTATGGCCCACAGATTTTTAGAGTATCAGCCCATGAAGGGCGATGTGCCTATGCGTCAAAATGGCTCATTGGTTTCTATGGAATTAGGTAAGGCTATTCCTTACTCTATAGACAAATTACAAGATAGAGGAAAATTCTTTGTAGACCCAGGAGAAGATATTTACGAAGGCCAAGTGATTGGTGAGAATTCTCGTGGAGACGACATGACCGTGAACGTAACTAAAACAAAGAAACTTTCCAATGTTCGTTCCTCTGGTGCAGATGACAAGGCAAAAATTGTCCCAGCTATCAAGTTTTCTTTGGAAGAGGCACTAGAATATATTCAAAAGGATGAGTATGTAGAGGTGACCCCTAAGTATTTGAGATTGCGTAAAATTCACCTGACTGAAAACGAAAGAAAACGCAACAAGATTGCTTAATGTTTTTATGCGTGTGGATGGGTCACAGATACTGCGGCTCCTATAATACCCGCTTGGTTTAAAAATTCTGCTGGCATAACAGGGCAATCTACTTCTAAATACTTTGAAAATTTATCCCAATCTTTTGAGGTGCCACCGCCTACAATAATGTGATCTGGCGCACAAATTAGATTTACATAGGCTAAAAAAGTATTAAAGCGTTTGGCCCATTTTTTAAAAGAGAGTACTTCTTTCTCTTTGGCTGCTGCAGAAGCCCATAGCTCTATTTTAGAATGTTTTTTATAGGGTATTTGGCCCAGTTCAAAATTGGGAATGAGCTCTCCGTTTAAAAAAGCACCGCTTCCTAGGCCGGTTCCAATAGTGACCATGATCACAAAACCTTTTAGGTCTTTGCCACATCCAAAGGCCATCTCTGCACTGGCAGCAGCGTCTGCGTCATTATTTACGGTTACCTTACAGCCGGTGTGACGCTCAAAAAGAGAGGTGACATGTATGCCTACCCAGCTTTTGTGAAGATTTCCTTTGGTGGTACATATGCCTTTTTTTATGACAGAGGGGAAGCCAATTCCAATGGGTCCAGTATAGTTGAAAAACTTAGTGATTTCTGCCACCACAGCGGCCATCTCCTCTGGCTTACGGCTTGCTGGAGTTGGAATTCTATAGCGTTCTGTGAGCATTTGCCCAGTTTTTACGTTAACTAAGGCGCCTTTAATTCCAGAACCTCCAATATCTATTCCTAGTACTTCCATGTATGCCATTGGCTTTGTTAAAGCAAATAAACAAAAAAAATATCACAGCGCTTTTTGAACTACTTCAAAAATCTGTCCGCCGTCACATTTTAGGGTTTTGAAAGGGAACTTGAGTAGTAAGGCATAGTCATGAGTAGACATTAAAATACTCCTGCCACTTTCATGTATGTCCATGAGCACTTTCATGACTTCTACTGAGGTTTGAGGGTCAAGATTTCCTGTGGGTTCGTCTGCCAAGATGAGTTCTGGGTCATTTAATAGCGCCCTGGCAATAGCAACTCTTTGCTGTTCTCCTCCCGAAAGTTCGTGCGGGAATTTAAACCCTTTGGTTTTCATTCCTACTTTGTCTAGGACCTCTTGGGCTTTGGCATTTATTTCTTGAGGGTCTTTCCATCCGGTTGCCTGGAGCACAAAGTGAAGGTTCTTTTCTACACTGCGATCTGGCAATAGTTTAAAATCCTGAAATACCATTCCTATTTTGCGACGTAAAAAAGGAATATCGGCCTCTTTGAGGCCAGCTAAGTTATAACCTACTATTTGCCCGTTTCCCACTCTCAGAGGAAGCTCTCCGAAAAGTGTTTTCATAAGACTGCTTTTTCCACTGCCTGTTTTTCCTATCAAATAGATAAATTCTCCTTTATTTAGAGATAGGTTTACGTCTTGTAAGACCATGTTTTGCTCCTGAAATATCTGCGCGTCTTGAATGTGTAAAATGGGTGTAGACATGTATAAAAATTGTTCATATAAATGTACTAAGTTCTTTTGTAACACCCCATAGGTTTTTTAAATTTCCATTCCCTTATACTTATTTTGTTTTGGGAGCGTTTAGATAATGAAACCTTTTGCTTATTTAATTTTTTATGAGATTCCTGAGTTCTTTTTTAATTGGTTTTCTTTTTTTTAGCTTCCTATTTTCTGGGCATGCTCAGTCTGTGATAGGAGATTCATACGCGCTGCAATCTATGGAGCGGGTACAGGATTGGTTTAGCGCTAAACGCTACCATAGGGTGCAAGAAACGGTGGCTCCCCTAACTACTAATTCAGATGCTCTTATAGCAGAGCAGGCTTTGTATTTGCAACTGATGTCTGCGGTGTATTTATCTCAAAAAAATGCCGTGGATTTGGTAGACCAATTTGTGCAACGCTTCCCAAGCTCTATTTACGCTACAGATATTTATTTTAGATTGGCAGGGGATTATTTTAACAAAGGCCAATACGCTGCAGCCCTGCCTTGGTTTGCTCGCGTAATTCCCTCTCAGATCTCTTCAAAGGATTTAATGACTTATTATTTTTCCTATGGCTACTCTCTTTTTGCTGTTAAAGATTACAAGGGTGCATTACCCTTGTTGAGTAAGGTAGCTACAGATAAAACATGGGGTTCTCAAGCAAACTATTATTTGGGGTATATCTCATATGTTGGGGGAGACTATGCTTTGGCAAAGGATGTTTTTACCTCCTCTGGTCCAGACAAGTCCCAAAATCAGAATGGCTATTTTTTAGCAGATATTTACTTTAAAGAAGGTGATTTTTCTAAGGCTTTAGAAACCGCCTTAGATTATTTGCCTTTGTCTTCTGTTAAAGAACGCTCTGAGCTTAATAAGATCATTGGAGAGGCTTATTTTAATCTTGAAAAATACGAGCTGGCCATTCCTTATTTAGAGGCATATAAAGGGCAAAGAAGGCGTTGGTCTGCTGAAGATTTTTATCAATTAGGGTATAGTTTTTACGCCACACAAGAATATGAAAAAGCCCAGTCTTATTTTAACAAGATCACAGAGGGTAAGGATGCTCTGTCACAAAACGCTTACTACTATTTGGGGGCGTCTTACCTCAAGAACCATCAAAAATCTGCTGCGACTAATGCCTTTAAGCAGGCGTCTGTGTTGGCTTTTGATAAAGATATAGCAAAGGATGCGGCTTTGCAGTATGCTAAGCTAAGTTACGAACAAGGCAATCCTTTTGAGGCTATTGGAGAAGTTTTGGGAGATTTTATTCGGGAATACCCACAGGACCCTCAAACCACACAACTTAAAAACTTACTTCTCCATGCCTTTTTGTTAGAAAAAAACTATCAAGGGGCCCTGGATTTAGTAGCAAAAATGCCTGATCTAGCAAATAGCGCACAGCAGCAAGATTTAGCTTTACGAGCTGCTTTAGAGGCTATGGATCGTGAAGCTTACTCCAAGGCAGCAAACTACCTCAGTTATATTTTAAAGATAGACCAGCAAACGGATGTAGCTGCACAGGCGTATTTTTGGCAGGCAGAGGTAAACATGAGAGCCTATGATTATCCAAGAGCTTTAGAGTCCTTACAGAAATTAGAACCTCATTATAAATTATTGCCAAAGCGATTGCAACAACTAAGGCATTATCAGAAAGCCTATGCGTTCTTTAAGACTAAGGCTTATGACAAAGCTGTGGTAGAGTTCAGACAATTTGAGAGTATAGCTCAGGGTGGGGAAAGTTTGAGTTTTGAATATCAGGAGACTCTAGTGAGGCTGGCAGACGCTTACTACAGTATGGGAGATTTTAAAAATGCGCTTATTTATTATAACAGAACCTTAAATGAGGTACCTAAATTAAAGGCCTATGCCGCTTTTAACGGAGCTATGGCTATGGGGCTTATGGGGCTGTTAGATCAGAAAATAGAGAGATTAAAGGGTTTTGAACGTATTTCTGTGAGCCCCAGATATTATCCCAAGGCGCTTTTAGAATTAGGTATGGCTTACGCTGCTCAAGATGAGCCATCTTTAGCTATTGAAAGTTTTGACAAACTCATCTCTCTTTTTCCAACATCTGCTGAGGTTCCAGATGCCATGTTAAAAAAAGGCCTTTTGTTTTACAATCAGTCCAAGTCTGAAGAGGCATTGGCTGTTTTTAAACAGATGGGTAAAGCCTATAAAAATTCTGACGCCTTTTCTCAGGCCCGTGTCTCTGCCAAAAGAATTTATTTGGAATTGGACCAGGTACAGGCCTATAGGAATTGGTTGGCTGCGCTGGACATTCCTCTGCCAGACAACGAAGAATTGGATCAGGAAAGCTATGAGCAGCTCCAGCTTAAAAATGCAATGGCTCCTTTGCCTGAGAAAATCAGGCGTTTGGAAACCTACTTAGAAGATTTCCCCAATGGCTTGCACTTTGTAGAGATTACTTATGATTTGGCTACATCTTACAGGGAGGCCGCCCAATATAAAAAGGCATTGCCCCTTTTTGAAGCGCTTGTAAAAATGGCTTCTCCCAATGCAGAGGCAGCCCTAATGGCTTTGGTCACTATAAAATTAGAGCAGCAACTAGGAGGGGACCCGACTGAAGATTTGAAAAAATTAAGATCTATGGCCCAGGACCCAAGCCATTACACCTTTGCACTGAGTAATTTGATGAAACTTTCCTATGAAAATAAGCAGTTCTCAGACTTAGTTTCCTACGCCAATGAGGTGCTGGCTTTAGAAGAGGTAGCCACTCCCATTCGTTTAGACGCTCAAATTATGTTAGCTAGGGCCGCTCAAGCCCAAGGAGACTCTGCTAAAGCCATGGCTGCTTATTCAAAATTAAAGGAACAGGCCAGTGGAGCACTGGGCGCAGAGTCCTTGTACTGGATGGCTTTTTACACCCAGAAATCGGAAGATTATACAGCCTCCAATGCGCTAGTTCAAGAATTAGCTCGAGACTATGCACCATACAAAGAGTGGGCAGCCAAGGGGCTATTACTTATGGCAGAAAACTTTTATGCTATGGAAGACTTGTTTCAGGCCCATTTTATTTGGCAAAATATGATAGACAATTTTTCTCAATTCCCTGCTTTGGTAGCACAAGCTAAAGATAGATTGGCTGCTACCCAGCAAGATGCACAAACCCCTAATTCAGATGAAGATGAAGCACTTTAGTTCCATTGGTAAGCCTCTTGCTATTTTTAGTGTTTTATGGTTCCAATTCGCGGTAGAAAGCTCCCAGTTGTATGCCCAAGACTCGGACCTAGGAGTAGAGTCTGTAACGGTTGTAAAAAATTATGCACCTGTTGTTTTGGTGGGGCCTAAACCCATATTAGCACCTTTGCTTTCAGACTATGTGTTGCCCAAAAAAATGGTGCTGCAGTACCAAATTATAAATTTTCCAGTGGCCTCTACCTTTTTGCCTGCCTTGGGAGACCCTAAAAAGCTTCCCATGGAGAAAGCTGCTCCGGACTACAACAGCATGCTTCAGTTTGGTTTGGGTATGCGCGCCACTGCAGATTTGCTCTACGAAACCAGGTATAAAATCTCTAGATACGAACGTTATTATTGGGGAGCCACCCACCAAAGTATGGCGGCAGACTTACCCAACATACCTTGGGATAGCAATTTTTTTGACAGTGAGCTATTTGGGGGGTATGCCTATGATAAAAGAGAGACGCATCTGTCTGTAGGACTTAAACTAAACCATTTGGCCAATTCTTGGTATGGATTGGGTTTGGAGGACGCCTATGCAAATACTCCTGTAGCGGCTCAAGGCAAAACACCAAATCTATCTGCTCTTTCTGTAGTATATCCCAATACAGCTGAAAACCTAGATATTCAGCAGGGGTATTTTGGCGGTCAAATACATGCTCAATATTCTAAGGACAAGGGGGTGTTTAAACAATTGAACATGAACCTCCACTATTTTAGAGACCGTACTGCCTCCCAGGAGCAGCAGGCCCAATTAAATTCTCATTGGGAGTTCCCGCTGGGCAATGTGCCTCTGGCTGTTTATGCTGGTGCCGTTTATGTGGGTGGCGGTTTTAAAACAAATTCTTTGTCTTCTTTTGAGAGCTTTACTCCAGAAAAGTATGGGTTTTTTAAGGGATTCATAGCGCCAAATGTCCAATGGTCTCAGGGGGCTGGATTTTTTAAACTAGGGGCTAAAATCATGTATACCAATGTGGTAAACGAGACGGCATCGCCCGTTAGGGCCTACCCAGATATATATGCGCACTATGGTTTGGTAGATAAAAAAATCATGCTCTACGGGCGTTTAGAGGGGGATTATGAGCTCCAAAGTTTTGAGGGCTTTGTGAATGAGAATCCATTTGTTTCTCCCAGTTTAACCATCTTACCAACAGACAGAAGGTATTGGCTACAAATGGGAGTCAAAGGAGCCCTTGGATCCTTTTCTTATGAAGGCTATTGGAAACAGCAATCTATAGCTTCTGCGCCTCTTTTTGTGGCCAATCCTTCTAATTATTTTAGAACCTTCGAGAGAGGTTTTAATGCTGGGAATAGCTTTGCCGTAGTGTATGACGCTATAGACCAAAGCAGTTTTGGAGCTTCTTTATCTCTAGAGGCTTTTGGGGTATTGAAACTCAGAGGCCAATACGAGACCAACCGCTACAGTATGACGGTAGAAGAAGAGGCCTGGCACCTGCCAGAAGAGACTGCTTATATGGGGGCTGCGCTAGATCTTTCTGAACGTTTTAAACTAGACCTCAGTTGGAATTATGTGGGTAAGCGAGCCGTTAGAGAAAGCCAATTGGTTTCATTTGTTATACCGGGACCCTTGCCTTCTTTTGTGTATGATCTTCCTGCTTATGGCCGTTTAGACCTGCGAATGGATTACAGGCTTAATGATCGCTTGGATTTGTTTTTAAAGGGCACTAACCTAGGTGGTAGTGTCTACGAAATGTGGTCTGGTTTTAACGCTCCTCCTAGAATGGTACTATTAGGAGCCAGATATGGTTTTGAACTCTAGTAATTCCAAATTACTTCTGTATATTTAAAGCTTAAAAATCTGGTTCATGAAAATTAAAAATATCCTTGTATTGACTCTTGCTCTTGTGGCCATAAGTTGTACTAAAAAAGAAAAGGTAGATCTGTTGGTGATAAACGCTAAGGTGTATACCGTAGATCAAGACCAAGAGAGCGCTACTGCTTTTGCAGTTCACCAAGGCCGTTTTGTGGCTGTTGGGGAGTCTGAAGATCTTCTTTCTCAATATACATCTAAAGAGGTTGTAGACGCTCAAGGCAAGGCTGTGACTCCTGGGCTAATAGACGCTCACTGTCATTTTTACGGCTTGGGTCAAAACCAGCAGGTGGTAGACTTGGTGGGCACCCAGTCTTATGAGGAAGTACTGGAAAGGGTGGTGGCTTTTAACGATGAAAAACCAAGTACTTTTATTAGAGGTAGAGGTTGGGACCAGAATGATTGGGAAGTTAAAAAATACCCCAACAAAGCTGCCTTAGACACCTTGTTTCCGAACACTCCAGTGGCCTTAGAACGGGTAGATGGCCATGCGTATTTAGTGAATCAGGCTGCCTTAGACCTTGCAGGAATTACTGTTAACACCAAGGTAGCAGGGGGGAGTATAGAAATTGAAAATGGTACCCTTATGGGTATTTTGGTAGACAACCCCATGGGTCTTGTAGACGCTGTAATGCCCAAACCCACAAATTTAGATATTGTAACCGCTCTAAAAGACGCTCAGGAAATTGCAGTTTCTTATGGTCTAACCACAGTAAATGACGCAGGTCTTAATAGGCAGGTGATAGAAGCTATAGATAGTTTACAACAGACTGGAGATTTAAAAATTAGGGTATACGCTATGGTGAGCAATTCTGAGGCCAATTTGGAATATTTTCTTCCTAAGGGCATTATAGAAACTGAGCGGCTTAGAGTAAGCTCTGTTAAGGTATATGCAGACGGCGCATTGGGCTCTAGAGGGGCTACACTCAGATCTGAGTATTCAGACAGGCCTGGACATTTTGGTGCCATGGTCACTCCTGTGGAAGACATACAAGCCCTAGCGCATAGATTAGCTGCCACAGACTATCAAATGAATACCCACGCTATTGGGGACTCTGCAAATATAGCGGTACTAAGAGCTTATAAAGCGGCCTTGGTAGGCACATCTGACAAACGCTGGAAGGTGGAGCACGCTCAGATTATAAGCCCAGAAGATTTTGATTATTTTTCTACTGGAATCATACCCTCTGTACAGCCCACACATGCCACCTCAGACATGTATTGGGCAGAAGAAAGATTAGGTGCAGAGCGAATGAAAGGGGCCTATGCCTTTAAGACGCTTCTAGATAAGGCAGGAAGTATTGCTTTAGGTACCGACTTTCCGGTAGAACAGGTGAGTCCATTTCTTACTTTCTTAGCCGCTACAGCGCGCCAAGACACACAGGCTTACCCTGCTGAAGGCTTTCAAATGCAAGACGCTCTAAGTAGGGAAGAGACCCTAAAGGGCATGACCCTTTGGGCGGCATACTCTAATTTTCAAGAAGAAGAGCGTGGTAGTATAAGTGTTGGGAAGATGGCAGATTTTGTCATTTACAACCAAGACATGATGACTATTCCTCTGCAAGAGGTGCCAGGGGTTCAAGTTCATAAGACCTTTATCGGTGGGGAGCTAGTTTATCAGGAGTAGGCTCCCTCATTTGATGTGTAAAAAAAGGCCCGCAAACTGCGGGCCTTTTTTTTAATGAGAAAGTATCTAGGATTATTTTACACTAACTGGAACATGTACTCTTAGATTGTCCCAACCCATGGAAAGCTGAAGATTTCCGTTGTCTTCATGAAAAATCATACTAAAGTATTCAAGTGCTTCTTCTTCCTGAGTCACAATGGCCTGTACCCGGGCTACGTCTGCACTTTTATCATATGAGTATGACCCCCATTGGTTAAGTTTGCTGTTCAAAATGATGGTCCAGCTATTTTCTCCGGGTATGCTAAATAGGGCATAGGTGCCAGCTGCAATGTCTTTGCCTCCAAAAACAACATCTTGGTAAAAAGTGATTTCTGGGGCCTCATTGGCACCAGTTCTCCATACTGCATTTGCAGGAGCCAGAGTCTCTAAGGACCTATTTTTAAGTTGAGGTCTGTTGTAAATCACTCGCATTTTTTTGTTGGCGTCCATATGTTTCGCAGGGTACCAAGCAATGTCCATGGGGCTCACGTCTAATTTACCAAAATCTTGGGCACTCAATACACTCGTAGCTAGAAAGCACAGTGCAGAGATGGAATAAAGGGCAATGTTTTTCATCTTCGTTTAGTTTTATAATTAAAACACTAAGTTCAGTATTTCTGATGAATATAAAAAGGCCTGCTTACAATTGTAAGCTATTCTCATTATTTTAGAATGTTATAATTAAAAAAAATCACAATTATGGCAATTTTTATTTTAAAATGTAATTAAAAAGAACTTTTTTATTTCATTTAATAACAATATAAATCATATTTGCTTCATCATTAAAGAAAATAATTATGTGTGGTATTGTATGTGCATTTGACTTAAAAGAATCTGTAGCGGTTTTGAGACCTCAGCTATTGGAAATGTCTAAACAAATTAGACACAGGGGTCCAGATTGGAGCGGGATTTACGACAGTGATAACGCCATTATGGCGCATGAGCGTTTGGCTATTGTAGACCCAGCCTCTGGAAAGCAACCCTTGTTTAGTCCGGACTCTAGATTGGTACTGGCAGCCAACGGAGAGATATACAACCATCAGGAGCTCAGGAAACAATTTGAGGGTTCGTATGATTTTCAAACCCAGTCAGATTGTGAGGTTATTTTAGCACTGTATCAGAAAAAAGGAGTTTCTTTTTTAGATGAGCTCAACGGAATATTTGGCTTTGCTATTTACGACTCAGAGCAGGACAGTTATTTTGTGGCAAGAGATCATATGGGTATTATCCCCTTGTATATAGGATGGGACGCCAACGGCACTTTTTATGTAGCCTCTGAACTTAAAGCTCTAGAGGGTGTTTGTACCAAAATTGAGTTGTTCCCTCCGGGGCACTATATGCACTCTTCAGATGGGGTATTGGTTCCATGGTATACAAGAGATTGGATGGACTATGATGCGGTAAAAGACAATACCACTTCTATAGCAGAGATTAGAGAGGCTCTAGAGGCTGCTGTTCACAGGCAGCTTATGTCTGACGTTCCTTATGGGGTGTTGCTTTCGGGAGGTTTAGATTCTTCTGTAACCTCTGCTATTGCAAAAAAATATGCTCAAAAAAGGATTGAGTCGGGAGACACTACAGACGCATGGTGGCCTCAGTTACACTCTTTCTCTGTAGGTTTGGAGGGCTCTCCGGATTTAGCTGCTGCACAAAAAGTGGCAGACCACATTGGTACGGTGCACCACGAAATAAAGTTTACCATTCAGGAGGGCTTAGACGCCATAAAAGACGTGGTATACAATCTTGAAACCTATGACATTACAACTATTAGAGCCTCTACACCCATGTATTTGATGGCTCGTGTGATTAAGTCTATGGGCATAAAAATGGTGTTATCTGGCGAGGGCGCCGATGAGCTATTTGGTGGGTATCTGTATTTTCACAAAGCTCCTTCTGCAAAGGACTTTCATGAAGAAACAGTTCGCAAACTAGATAAATTACATATGTACGACTGCCTACGTGCTAATAAATCTCTTGCTGCCTGGGGTATTGAGGGTAGGGTGCCTTTTTTAGATAAAGAATTTATGGACGTAGCTATGCGCATAAATCCCAATGATAAAATGATCCATGGAGAGCGTATGGAGAAATGGGTGCTGCGTAAAGCCTTTGAGTCATATTTGCCAGAGTCAGTCGCATGGAGGCAGAAAGAGCAATTTTCAGACGGTGTAGGTTACAATTGGATAGACACCTTAAAAGAGGTGGTTGCTGCAGCTGTGACGGACGAGCAATTGGCCAATGCTAAATATAAATTCCCACTTCAAACGCCTACTTCAAAAGAAGAATTTTACTACCGATCTATCTTTGAGACCCATTTCCCTTCAGACGCTGCTGCACTCTGTGTACCTTCTGTGCCCTCAGTGGCTTGTAGTACTCCAATAGCCCTAGAGTGGGATGAGGCCTTTAAAAATATGAACGACCCATCTGGTAGGGCAGTAGCAAAAGTACATTCAGACGCTTACACCTCTTAGTAATTCTTATTAGCTAGTGTGTGGTTTGTAGTCATGACAACTATTTTACACCCCTTAAAACAAGGTTTTAAGGGGTGTTTTTTTATGCGAAAATGTGTTGTTATTTTAAACTCCTGGGAGTCTCTATTTAAGAGGCTTTTTAAGCAGGTATTTTCCACATTAATTGTTAATAACTTAGGGGGTTCTGACTGTCAAAAACACCCCATTTAATAGGGTATTGGTTATATTTGTAGGATTGCTTAATAAATAAACAAATAACGCTTAGGATTTATGAGTGAAGAACTAGAAAAAAAGAACTATTCTGCAGACAGCATACAAGCCCTTGAGGGTATGGAGCATGTGAGAATGCGTCCTTCTATGTATATTGGAGATGTGGGAGTGAGAGGTTTGCATCACCTGGTTTACGAGGTGGTAGATAACTCTATAGATGAGGCCATGGGAGGCCATTGTGATACTATTACCATAGACATCAATGAAGACAATTCCATTTCTGTTACCGATAACGGAAGGGGTATACCTGTGGGCATGCACAAAAAAGAGGGAGTTTCTGCCCTTCAAGTTGTCATGACCAAAATTGGTGCCGGAGGTAAATTTGACAAAGACTCCTATAAGGTTTCTGGGGGGCTTCACGGTGTAGGTGTGTCTTGTGTGAACGCTCTTTCTGTACTTCTGAAAGCTACCGTTCATGTAGATGGTAAGATCTGGGAGCAAGAATACGAAAGAGGTAAAGCCATGTACCCCGTTAAATCTGTTGGAGAGACGGATAAGAGAGGTACTACTGTTACTTTTTGGCCAGACCCTACCATATTTACCCAAACCACAGAATATAGCTATGAAACCCTCTCTAACAGAATGAGGGAGTTGGCTTATTTGAATAAAGGGGTTAAATTAACCATCACAGACAGAAGGCACAAAGATGAAAAGGGAGACTTTGTACAAGAGGTTTTTCACTCCGAAGAAGGTCTCAAGGAATTTATAAAGTTCTTAGATGGCAACAGGGAGCAGCTTATTCAAAATGTGATCTCCATTGAAGGGGAGAAAAATGGGATACCTGTAGAGGTGGCCATGGTCTATAATACCTCTTACACAGAGAATTTGCATTCTTACGTAAACAATATAAACACCCATGAAGGGGGTACACACTTATCTGGTTTTAGAAGGGGACTGACTACTACTTTAAAAAAGTACGCAGACAGTTCTGGAATGCTAGATAAGCTAAAGTTTGAAATTGCAGGAGACGATTTCCGAGAAGGACTCACGGCTATTGTTTCTGTAAAAGTGGCAGAGCCACAGTTTGAAGGACAGACAAAGACCAAGTTAGGAAACAGAGAGGTTTCTGCGGCAGTAAGCCAGGCAGTTTCTGAAATGCTAGCAGACTATCTGGAGGAAAATCCCGATGACGCTAAGGTAATTGTTCAAAAAGTAGTTTTGGCGGCACAGGCCAGACACGCAGCCAATAAAGCTCGTGAAATGGTACAGCGTAAAACCGTCATGAGTATTGGAGGTTTACCTGGTAAACTGTCTGACTGCTCAGAGCAAGACCCTAGTTTGTGCGAGGTGTTTCTGGTAGAGGGTGACTCTGCGGGTGGAACTGCCAAACAGGGAAGAGATAGAAACTTTCAGGCTATCTTGCCTTTGAGAGGTAAAATTCTCAATGTAGAAAAGGCCATGCAGCATAAGGTGTTTGACAACGAAGAGATAAAAAACATCTACACGGCCCTGGGGGTTTCTATAGGAACTGAGGAAGATTCTAAGGCCTTAAACTTAGAAAAACTCAGATACCACAAGGTAGTCATCATGTGTGATGCAGACGTAGATGGTAGTCATATTGAGACCTTAATTCTTACCTTTTTCTTCCGCTATATGAGAGAACTCATAGAGGGAGGGCATGTGTATATTGCCACACCACCACTTTACTTAGTAAAAAAAGGGAACAAAAAGCGCTACGCTTGGAATGACAAAGAGCGTGACACCATTGCAGCAGAGTTTAACGGATCTGTTAATATTCAGAGATACAAAGGTCTTGGAGAAATGAATGCAGAGCAGTTGTGGGACACTACCATGAACCCTGAATTTAGAACCCTCAGACAAATTACCATTGACAACGCTACAGAGACAGATAGAACTTTCTCTATGCTTATGGGAGACGAGGTGCCTCCGAGAAAAGAATTTATTGAAAAGAATGCAGTTTACGCGAATATAGACGCTTAATAATTTTACAAACATAATCAATACAATACAATGAAAATTACAGTAGTAGGAGCCGGTGCCGTTGGTGCTAGTTGTGCAGAATACATAGCCATTAAAGATTTTGCTTCTGAGGTGGTGTTGGTAGACATTAAAGAGGGGTATGCAGAAGGAAAAGCAATGGACCTCATGCAAACCGCATCTTTAAATGGGTTTGACACGAAAATAACAGGAACTACAGGAGATTACTCCAAAACCGCCGGATCTCATGTGGCTATCATTACCTCAGGTATTCCTAGAAAGCCAGGTATGACCAGAGAAGAGCTCATAGGTATTAACGCAGGAATTGTGAAGACCGTTGCTCAAAGTATTTTAGAGCATTCACCACAGGTGATTATTATGGTGGTGAGTAACCCAATGGACACCATGACATATTTGGTTCACAAAGCTACAGGCCTTCCTAAAAATAGAATTATAGGAATGGGAGGTGCTTTAGATAGTGCGAGATTTAAGTACAGACTAGCAGAAGCTTTGGAATCCCCTATATCTGACATTGATGGAATGGTGATTGGTGGTCATTCAGACACCGGGATGGTTCCTTTAAGCCGCTTGGCTACAAGAAATTCTGTACCTGTTTCTCATTTTATTTCTGAAGACCGTCTTTCTCAGGTAGTAGAAGATACTAAAGTTGGTGGGGCTACCCTTACCAAATTATTAGGAACTTCTGCTTGGTATGCACCAGGAGCAGCAGTGTCTGCGATGGCACAAGCCATAGTATGCGATCAGAAAAAAATGTTCCCTTGTTCTAGCTTGTTAGAAGGGGAATACGGACTTTCTGACATCTGTATTGGTGTTCCTGTATTATTAGGTAAAAACGGGATTGAAAAAATCGTTGAAATTCCGTTAAATGAGGAAGAAAAAGCCAAACTAGAGGAGAGTGCTGTGGGTGTTAGAAAGACAAACCAACTCTTAGAAGTTTAATCATAATTCAATACACGGTAGCGCCTCTTTTAGAGGCGCTTACTTATCGTGCGAAAAAAAATAAATTATTGTCAGTTCCTATTGGAAATGATATATTTGCACGCATTTTAGGAGTACCAACTTAATATAACATACCCATGCAAAACAAAGGACTTATAAAGCTATTTGCTTTTTTATTCGGGATAGTGAGTATTTATCAGCTATCTTATACCTTCATTACCAGTAAGGTAGAACAAGACGCAGTAGCTTTTGCTGCCGCAAAAATTGCAGATACAGAAACAGATTACTTAGCCAAAAGAGCTTCGGAAGAAGCCGCCTTTTTAGATTCTGTGAGTAATAACCCTATCTTTGGATTTACCAGTTATGCAGACGCTAAGAAAAAAGAGCTTAACAAAGGGCTAGATCTTAAAGGAGGGATTAATGTTACCTTGCAAATTTCTGTAAAGGATATCTTGAAAGGATTGGCAAACAATTCCAAAAACCCGGTATTTAACAAAGCTTTGGCAGAGGCAGATAAGGCCACCAAAAGCAGCGACGACACCTATTTAAATTTATTTTTTGAGGCTTTTGACGCTATTAAAGGAGAAACTAAATTAGCAGATCCTTCTATTCTTGCAAATAAAGCACTTAGCGATGTCATCAATTTTCAAATGACAGACCAAGAAGTGAAGCCTATTTTGAGTCAGAAAATTGATGAGTCTATTGTCTCTGCCTTTGAGGTGCTAAGAGAACGTATAGATGGTTTTGGAGTAACACAGCCCAATATTCAAAGAGAAGGAAATTCAGGTAGAATTTTGGTTGAGCTTCCAGGAGCTAAGGATATTGCAAGAGCACAAGACCTTCTGTCTAGCACGGCACAATTAGAGTTTTGGGAAACTTACCCACCAAACAACCAAGACATTGCTTCTTTCTTTGTGGCAGCCAATGAGCGCTTAAAAACTTTGGTAGACACCCAGGTAGAGACACAAAAACCTGCTTCTGAGATAGACTCTCTATTGGCAGATGTAGCTCAAGACAGCTTGGCCAACCAAAAAAATCCATTAATAGACCTCATTAGAGGGCAAGGACAAGGATACGAAACTTTTAAGTTTGCGGTAAAAGATACAGCAACGGTAGGTGCATACCTAAGAATGAAAGAGATTCGCAGATTAATTCCAGCGTCTTTGGCCAATGTAAAATTTGTTTGGGAAAGACCTTCTCAAGACTCTGAAGTGGTGGGATTATACGCTTTAAAATCTAATAGAGACAACACGCCTAGAATTAGCGGAGACGTGGTGAGTGACGCACGTGATGATTTTGACCAGTACAGCCGTCCAGCAGTTTCTATGACCATGAATACTAAAGGAGCTAAAGAATGGGAAAAACTAACAGGAGACGCCTTTAACAATCAAACAGGAATTGCCATTGTTCTAGATAACAAGGTATATACTGCACCTGGCGTTTCTTCAGGACCCATTTCTGGAGGAAGATCAGAAATTACAGGTTCCTTTACGGTTAATGAGACCAAAGATATTGCCAACGTATTACGCGCTGGAAAGCTCCCTGCTTCTGCAGAAATTATTCAATCTGAAATTGTAGGTCCTTCCTTAGGTCAGGAAGCCATAGACAGCGGATTTAACTCCTTTGCTCTTGCCATGGTATTGGTATTGCTTTGGATGATTTTTTACTACGGGAAAGCAGGTATATTTGCAGACGTTGCTCTTTTATTAAACATCGTTTTAATTTTTGGAGTGCTAGTTAGCATCAATGCGGTACTTACCTTACCAGGTATTGCAGGTATTGTTCTTACTATTGGTATGTCTGTAGACGCCAACGTTCTTATCTTTGAACGTATTAAAGAAGAATTGGCCAAAGGAAAAGGAAAAGCTACAGCTATTGCAGACGGTTTTAGCAATGCGCTTTCTTCTATTTTAGATGCCAACATCACTACAGGTTTAACGGCTATCATATTATTTGTATTTGGTTCAGGACCGATCAAAGGTTTTGCTACTACCTTATTAATAGGTATTATCACTTCTTTGTTCACAGCCATTTTTATTACCCGTTTGCTAATAGACGGTTATATAGCTAAAAAAGGAGCTAGCCTAGATTTGAGTACGGCTATTACTAAAAACCTTTTCAAACAACCGAACATAAACTTCTTAGGAAAGAGAAACATTGCTTATGTTATTTCTGGTGCTTTTGTATTGGTAGCTTTGGGTTCTTTATTCACTCAAGGCCTGCAGCAAGGAGTAGATTTTATTGGTGGTCGCTCTTATACTGTTCGTTTTGAACAAGCGGTGAATCCATCTGAGTTGTCTTCTGAATTGTCTGCTGTTTTTGGTACAGGGACCAATGTAAAAACTTATGGGGAAGACAATCAGGTAAAAATAACAACAGCATATAAAGTAGACGTAGAGGGTATAGAGGTAGACAATGAAATTCAAAATACGATGTACACCACCCTACAGAAATACCTTCCTGAAGGAACTTCTTTTGAAGATTTCATAGTAGGAGATGGAGCTGGAACTGTTGGAATTATGCAGTCTTCTAAAGTAGGACCTACCATAGCAGACGACATTAAAAACAATGCCTTTTTAGCCATTATAGGCTCTTTATTGGTAGTGTTCTTGTATATCTTATTGAGATTTAGAAAATGGCAATTTTCATTAGGAGCAGTAGTCGCTGTTTTTCATGACGTACTTATTGTACTAGGTATTTTCTCTCTTCTAGGGAAGTATATGCCTTTTAATATGGAAATTGACCAAGCTTTTATAGCAGCAATTCTTACGGTGATTGGTTATTCATTAAATGACACCGTAGTTGTATTTGACCGTATTAGAGAGATAATAGCAGAAAAAGGATGGGCTGCTGGAGCCAATACTAACCTGGCCTTGAACTCCACACTAAGCCGTACCTTAAACACCTCGCTAACCACTTTGGTGGTTCTGATTTCTATCTTCATTTTTGGAGGAGAGTCTTTGAGAGGCTTTATGTTCGCAATGATTATTGGAGTGGTAGTGGGAACCTATTCTTCCTTGTTTATCGCTACACCTGTAATGTTTGACTTTTTGAAAAAGAAAATTCAGTCTGGTAAATAGTCTGTAAAATAGCTCACAAAAAAAGAGCCACCCATGGGGTGGCTCTTTTTTTTTGCAAATGCAGAATAGTTCCGCTATTTAATCATGTCATAGCTTCTGGCGACAAAGTCACTGAGGGCTTTTCCTTTTAAAAGTCCCTTAGATAGTTTGGCTAAATCTATAGACTGACTAATAAGGCGTTCTTGTTTTTTCTGCGTTTTAGTGTTCAGAATCTCAGTTACAAGAGGGTGGTTAATATTTACAATGAGGTTGTGCATTTCTGGCATATTACCCATTCCAAACATACCGCCACCACCTCCGGTCTGCTGCATTTCTTTCATTCTACGCATGAATTCTGGTTCCGTAATAACAAAAGGGGCACTGTCGGAGTCCATAGCCTCTAATTGAACTGTTAAGCCACCTTCTCCGGTAACCCCTTCAATCTTAGTTTTAAGAGTTTCCTTTTCTTCATCAGATAATTTAGAGATGGCATTCTCTTCCTTTTGAATGAGTTTGTCTATAGGGTCTGCGTCTACTCTTGCGAAAGAAATCTTATCCTTAGAGGTTTCTAACTTTTGCATGAGGTGAGAGACAATAGGAGAGTCTAGTAACAAGACTTCGTATCCTTTGGCTTTAGCAGCTTCTATATAAGAGTGTTGTGCTTCTTTGTCAGAAGCGTAAAGGAGTACAAATTTGTTGTCTTTATCTGTCTGATTGGCCTTTAGCTTGCTCTCCAGTTCCTCATAGGTAAAGTAGGACCCGTCTACAGTAGGGTAAAGGGCAAACTTGTCTGCTTTGTCAAAGAATTTATCTTCAGAAAGCATTCCGTATTCAATAACAATTTTAATATCATTCCATTTTTCTTCAAAGGCCGCTCGGTCATTCTTGAATAAGCTCGCTAATTTATCCCCCACTTTTTTGGTGATATAGGAAGATATTTTCTTTACAGCACCATCTGCCTGAAGATAAGATCTCGAGACATTTAAAGGGATATCTGGAGAATCTATCACTCCGCGTAACATGGTTAAAAACTCAGGCACAATACCTTCTACATTGTCTGTGACAAATACTTGATTTTGGTAGAGTTGTATTTTATCTTTCTGAATGTTAAGGTCGTTGGATAGCTTGGGGAAATATAAAATACCAGTAAGGTTAAAAGGGTAGTCTACATTCAGGTGAATATGAAAGAGAGGCTCCTCAAATTGCATGGGGTATAGCTCTCGGTAGAACCCTTTGTAGTCTTCTTCTTTTAAATCTGCAGGAGCCTTAGTCCATGCAGGATTGGGATTATTAATAATGTTGGGAACCTCCTTGGTGGGTGCTGGATCTTCTTCCTTAGCCCCTTCAGGTTTTTCCAGAGTTTCAGTTTTGGTTCCAAACACAATTGGAATAGGCATGAACTTATTGTATTTGCTTAATAAGCCACTAATTTTACCCTCTTCTAAAAATTCCTCAGAGTCTTCAGCAATATGTAAAATAATTTCCGTTCCTCTGTCTTTTTTGTCTGTTTCTACTAGAGTGAAGTTTGGAGATCCATCACAGGTCCAATGAGCGGCAGGCGCGTCTTTATGACTTTTGGTTTTAATCTCTACGGTATGTGCCACCATAAAAGCAGAGTAAAAACCAAGTCCAAAATGTCCTATAATACCCGCCTCTTTTCCGGCGTCTTTATATTGGTCTAAGAATTCTTCAGCACCAGAAAAAGCAACTTGATTAATGTACTTTTCTACTTCTTCTGCTGTCATTCCCAAACCTTGGTCAATGATGTGAAGTTTTTTGCCCTCTTTGTCAATCTTGATTTCTATTTGAGGGTTGCCGTACTCTACCTTTGCTTCTCCAATAGAAGTTAGGTGTTTAAGTTTTAAGGTTGCGTCTGTAGCGTTTGAGACCAATTCTCTTAAGAAAATCTCATGGTCGCTGTACAGAAACTTTTTTATCAATGGAAAAATATTTTCCACGGATACGTTTATCTTGCCTTGGGCCATAATCTAGAATTTTAAAATTTCGATTAGTTAAAAGCAAATAGAATACCAACCACAGGGTATATGACAAAGTGGCACCGAAAGCGTCAGGATTTCAGCCTGAGCTTCCTATCGCAGATTAAAAATGTTATAGCTTAGTTAAATTTTGTTTACTAATTTGTTTGTTTAATTAAACAAAGTGTATATTTGTACGAGGAGATGGGATTTAATTTGCTATGAAAAATAAAATCAATATTTCGCAACTCCTTATGTTTATTTATTGGTTAGGTTAGAAACGCACTTTCACTTTAAGGTGCGTTTCTTTTTAATACACATAAATATACAGCCCATTAGTGTTTATTAATTTTGTAAATTTGTTTAAACAATTTTAAGTTATGGCAACAAAAAAATCACCCGCAGCAAAAAATAAAACTTTGGATAGGTCTGCTATAGTTTCTGCTTATATGACCTATGTGTTAGAGCATGAGAAAAAGCCTGCTTCAGTATATGGTTTTTGTAAAGAAAACAACATGCTTGAGTCTGAGTTTTATCAGTTTTTTGGTAATATAGACGCCCTTGAGAAAGGAGTTTGGGAGGATTTTTATACCCACACTATGGCGCTTTTAGAAAAGGGTTCAGATTTTACGCAGTCTAGCAGCAGAGATAAAATGCTCGGATTCTTTTTTAGTTTCTTCGAGTTGTTAACCCTCAATAGATCTTATGTACTGTTCAGCTTGAAGTCCCATAAAAACATGCTTCATAATCTCATGCCTCTCAAAGGTTTAAGAACTCATTTTAAATCCTTTGCAACAGATCTTATAGAGTTAGATAACTCTTCAAAGTCTTCCAAATTTACACAGTTCCAGCCTTCTGTTTTTTCAGAGGCAGCTTGGGTTCAACTTCTTTTTACCATTAAGTTTTGGATGGAAGACGCTTCTCCAAATTTTGAAAAAACAGATGTGCTAATAGAAAAGTCCATCAACACTGTTTTTGAGGTATTTGACAATACCCCTGTAGAGCAGCTTATTGATTTGGGTAAATTTTTATTTAAAGAAAGAATGGCTTAGTCCCACGAATGAAGACATTAGATCATATTCCAACCGGTAAAATTGAACGAGCGAGTACTTTGGTGAAAACCGGTATTAAAATAGGGGGTAATTATGCCAAATATTACAGTCAGAAAATTTTAAGTCCAAGTAAAGATAAAGAACAGCTAAACCAGGACAATGCTTCAGACATATACGACGGTCTAAAAGGATTAAAAGGGAGTGCTTTGAAGGTGGCACAAATGCTAAGTATGGAAAAGAATTTGCTGCCTAGAGCCTACGTAGAGCAGTTTTCTTTGGCCCAATTCTCTGTCCCTGCTTTATCTGCCCCTCTGGTGAGAAAAATTTTCAAAACCTATCAGGGTGCCTTTCCAGAAGAAGTATACGACACCTTCTCTAAAGATTCTATAAATGCGGCTAGTATAGGACAGGTGCATAAGGCTACTAAAGATGGAAAAAATTTGGCGGTTAAAATTCAATACCCTGGGGTTGCAGAATCTGTGAAGTCAGATTTGGCTCTTGTGAGACCAGTAGCCCTAAGAATGTTTAATCTCAAAGGAAAAGACTCTGATAAATATTTTAAAGAGGTAGAAGACAAGCTCACTGAAGAAACCAATTATGTTCTAGAGGTGTCACAGAGTCAGGAAATTTCTAAAGCCTGTGCGCATATTCCAAATCTTCTTTTTCCAAACTATTATCCCCAGTGGTCCAATCAGAGAATTATTACCATGGATTGGATGGAAGGGACCCACCTGAGCGAGTATGCCAAAACCAATTTTCCTCCAGAGCATGGTCAAGTTTTAGGCCAGGCTTTATGGGACTTTTATATGTTTCAGATTCACCAACTGAGAAAGGTTCACGCAGACCCTCATCCCGGTAATTTTCTAATCCAGAAAGTGCCTTCTGGAGAACAGCCTAAGCTCATAGCTATAGATTTTGGATGTATAAAAGCCATACCAGACTCTTTCTACATTCCCTATTTTGAACTTGCAAAACATGAATGTATCTCTAATGAAGCTCTGTTTATGGATAAGCTATACGAGCTTGAAATTTTAATGCCCTCAGATAGCGCAACAGAAATTAAATACTTTAGAGACCTTTTTCATGAGATGCTCAGCTTGTTTACAGCTCCTTTTAATAAAGAGGAATTTGATTTTGGTGATCCTGTTTTCTGGGGTAATATTGCTACATTGAGTGAGAGATATGCCAATGATCCAACCATTAAAAAAATGAATGGGAATAGAGGGTCAAAACACTTTTTGTATATCAATAGGACTTTCTTTGGCTTGTATAATTTGCTCTACGACCTCCGGGCTAAAGTGCGTGTGAATGACTACAAGTCACTTATGAGTGTTTAAGAGAATTCTTACTATATTGCATGCCTGTTCATATGACTCCATAGAAAATCTACACTTATGTATCATTCCAAAATAGTTGGCCTAGGCCATTATGTGCCAGAAAACATTGTTACTAATGACCACCTCTCTGAAATAATAGATACCAATGACGCATGGATTCAAGAGCGTACGGGCATACAGGAGAGAAGACACGTGCTTAAAGGTTCTGGTGAAACTACCACCACCATGGGGGTTAAGGCCGCTAAAATGGCCATTGAAAATGCAGGGATAGATAAGCAGCAAATAGATTTTATAGTTTTTGCCACACTAAGTCCAGAATATTATTTTCCAGGACCAGGTGTTTTGGTTCAAAGAGATCTAGGCATAGACACTGTAGGTGCCCTAGATGTTAGAAACCAATGTTCTGGATTTGTATATGCCCTTTCGGTAGCAGACCAGTATG
This sequence comes from Flavobacteriaceae bacterium LSUCC0859, assembly GCA_022239325.1. Lineage (GTDB taxonomy): Bacteria > Bacteroidota > Bacteroidia > Flavobacteriales > Flavobacteriaceae > MAG-120531. The sequence goes on along the minus strand of JAKOGP010000007.1, from coordinate 44,171 downwards.
TGAAATCTGGCATGTATAAAAACGTATTAGTCATTGGTTCCGAACTTCAATCTCAAGGTATGGATATGACTACTCGTGGTAGAAATATCTCTGTTATTTTTGGAGACGGTGCTGGAGCAGCAGTAGTGTCTAGAGAAGAAGACCTCACTAAGGGTATTTTGTCTACTCATTTACACTCGGAGGGGGAACATGCAGAGGCCTTGTCTTTATTGGCTCCAGGAATGGGCCGTAGGTGGGTTACGGATATTTTAGAAGACAACAACCCTGAGGACACCTCATACTACCCTTATATGGATGGTCAGTTTGTATTTAAAAATGCAGTGGTTCGTTTTTCAGAAGTTATCAATGAGGGACTGGCTGCCAATGGATTAAGCAAGAAAGATATTTCACTTTTAGTGCCGCATCAGGCTAATTTGAGAATTGCACAGTTTATTCAAAAGAAATTTGGACTCTCTGATCAGCAGGTGTTTAACAACATTATGCGTTACGGGAATACAACTGCAGCCTCTATTCCCATAGCTTTGAGTGAAGCCCATGAGCAAGGCCGCGTGAAGTCTGGTGATCTTGTGGTGCTAGCTGCCTTTGGTAGTGGCTTTACCTGGGGCTCCGCGATGATTCGCTGGTCTTAAGCTGGTTTTTTTCTCGGATGATGTACAATCCTACAAAGGTTAATAACCCGTTTAGTGGGAGCAATTCATAGCCTATTACATAACCTCCTAGTGCTTTAGCTGGAATGTTGGCCATTGCAATAACTAGTAGGAGTACTACCCCTGCTACTACCCAGCTGTATGCGTCTTTTATTTGGTATTTGGTGAAAATTCCAAATGAAAATAGTCCCAGTAGTGGTCCATAGGTGTAGGTGGCAACGGTAAGCAAGCCATCTATTATATTCTTATCTAAAACATATTTGAAAACAATGATCACAGCAATGAGTAATAAGCTCATGGCTATATGCACTTTTTTTCTAATGGCTTTTTGACTTGCGGCGGCCTTTTTTTCTATGCCAATAAAATCTACGCAGAAGGAGGTGGTCAGTGCGGTTAAGGCAGAGTCTGCACTGCTGTAGGCCGCTGCTATAAGTCCCAGCATAAAGCTAATACCTACCCAGATAGGAAGTCCAGAGTTTAATGCTATTTCAGGAAATAAAAGATCTGTTTTTGCTTGGCCGTCCATCAGGGGGATGGAAATGTGAAAACGGTCTGCATAGACAAATAAAAGCGCACCAAGTACCAGGAAAAAGAAATTCACAATCACTAAGACCACACTAAAACTCATCATATTTTTTTGAGCCTCTTTTAAGTTTCTGCAGCTCAGATTTTTTTGCATCATGTCTTGGTCTAATCCGGTCATACATACGGCTATAAACAGCCCGCCAAAAAATGATTTTAGAAGGTGATTTTTAGTGAAAAAATCTTCAGTCACCCATAGATTGTTGTATGGGGCAATGGCCTCGCTATTCAAAAATTCTGTGAGACTCCAGTCCATCTTTTCCATCATAAAAAAGATAGAAAATCCTACTGCCAATAACATAAAAAGGGTTTGGAGGGTGTCTGTCCAAACGATTGTTTTTATACCACCCTTAAAGGTGTAGGCCCATATGAGCAAAATAGATAAAACCACGGTGAGTTCAAAGGGCACCCCCCAGGCGTCAAATACAAATTGCTGTAAAACTATAGCCACCAGAAACAACCTAAATGAGGCACCTAATACCCTGGAGATAAAAAAGAAAAAAGCGCCAGTTTTGTAAGAAGTACTGCCAAAACGCTGCTCTAAATATTGATATATAGAAGTGATGTTGCTTTTGTAGTAAATGGGTAGGAGTACGTAGGCAATAATTACATAGCCTACCAAATATCCAAATACTACCTGCATATAGCTAAAGCCTGTACTAGCTACCCAGCCAGGTACAGAGATAAAAGTAACCCCAGAAAGAGAAGCTCCAATCATTCCAAAAGCTACTACATACCAAGGGGAGTTTCTGCCCGCTTTAAAAAAATCTTCATTAGAGTCATTTTTAGAAGTGAAGTAGGAGATGCCTATTAGAATTAAAAAATAGCAACTGATTAAAACAATAATGGCTGTAGGGGTCATGCTAGGCATTTTTTAGTAGGTCACAAGATAAGACAGTTTGTTTAGAAATAATAGCGGTATGTGGGGGTTTTAAAATCTGAGGAGCTAAGGCTTTGTACTAGGGGAGAAAAAGCGGGATACTAAATGCATGCTGGCCTATCTATTGTGTGTTAAAAATTGTATTTTTATGCCATGGAATTTTCGTCTAAATTGTTAGAGAATGCAGTAAATGAGATGTCTCAATTGCCAGGTATTGGTAAAAGAACGGCGCTCAGATTGGTCTTGCATTTGCTAAAGCAAGAAGAGATAAGAACTACAGATTTAGCGACTTCTTTGGTGAAGCTAAAAACTGAGATCAAATATTGTACTTCTTGTTTTGGAATTTCGGATACCCAGCTTTGTGATATTTGTGCCAATCCTAAAAGAGAGGAGCGAATGCTGTGCGTGGTAGAAGATATTAGAGACATTATGGCTATTGAGAATACTTCCCAATACCGGGGGTTGTACTTTGTGTTGGGAGGTAAAATATCTCCCATGGAAGGGGTAGGACCTGGAGATCTTAATATTGCTGCTCTGGTTAAAAGGCTGCAAGAGGGAGGGGTAGAGGAACTCATATTTGCTATGAGTGCTTCTATGGAAGGAGACACCACTAATTTTTATATTTTCAAGCAAATTGAGTCCCTTGGAATTAAAACCTCTACTATCGCCAGGGGAATATCTGTGGGTGATGAATTAGAATATGCAGACGAGGTTACCCTAGGAAGAAGTATTTTGCAGCGTATTCCATTTGAAAATGCTTTAAAGGTATAGATATTGAGTAAAAATCATCAAATAAGACTTTTTTGTATTATTTTTGCAAAATAATAGCAAAATAAAGCTTTAAATTATATATATGGCAAAATTCGAATTAAGACTACCTCAGATGGGTGAAAGTGTGGCAGAAGCCACCCTGATTAGTTGGTTAAAGGAGGTAGGAGATGTCATTGAACAAGATGAGGCAGTATTAGAAATTGCCACAGATAAAGTAGACACAGAGGTGCCTAGTGAGGTGAGTGGTGTGCTTTTAGAGAAAAAGTACCAAGTAAATGAGCTGGTTCAGGTGGGAGATGTCATTGCAGTGATTGAGGTGGCAGAGGGAGAACTACCTGCCTCTGATATGATAGCAGAAGAAGTTCCTTTTGTGCCGGAACCCAACCAAGAAATTTCTCAGCAGACCGCAGTAACAGAGCAGCAAACTGCTGATAAATCCTCTGAGCTTGCTGCTAGTGAAGACCAACGTTTCTATTCCCCTTTGGTAAAAAACATTGCCAAAGAGGAGGGTCTGAGTGCTCAAGAATTAGCTATGGTGCCTGGAACGGGAAGTGAAGGTAGGGTTACTAAGAAAGATATTTTAACTTATGTAACAAATAGAAAAAATGGGGAAGTACCCTCTTTGCATCGGCCAGCGGCAGAAGAAAAAAGCCAATTTAAAAATACAGAAGCTACTACTGTTCTTGCCCCATCAAAGGCCGCTCCAATCGATCATTCTGGCTCACAAAGTGCCAGTCCTATAGAAATGAGTAGAATGGGCAAACTCATTGCCAAGCATATGGTGGAGAGTGTTCAAACAGCAGCTCATGTACAGAGTTTTATAGAAGTAGATGTCACTAAACTAGTGGCTTGGAGAAATAAGGTAAAATCTGGTTTTGAGGCTAGAGAGGGAGAGAAATTTACTTTTACACCTATCTTTATGGAGGCAGTTGCCATGGCTTTGAAGCAGTACCCCATGATGAATATTTCTGTAGATGGAACTCAAATTATTCCGCATAAAAATATTAATATAGGTATGGCTGCGGCCTTACCAGACGGTCATTTAATTGTTCCGGTGATTAAAAATGCAGACCAGCTTAATTTAACGGGTATGGCTAAGGTAGTTAATGATTTGGCTACCAGAGCAAGGAACAATGCCTTGAAACCAGATGAGATTCAGGGCGGTACATATACGGTGACTAATGTGGGTAGTTTTGGTAGTGTTTTTGGTACGCCAATTATCAACCAGCCTCAGGTTGGAATATTGGCATTGGGTGCTATACGCAAAATGCCATCGGTGATAGAAACTTCAGAGGGAGATTTTATTGGCATTCGCTCTAAGATGTTCTTATCCCATTCCTATGACCACAGGGTGGTAAACGGCGCTTTGGGGGGGATGTTTATCAAGACCATTGCAGACTATTTGGAGGGCTGGGATCCCAATAGAACCCTATAACGTTTAGACATGATAAAAAACTTTTTTTTAGGCCTCTTGCTCTTGGTGGGATTTTTGGTTCAGGCGCAATCACAGCCCAATACACCGAGCTTTGAAAAAAAGATATTTTTAAGTGATAAGGGGAGTTTGCCCTACGCCATTCTGTTGCCTGAAAACTACGACCCAGAAAAAAAATATCCGCTGGTTTTATTTTTACACGGAGCTGGCGAGCGAGGGGATGACAATGAGTTACAATTGGTTCATGGGTCTTCTTTGTTTACCGCTGCTTCTTTTCGTGCAAAATATCCTGCCATAGTTGTTTTTCCTCAATGTGCCAAAGAAGACTACTGGAGCAATGTGAAAAAAGAAGCTACAAAAGCTGGTGGAGTGCAGTTTAGTTTTTACAAAAGAGGGAAGCCAACCACTGCTATGAATTTGTTAGAAGGTTTAATAGAGACCCTATCTGTTAGTTTTCGCTTGGACCCGGATCGTTACTATGTGGGAGGTTTGTCTATGGGGGGCATGGGTACTTTTGAGCTGGTGAAGAGAAATCCCAGAATGTTTGCGGCTGCCTTTCCTATATGTGGGGGTGCGGCAACCAAAAGGATGAGACGTTTTAAGAAAACTGCTTGGTGGGTGTTTCACGGAGCCGCAGATCCGGTAGTACCTTATGAATTTTCCTCTGAAATGGTCAAAGGCTTAGAGCACGTAGGTGCCAAAGTTCGCTTTTCCTTATACCAAGGGGTGGGCCACAATAGTTGGGACAATGCTTTTAGCGAGGCCGCCTTATTTCCGTGGTTGTTTGCGCAGTCCAAATAATTCTTTTAACCCAAGCTGTGTGCAATAGCTGTTCTGTTTCTCGTATATTTGAGTATGGAAAACACACTATTGGCATTGCAAAGACCCATCTGTTTTTTTGATTTAGAAACCACAGGCGTACATGTGGCTAAAGACCGGATTGTAGAAATAGCTATATTGAAAATATTTCCTAATGGGAATAAAGAATCTAAGACTTGGTTGGTGAACCCTGAAATGAAGATTCCCAAGGAGGTCATAGCGGTTCACGGTATTACAGATGAGAAAGTAGCCAATGAGCCAACTTTTAAGCAGCTGGCCCCGGAAATTTACGCACTCATAAAAGACTCGGATTTGGGAGGTTTTAATTCTGACAGATTTGACATCCCTCTCTTGGCAGAGGAAATGCTTAGAGCAGGCATAGATTTTGACATGAAAAATAGAAGGTCTGTAGATGTTCAAACTATCTTTCATAAAATGGAAAAACGAACCCTTTCTGCAGCCTACAAATTCTATTGCGACAAAGAGCTGGTAAACGCCCATGCAGCGGCTGCAGACACCCTTGCTACCTATGAGGTGCTTTTAGCTCAAATTGAAAAATATCCAGAGCTTGAAAATAATATTTCTGCCTTGTCCGAATTTTCTACCCGAAAAAAATCATTAGATTTCGCTGGTTTTATTATAGAAGACAAAAATGGAGAAGCTATATTCTCTTTCGGAAAGCATAAATTTAAAAAGGTAGCCCAAGTTCTAGAGGATGAACCTGGTTATTACAGTTGGATTATGCAAGCAGACTTTCCTCTATACACTAAAAAGGTACTCACTCAAATTAGAGTATCTGGATTTAATAACGCTATTTAATTCTCGCTCATGAAAATTATATGTATTGGTAGAAACTATGTAGATCATATTAAAGAGCTTTCCAACGAGCGTCCTAAAGACCCTGTTGTTTTTATTAAGCCAGATTCTGCTGTGCTTCCTAATGAACAGGATTTTTATATTCCAGATTTCTCGGCAGATATTCATTATGAGGTGGAGGTATTGGTTAAGATTAAGAAGGTGGGAAAGCATATATCTCCTGAATTTTCTTCCTTGTATTACGATCAGTTGGGATTGGGAATAGACTTTACAGCCAGGGATTTACAAGAGGAGCTAAAGGCTAAGGGACTTCCCTGGGAAAAATGCAAAGGTTTTGACGGTGCTGCAGTTATTGGAAGTTGGGTGTCTGTAGCATCTCTTGAAAATGTGAACGATGTACACTTTAGTTTGTCTAAAAATGGCAGTGTAGTGCAGCAGGCAAGTACTTCTCAAATGCTATGGAACATAGACGAGCTTGTCTCTTATGTGTCTCGTTTTTTTACCCTTAAAAAGGGAGACATAATTTTTACGGGAACTCCTTCTGGAGTGGGACCAGTAAAAGCGGGAGATGTATTAGAAGGTCATTTCATGGGGCAATCCATGTTCAAAATTGGCGTTAAATAAGTATAGGAACCAAAACGGCTGTTTATGTCTTACGAACTTTCAAAATTAGAAGCGGTTGCAGAGGGCGATCAAGATTTCATTGTCAAGGTGTTGCAGGTCTTTGTAGTAGAGGTAACTGAAGACGTAAAAAAAATGATACAGTGTTTCGGATACAAAGACTTTGAAGAATTGTCTAAGCTGGCGCATAAAATTAAGCCCAATCTTATGCTTTTGGGAATGTCCGAGGCCACAGACAGTTGTATAAAGATTGAGAAAAATAAAAAAAATCCCATGCCTCTAGAAGTCTTACAATCTCTTTTAGAGCATTTGGAAGCCTCCGTTAAAGAGGTGGTTTTAGAACTTAAGTTAGCCTATAAATTATAATGAACGCCCAAATAATTACCATTGGAGATGAAATTCTAATTGGACAAATTGTAGACACTAACGCTACCTTTATAGCACAGGAGCTCAATAAGATTGGCGTGAGTGTTACCTCCATGCACTCCATACCAGACACCATAGAAGACATTCTCCATTTTTTGAACAAAGCTCAGGACCAGGTAGAGCTAGTGCTTCTCACTGGCGGCTTGGGACCCACTAAAGACGATCTTACTAAAAAAGCCCTTTGCGAATATTTTGAAGACCATTTGGTAGAAAATGAGGTGGTTTTAGCTCATATTAAGATGCTCTTTAAAAAATACATCTCCACCAAGATGAATGAGAGTAACCTCACCCAAGCTTTATTGCCCTCTAAAGCATTGGCAATGCACAATGCCTATGGCACCGCACCAGGAATGTGGTTGCAAAAGGGCAAAACGGTATTTGTCTCTATGCCTGGTGTTCCCTTTGAGATGAAGGCCATCCTGACAGATGTGGTCCTTCCTAAAATAGTTCAGGAATTTAAAAGACCTTATATAATTCATAAAACCATTCAGACCTATGGAGTGGGCGAGTCTGCTATTGCAGCAGACATTGCTTCCTTTGAAGACGCCTTACCATCCCATATTAAGCTGGCCTATTTGCCTAGCTTAGGAAAGGTGCGCCTTAGACTCTCTGCTAAGGGCCAAGACAAGGACCGCTTAGAAAAAGAGGTGTCTGCATTGGTGACTCAATTGCTACCCATCTTGGGAGACATTGTCTATGGGATAGAAACAGACGATCTCATAGAAGCGGTTGTGGCCAAAACACTCACAGAAAAAGGGATGAGTCTGTCCGTAGCGGAGAGTTGTACTGGTGGAGGTTTAGCCACAGCACTTACCGCCATGCCAGGAGCCTCTGCTTATTTTAAGGGAGGGATTATAGCTTATGAAACGGCTCAAAAAACCACCCAATTAGGAGTTTCCAAGGAGCTTATAGAACAGCATTCCGTGGTAAGTGAACCGGTAGTAGCCGCTATGGCCTTGGGGGTACAAAAGTCTATGAATTCAGATTTTGCTATAGCAACCACAGGAAACGCAGGACCTACAAAGGGAGACTCTGAAGTCCCAGTAGGAACAGTTTGTATAGGGATAGCCACTCCCAAGCAGGTTTTTACCCATACTTTTTCTATGGGAAATCACAGAGAGCGTATTGTTCAGAAGACTGTGAATAAGGCTTTTGAGCTACTTCAAAAAGAAATTATAAAATTCTAAAAAAGAATTTTGTAGGAGACGTAAAAAAGATATAAATTTGCATCCTGTTTAAAATAACTCTTAAAGAAGCGAGATGTCTAAAGTTTGCGAAATTACTGGAAAAAAGGCGATGGTTGGGAATAATGTTTCCTTCTCTATCAACAAAACCAAAAGAAAGTTTGAGGTAAACCTTTCAAAAAAGCGTTTCTACATTCCTGAAGAGGATAAGTGGATCACTTTAAAGGTGTCTACCAGAGCGCTTAAGAGCATTAATAAAAAAGGAATTTCTGCCGTTCTAAAAGAGGCTGGAATAAACGGATTAACTAAGTAGTCCTAAAAGAATAATAAGATGGCTAAGAAAGGCAATAGAATTCAAGTTATTTTAGAATGTACAGAACACAAGGAATCTGGTGTTGCTGGGACTTCTAGATACATTACAACGAAAAACAAAAAGAATACGCCAGATAGAATGGAGATTAAGAAATTTAATCCAATTCTTAAGCGCATGACTGTTCACAAAGAAATAAAATAATACGCCATGGCAAAGAAGACAGTAGCATCCTTACAGACAAGTTCAAAAAGATTAACTAAAGCCATTAAGATGGTTCGTTCTGAAAAGAGCGGTGCCTACACTTTCGTTGAGCAGGTAATGGCTCCGGAATTAGTAGACCAGTGGATCTCTAAAAAATAAGCCCCTTTACAGGGTTCATTTAAGGCTACTTTCTGTTAGAGAGTAGCTTTTTTGTTTTATATCTTTACCCACACAAATACGATTCATGAGTTTTTTTAAAAAAATATTTTCTTCGGACAAGAAAGAGACTTTAGACAAAGGCTTAGAAAAGACAAAGTCTTCCTTTCTCTATAAGTTAGAGAAGGTGGTTGTGGGGAAAACAACCGTAGACGCAGACACCTTAGATCATCTAGAAGAAGTGTTGGTGAGCTCAGATGTGGGCGTAAATACCACCTTGAAAATTATAGACAGAATAGAGGCTCGGGTAAAGGCAGATAAATATGTAGGACTGGAGGAGCTCAACCAGATTCTAAAAGAAGAAATTGCAGGCTTGTTGTCTGAAACAGACCATGGAACCTCTACTGAATTTTCTGTACCCAAAGGGGCACAGCCGCATGTAATCATGGTGGTAGGTGTGAATGGAGCAGGAAAAACCACCACCATAGGAAAATTATCACACCAGTTTAAATCTAAAGGACTTAAAGTTGTTTTAGGCGCCGCAGACACTTTTAGAGCAGCGGCCATAGATCAGCTGGTGGTTTGGGCAGAACGGGTGGGGGTACCCATTATAAAGCAGCAGATGGGAAGCGATCCTGCCTCTGTGGCCTTTGACGCGCTTACGGCTGGTTTGGCGCAGGGCGCCGATGTGATCATTATTGACACCGCAGGCCGTCTGCACAACAAGATTAACCTAATGAACGAACTGGCTAAAGTAAAGCGAGTGATGGATAAGGTAGTACCAGGTGCCCCACATGAGGTGCTATTAGTATTAGATGGCTCTACTGGGCAAAATGCTTTTAATCAGGCCCAAGAGTTTACGAAAGCCACGGAGGTTAATGCTCTGGCAATCACTAAATTGGATGGCACTGCTAAAGGTGGGGTTGTCATAGGGATTTCAGATCAGTTCCAAATTCCTGTGAAATACATTGGTGTGGGTGAAGGCGTAAATGACCTTCAAGTGTTTAATAAATATGAATTTGTAGACTCTTTCTTTAACCGGAATTAGCCCCCTTTAAACTGGGATTATAATTAGTGCTTTTATATGCGTACAAAAACTACGAAAACCAATAAAATTAATGTAGTCACTCTGGGATGTTCCAAAAACATTTACGACTCTGAGGTGCTCATGGGGCAGTTAAAAGCCAACAATAAAGAAGTAGCTCATGAAGAGCCTGGAAATATTGTGGTGATTAATACTTGTGGTTTTATTGCCAATGCCAAAGAAGAAAGTGTAAATACTATTCTTTCTTATGTAGCGCAAAAAGAGGAAGGAACCGTAGATAAGGTTTTTGTGACTGGATGTCTCAGTGAGCGTTATAAACCAGATTTACAAAAAGAAATTCCAAATGTAGACGCTTATTTTGGGACTACTGAACTACCCAATTTACTTAAAGCTTTAGAGGCAGACTACAAACATGAACTCATTGGAGAGCGGCTTACTACTACGCCAAAGAATTATGCCTACCTAAAAATAGCCGAAGGCTGTGACAGACCTTGCTCATTTTGTGCCATCCCTCTTATGAGAGGCACCCATAAAAGCACTCCCATAGAGCAGCTTGTGGTTCAGGCAGAGGCCTTGGCTGCTAAAGGAGTAAAAGAATTAATTCTCATAGCTCAAGATCTAACCTATTACGGTTTGGATTTATATAAAAAGCGGGCACTAGCAAGCTTATTAGAAGCTTTAGTTGAGGTAGAGGGAATAGAATGGATTAGACTTCATTACGCTTTTCCAACCGGATTTCCCTTAGAAGTTTTAGACCTCATGAAAAGAGAGCCTAAGATATGTAACTATATAGATATTCCATTACAACATATTTCTGACCCAGTGCTAAAGAGCATGAGGCGTGGAACCACCATGGCTAAGACCAATGCGCTGCTTACCGAGTTTAGAAAAAGGGTGCCGGATATGGCCATAAGAACTACTCTGATTGTAGGGTATCCTGGAGAGACACAAGAAGATTTTGAAACCCTAAGAGACTGGGTGCAAACCCAAAGATTTGATCGTCTGGGCTGTTTTACATACAGTCATGAGGAAGACACCCACGCCTATCAGTTAGAGGACGACGTACCCCAACCTGTAAAAGAGGCCAGGGCGGCTGAAATTATGGATATACAATCTCAGATTTCTTGGGAACTCAACCAAGAGAAGGTAGGACAGGTACTCCTGTGTATGATAGATAGAAAAGAAGGTAATTTCTTTGTGGGGAGAACAGAGTCTGACTCTCCAGACGTAGACAATGAAGTGCTCATAGACGCTAGCCAATACTATCTTAAGGTTGGAGAGTTTGTAAAAGTAAGTATTACAGAAGCTGGAGATTTTGACTTATATGGTACACCCCTAGGTGTAGCGGCTTTAAACGCATAATTATCTATCCTTTTTTACGCTTTTGATATTTTTCGTATCTGTATATTTCTCTACCTAATTGGGCTAAGAAAGGAATTCCAATAGTTTCATACTCGTAGTTGTTGTCATTAAATATTTGGTTTTTATTTACGAGTATGGTAGCTGTGAGTAAGAATGAAATCTCATTTTTTTCGTCTACAATGTAGGCGTTATCTGTGAGCGTACCATAGGCATAACCTACTTTGTTGTATATTTTAATGTGAGATGGTATGGGTTTTTTTTGATCTCCGTACATGAAAAATTTCCCGTAACTGTCGTAGTATTCAGGGCTGTTATATCCCAATTCTTTTGGTGTGGCACCCATGGCACGGAGCAAAAAGTTTCTTTTTTCTTGTCCTAGTTTAAATTGCTTTTCTGTTTGGTATGTCTCAGGAAATATAATTCTCTTAAGCAGGGCTTGCTGGCTTGCTATGGGAAAGTGATTCTTTAATGAAAAATTAAAAGGCTTTGCTACTAGAATGCCGTCTTCTAAAAAACCTTGCCCTTTTTTTATGGCTGAGAGAACCAAAGGGATAGGTTCTTGGTTCCTAAATCCATTTTGTTCCCTCCATACACCAGCTAAGGTTTTTATTTTTAGATCCCTGGTTTTGGGATTGGCAGCATCTGCTGTAGAAAGCCTATGAGATATTCTTAGGGGTCTAATCCCTTTTTTACTAAGCTCCTGGCGAATGTAGTCTGTGCCTAGGTAGTCAAAAAGTCTGTTGTAAGTGTCATTGCTGCTAATGGCAAAAATATCTTGAATATCCCTTGAAAATGTCTGCTGTTGTAGCTCATCAGCGAGCCTATACACGGTTTCATGACTGAGACCTTCCTGCTCTAATTTTTCTAAGGAGAGCGCAGCTGCTATTAGTTTTACACTACTGGCTGGGTAAAAATAATGATTGGAGTCTACTTGAAATTCATAGGAACTAAAGACTAATTGTCCATGATCCCCTTTTTTAACACTGGTATATAGAATTTGAACCTCATGATCTTTTACATGCTTTAAGACCGAGCGTATCTTTTTGTTTTTGCTGGCTAGTGCAAAATCTAATGCATTCTCATATGCTTTGGGCTGTGTAGCACAACTCATTAAAAGAAAGGCTATGGTTAAGGCGTATAGGTGTGATATTTTCATATTAAGCGGTTTCTCCTCTGTGTGGTCTAAGGGTGTCTCTAAACTCTATCATAAGCGCTTTGGGAACGATTAGAAAAGCGGTGCTGTAGTGGTCTGAAATCTTTTTTGTTCCCACTTCTATATGCTTGTATTTTTCTTTGTTACAAAACTCCTTTAAATGAATTTCATGATGTAGTGCAGTTTGTGTGGCAGCTGGACCTCTAAAGTCCCAAATGAGTTTTATTTTCTCCGACATTGACGCTTTGGTTTGGTATAAAATTAACCAATTTTTAGGAGCTAAATATCTTAGTTAAGTCTCTTATTTTTTATTTTTGTGAGATGTTAAAACCTGTAATTCTTCTTATTTGCTGCATGTCACTCTTGGCTATGAGTAGCTGTGATACCTACTTAAGGTCCCCAGAGGTAAACAGTGCACTCGCTAAAATAGGGGATCAGTACCTGTACCGTTCAGACATTCCATCTTATCTGTTTGAAAATAACACCCCTGAAGACTCTACGGCATTGGTAAATGATTTTATTAATCAATGGGCAGCAAAGCAATTGCTCATTCAGAAAGCGCTTTTAAATTTACCCCAAGAAAAAATAGAAGCCTTCGATAGATTGGTGGCAAACTACAAAGCAGATTTATATACTCAAGCTTACAAAGAGGCACTGGTCCATGCGAGAACAGATCCTAGTTTTTCAGAGGAAGAACTCAAAGAATTTTATCTACAAGAAAAACAGAACTTTAGGCTTAAGGAGCGTTTGCTGCGTCTTAGATTTGTTAAATTACCCTTAGGTTTCAAAGACCTGAAAGGGATTAGCGCCAAATTGAAGTCCTTTAGGGAGGAAGATATTCTGTATTTAGACTCTATTAGTATTCAGTTCCATGCCATGAATCTCAACGACTCTCTATGGGTGCCGCTTGGAAGGATTATTCAGGAAATCCCCCCTTTTGGCTCCGAAAATGCAGAAATATATTTAAAAAAATCACAATTTTTTGAATTGCAGGACTCATTAGAGGTATATTTGGGCCAGGTGGTAGACATGCTACAAGTAAATGACACCGCACCCTTGTCCTATATTAGACCTACTTTGGAACAAGTGCTTGAAATTAGAAAAAAGCAAGAGTTTGTAAAGCAATTAGAAAGAGATATTATTAATGAAGCTATTAAAAACAAAAACCTTGAATTATTTAATTAATCCATTCAAAATCCTACTCACTATCCTCTTTTTCATGGCTCCTTTTATTGGGCTAGCTCAAGAAAAATTAGATATTCAAGACAGTCAAGTAGAACCCCCACAGGCATCGGCGGCCTTGGAACAAGGCAGCGCCAAAGAGGCATTTAAGAAAATAAAGTTAGATGGTATTGCAGCTGTGGTGGGCGATTATGTGATTTTGGAATCAGACATTGAGAAAACCTTAATAGACTTAAGAAGCCAAGGTGTAGCGGAAAAAGACATGAATAGATGTCAGCTATTGGGGAAGCTCATGGAAGACAGATTGTATGCCCACCAGGCGGTTCAAGATAGTTTGCTGGTCTCAGATGACGAAGTGGCTGCTATTGGAGAAAGGCAGCTACAGCAATTAGTGGCTCAAGCGGGTTCTTTAGAGAGGGTACTCAAAGTATACAAAAAAGAAGACGAGGAGAGCTTTAGGCAAGAGCTTCAAAAGATTAATAAACTCAGATTACTATCTGAGCGCATGCAGACCAGCATAGTCTCTGATATAGAAATTACACCAGAGGAGGTGAGACAGTTTTTTAATGATATTCCCAAAGACGAGCTTCCTGTTTTTGGTGCTGAATTGGAAATCTCTCAAATTGTTAAAACACCCCAGGCACCGGAGTCTGAAAAACAAAAGGTGATCGATAGGCTTAATGAAATTAAGGGAGATGTAGAAGATAACAATGCCAGTTTTTCTGTGAAGGCCATTTTGTATTCTCAAGATCCTGGTTCCAAATCTAAAGGTGGGTTTTATGCTATGACTAGAGAAACCCCTTTTGTTAAGGAGTTTAAGGACGTTGCTTTTTCTTTGCAAGAAGGGGAGGTGTCTGAACCTTTTGAGACTACCTTTGGTTTTCACATTATTTTGGTAGAAAAAATAAGGGGACAAGAATTAGATCTGAGACACATTTTAATGGTGCCAGAGGTACCTCAGTCTGCTATAGATGAGGCTATTAACGAACTTAAAGAAATTAAGCAGAAAATTGAAGATGGCCTCATGACTTTTGCAGAAGCAGCCCGTAATTTTTCCGATGAGAAAGAGACCAAATTTGACGGAGGAGTACTCAGAAACCCTACCAATTACGACTCCAGATTTGAGCTTACTAAAATGGATCCTACCCTGTACAATCAAATTATTAATTTGAAAGATAATGAAATTTCAAATCCGATTGCAGAGCCAGACCCTAGGGGAGGAGCTACTTCTTATAAAATCTTGCGAATTACCAATAGGTTTGAAGAACATACGGCAGATTTCGCAAGAGACTATATGAAAATTCAAGAACTGGCAACCTCTGAAAAGCAACTTAAAGCTATTAATGAATGGCGCGCCAAGCGCATAGACGACACTTACATTAGTGTGAGCAAATCTAACAGAGATTGTTCCTTTGCTAACAATTGGATAAAAGAGTAGTTTTTTCTTGCTTTTTTGTGATTTTAGTAAAATCTATTTCACTTCTTACGAATTGAGCAATAAAACGTTTTCGCGGGCGATTTCATGCAGCGGAACTCCATACTTTTTATTATTTTTACCAGCATTAACTTAAATACCTAAACATCATGGCATTTGACATAGATATGATTAAGGGAGTATATTCCCAAATGGCAACAAGCGTAGACAAAGCGCGTGAAATTGTGGGAAGACCTTTGACGCTTTCTGAGAAAATTTTATACAGTCACCTATGGGAAGGAACCCCTACTAAAGCCTTTGAAAGAGGTAAGGACTATGTAGATTTTGCACCAGATAGAATTGCTTGTCAAGACGCTACTGCTCAAATGGCTTTACTGCAGTTCATGCAAGCCGGTAAAGCTAAAGTAGCTGTGCCAACTACCGTACATTGCGATCACCTTATTCAGGCCAAAAGTGGTGCCGTTGCAGATTTAAAAGTAGCTAATAGCACCAGCGAAGAAGTATTTAACTTCTTAGAATCTGTATCTAACAAATACGGCATTGGATTTTGGAAGCCGGGTGCAGGTATTATTCACCAAGTAGTTTTAGAAAATTATGCTTTCCCTGGCGGGATGATGATTGGAACAGACTCTCATACTGTAAATGCTGGGGGCCTTGGTATGCTCGCCATTGGAGTTGGTGGCGCAGACGCTGTAGACGTGATGGCTGGTATGGCATGGGAATTAAAATTCCCAAAACTCATTGGTGTGAAATTAACTGGAAACATTTCAGGTTGGACTTCTGCCAAAGATGTGATTTTAAAAGTGGCTGGTATACTAACAGTTAAAGGAGGTACGGGTGCTATTGTTGAATATTTTGGAGATGGAGCTTTAAACCTGTCTTGTACAGGTAAAGGTACTATTTGTAATATGGGTGCAGAAATTGGTGCAACAACCTCTACTTTTGGTTATGACGCCTCTATGGAGCGCTACCTACGAGCTACAGATAGAGATGAGGTAGCAGACGCTGCAAATGAAGTGAAGGAGTACCTTACTGCAGACCCAGAAGTATATGCCAATCCTGAGCAGTATTTTGATGAAATTATTGAGATTGACTTAGATAGTTTAAGACCACATTTAAATGGGCCGTTTACCCCAGATTTAGCAACTCCTGTTGGAGAACTCGGTGAGAAAGCCAAAGCCAATGACTGGCCTTTAAAAGTAGATTGGGGTCTTATTGGTTCTTGTACCAACTCTTCTTATGAAGACTTAACTAGAGCAGCCTCTATTGCCAAGCAAGCTATAGATAAAAAGATTAAGCCTAAATCTGATTTTGGAATTAATCCAGGATCTGAGCAAATTAGGTATACAGCAGAGAGAGACGGATTGCTTCAAATTTTTGAAGAAGTGGGAGCCACTATATTCACTAACGCCTGTGGGCCATGTATTGGCCAGTGGGACAGAAGTGATTTAAAAGGAGAGGAGAAAAATACCATTGTACACTCTTTTAACAGAAACTTCTCTAAACGAGCAGACGGAAACCCAAACACCCATGCATTTGTTGGTTCTCCTGAAATGGTTGCTGCCATTGCCATCTCAGGAAGGTTAGATTTTGATCCAATGAATGACACACTGATTAATGAAGACGGTGAGGCTGTGAAATTAGACATGCCTCTTGGAATAGAATTGCCAGTGAATGGTTTTGCAGTAGAAGACGCCGGATTTATTGCCCCAGACGAAGATGGTTCTGGAGTAGTTGTTAAAGTAAGTCCCAGCTCGGAACGCTTACAACTATTAGACCCATTTGTTCCTATTAGCAATGAAAGCCTTTCTAATGTTAAATTATTAATTAAGGCCAAAGGGAAGTGTACCACGGATCACATTTCTATGGCAGGACCTTGGTTGCGATTTAGAGGTCATTTGGACAACATAGCCAACAATACTCTAATTGGAGCGGTAAACGCTTTCAATGACAAGACCAATTTTGTCAAAAACCAATTAGATGGTGTTTACACGGGTGTTCCAGATGCTCAGAGGGCCTATAAAGCTGCTGGGATTATGACTATGGTTGTTGGAGATCACAACTATGGAGAGGGGTCTTCTAGAGAGCATGCGGCTATGCAACCCAGACACTTGGGTGTAGCTGCCGTTCTTGTGAAATCATTTGCTCGTATTCACGAAACTAATCTTAAGAAACAAGGGATGTTAGGCCTCACCTTCGCCAATGAGTCTGATTACGATCTCATACAAGAAGACGACAGTTTTAACTTTGTAGATATTGCAGATTTCCAAGCAGGAAAGCCCCTATCGATTGAAATTTCGCATGCAGATGGAACCAAAGACACCATTAAGGTAAATCACACCTACAATGCGTCTCAGATTGCATGGTTTAGAGCAGGTTCTGCACTGAATGTTATTAAGGAGGAAAATGCAGCTTAGGCTCTGTAAACCCTTATAAAATTTAATAAGCTCCTGATTTATTTTGGGAGCTTTTTTATAGATATAGGTCTTATGAAAAGAAAGTCTTACGTCATAATGTCTGTCCTTTTAGTGGTTTCACTTCTCATGTTTAGCCCTTTAGGAACAACAGCTAAGTTTTATCTCACTAAGTTTTTAGCGGCTAGCCCTAGGGTTTTATCTGCCTCTGAGCGTTATAAGATTGAAAGTTACGACTGGCGATTGAAAGACCCCGATTGGCAATTTTTTTCTTTGGCACAGTCTCAAGGGAAACCTGTCTTTGTTCACTTTTGGGCCTCTTGGCACCTACCTTCTAAAGCTACATTAGATGGGGTACAAGCTTTCTATGACCAATATAAAGACCGTATAGACTTTTATGTGGTGACCAATGAAGAGCGCGCTCCGGTGGAGGCATTTATGAGTTTAAATCAATATTCATTCCCAGTGACCTATAGGGTGGTAGGAGAGTCTACACCATTTAAAGATATCTCCTTAGGTGCAAGTTATTTGCTATCTTCTAAAGGGGAGGTCTTAATAGAAACTAATCAGGCCTCCAATTGGAATGATAAGACGTTGTTTGTTCAGATAGATTCCTGCTTAAAGGAGTAAATACACAGCAAAAAAGACGTATTGGCTCCCTAAAAGATGGAGGGAAAATTTAAAATTACCTCCTGCCATTTTTGGGGTGATCCAAAGTTGTATGAGCAAGGCTATTAAAAACCAGCTTAGGTAATTTTTCAAGGGCACCACGCCATTAGAAAATTCCCAAAAATCTAGACTAGGGGCTCCCATTTCCATAATCATATCTAAGCCAAGCATTAGGCAGCTAGCAAAAACTGCAATTAGGTATCGGTTTTTTGTAACTCTCTTAGCAATGTCTTCACTTATTAAACTGAGCACCGCCCAATTCATGCCAATAAAAAAAGGGACTCCAAAAATTTTAAATCCCAGATGGTCTCCGTACTCATAGTTTCCAAAGAGTATGGAAGTGTGCACGCCAATCCATTCACTAATCATCCCTATGGAAAAACAGCCCATAAAAAGCGCCCATTGCTTTTTGGTATCCAAGGGGAACAATACACTTAAAAAGAGGGTGTAAACGAGCATATTCAAAAAGGTTTTACTCATAAACCATTCTTGATAGCCTGCATAAATACCAATGAGTGCAGTGAGATTAAAAAGCCAAATGCTTATAATTCCTATACTTGTTTTGTGCTTTTGTAAGATTTGGATATTCATATGTTAACTCTGAGACTCAATGAGGTTTGCTGTTATTTTTGCACTGTGAAGACAAAGGGGTATACCACCGCCAGGATGGGCAGATCCGCCACAAAAAAATAAATTTTTAATATGTTTAGAACGATTGGATTGTCTGAGAAATGCCGCTTGTGTATTGTTACTAGAGGTGCCGTATAGGGCACCACCAAAAGCAGCTGTGTTCTCTTCAATCTTTATGGGATCTAAGAATTCTTCAGTTTCTATAAGGGTTTCTAATTGGATGTGCAGCAGCTTGTTTAATTTTTTTATGATCTGTTCTTTTGCCTTCTCTCTAATGAGGGCCCAATCTTGTCCTGAGTTGGCAGGTACATTTATCATCACAAACCAATTTTCACATCCCTGAGGCGCATCTGTTGCCTTTTCTTTAGAAGAAATATTTATGTATATAGTAGGATCTTCTGGGGCTCTTTGATGTTCAAAAATATCTTCAAATTCTTTTTGATAATTCTCGCTAAAGAAAATATTATGCAAGTCAAGTTCTGAAAATTCTTTTCTAATACCCCAATAAAAGATGAGTCCTGAGCTAGATCGTTCCTGGGTTTTTATTTTTTTTGGTGTTTTTAAATGGGGTAATAAATGCTCGTAGGTATGGTAAACATCTGCGTTGCTCACCACAATGTCTGCATGTATTACGCTACTTTCTACTCCATTTAAACCCTGAATCTGTACCCCAGTAGCTTTGTTTTCTTTACATATAATTTCTGTAACCTTATGCTCTAAAAGAAATTGCACTCCTTTTTCCTCTGCAAAGTGGTATAGCGATTGGCTAATGGCCTGCATACCTTCATAGGGAAAGTAAGTGCCCTGAAGCATTTCTAGAGATGGGATCATACTCAATACCGCAGAGGCTTGGTAAGGCGAAGAGCCGTTGTAAGTGGCAAAACGATTAAAAAATTGTTGGAGTTTTACACTCTTAAATTGGCTTTTGTTATAGTGATCTAGACTTTTAAAAATATCTAGGTTTGGAATTTTCAGCAGTGCATAGGCCGTTTTCCAGCTAAGGTAGGTCTTTAATTCGTGTAGGGAGTTCTCAATAAAAAGAGGGGCAGTTACTTTGTATTTTAAAGCAGACTTTTTTAAATACCGCTCTAATTTAGAAGCCTTTTCATTAAAAAAAATAGAGGCGTCTGAGACCCATTGTTTTGGATTTGCTACGGATGTAAAGCGAGAGCCGTCTGGCCAAAAATAATGGCAAACCACCTCTTTCTTTTTGTATTTGAAATAGGTGTCTGGATTTTCATCAAAGAGTTCAAAGAGCTCTGTAACTAATTTAGGCATGGTAAATAAGGAAGGGCCCATGTCAAATCTATATCCCTTTTTATTTATGCTGTGAAGCTTACCACCTGGGTAGCTGTTTTTTTCTATAACAGTCACCAAATAGCCTTGTTTTTGAAGTCTTAAAGAGCAAGCCAACCCAGCGATCCCAGAACCAATCACAATCGCCTTTTTCATGGCTTATTTGAAATATTTAAATGGAACAAAAAGCATACCAAAGCACTCTCCATCTTCTTTTCCCAGATGTTTATGGTGCATTTTATGTGCCCTTCTAATCCCTCTGGCGTATTTATTATTGGCGTTTCTAAATAGCTTGAATCTCTGATGTATAAAAATGTCGTGCACCAAAAAATAGGTGCCTCCATAGGCCATAATCCCCAGTCCTATGGGCCATCCCTGCCAAAAGCTTGTGTTTACAGCGGTCATAATGAAACTCATACTCACCACTGCATAGAAAATAAAAAAAGCATCATTTCTCTCAAACCAGCTGTTATGGTCTTTCTTGTGGTGGTCTTTGTGAAGGCTCCAAAGGAAACCGTGCATGATGTATTTGTGCGAAAACCAGGCCATAAATTCCATGATACAAAAGGTGCCAATAAAACATAAAAACCAATAGAGTATTTGCATAGTTAAGGGTGTTAAGATTGAACCAGATTTAATTTACAGCTGAGATATGATTTAGCAAGAAGACCTAATTTTTGATAGTTAGGAACACTAATTCTCGCATTTTTAATCTCCAAGGGGGGCGTGTTTTGCAATTTTTCGAGTAGTTTGTAATAGTATATGTAAGCCGTGTATACGCCAAATCTAACTTCCCTTGGAAGTCTGGAAATTCCTGCTAATCCTTGAGCAAAGTCAAATTTAATTTCATCAATAATTTTGAGCTTAGCGTCTTCATCTAACTCTTCCAAATTGGTGTCTGGGAAATAGCTTCTATTTAAACCCTCAAAATCTGCCTTGAGATCTCTTAGGAAATTGACTTTTTGAAAGGCAGATCCCAAAGACATAGCCGCGTCTTTTAGGGCAGTATAGGCCTCTTGATTTCCCTTAACAAAAACTTTCAAACACATGAGCCCTACCACGTCTGCAGAGCCATATATATATTCCTTATACTCTTCCTGGGTCTTGTATTCTTCTTTGGTGAGGTCCATCTTCATACTTTTCATAAAAGCCTCTACCAAAGCCATATCTATTTGATATTTATGGAAACTATGCTGGAATGAATTCAATATGGGGTTGAGACTAATTTTGTCACGGAGTGCGTTTTTTAAGTCTGTTTCAAACCTGCTAAATAAGGTGGGTTTGTCGTAGTCATGAAAACTGTCTACAATCTCGTCTGCAAATCTTACAAATCCATAAATATTGTATATGTCTTGCCTTACAGAGGAATCTAGCATTTTAGTGGCCAGTGAAAAAGAAGTGCTGTAAGACTCGGTAACCTGCTTACTACACAACTGTGAAACTTGATCAAATAGAGCTTTCATGAGGGCTATTTTTTGTTAATTAGGGTAGCTACTAATTTTCCAGAAATTAAGGCCGGTGGCACCCCTGGTCCTGGAACAGTAAGTTGTCCTGTAAAATACAAATTGGAGAGTTTACTGCTTTTGAGTTTGGGTCTGAGGAAAGCAGTTTGTAAAAGGGTATTAGCCATTCCGTATGCATTTCCCTTGTAGGAGTTATAAACAGATTTAAAATCATTGACGCAAAAAGATTCCTTAAATATAATGTCCTGGGAGATCGATTGTCCAATTTTGGCTTCTAAGCGGGTAATTATTTTTTTAAAATAGGTCTCTCTCAAGGTTTCCGTGTCCTCTAAGTCTGGTGCCAAGGGGATGAGAAAAAATCCGGTTTCTGAACCCTCAGGTGCCATGCTATGATCTGTCTTAGACGGAAAATTAGCATAAAAGAGAGGGTCTGATGGCCAGACAGGCTGGTCGTAAATTTCCTCTGCATGAGTTTCAAAGTCGGAGTCAAAAAACAAATTGTGGTGTTCTACGCCTTTAATTTTATTCTTAAAGCCTACATAAAAAAGAAGGGAGGAGGGAGCAAAGGTTTTTTTGTCCCAATAGCGTTCGCTGTATTGCCTATTCGGTGCCTCCAAAAGAGTTTCAGAGTGATGGTAGTCCGCACCACTGAGAACTATGTCTGCTTTGTGTGCTTTACCGTTAACCATAACCCCTGTAGCTATTTTTCCAGATGTTGTTATTTTTTCTACAGCAGCGTCTGTATGAAATACTACACCCAATTCCTTGGCTAAAGAAATCATGGCCTTTACGATTTCATGCATACCTCCTTTAGGGTGCCAGGTGCCTAAACCAAAATCTGCAAAATTCATAAAGCTATAGAAAGATGGGGTTTGGCTTGGTTTAGCTCCTAGAAATAATACTGGGAACTCTAGAGTTGACACTAATTTTGGATTTTTAAAATCTCTCCTTACTCTTTTACTAATGGTTTTAAAAAAGCGATCTACCCGAGTAACCGTCTCCGGTGTTACTAATTCTAAAGGTGATAAACCTGGCCTCAAGACAATTTTATCAATCGCAATTTTGTAGTGATCTTGAGCTTCTTCAATGAATTTTTTAAGCTTTACCCCACTTCCTTCCTCTATCTCTTCAAAGGCGCCAATTATTTTTTCAAGCCGGTCTCCGATGGTGAGTTCCCCTTCTTTAAAAAATATCTTATAGGCAGGGCTTAGTTTGTCTAATTGGTAGTAATCAGATGGTTTTTTGTTAAAGTCTGCAAAGAATTTTTCAAAAATATCAGGCATCCAATACCAAGAGGGACCCATGTCAAAAGTAAAGCCTTCTTTTTTAAATTGTGCAGCGCGGCCACCTAGGCGGTTGTTTTTTTCGAAAACCGATACTCCATGTCCTGCTTGGGCTAAATAACAAGCTGCAGAAAGGGAAGAAAATCCAGAACCAATAATAGCAATATGTTTCATATTAGGACTCTAAAGTTTTAATAAATTCTTCAAACCCTCTGTATTTATATATATTATCTGGCATATTTTTTTCGTCAATAAACTGCGTTTGAAATCCAAGAAGAGAAAATTGAGTTGTTTGATTGGTTATTATTTTTTTACTAAAAGTTTTTAGGTACCTATCTATTTTTTCTTTTGCAGGTTCAATGGTGGTGTAGGCTACAAAATCTACACGTTCTCTCACTCCAACAAGTGGGCTTAAGTTTTCAATGGGAACACTTTGGCCTAAATAAATACTCTGATAACCTCTCAAGCTAAGTTCGTAATTAAGATAAAGAATTCCTAATTCGTGGATCTCGTTTTCAGGTAAAAATAGCACAAAAATTCTGTTGGGATCAGTTTGCTGTGCACCGTTTACCTTTTCCGTATGGGTGTATACTTTTTGCTTGATGAGGTTGGTGATAAAATGCTCATGCGTGGTCCCAATCGTATTGGTTTGCCATAAATATCCAAGTTCTTGTAAGAGTGGCACAAAGTAATCCTTAAATATATCTCTAAATGATTTTTCTGCCACTAAGGTGTTGTAGGTGGTGTAAAAAAGCGATTGATCAAAATTAATCATAGCCAATTTAAAGGCGTTCATCATGTTGTTTTTGACTGTTTTGTCGTCAATGATCTCTCTAACCTTTAGTGGGATTTCAGACTCACTAAGCTTTGCTATTTTTGAAATTTTAAGTCCATTTTCATACAGTAAGGTTATGTTTAAGAGTTTTTGCAAACTCAATAGACTGTAAAAACGAATGTTTGTTTGGGTTCTCTCTGGGCGGAGTAAATTATATCTCTTTTCCCAAATCCTTATGGTGTGGGCTTTAATACCCGACAAATTCTCTAAATCTCGTATACTGAATGTTTTCTTTACTAAACTCATCTATATATTATTGATCTTAAACAAAGTTAGTTTTTTTATTCATTTTGTTTATGTTTTTAATATAAATAATTAAACATTTATGGAATAATTTTATGTCTGTTGGGGTTTAAATTTTATTTACTTATTTTTAGGATAACCAAATAACCGCCTTAAAACCAAGCTTTTTTACAACCAAACCATGCCCATATGAAAACCAAATTAAATCTGGCAGATCTACCAGCTGCAGATCAGAAGGCCAATGCCTACCAGCTAAACAGAAAAGAATTTGTTCAAAAACTCAGCTTTGGAGGTTTAGCCTTATCTGCTTCCCCTAGTCTATTTACAAAAGCACCCGAAAACATACTAAAGCGAACGCCGCCCCTTGTGAATAACAACTTACAGATTGCACTCATTGGAGCAGGAGGAATGGGGAGTCAAGACACTATGACGGCCTTGAGCCACCCCGGTATTAAGCTGGTTGCTGTTTGTGATTTGTATCAAGGCCACTTAGATCGTGCCAAAGAGAAGTGGGGCCCTGATATATTTACAAGTAGGGACTACAAAGAAATCTTATCCAGGCCAGAGGTAGACGCTGTAATTATTGGGACACCAGACCATTGGCATAAACAGATTTCTATAGACGCTATGTATGCTGGCAAACATGTTTATTGTGAAAAGCCCATGGTGCATAGTATAGAGGAAGGACATGCAGTTATAGAAGCACAGCGCAAGACTGGTATGGTCTTTGTGGTGGGTAGTCAAGGGCTCTCCTCATTGGGGAACGAAAAAGCTAGGGAGCTGTTGGCAGCAGGAGCTATAGGTGACATTAATTACGCTGAGGGCTTTTGGGCCAGAAGAAGCCCAACAGGGGCCTGGCAATACAACATACCCTCAGACGCCAGCACACAAACGGTAGATTGGGATACTTTTTTAAGCAACACCAAAAAAAGAGATTTTGATCCCATGCGCTTCTTTAGGTGGCGAAATTATAGGGATTATGGAACTGGGATGTCTGGAGATCTTTTTGTTCATCTATTTTCAAGCCTTCATTTTATTACAAATTCATATGGTCCTAATCAGATCTATGCTTCTGGTGGGCTCAGATATTGGAAGGATGGTCGTGAGGTGCCAGATGTAATGCTTGGTGTTTTTGATTATCCTGAAACGCCACAACATCCTGCCTTTAATTTGTCTCTACGCTGTAATTTTGTAGACGGAACCTCTGGGACAACTTATCTCAGAATTGTTGGAAGTGAAGGCGCTATGGATGTGCAATGGGAAAAAGTGATTGTGAGAAGAAACGGAGAAACCTTTGAAACGGACCCCTACCTTGCAGCACAATCCAGTGGGCAACCCCCAAAGAAAGAAGTTTCTAGAAAAAAAATCATGCCACAGCAAGAAACTGTTTACAGTGCAGAAAAGGGATATTTAGGGGCTCATTACGACCATTTTGGCAACTGGTTTGCTGCTATTCGGGGCGGAAAGGCAGTAGTGGAAGACGCAATTTTTGGTTACAGAGCAGCAGCACCCGCATTGGCTTGTAATGATAGTTATTACAAAAACAAACCAATTTTTTGGGATCCTAAAGCCATGAAACTCATCCGATAAAAACAAAAATTTATGAAAGTATCTGTACATTACCTCTTGGGATTAGTCCTTATTCTTATAATGAGTTCTGCTTGTAAAGAGTCTTTAAAAAATAATTCTCAAGAGCCATCCATTTCCTCACAAGAGGCAGAAGCGCCATGGGAGACCTTAATGGATCCAAACAAATGGAGAGGGTATAACCAAGACTACCTGCCCAGCAACTGGCAAATTACTGATAGCTTAATAAGTTGTTACGGTATGGCTGGAGATGTAGGCGGAGACATTATAACCAAGGCCCAGTATACTAATTTTGAATTTTCATGGGAGTGGAAAATTAGCCCAGAGGGAAATAGTGGTGCCTTTTATCATGTGGTTGAGGACACCATATATCATTCTCCATACCAGACAGCCCCAGAATATCAGTTATTAGATGACGTTGGCTTTCCAAGCCCCATAGAAGATTGGCAAAAAACAGGAGCCAATTACGCCATGCATATAGCTAACGATCAAAAAAAACTAAAGGCCGTTGGGGAGTGGAATTCTAGTCGCATTGTTTTTAACAAAGGAAAGGTATCTCACTATTTAAACGGCGCATTAATTGTTTCATTTGACAAATTTACGCCCCAGTGGGAGGCGCTTAGAAACAGTGGTAAATGGTCAGACTATCCAGACTACGGCAAAGCAAACAAGGGCCATCTGGCCCTTCAAGATCATGGATCTGGGGTCTGGTTTAGGGAGGTTAAAGTTAAAGACTTAGGAGACTAACGTCGGATATTAAAATTTTCGATTGGGGTTAAAGGGCCCTATGTCCATATCTGGTTTTTGGCCAGCTATTAGCTGGCCGATGATTTTTCCCGTCCCAGGTCCCAAACTCCAACCCATCATAGCGTGACCACTAGCCACCAGCAGGTTGTTGTAGCTAGTATGCCATCCAATATAAGGCAGTCCATCCGGAGAAACAGGCCTAAGACCAGAGGTGGCCGCCTTTTTTTCTTCTTCCGTAATTTTAAGACCAGGGTAATACGACTCAGCAGCACTTGCAATAGCCTGAACCCTCTCTTTTCTAATGGTGGTATTCACCCCAGAGAGTTCCATTGTACCTGCAAATCTCGTAAATCCTTTCATGGGGGTTACCGCTACCTTGGCTTCCATGAGAATGGCCGGGTATTCTATTCCAGTGGGTCTGTGTACATCTATTTTATAGCCTTTTCCAGCTTGGACAGGCAAGTCTATACGGAGTTTTTTTGCCAATTCCTGACTCCAAGCTCCTGCTGCCAAGACGGTATAGTCTGACTGAAGTTTCTTGCTAGTAGTTTCTACAAAGTCTATTTTGGAGTTGGGGGAGGTGGAAAAGCCTGTGACCGCCTCTTTTATAAAAAGAACCCCCGCTTTTTCAAGATAGTTTCTCAGGGCCGGCATAATTTGTGTTGGGGTGGTATGGGAGTCACATAGGTAGTGTATGGCTCCTTTAATGTCTGGATCTAAGCCGGCCTGTAATTGATGAAGACCTTGTGGGTCTAGGCTTTTTACCGCGAGTCCCTCGCGAGCAGCAATAGCTGCCACCTCCCCTTCATCTAAACCAGCTTTATGGGTTTTGTACAGCATGAGTAGCCCCTTATCCTCTAGTAAAAAGTCTCCCAAGTCTCCAGAGGCTAGCATCTCCCGGTATACTTTTTCACTTAATAGATTAATGTCTTTAATGGGTTTTATGGCCGCTGCCACCTTAGTTGGAGTTGCAGATTTAAAAAATTTCCAAGACCAGCTTAAAAAGTCTCTATTAAAACGGGGTTTCACATAAAAAGGACTGCTGCTATTCCACATCCATTTCAGACCTTTTTTAATCATTCCAGGCGACGCAAGTGTCATAATATGGCTGGGGGTGAGATAGCCGGCATTGACATAAGAGGCCCCAGAAGCCTCTGTTTTTGGGTCAATGACACACACTTGGTAGTCTTTTTTCACAAGGGCATAGGCACAACTTAGACCCACAATACCCCCACCAATAATATGTACATTTTTAGACATAGCCATTTTTAATTTATACCTACTAATGTAAAAAGAAAAAGGAATGTTTCTGTAAAAAAAAAAGCAGGACATAAATGTCCTGCTTGTAAAGTGTAGATGTGCTTTAGGTATATAAGCTTATCAGAATATTGGTGCTCACGACTGGATTCGAACCAGCACGTCCATAGGACACAACCCCCTCAAGATTGCATGTCTACCAATTTCACCACGTGAGCAGTTTAATTGCCTAAAGGAACAAAAATAATGGTTCAAATAAGGCAAAAACAAAAAAAGTTAAGCGTACAACTTAACTTTTTTGTGACCGGGCTGGGGCTCGAACCCAGGACCCTCTCCTTAAAAGGGAGATGCTCTACCAACTGAGCTACCAGGTCATACTAACTTATTGCGGTTAGCGGGTGCAAATATAGTATCAATATTCTATTTTACAAGGCTAAAATCACATAATTTTATTTTTTTTTAAGATCCCTCTGTATCCCAGTATTTTAGGCCATCGTTTTCATTTTGTTATTTTTTGAGTCGGGCCATTCACATGCCAAATAGGCGCCTTATCTTTGTCCTTATAATAGAATGTTTATGAAAATTGTTTTGGTGGGGTATATGGGAAGTGGAAAGTCTACATTGGGGCCCTTACTGGCAGACAGCTTAGGGCTTTCTTTTATAGATTTGGACCATTATATAGAGACCCAAATTGGACTTTCTATACCTGAAATTTTTGAACAAAAAGGAGCTGTTTTTTTTAGAAAACAAGAGCGTCTTGCTCTTGAGACTTTGCTTTTGTCCAAAGATCATTTTGTACTGGCCACCGGTGGAGGTGCTCCGTGTTACGGAGATAATATTACTTTTATGAAGTCTCATTCAGACCAAATAATTTATGTAAAACTTTCTGTTGCGACTTTGCTGGCTAGATTGCGTCCCAGCAAGCAACACAGGCCTTTAATTGCCCACTTAGAGGGCGATGCTCTCGAAGAATTTTTAAGAAAGCATTTGTTTGAAAGGGCTTTTTACTACAACCAATCCCACTTGGTGGTAGATATGGAAGACAAAGATCCGTCTCAAAGTGTGGCGGCTATTTTGGACCAATTAAAAAATTAGGTAAGGTATACCCCGTCATTATCAGACTCAAAACGCACTTCTATGTGCTCTTGGAGCGAGGTAGAGAGTGATATCCCTTTAAAATCTGCTTTTACTGGAAATTTTTTATGATTTCTATTGACTAGAACAGCTGTTTTAATTTGCTTTAGAGGAACTTGGAGAAAGTAGTGAACACCGTATATGAGGGTGCTTCCAGAGTTTAATACATCGTCCGAGAGGACTAAAGATTTATTTTTTAGATCTTCCAAAGCTATGGAACAATGCACTCCTTTTAGGGGGTTCTTTTTGTCCATACTTACTTCACAAAGGCGAATATTTGCAGTGGTGATTTTTTCAAGCACACTGGCTAATTTCTTAGCAAATTCCATCCCTGTTCCAACAATTCCTGCCACCACGATTTCTTTTTCTGCTACATTAGACTCATAAATTTGATAGGCAATTCTTTGAATTTTATGTGCAATTTCAGGGTGACTTAAAATTTTGTGAGCCATGGACTGGGTTTTATTTGTTTTCAAAGATAAAAAAGAGTTCTTTATTTGCTCTAGGTTTAATAGAATTCTGGGCAGTTTCTATAAAAAGAATCTTAAAGTAGGGTTCAAAAAGGTCCAAGTATTCCTCCAAACTTCCTCCAAATGGCGGTCCTTGATCTGTGAGAGGAAATTGAAATAGCAAGCCTTGGAGGGTTCCTCCCTTTTTGAGTATTCCATGCATTTTTTGAGCATAGGCCTCACGCAATTCTGGGTGTAAGGCACAGAAGAATGTTTGTTCCAATACCAGGTCAAAATCAGATAGCTCTACATCAAAAAAATCACCACAGATGAGTTGGTTTTTTGGAAAGTTTGGACAGGCTTGAGCAATAGATTCCAAAGGACTAGGAGCTAGGTCTACCACATATACATTGGTGTAGCCCTTTTCAAATAAATAGAGGACTTCATAGCCCATTCCGGCTCCAGGAATGAGTATTTTTAAATCCTTTTGTGTGGGCTGCGTGTGCGCTAGGTGGTCAATGATTTGTTGGAGTGGGGGAGAAATGCTTTTTAAATCCCAACCAGTCTCCTTTTTTTGGTAGCGATTCTCCCAGTAGGTAGCGTCTAGTGTTTTCATTTATTTCTGCTGTAATATCTTGAAGACCTTTTTCTTGTTGGTCCCTTGGATTAAATAGACTTTGTGAGTTTATTGGACACTTTGAGTTTGTTTAAGCATCCCGTATTTATTTTGGCACCTATAGTTTATTTGACACTTTGAGTTTATTTAACTCTATGTATTTGTTTTGGCTTTATGGGTTTCTCTATGCTTCGTGATCCTCCTCTTCCTGCTCTTGGGCATAGTCTGAAAGGTCTCTTCGCTCTTTTTTTGTGGGGCGTCCAGTGCCTCTTTTTCTGTAGTGTTCTTGTGCTAGCGCCGCCACCTTTTGTTGTTCCAGCGCTTCCAATGGAGTGGTGTCTTTTCTATACCTATCTACCAACTTAGCTCCCAGCCTGCTGCTAGGAATGTCTAATACAGTACATTGAAAGTTAATCTGGTTTTTACGGATTACTAACTGATCCATGGGGTACACTTCTCTTGAAGGTTTAGCAATGAGTTCATTCACTCTAATCTGCCCCTTCTTGCAAGCCTCCGTGGCCATGTTTCGGGTTTTAAAGTACCTTAAAGCCCACAAGTATTTGTCTAAACGCATAAACAATACAAATTCTTTGTTAATGTCTCAGACAAAAATAAGGGAAAATTGTATCTTGCCGGCCTTAAAAAGAGATAGATGTTTATGAATAAATTTTTTCTGCCCGCCCTTGTAACGCTCTTGGTTATATCTTGTAAAAAAAATGATATCGTTGGGGTAGAAACGGTTCCTCCAAGCCCATTAAGTGAGATTCAGCCAGAAAATGAGGCAGAGATAACCGCTTTTTTAAGCACCCATTTTTACAATTATGAATCTTTTGAAAACCCACCAGCCGGTTTTGATTTTAAGGTACGGGTAGACACCATTGCAGGGGACAACAAAGACAAAACACCACTCTCCCAAATGATGCAATCACAAACTATATCTATAGATTCTGATTACTATGGTTTGGAAACAAAAGAGGTGGTAGATCACACTTTCTATTATTTGATAGTTAGAGAGGGTAGCGCCCCCTTATCTCCAACAGTTGGAGACTCTACCCTGCTCAAATACCAAGGGAATTTTCTAAATGGCAAAGCATTTGACGCTTCCAATACCTTTATTTGGCAGTACCTTCCTTTTACTATTAGAGGCTACCAACTTGGTATCTCTAAATTAAAAGCGGGGCTCAATGTGATAAACAATTCAGATGGTACGACTACTATTTCTGACAGTGGTATTGGACTGTTTGTATTTCCGTCTGCCCTAGCGTATTACAACTCCTCTTCAGGAGTTATTCCGGCCTATGAGCCTTTGATGTTTACAGTTGAGTTAGGGGCCTATATTAAAGACACAGACTATGACAACGACGGAATCCCCTCTATTTTGGAAGACCTAAATGGAGATGGTATTTTGGGTAATGACAATACAGACGCAGAGGAGGAAGCCAGTGCTTTCCAACAAGCCTTAGCCAACCATGCAGACGCAGATGACGACAACGACGGCATACCCACCAGAGAAGAAATTATCATTAATGCAGACGGCAGTATTACCTATCCAGATACGGATGGAGACGGTATTCCAGACTACTTAGACAAAGATTAAAATTTTGAAAACCTCATAAAAAAGGTCTTGCCAATGGCAAGACCTTTTTTTATAGGAGTCATTTAGGGATTAGAGAGCATAAGAGAGTGCAAAAATTACCTGGGTAGGTCTCGTGTCTATAAAGCGGTCTGGTAGGCTAGCAATATTGTTGTTAATAAGCTTAATTTGGTTGGGACTCAGTCCCCTTTCAAAACGTACATCGAGGCCTAGTCTGCCTAAGTTTATTCCAGCACCAAACTGAACCCCCATACTGGTATTTTTTTCTAAATCTTTTAGATTAATGGCGTCTAAGTTTAGGTCGTTAGCTAGGACTACTTGAAAAGAAGGACCAGCAAAAACGTGCAATGGACCTAAAAGTTCATAGCCAAGTAGAATAGGAACGTCTATCTTAGTTTGGCTAAAGGTCCCATTGGTACCAGAGAAATCATAAGCGCTTTTGGTATGTGTTAGCGAGAGCTCGGGTCTCAAATAAAAGATAGGAATATTCATTTTTGCATATAGCCCCAAGTGAAATCCCATTTTTTGTTCAGAACCCGTCACTATATCATTAGATGCATTGGTAATGGCTGTTTTTAAGTCTCCATTTTGAGCGTAGTTAAGCCCTCCTTTAATACCTATTCCTGTTTCCTTTTGAGCCCATGTGAGCTGTGAGATGAATAGACAAGCGGCGAATAAAATTTTTTTCATGGTCATGGTTTGTGTTTAAAAAAAGCGCATCGAATTTCTTTACCAGAAATTAAATGCGCTTTGCATTTCTATGATAACGTGTTTACTTGCGTTTTATTACCTTTTCTGCAGCTTTCACAATAGCAGCACTATTGAGCCCATACTTGTCCATGAGTTGTGCTGGAGTCCCACTTTCTCCAAAGCTGTCATTGGTTCCAATAAACTCCTGTGGGCTTGGTTTTTGATTGGCTAATGTTCTGGCCACACTCTCTCCTAAACCTCCTAAAATATTGTGTTCCTCTGCAGTAACAATGCAGCCTGTCTTAGATACAGAATTTAAAATGGCAGTTTCATCTAATGGTTTAATGGTGTGAATGTTTATAACCTCTGCGCTTATTCCTTTTTCGGCTAAAGCTTCTGCAGCAAGAAGTGCTTCCCAAACCAGGTGTCCTGTAGCTACAATAGTTACGTCTGTTCCTTCTTGTAACAAAATGGCTTTTCCAATTTCAAAAGGGGCGTCTGCAGGGGTGAAATTTGCTACAGCTGGCCTTCCAAACCTAAGGTATACAGGTCCATGGTAGTCTGCAATGGCAATGGTAGCTGCTTTGGTTTGGTTGTAGTCACACGGATTAATAACTACCATACCTGGAAGCATTTTCATAAGCCCAATATCTTCTAGAATTTGGTGGGTGGCACCATCTTCTCCTAGGGTTAGCCCTGCGTGAGAGGCACAGATCTTTACATTTTTGTCTGAGTAGGCTACGGATTGTCTAATTTGATCATAGACCCTTCCTGTAGAAAAGTTGGCAAAGGTTCCTGTAAATGGAATTTTACCCCCTATGGTTAGTCCTGCTGCTATACCAATCATATTGGCTTCTGCAATACCAATTTGAAAAAACCGCTCTGGATTTTCTGCAATAAACTCATCCATTTTAAGCGAACCAATGAGGTCTGCACATAGGGCCACTACATTGGGATTGGTCCTACCTAAATGAGCTAAACCGGCACCAAAACCACTTCTTGTATCTTTTTTTCCGCTGTCTGTATATTTTTTCATCCTTAAATGATTTTAGTAGTCTCCTAAAGTTTCTGGGTTTTGTGAAAGGGCGGTGGCTAATTGCTCGTCGTTGGGTGCTTTGCCATGCCATGCATGGGTATGCATCATAAAATCTACGCCATGCCCCATAATGGTGTGCATAAGCACACATACAGGTTTTCCTTTACCCGTTAGCGCTTTGGCAGCAGACAGACCTGCAATAATGGCCTCTAAGTCATTTCCTTTTTCTATATGTATGAGCTCCCAGTCAAAGGCTCTAAATTTAGCTTCTAGATCTCCCATGTGTAATACGTGGTCTGTAGAGCCATCTATTTGTTGTCCATTTAAGTCAATGGTACAAATGAGGTTGTCTACCTTTTTGGCAGAAGCATACATGATAGCTTCCCAGTTTTGACCTTCTTGTAGTTCACCGTCTCCGTGTAAACTATATACCAAATGGGGATCTTTATTTAATTTTTTTGCCTGAGCTGCACCTATCGCCACGGACATTCCTTGACCTAATGAACCAGAGGCCATTCTAACACCTGGTAAACCTTCATGGGTCGTAGGATGGCCTTGTAGCCTAGAATTAATTAGCCTAAAGGTATTGAGCTCTTCCACAGGAAAATAACCTCTTCTAGCAAGAACGCTGTAGAAGACAGGAGAAATGTGGCCGTTGGAAAGGAAAAAAAGATCTTCTCCCTTACCGTCCATGTCAAATCCTTCTTTTAGTTCCATGACCTCATTGTAGAGGGCTACAAAAAATTCTGCACAGCCTAAAGAGCCTCCGGGGTGCCCCGAGTTTACTTTGTGTACCATACGCACAATGTCTCTTCTGACCTGCGTGGTTAATTGGTTTAATTCTGAAATATTTGACATTTTCTATGTATTAAAAGTGCTGTAAAAATAAGGCCCTTATGCGGGGCACGCAAGGTGAGTTGTTAGTATTTATTAACGAAATAGCATATTAATTTATGAATGGGTCCGTCTATTCTAGATAGGGGTTTAGTATATTTGCGGCTAGAAATAAAGACTTTGAAATTTAACTTATCTCATAAAGACCCGCTTTCTAAAGCCAGGGCCGCCAGCTTACAGACCGATCACGGTACCATAGAAACTCCTATTTTTATGCCCGTAGGTACTGTAGCTTCTGTAAAAGGGGTGCATCAGCGCGAGCTTAAAAACGATATTAAACCAGATATTATTCTAGGAAATACCTATCATTTGTACCTGCGTCCCAAAACGGGTATTTTAGAAAAAGCAGGCGGTTTACACAAATTTATGGGCTGGGATAAAAATATCCTGACAGACAGTGGGGGGTATCAGGTTTATTCGTTGTCTTCCAACAGAAAGATTAAAGAGGAGGGAGTGAAATTTAAGTCTCATATAGATGGTTCTTACCATGTTTTTACTCCTGAAAATGTGATGGAAATTCAGCGTCAGATAGGTGCAGATATTATCATGGCTTTTGACGAGTGTACACCTTACCCCTGTGACTACGCCTACGCCAAACGTTCTATGCATATGACCCATAGGTGGTTGGAACGCTGTATCTCTCATTTGGACAAAACGCCTTATCACTATGACTATGCCCAAACTTTTTTTCCCATTGTCCAAGGCTCTACTTATAAGGACCTGAGGAGACAGTCTGCAGAGTATATTGCTTCTGTAGGGGCGGAGGGTAACGCTATTGGAGGACTTTCTGTAGGGGAGCCTGCAGAGGAAATGTACGCCATGACAGAGGTGGTTTGTGAGGTGTTACCGGAAGACAAACCCAGATACCTCATGGGAGTAGGTACCCCTATCAATATCTTGGAAAATATTGCCCTAGGGATAGATATGTTTGACTGTGTTATGCCAACTAGAAACGCCAGAAACGGCATGCTATTTACAGCTCATGGGACCATTAACATTAAAAACAAAAAATGGGAAGCAGATTTTTCTCCCTTGGATGAAATGGGGCATACCTATGTAGATCTGGAATATTCAAAGGCCTATGTAAGGCATTTATTTGCCGCTAATGAATATCTTGCCAAGCAAATAGCAACCATTCACAATCTAGGTTTCTATATGTGGTTAGTGAGAACCGCTCGTGAAAAAATTATAGCAGGAGAGTTCGCAGCATGGAAAGAAATGATGGTTAAACAAATGGATAAACGTCTGTAAGTGAAAATTCTGGATTGGTATATTCTCAAACGTTATCTGCTCACTTTTTCAGTGATGCTTATGCTGTTTGTACCCATTGGTATTATGGCCAATTTGGCGGAACAGATTGGAAAAATTATTGACAATAATGCACCGCTGGAAGAAATTTTGGTGTACTATGGGAATTTTACCATCTATATTGGTAGCCTACTGTTTCCTATTTTTCTCTTTTTGTCTGTCATATTTTTTACCTCCAAGCTTGCAAACAATACGGAGATTGTAGCCATTTTGAGTTCGGGAGTTTCTTTTAATAGGTTTTTAAGACCCTATTTAATAGGAGCCAGTATGATTGCGGTCCTGATGTTTTTTATGGTGATGTTTTTGGTGCCATACGCCAGTAAAGGGTACAATGAATTTATTTTTAAGTACTTAAAAAAGGGGAAAGAAGACCGTATCACTAACAACATTTTTAACCAAATTAACGATAAGGACTTTTTGTATGTGAGTAGTTATGACCCCAGTAGAATGCGAGGCTATAATTTTACTTTGGAGCACTTTAACGATCTGGATCAACTGGAATATAAAATTTCTGCCGCCACCATTCGCTGGCGTGAAAAAGATTCTACCTACCAGCTTACCTCTTATGAAAAGAGAACTTTTTCCGATAGTCTTTCTCTAGTGGCCTCTAAGGCTACCTTAGACACCGTATTTAATTTTAAGATTTCGGATCTCACACCTGTGTCCTATATAGCAGAGACCAAAAACCTCATTGAGCTCAATGCTTTTATAGACGACCAAAGAAGAAAGGGCGCCTCTAACATTAACACCTATATTATGGTGAAGTACAAGCGTTGGGCCCTTCCTTTTACTGCTTTTATTCTCACCTTTATTGCTGTGGGGGTGTCTGCAGCCAAAAGAAGGGGAGGAATGGGAGTGAATCTGGCCTTTGGGATATGTGTGGCCTTTGTCTACATCTTTTTTGACAGGGTCTTTGGAACTTTAGCCCAGCAGTCTGGACTTTCCCCCTTAGCTGCCATTCTAATTCCAAACATCGTATTTAGTATGGTGGCCCTTTATCTTTTGAACCATGCCAAGCGGTAATTTAAAACACTTTGTTCACCTTCATTTGATTGTCTTTATTTGGGGCTTTACGGCGGTTATTGGCAAGCTGATAAGCCTTGACGCCTTGCCTTTGGTTTGGTATAGAATGGCACTAGCTATGGGGCTTGTTTTTGTTTATCTCAAATACAAAAAATACGCCCTGAAACTTTCTTTATATAAGGTTCTGGCACTATTGGGAACCGGGGCGGTGATTGCCCTGCATTGGGTTACTTTTTTTAAGGCTATAAAGGTGTCAAATGTGTCTATTGCTTTGGCTTGTATGTCTGTTGGGGCCCTGTTTGCGGCCCTTTTAGAGCCGCTTTGGTATAAAAGGAAAATGATTGGCTATGAGGTGGTTTTTGGACTTTTGGTGGTCTTGGGTCTGGGTATTATTTTTAGGGTAGAAACCCAATACTGGCAGGGGATATTACTTGCCATTAGCTCTGCTTTTTTAGTGGCTGTTTTTTCTCTTTTAAACGGAAACTTTATTAAGACGCTCAAACCCTCTGTTATTGCTTTTTACGAAATGGCAGGCGGAGTCCTTTTATTGAGCATTTACTTGGTATTTAAAGGAAGCTTTACCTCAGATTTTTGGAGTATTTCCCCCTCAGATTTTGGATATTTATTTTTGCTTTCCTCCCTTTGCACCGCCTACGCTTTTATAGCTTCTGTGAAGCTTATGGCCTATATTAGTCCTTATTCCGTGATGCTTACTACCAATATGGAACCGGTATATGGAATACTGCTCGCATTTGTAGTCTTTGGAGAAAGTGAACATATGAGTTCCCTATTTTATTTAGGAGCACTACTCATTTTGGTTACGGTAATTGCCAATGGAATTTTAAAAAGCAAATCCAGCTCAAAAACTAAAGCAGAGGGGTAGCTTTATAGCATATAAATTTTATATTTGTTAGTCATTACTTATTAAAACACGCCATGGAATATTTAGATTTTGAACTTCCCATAAAGGAATTAGAAGAACAGCTGGACAAGTGCGTAATTATAGGTGAAGAAAGTGACGTAGACGTCACTGAAACCTGTAAGCAGATCGAAAAAAAATTACAAGACACTAAAAAAGACATATACAAGAACCTCACTGCATGGCAGCGCGTTCAATTGTCTAGACACCCTAACAGACCTTACACCCTAGATTATATTCACGCCATTTGTGGAGAAAGCTTTTTAGAGCTTCACGGAGACAGAACCGTTAAAGATGACAAGGCCATGATAGGTGGCTTGGGTAAAATTGGAGACCAAAGCTATATGTTTATCGGTCAGCAAAAAGGGTACAATACAAAAACTAGGCAGTATAGAAATTTTGGTATGGCCAACCCAGAGGGGTATAGGAAAGCCCTCAGACTGATGAAGTCTGCAGAAAAATTTAACCTACCTGTAGTGTGTTTGATAGACACCCCCGGTGCTTATCCTGGAATTGAAGCGGAGGAGAGAGGTCAGGGAGAGGCCATTGCTAGAAATATTTTGGAAATGACTAGACTCAAAGTGCCTATTATTGTGATGATTATAGGGGAAGGTGCGTCTGGAGGTGCCTTGGGAATTGGGGTAGGGGATAAGGTGCTTATGCTAGAAAACACCTGGTATTCCGTTATTTCTCCGGAGTCTTGCTCTTCTATCTTATGGAGAAGCTGGGAATATAAAGAGCAGGCAGCTGCAGCTTTAAAGCTCACCGCAACCGATATGAAAAAATTAAAGCTCATAGACGAGATTGTAAGAGAACCTGCTGGAGGAGCTCATTCAGATAGAGCTAAGATGTTTGAAATTGCTAAGAATAAAATTAGCAGTCACTATGAGGCATTAAAAAACTTATCCCCAAAAGAATTAGTGGCTCAGCGCATGGACAAATATGCCAATATGGGAGTCTTTAACGGCTAAGCCCTTTATTTTTATACGATTGTAAAAACTGCCGTTTTCTAACGGCAGTTTTTTTATGGTTATCAACAATTTTTGTAACTTATTAACATACAAATTGTGAATGAATGGTTCATAGTGAGCCACTTCAAAACAAGGGCTCGCCCGTCTTATTACGTATCTTAGCTTTTATGGAAAACCCAAAGCCTTTATCTAGAAATTTATCTGTTACACCCAGCGTTGTAAGCATGGAGCGTGGTAAAATACCTCCTCAAGCTATTGATTTAGAGGAAGTTGCACTTGGAGCTATGCTCATAGATAAAAAAGGAGTAGATGAGGTAATAGATATTTTACATCCTGAGATATTTTACAAAGAAGCCCACAGATATATTTTTGAGGCCATTTTTACCCTCTTTGAAAGCTCGGAGCCTATAGATTTATTAACCGTTTCTGCCCAACTCAAAAAAGATGGAAAGCTAGAAGCAGTGGGTGGCGATTTTTACCTGATTGGCCTCACCCAAAAAGTAGCCTCTTCTGCCCATATTGAGTTTCATGCCAGGATTATACAACAGAAGTATATCCAACGCAGTCTTATTAAAATCTCTAGTGAAATTATACAAGAGGCTTATGAAGACGCCACAGATGTTTTTGATCTTTTAGACATGGCAGAATCTAAGTTGTATGACGTTACACAAGGGAATACCAAAAGAGCCGCAGAAACCGCTCAGAATCTTGTAATACAAGCCAAAAAGAGAATAGAAGAGATAGCCAATAAAGAAGGACTCAGTGGTATTCCATCTGGTTTTGATAAACTAGACAAGCTTACCTCTGGTTGGCAGCCCTCAGATCTCATTATTGTAGCTGCAAGACCTGGTATGGGTAAAACAGCTCTCACCTTGTCTATGGCAAGAAATATTGCGGTAAACAATAACTATGGAGTCGCTTTTTTCTCTTTAGAGATGTCTTCTGTTCAGCTTATTACCAGACTTATATCTTCGGAAACAGGATTGTCTTCTGAAAAGTTAAGGACTGGAAAATTAGAGAAACACGAATGGGAGCAGCTCAATGTGAAGGTAAAAGCATTAGAAAAAGCTCCATTGTTTATAGACGACACCCCTTCACTCTCTATTTTTGACCTGAGAGCCAAAGCGAGAAGGCTGGCTTCTCAGCACGACATTAAAATGATTATTATCGACTATTTACAGCTTATGACAGCTGGGAACAGTCAAAAAGGCGGCGGAAATAGGGAGCAGGAAATATCTATGATATCTAGAAACTTAAAAGCTTTAGCTAAGGAACTAAATGTGCCTGTAATTGCCTTATCGCAATTATCAAGGGCTGTAGAGACAAGAGGAGGGTCTAAACGCCCAATCTTATCTGACTTGAGAGAATCTGGGGCCATTGAGCAAGATGCAGATATTGTGTCTTTTATTTACCGTCCTGAGTATTATAAAATTGAGGAGTGGGACGACGAAGATCGTTCTCCAACCGAAGGCCAGGCAGAGTTTATTGTGGCCAAACATCGTAATGGTGGCCTAGACAATATAAGGCTCAAGTTTATTGGAAACTTAGGTAAGTTTGACAACTTAGACACCTTTGACACCCCTTTTGAGTTTCAGTCAAAGCTCAATAATAACCAGGAGTCTAATCCATTTATTACTAAAGATTTACCCTCTCCTAATCAGGCTTTTGACTCTCCTGAAAATGACGATGTTCCCTTTTAGAAAGAAGCCATTTTTGTGTCATTTTCAGTTACTATCTAAAAACAGCAAATCCCATTGCTTATGGGTTTTACTTTAAGTGGCGCCTTTGTTTTAGACCTGTATTTCTTAAAGTAGATTTAATAATTCTCCCAGCATTTTCTCTACCCCAGCATTTTCATTAGAGCTGGTTTTGTAGTTGGCAGCCGCCAACACATTGGGGTGTGCATTTTCCATGGCAAAGCTAAAATGGGCCTGGGACATCATTTCTAAGTCGTTGTTGTAGTCTCCAAAAACCATGGTTTGCGCTGGGCTTATCCCTAATTTTTGTTGCAGCGCATGAAGTGCGTAGCCTTTATTTGCATTGGGGTGGGATAGGTCTACCCAGTTGGGGCCAGAAATTTTAACCTTTACATGGTCTTCCAAGACAGCAACCACCGGATAAATATATTTTTCAGAACTCTCAAAGTGGTAAATGGCAATTTTAAGCACTTCCTCTGCATAGTCTTCTAGGCGATCAATCACGTTAAAATGAGAATAATATTCTCTTAAAATCTCTTCAAAGCGTTCTTGCCCCCTTGCTATATAGGCAGAGCCATTGGTGCATAGCACAGGGTGCATGCCATGCTGCTGGTTTAGTAGGGCCAGTGTTCTCTCATATGCTTGGGTAGGAAAGCCCAAGCAATTTGTTTCTCCTAGGTGGGTGGTCATGGCTCCGTTTTCTGCAATCACAGTTAAATCAGAGGCAATGGGGGCTAGTTTTTCTACAATGCTATTGTGCTGTCTGCCACTAGCTGCCACTATCTGAACGCCTTTTTCTTTTAGGGCCCAATATTGTTCAAAAAACAAATCACTAACCTGGTGCTGGTTATTTAATAAGGTCCCGTCCATGTCTGTAACAACGAGTTTTACATCTTTAAGTAAGGGTGTATTCATGATTGGAAGGTAAAAAAAAATCCCACGCGGAGCGTGGGATTTTTATAAGTGAGATGGATTCATTTTATTTTACTTTGTCTACTACAGCTTTGAACGCTTCTGGGTGGTTCATTGCTAAATCTGCTAAAACCTTACGGTTTAATTCTACATTATTAGCTTTCACTTTCCCCATAAACTCTGAGTAAGACATTCCGTGTAGCCTTGCCGCTGCATTAATACGTGTAATCCATAAGGCACGGAAGTTTCTTTTCTTATTTCTACGGTCTCTGTATGCGTAAAGCATCGCTTTTTCAACCGCGTTTTTAGCAACAGTCCAAACGTTTTTTCTTCTTCCGAAGTAACCTTTGGCTTGTTTCATTACTTTTTTTCTTCTAGCTCTAGAAGCTACTGAATTGACTGATCTTGGCATTTTTAAATTTGTTTTTTTGTAGTAGGCGGCTCAAGGCGCTTCAAAGCCTAACTCCAAGGTTAATACTAATTACCTAATGCAATTACTTTAATCGTAATTGAATTTTGATGTTGTTCTCATCTGCCTTGTGTACCAGGCCATCATGAGTTAATTTAAGCTTACGCTTCTTAGACTTCTTAGTTAAGATGTGACTCTTAAAAGCGTGCTTTCTTTTTAATTTACCAGAACCGGTAAGCTTGAAACGCTTCTTGGCACTGGATTTAGTTTTCATTTTAGGCATTGTCTTCCTATTTATGGTTTATCTCACTTATTGGTTTTTAGGGCCAATATCACCCTGTATTACTTTTTGGTTTTTGGAGCGATAAACATGGTCATACGCTTACCTTCCAACCTAGGCATTTGTTCTACTTTACCCAATTCTTCTAACTCAGAAGCCAATTTTAAAAGTAAAATTTCACCTTGATCTTTATACACTATAGAACGTCCTTTAAAGAACACATATGCTTTTAATTTAGCACCGTCTTTTAAGAATTTTTCTGCGTGTTTCTTTTTAAATTCATAATCGTGGTCATCCGTTTGAGGTCCAAAACGAATCTCTTTGATGATCACTTTAGTAGCCTTGGATTTTAGAGCTTTCTCCCGTTTTTTCTGCTCGTAGAGAAATTTCTTATAGTCCGTAATTTTACATACCGGTGGGTCTGCCTTAGGAGAAATTTCTACTAAGTCTAGCTCTAATTCCTCTGCTTTGTCTAGAGCGGTACGGATGTCGTAGACACCAACTTCTACATTATCTCCCACCAAACGAACGCTTGGAGCGAGAATGCTCTTGTTAATATTGTGAGGATTCTTGTTTTCCCTTCTCGGCTGCGGCCTAAACCTTTTACGTATTGCTATGGCTTCTAATTTTAATTAAACAATTTTTATATTTAAAACGGCTTTAAAGTCGTTTCAATTTCTTTTTTCACTATTTGAGCAAAGTTTTCCATAGAAATAGTTCCTATTTCTTCCCCACCATGTTTCCTTACAGAAACTGTTCCATTTTCTGCCTCTTGGTCTCCAACAATCAGCATAAATGGGATTTTACTCATTTCTGCCTCTCGAATTTTCTTGCCAATAGTCTCATTTCTACTATCTACAAGGGCGCGAATTTCGTCATTTTCTAGTGAATTTGAAACTTTTTCCGCATATTTTTCATGCTTCTCACTCACAGGAAGAATAATGGCTTGCTCTGGTGTGAGCCAAAGGGGGAAATTACCACCTGTATGTTCTAGCAATAGCGCAATAAAACGCTCCATACTACCAAATGGGGCACGGTGTATCATGACCGGTCTATGGGATTGATTGTCACTTCCTTTGTAAGTAAGGTCAAAACGCTCCGGAAGGTTGTAATCTACTTGGATGGTTCCCAGTTGCCACTGTCTTCCCAGGGCATCTTTTACCATAAAGTCTAATTTCGGACCATAAAATGCTGCTTCACCAGGTTCAATCACGTATTTTAGACCTTTTTCAGACGCAGCGTTAATAATGGCATTTTCTGCTTTTTCCCAATTTTCAACAGATCC
Source organism: Flavobacteriaceae bacterium LSUCC0859 (assembly GCA_022239325.1). Classification (GTDB taxonomy): domain Bacteria; phylum Bacteroidota; class Bacteroidia; order Flavobacteriales; family Flavobacteriaceae; genus MAG-120531. The sequence goes on along the minus strand of JAKOGP010000007.1, from coordinate 1,505 downwards.
AATATATTTTTCAGGTTTACTCAAATCTCTAACAGACACCTGAGCAGTAAAATTTTCAAAACCAAGCGACCCTAATACATATAAAGAAAGGTCAATCACATTTTTAAATTCCTGATCTAGTTGGTCAGGTGTACAAAAAATATGTGCGTCGTCTTGCGTAAAGCCTCTCACTCTAGTAAGCCCGTGTAATTCTCCACTCTGTTCATAGCGATATACGGTACCAAATTCTGCAAAACGTTTTGGTAATTCTTTATAACTAAAAGGTTTGCTGTTATACACCTCACAGTGGTGGGGACAGTTCATAGGTTTTAGCAAAAACTCCTCGTCCATCTTAGGTGTTTTAATAGGCTGGAAACTATCTTCACCATACTTGGCGTAATGGCCAGAAGTCACATAGAGTTCTTTCTGACCTATATGTGGCGTTACCACCATTTCGTAACCCGCTTTTTTCTGGGCCTTTTTCAAGAAGTTTTCTAATCTTTCTCTAAGCGCAGCACCTTTAGGAAGCCATAAAGGCAAACCTTGACCTACTTTTTGAGAAAAAGTAAAGAGTTCCATTTCCTTACCCAATTTTCTGTGGTCTCTTTTCTTAGCTTCTTCCAATAATTCTAAGTATTCTGTAAGTTCCTTTTGCTTAGGGAAAGAAATACCGTACAGCCTTGTGAGTTGCGGCTTATTTTCGTCACCTCTCCAGTAGGCACCGGCCACACTTAAAATTTTAATAGCCTTAACTATTCCAGTATTGGGAATATGCCCACCCCTACACAAATCTGTAAATGTGTCATGGTCGCAAAAAGTAATGCTGCCGTCTTCCAGGTTTTCAATGAGCTCTACTTTATAGGGGTTGTTTTCTGTCTTGTACTTATCTAGGGCCTCTTGTTTGCTAACCGCTCTCATAGAGAATTCATGTTTGCCACGAGCAATTTCTAGGGCCTGCTTTTCAATGTTTCCAAAATCTTTTTCAGAGATTACCTGACCCTCAGGCAATTCCACGTCATAGTAGAAACCATTGTCAATAGCAGGACCAATAGTGAGACGAACACCAGGATATAATACTTCCAATGCCTGTGCCACAATATGAGAAGAGGAGTGCCAAAAAGCTTTTTTGCCCAGATCGTCATTCCAGGTAAACAACACTATGCTGCCATCTTCTTCCAAAGGCGTTTTGGTTTCTACCACCACATTGTTGTAGGAGGCAGAAATGACGTTTCTTGCCAATCCCTCGCTAATACTCTTGGCCACGTCCATAGGCGTTGCCCCTTTATTAAATTCCTTGACAGATCCGTCTGGTAAGCTAACTTTTATCATCCTTGATTGTATACTAAATAGAGGTGCAAATATAACACCACTTATTTACGCGAACAATAGTAGCCCCCCTTAATTATAGCATCCTACTTATTTATATGGTTCTATTTCTCTTTCTTTTGGCCTTTGGCCGATGCTTTGCGGAGTATTTTCGATTTTTTCAAAGTTGTAAGTGCTTGTAAAATAGGGAGCTGAGTAAT
>JAKOGP010000006.1 GCA_022239325.1 Flavobacteriaceae bacterium LSUCC0859 | reverse complement strand
TCTTTTTTATACTCGCTCTGTCTCCCAAAGCGGGTGCAAATATACAACGCCTTTTCTGGTTTCAAAGAGAAAAAAGAAGTTTTTTTTTATTTTTTTTCTCTAGCACAGAAACCATCTAGAAACCAGTAATTTGCATTTTCTCTAAAAAATTAGAGGGCATTAAACTTAGTGCAAATGAATGATAAGACCAAAAATTATTTTGGTTTTTTTTGATTGCGCCATTTATTATAGAGCTTGGCGAAGTCGTAATTGAGTGCTGCCGCCTGATACTCTAAACGATCCTCTGAAAAAGCCCGCTGAAGAATATCTTCTATGAGGTAGTCTTCCTCTACAAGTTCTGGGTGAAACTCTTCTTTTAATGTAATACTAAACATTCTAGCAGTGGTGCTATACCAAAAAGCACGCCAACTATTGCGAAGTTCCTTTACTAAATCATAGGAAGACATTCCCGTTTGTCTGTGTATGAGTTTTACCAAAATTTGTCCTTCAGACCTTGTGAGCTTTTTTAGTTCCTCCGAAAATTCTCCCTCTATATAGTGCTGCATTTCCTTAGTGTACCTACGTCTCTTTCTCTTAGAAGTTATTTGAGAGAGGCTGTCATTTAGCATACTGAGTTTGTCTGCTGCTAGTTTGGCATAAGGAAAGACCTTAAGAGTCCTTCTTTTTAGTAATAAATACCTGTAAATTTCCTGGGTAGATTGGAACTTCATTTCTGAAAAAACAACCACCTCTTTAAGGGGAATGGAAGTAGAGAAATGTTTCTCTCCAGAAAGTTTCACGTATTCTTTAGACAGAGAATCTGAGGTCCTAGTTTCCTGTGCAGCTGCAAGGGCGGCAAACAAACAGAAACTATAACACAGGAAATTCACTTTCATCTAAACCTATATATGTAGTAAAAATTGTTTACAAAATTAATGAATAAGCAGCGACAAGACTACTAAATAAAAGTGAATATTCTTACTTTTACAAGAAATTTAGCATTATGAAACAAGCCCCTATTATTACAGATACCTCCTTGGCATTTTTTGAAAAATACCTAAACAATCCCTCCCCTACAGGATATGAGTGGGAAGGTCAAAAAATATGGATGGACTATTTAAAACCCTATGTAGACACTTTTATAACAGATACTTACGGAAGCGCTGTTGGTGTCATTAATCCAGAGGCTCCTTTTAAAGTAGTTATTGAGGGTCATGCCGATGAAATTTCATGGTATGTAAATTACATCACAGATAACGGACTCATTCACGTAATTAGAAACGGAGGGTCTGACCACCAAATTGCTCCTTCTAAATGGGTAGATATTCACACAGACAAAGGGATTGTTAAAGGCGTTTTTGGCTGGCCAGCCATTCACACCAGAAAAAACGACAAAGAAGAAACTCCTAAGTTAGATAATATTACCATAGACGTAGGGGCTAAAAACAAAGAGGAAGTAGAGAAAATGGGCGTGCATGTGGGCTGCGTAATTACCTACCCTGACCAATTTCAGGTGCTCAACGGAAATAAGTTTGTTTGTAGAGCCATTGACAATAGAGCAGGAGGCTTTATGATAGCAGAGGTAGCTAGATTACTACACGAAAACAAAATAAAGCTCCCTTTTGGCTTATACATCACCAATTCTGTTCAAGAAGAAATAGGTTTAAGAGGCGCAGAAATGATCACCCAAACCATTAAACCAAATATTGCCATAGTAACGGATGTTTGTCATGACACTACCACTCCAATGATTGAGAAAAAAGTACAAGGTCACACAGAAATTGGTGCTGGCCCTGTAATATCATATGCTCCTGCTGTACAAAACAAACTCAGAGCTAGAATTATAGAAACGGCAGAAAAAAACAACATTCCTTTTCAAAGATTAGCTTCTTCTAGGTTTACGGGTACAGACACAGATGCATTTGCCTACAGCAACGGAGGTGTAGCCTCTGCCCTAATATCTCTTCCTTTAAGGTATATGCATACCACGGTAGAAATGGTTCAAAAAGAAGATGTAGAAAACGTGATTAGACTAATCTATGAAACGCTTCTTACTATTAAGTCTGGAGAAACCTTTAGCTATTTTGAGTAGCCCATTCAGCAATAAAAAAAGGCTCCGTTAACGGAGCCTTTTTTTTACAATGCCACTGCGGTTGTTAATTCTGAAATTTCTGTCTGAGAGAAACTTTGCTGTACGCCCGTCTCCATATTTTTTAAAATAAGAGTTTTAGAACGCAGCTCTGTTTCTCCAATAATCACAACATAGGCAACAGACCTATTGTGGGCATACTTCATTTGCTTTTGCATTTTATGGGCAGTGGGATATACCTCAGAGCTTACCCCCTGGCCTCTGAGCTCATGTGCTATTTGTATGGCGATTAAAGAAGCTTCTTCTCCAAAATTCACAAACATCACTCGAGGCCCTGTAGTGATGGTTTTTGGAAATAAATCTAGAGCCTCTAAAACCAAATAAATACGATCTAAACCAAAAGAAATACCAACTCCTCCCACATCTTTTAATCCAAAGATACTAGTTAGGTTGTCATAACGACCTCCGCCTCCTATGGCACCTATGGAAACCTCTTTGGGTGCTGCCACCTCTAAAATAGCTCCTGTGTAATAATTTAACCCCCTGGCTAAAGTGACAGTGATTTGTATACTACAAGATTTCAGAGGGGTGCGTGATAAAGCCTTTAAAATAAATTCCAAATCTGAAACTCCCTCTAGTCCAATTTCAGAAGTGGAAAGAAAGGATTGGAGTACCTGAATCACATCGGCGCTTGCGCCTGAAAGATCAAAAAGAGGAGCCGCTGTATCTATTGCCGTTTGAGAAATTCCCTTTTCCAACATTTCCTGGGCTACCTTTTGTGGGCCAATCTTATCTAATTTGTCAAGGGCCACCGTAAAGTCTACGAGCTGGTCTGTGGCTCCGATTACTTCTGCAATACCACTTAATATTTTTCGATTGTTTAACTGAATGGTCACTCCTGAGAGTCCGAGCTCAGAAAATACGCTGTCATATAATTGTATAAGTTCTACCTCTTGCAGTAAGGAATTGGAGCCCACTACGTCTGCGTCGCACTGGTAAAATTCTCTAAACCTCCCTTTCTGAGGTCTGTCTGCTCGCCAAACGGGCTGCATCTGATACCGCTTAAATGGAAAATTAATCTCATTTTGGTGCATGGCTACGTAGCGTGCAAAGGGAACCGTGAGATCATACCTCAAGGCCTTTTCCGATATGACTGGTGTTAAAGTCTTGGCATTTTTTTCTTCGTATAGAGATGCTGGAACCTTTGATAAAAAATCTCCTGAATTTAAAATCTTAAAAATGAGCCTGTCTCCTTCCTCTCCGTATTTCCCCATTAGGGTGTCGTAGTTTTCAAAAGATGGGGTCTCAATAGGGCTAAAGCCAAAAGATTTAAAGTGGCTACTTATGCAAGACATAATGTACTGTCTCTTCATAACCTCCTCTGGTGAAAAATCTCTAGTTCCTTTGGGTATACCTGGTTTTTGGGCCATAAAAATGTATAAAAAGTAAAAGTAGTTTATTCTATGAGATTGTCAAACCAATTGTACAATTCCCCTTTGGTAATCACAGCACCTTGCTTTATGAGGTCAAATAGCTCTACATTGCGCTCTAATTTGTAAGCCTTAGCTGCAGTTAAATACTCTACGTAATCTCCCTGAAAATTTTTCTTAAACCAAGAGAAACCCTCAGTTGTAGTTAGATCTATCTCTGGATTCAGTACTTTAACTGAAATAAGTTTAATTTCTTTTTCAAAGGCAGCAAATAAGTGCATTTGTTGTGCCCCAATGTTTTCTAAATAGGACACCTTAGTTAAAACGCCCTCCCAAATGAGATCGCTAAAGACATCCAATTCTTCCTCTGCCACTGCTGGTTTGTTTGCTTTAATGTCTGCCCACTCCTGTGCACTAATAGATTGGGTAGCTAAAAAATTGACGAATTCCGGCTGCAGCTCTTCTAATTGTTCCTTGGTGAGGCGGGTATATTTCATGCTGCAAAAATAATGTAAATAAAAAAGCCACCCAATGGATGGCTCTAAATAGTTATACACTAAAATTCTTTATTACTAAGCTTCAGAAACAACTTCAAAATCGAGGTCTACAATCACTTCTCTGTGCAGACGAATTTGAGCTGTATATGCCCCAGTTCTCTTCACCGTTCCACCTGGGATATTGATGAATTTTCTTTCAATGGCATGACCTGCTTTTTCAATAGCCTCTGCTAGGTCTATATTTGAAATAGATCCAAATAACTTATCTCCTCCAGCTGTTTTAGCAGTTAATTTAATCTCCAATTGTTTTAAAGCGTCTGCTAATTTTGTAGCCTCTGCAACAACTTTCTTCTCTTTGTGCGCTCTTTGCTTTAAATTTTCTGCCAATACTTTTTTAGCAGAAGATGTAGCCATAGCAGCCAATCCTTGTGGGATTAAGTAGTTTCTACCATATCCGTTTTTAACGGTTACAATATCATCTTTAAAACCTAGGTTCTGTACGTCTTCTCTTAATATAAGTTCCATGATGCGTCGCTTTTATTTTAATAAATCGCCTACGTAAGGCATTAATGCAATGTGACGTGCTCTTTTCACAGCTGTAGCCACTTTACGCTGGTATTTTAATGAAGTACCAGTTAATCTTCTTGGCAAAAGTTTCCCCTGCTCGTTTACTAGCTTCATTAAAAAATCTGGGTCTTTATAATCTACATACTTAATACCTGACTTTTTAAAACGACAGTATTTTTTCTGCTTGTTTGTATCTATGTTTAACGGAGTTAAATATCTGATTTCTCCGTCTTTTTTACCTTTTGCTTGTTGTTCTATAGACATAATAATTAAGCTTTAGTTTGTAATTTAACTCTTCTACGCTCTGCCCATGAAATGGCATGCTTGTCTAATTTTACAGTTAAGAAACGCATAACACGCTCTTCTCTTTTAAATTCTTGCTCGTAAGGAGTAATGACTTCTCCAGGTGCAGTGAATTCAAACAAATGGTAAAAACCACTTTTTTTGTGTTGAATGGCATAGGCTAATTTCTTAAGCCCCCAATTTTCTTTGGCTACCATTTTGGCGCCTTTGCTAATTAAGAAATCCTCAAATTTCTTAACTGTTTCCTCAATCTGGGTTTCAGAAAGAACGGGATTCAAAATGAAAACAGTTTCGTAATGGTTCATATGTATATTAATTTAAGAGTGCAAAAGTAAATATAATTTCTATATGAGCAAAACAAAACCTCTACTTGTTAAATAAATCAAGATTTATAGCAGAATATCGGATGATAGATACACTTAAACTACAACATATACTCGCTTCACAACAAAATAAAGCTACTTAACATCAAAAATTATTTTGGAAAGACCAATAAGAATACTTTTATAATATCCAAATCTTAAAGCCTTGCCTTATGTCAAAATTAAAATGTGTTATTGTAGAGGATTCAGATATCCAAAGGATGACTTTAGAACGAATTATCAATAGCCATCCAGATCTAGTGCTTGTTACAAGCTTTAGAAATGCGATTGAGGCGAAGAACGGAATTAACAATCGCATGGTAGATCTTATCTTTTTAGATATTGAAATGCCCTTAATTTCTGGATTTGAACTCCTGGAAACACTGAACTACAAACCCCAAGTGATAGTAGTTGCAGGTAAACCAGAGCACGCACTTAAGGCTTTTGAATACGATGTGACAGATTTTTTACAAAAACCCATATTGCTAACTCGTTTTGATTTGGCTATAAAAAGGGCCATGCTTAAATACGAGCAAATTCATATCAATGACGACTCTGACAATCAGATTTTTATTAAATCTAAAATGAGTCAAAAAAGAATTAATATTAATGAGATTAAATGGATAGAAGCTAAAGGTGACTATGTTCAAGTGGTTACCTTAGACAGCAATATTATGATTCTTTCTTCCTTAAAAAACTTTCATTTGCAGCTGCCTTCACAAACATTCGTAAGAATTCACAAATCCTATGTGGTAAATATTGAAAGAATCAATAGCTTTAATAGTAAGGTGGTTATCATAGGTAACAAAACCTTTCCAGTAAGTAGGGCAAAGAAAAATGACCTTACTGAAGCATTAAAATATATTTAATTAAAGACTCTCTGAAAACAAAGGACGAATTACAGGCTAATAAGGGTCTACAACAAATATTAAACGTACCCCTTTGTAGGCTGGTATGGCTTCAAAGGAACGCTCTAAACGACTCAAAGCTTTCTTGGTTGCTTGAATGCTTATTTCTACAGGTATTTTTAAAAGTATATTTTTCAAATATAAATTTCTTATTCTGGCAACTGCTGGAAACTCAGGCCCTAAAACCCCAACAGGAAATAAATTGCGAAGCCCCTTAGCGTACCATTCTGCTGCCTGGTTTAGTTTGTTGTAATCTTTATGCTTTAAAGTAATCTTTATGAGTTTGTTATAGGGCGGATATTTATAAATTTCTCTTTGATACAATTGCTCCTTAGACATCCCCTTATAGTCGTGCTGAGTTACCTGCTGTAATATTTCGTGATGCGGATTAAAACTTTGAATGAGTACCTTTCCCCTTTTAGAAGTTCTTCCAGCCCTTCCTGCAACCTGGGTTAGAAGTTGGAAGGTTTTTTCGTGGGCTCTAAAATCGGGGAAATTCAATAAAGAATCTGCAGACATGACCCCAACTAAAGAAATATTCCTGAAATCTAAGCCCTTGCTGAGCATTTGCGTTCCCACAAGAATATCTATCTCCTGATTTTCAAAACTATCTATAATTTGCTGGTAGGCATTTTTTGTGCGTGTGGTATCCAAGTCCATTCGAGCTACTTTAGCTTCTGGAAATAAAATCCCCAATGCCTCTTGAACTTGTTCTGTTCCAAATCCCTTCGTATTTATTTCTAGACTACCACAGCTCACACAATGGTTTTTTTTAAGCTCTTCTAAGCCACAATAATGACACCTTAACACCCCTTTGTTTGAATGAAAAGTGAGACTAACATCACATGCTGTACAATGTGGCGTATGGCCACAGGTGAAACATTCAACAACTGGAGCATACCCCCTTCTGTTTTGGAATAAAATAACTTGTTCTCCTAATTGCAATGCTTCTTCAATGGCCAAGAAAAGCACCTCCGAAAAATGGTATTTCATTTTTTTCTTCTTGTACTGCTCTTTTAAATCTACTAGCTTTATGTCTGGCATCTGTATATCTGAATGCCTTGTACTCAAGGTACTTAGATGATATTTACCGCTTATGGTATTGTATAAACTCTCTAAGCTAGGAGTAGCAGATCCTAAAACAATAGAAGCTTTGGACAGTTTTGCCAGAACCACCGCAGCGTCTCTAGCGTGATATCTGGGAGCAGGATCGTATTGTTTAAAGGATGCTTCGTGTTCCTCGTCTACAACAATTAAACCTAAATTATTAAAAGGTAAAAACAAGGCAGATCTAGCGCCAACAATGAGTTTAGCTTTAGAAGAGGACTCCAACACCTGACGCCAAACTTCTACACGCTCTTGAAGGCTATATTTTGAGTGAAAAACAGCCACTTGAGCCCCAAAATAAAGTTGAAGCCTTTTAATTAATTGTGTAGTTAGTGCTATCTCTGGCAATAAATACAAGGCTTGTTTTCCCTGCTTAATGGCTTTTTGAATTAGAGCGGCAAAAACTTCTGTTTTACCTGAGGCAGTAACACCGTGAAGAAGACACACACGTCCTTTGGCAAAACCAGATTCAATACCTTCAAGGGCCTGCTGCTGTTCTACATTCAATATTTTTAAGGGTTGAATGGTTTTGCTATGATCAAAAACTACGCGATCTATTCTCTTACTTTTTTGAATAACTATCTCTTTTTCTACCAAAGATCTGAGTGCAGACGGACTAAAATCCCGCTCTTTTAGTAGCGCGTCTGTAACTGTTTCTTCCATATTTACACGAAGAAAAAACCTATACAATTCTAACTGTTTGGGTGCTCTTTTAAGTGCTTTTACTATCTCTTTATCTTCAGATTTATGAAGGGGAGCCAGCTCGTATTCATTTCTGTATTTTGGCTTGTATTTTGCTTGTAAACTTTCCTCCAACTTTACCAAATGAAGGCCTAACAATTCTTCTAAGGGGGAAAATATATTTTGTATGCCTATTTCCTTGGATAAGGATTGAATGGTATACATCTCTCCTGAAGACAAGGCAGACAAAATTAATTTTGACGCATGAGATATAGTGGGTTGCGGCATCTTATTCAATGCCTCTGGGTGCATTATAATGTGCGTTTCTCCCTCCAAAAGATAGGCAGCTGGCACAGCAGATTTAAAAACAGATCCCAGACTGCACATATAATAAGAAGCAACCCATTCCCAATGTTTCAATTGGACTTCTGTCACTATGGGTTTAGCATCTAATATAGCCAATATAGATTTGGGCTCGTAGGTTGTGGGCGCCGTTTGGTGAAACTTATAAGCCAAGGCAGTATATACCTTAGACCGACCAAAAGGGACCGCCAATCTCATGCCTGGCTGTAAAAACGCATATTCTTCTTCTGAAACAACATAGGTAAAAAACTGTTTTACAGGCAGCGGAAGAATCACGTCAATATAAGTAGCCATCCTTTATTCTTTGTTTATAAATACAGATTGCTTTAGGGACAATAAACTCATGTTTAATTCAAAGCCTAATAATAGCACATTGGCATTGATCCAAATATAGACCATGAGAATAAGTAAGCCACCAAGTGCGCCGTATAGTTGGTTATAGGTAGAAAAATGATCTATATACACTCCAAAAAAGTAGGAGCTTAACAAAAATAAAATGGTGGTCACTAAGGCTCCTAATGAAAAGAATGTCATTTTCTTAGTTTCTGCTGTTCCAAAATAATACAGAATGGCAGTAATTAAATAAAATAAAGCGGCAAAGAAGGCTGTTTTTAGCCAAGAAATAAATTCCAATTTTTGGTCTAAGGCAGAAGCGTATTTGTTTCTTAAAGTAAAATCTGTAATGGTATCTAAAATATAAAACTCAAAATAGACAAAACCAATAGCTCCCAAAATAAAAAGGAGGGACAACATTAAACCAACCCACAAAGCAAAAAAATACTGCTTAAAAAAATTTCTATTCAATTGGGTATGATACGAATTTTCAAAACCCCCAAAAATGGCATTAACCCCATTTGCAACAAGAAAAATGGACACAAAAAAAGAGGTAGAAAGTAATCCAGATTGCTTGTTTTGATTTATTTGACTAAATATTTCTGAAAAATAATCTCCAGTGGCCTGAGGCAAAAAAGATTCCATAAAAAAGAAAAGCTGTTGCTCAAAGTCTTGACTTCCTATTTGAACATATGGAATAATAAAAGGAACCAAAGTGAGTATAAAAATTAAAAGAGGAAAAAGCGCCATAAATAAAGAAAAGGCAATGGCACTGGCTCTTGTAGAAAGAGCCCCTCTGACAATACCTAATACATACATTTCTACTAGATCATAGAAAGAAAGTCCTTCAAAACCAGGTAGCTTGATTTTTGCGAGAAGGGCTACTAGATTCCTCACAACGGGAATTTTAGATAGTTTTTCTTCAATCTCTTTAGACATAATAAATAATCACAGGGTCTTGCTGAACGCTAAATTAACAAAAACAAATACCTTTGTAAGCAGATACTCGTAAAATGACTATAAAACTTTTAGTTGTAGGAAAAACAGATCAAAAACCGCTTCAGGAGCTCATCGATTTGTACACTGCCAGACTCAAACACTACATTGGCTTTGAATTACAGCTCATTCCAGACATAAAGAACACTAAAAATATGAGTGAGGCCCAGCAAAAAGAAAAAGAAGGGCAACTCATTTTAAAACATATTAGCCCAACAGATGTATTAATTCTTCTAGATGAGACAGGAACCTCATTGAGTTCCGTAGGGTTCTCAAAGTTTTTGCAAAAACAAATGCTAAGCGGTTGTAAACAAATTGTATTTGTGATTGGTGGTCCCTATGGATTTCACGAAATGGTATACGAAAAAGCTTCCCAAAAAATTAGTCTTTCAAAAATGACCTTTTCTCACCAAATGGTGAGACTTTTCACTATTGAACAAATTTATAGGGCCTTTACTATTTTAAAAAACGAACCCTATCACCACAGATAAAAGCTTAGTACAACACCCTAAACTTTATGGTATTTGGAATGTTTTTTAATTCCTGAATAACCTCCTTATTGTACTCTTTATTCACATCAGAGATCACATAACCAACCTCAGGGTCTGTAGACAAAAATTGACCGGTTATGTTTAACTCGTAGGAAGCTAAGACCTCATTAATTTTAGCCATGACACCTGGCACATTTTTATGGATGTGCAAAAATCTATGAGAGTTTAGCTGCTTTGGCAATCTAATATTTGGAAAGTTAACAGCGTCTACCGTATTCCCAGAATTAATGTATTCCATTATTTTGTTAGGTACAAAACTAGCTATGTCTCTTTGAGCTTCTTCCGTACTACCTCCAATATGAGGCGTTAGTATGACATTTTCCATTCCTTGTAAGGCCGTAATGAATGGACCATTACTTATGGGCTCTTCTGGATAAACATCAATAGCGGCACCAGCAATATGACCAGATTCTAAAGCGGTTACCAAAGCCTCAATATTTACCACAAAGCCTCTTGAAAGATTCACAAACAAAGAGCCCGGCTTCATGGCTGCAAATGCATTGCTATCAAAAAAATCTTTGTTTGCTTTGTTGTCGTCTACATGCAGGCTAACTACGTCAGACATTCCTAAAAGAGTCTCTAAACTGTCTATTTTTGTGGCGTTTCCTATAGATAGTTGGTCATTCACATCGTAAAAATACACATGCATTCCCATGGCCTCTGCCAAAACAGATAATTGTTTACCAATGTTTCCATACCCCACTATACCTAAGTTTTTGCCACGAACCTCTCTAGAATTGGCTGCTGTTTTATTCCATTGCCCATTGTGAATTTCTGTGCTCCTAGGAAAAATACTCCTCATAAGCATAATGATTTCTCCAATGGCCAATTCAACTACAGAACGGGTATTGCTATAGGGCGCGTTAAACACAGTGACCCCTCTTTGTTTACAGGCTTCTAAATCTATCTGTGTAGTTCCTATACAGAAAGCACTAACTGTCATGAGTTTGTCTGCAGCCTTTAATACATTTTTGGTAATCTGAGTCTTGGATCGGATACCTAACACATGTACCCCTTTTATCTTTTTAATTAATTCTTCCTCTGAAAGACTGGTTTTCACTGTTTCTACAGAAAACCCATCTTTAGATAATTTTTGAAAAGCGTCTGGGTGTACGTTTTCCAACAACAAAACTTTAATCCTATTTTTAGGATAAGATATATGTCTTGGAAGGTCGTTTACATATAAGAACTCATCCATATTAGGCGTCACATGATCTGCGTTTGCTGTAGCTTTATCTCTGCTTACATTTTCTGTGAAAGCAAAGAATTTATCTGCAATACCAGCCTCTCTCATTACATAGTCACTATACCCGTCTCCAATGACTTGAACCTCTCCAGATAAATTCATGCTTTTTAAGCATTCAATTTTACCGTTGTGAGAGGAAAGTACATTTTGTTTGTCAAAACCTGTGATGTTTCCCTGATTGTCATAGGTAAACGTATTGGCATACACCTTGTGGGGAGGAATATTGTATGAGGCCACAATAGGTTCTATGAACTCTTTAAACCCACAAGAAATAACATAAATATCATCTGCGTATTTCTCAAAGAATTCTTTATTTCTAACAATAGAGTCTGATATTTTATTCTTCAATTCACCCACCAAAGTATCTAAATCACTTTTGTTTGCCGTTAACAAAGCCAAACGTCTTTCCAAGGACTCTGTAAAAGATATATCACCATCTATACCAAGATTAGTGATCTTTTGAATCTCAGCAACTACTGCCTCTTTTTCAGGCTTATTGGCCAAGGTGATTTCTGCCAATACATCCAGCGCCTCTACACTGGTTAAGGTACTGTCAAAATCAAATACATACTTTTTACTTTGGGTGCTCATAATCTAAATCTAGATTGTAAAAATAATTAAATTTTCATGTTCACTGAATTACTGCCACACTAATTACTATCTATTTATACACATGTATTGATTATTCACAAATATTTAAAAATTAGCCTTAAAAAACACAATAAATAAAAACACAAAACGCTAAGACTGTAATTTGTAGTTTTGAAATGAAAAAAACAAAATGGATCTCATATTTGCCACCCACAATCCAAACAAGGTTTTAGAAGTTCAAAAACAACTGGACCAAAGCTTTAATATACTTGCCCTATCAGATTTGGACTATCACACAGAAATTCCGGAGCCCTATGAAACCCTGGAAGAAAATGCCCTTCAAAAGGCAAAAACGATCTCTAGAGTTTTTAAAAAGATTTGCTTTAGTGACGACACCGGATTATTTGTACCTGCACTGAATGGAGCCCCTGGAGTATATTCTGCCCGCTACGCCGGCCCAAAGGCCAGCGCGTTGGAAAATATGGAAAAATTATGTGCTGCTATGGAATTAAAACAAGACCGCCGTGCTTATTTTAAAACAGTCATAGCCCTTCAAACCTTAAAAGGCTTTCATTTTTTTGAGGGTATGGTATGGGGTACCATAGCAAGAGAACCTGTGGGAACAGGTGGGTTTGGGTATGACCCTATTTTTATACCCCAGGGGTATGATCAGAGTTTTGCAATGTTACCCCAAAAAATTAAACAAGAAATTGGACATCGTGGTAAGGCTATTAGAGCTTTAACTAGCTTTTTGAAAACACTTTAAGAGTCTCCACTGCAAAATGATCAGTCTCCTCTGCAAAATGAATAGAAGCCAAACATCTCCTGGAATACCAGAAAAAAATAAAAACAGCTTGTAAAAGCTAAAAACCATTAATTTATAGTACTTTTGCAACTTTAAATAACGCCGCTGGTATAGCATGTGTTGCGCTGAGTAATAGGTTAGTAAAGAATTAATCGCTCTATGCAACAGACATATTTTGCGATTAAAATCTAACAAATGACTCCATTTGAACAATTAGGGCTCCAAAAGAGCCTGCTTGACGCTATTACTGATCTTGGTTTTGAAAAACCATCAGAAGTACAAGAAAAAGCCATTCCAATTTTATTAGAAGACCACACAGACCTTGTAGCACTGGCTCAAACAGGGACTGGTAAAACAGCTGCTTTCGGTTTCCCTCTCATTCAGAGAATAGACCCTAGCAGTAGAACAACTCAAGGATTAATTCTCTCTCCAACCAGAGAACTTTGTCTTCAAATCACCAATGAAATTCAAGCCTACGCTAAGTACGAAAAAGGTTTAAATACAGTAGCCATTTATGGGGGTGCTAGTATTCAGGACCAAGCGAGACAAATTCAAAGGGGGGCACAGATAGTTGTAGCTACACCTGGAAGAATGAAGGACATGATTGGCAGAGGAATGGTAGACATTTCAAAAATTGATTACTGTGTCTTAGATGAAGCAGACGAGATGCTCAATATGGGTTTCTTTGAAGACATTCAAGACATCTTATCTAACACGCCAAAAGAAAAGGCTACCTGGTTATTCTCTGCAACCATGCCAAAAGAGGTCTCTATCATTGCAAAGAAATTCATGAATAGTCCACAGGAAATTACGGTGGGCACAAAGAACTCTGGAGCTTCTACCGTACAACACGAGTATTATGTGGCAGGAGGAAGAGACCGATATCCTGTTTTAAAAAGGCTGGCAGATACCCATCCAGATATTTTTTCAGTCATTTTTTGTAGGACCAAAAGAGACACTCAAAAAGTGGCAGAAAATCTCATAGAAGATGGTTATAACGCAGGTGCCTTACATGGAGATCTAAGCCAAAACCAAAGAGATTTGGTAATGAACGCCTTTAGAAAAAAGCAAATTCAAATGTTGGTTGCTACCGATGTAGCTGCCAGAGGAATAGATGTAGACGACATCACTCATGTTATTAACTACCAACTCCCAGATGAAATAGAAACCTATAACCACCGTTCTGGAAGAACAGGAAGGGCAGGAAAATCTGGTACATCAATGGTAATTGTAACTCGCTCTGAAATGCGAAAGATCAAGGCTATTGAAAATAAAATTCAAAAAAAGTTTATCGCAAAAGACATTCCAACTGGAATGGAAATTTGTGAAATACAGCTGTATCATTTAGTAAACAAAATTAAAGAAACAGAGGTAAATGCAGATGTAGAAAGCTATCTACCTGCTATTAATGAGATGCTAGAAGGTATAGACAAAGAGACTCTTATACAAAAAATTGTATCTGTAGAATTTGGACGTTTCTTTAACTATTACAACAAAGCGAGAGATCTGAACTCCTCAGATAAAAGAGACCGTGGCGAAAGGCGTGAAGAAGGAGGCTCTAAAAATTACTCAGGAGACGGTTCTGTCAGATATTTTATAAACATTGGCGAAAAAGACGGCTATGACTGGATGTCTTTGAAAGATTTTTTAAGAGACACCGTTAATCTAGGAAAAGACGACATCTTTAAAGTAGACGTAAAAGATAGTTTTGCCTTTTTTAATTCAGAGTCTCACACCCAAGAAGCCATTTTAAACACCTTCAAAGATTTAAAAGTAGACGGCAGATTTGTAAATGTAGAAGTGTCTAACAATCCCATTGGGGGCGGTGGCGTCCACAGAGGGGGCAGCGGTAAATTCAAAGGAGGTCGTGGACGTTCTGGCGGCGGCGGATACAAAGGAAAGGAAAGTAGAGGGTCCAAAGGATTTGGAAGTTCAAAAGGGAGTAGAGATCGTTCTGAGACCAAAGGAGGCCGCTCAAGAGATGGAGGAAAATCATATGGAAGTTCTCCTTTTTCTGAAAATAAAAAAAGTAAAAGAAGAAATGGTTTTATGTAAGAAACTCAGATCTTAAAACTTATATTTTAGTTAAAAAAAGACGCCAAGGCGTCTTTTTTTTTGTTTTGAGTCCTATCTTTAACCTAAGATTTAGTTATGAAAAAAAATATTCTACCCCTTTTGTGTCTGCTCATTTCTTTTGCTTTTTTTGACCTTCAGGCACAAACTGACGAGATATCTGCAACCATAGTAAACGCCCAAACTCAGGAGGCCTTAGAAAGTGTTCACGTCATAAATCTCTCTCAAATTAAAGGGACCATTACCAACCAGGAAGGAAATTTTACTATTCCAGCCGTGGCCAATGACACCCTACTCCTCTCCTATTTAGGTTTTAAAACCCTTAAAGTGAGGGTCACAAACGACATGCTTGCCTTCCAAGACACTCAAATAGCTTTAACAGAGTTGGCGTACGCCCTTGAGGAGGTAGTACTCAAACCTTATCAACTCACCGGTTATTTAGAGATTGATATTAAAAAATTACCTGTAGATACCTCTTTTCAATATAGCATTTCAGGGCTAAATGTTAGCTATGAATCTGGCAAACGCAGGCCATCCTCCGTCTCCAAAGTATTAGGCGCCATTTTAAACCCTGCAGACTTACTTCGAAATTTATTTGGAAAAAGACCTAATCAAATGCGAAAACTCAGGCAAATGAAAGAGGACGACTATATTAAGGACCTACTGGCTTCCAAATTTGATAGAGAGACTTTAATGGCCCTACTTCAGATTGAAGAAGTAGACATCCAAGACATTCTGAGTAATTGCAATTATTCTAAGTCCTTCATTAAAACTGCTAATGATTTACAAATTTTAGACGCTATTAGTGGCTGCTACGAGGAATATAAAGTACTAAACAGGAATAACTAGCACTCTCCTATTTCAAAGCTTTTTTAAAGGGTATACTATATAAGTATACTCCCTTTAGTCTGCTTTTAGTATCTTGCTCCTACTAAAAATAGATTTTATGAAATACCCCATTATTTTGCTACTGATGTGTGGCTCCTTTCTCCTCTCCTGCCAATCTTCAAAAGAAGTGAAATCGGAAATACAAACTCCTTTTGTTTGGGAAAATGCCAATATGTATTTCCTACTCACAGACAGATTTTACAATGGAGATAGTACCAACGATATTCAATTTGAAAGGACTGCAAAAACTGCAGTACTGAGAGGTTTTGAAGGTGGAGATTTCAAGGGTATTACTGAAAAAATTAAAGAAGGGTATTTTACAGATTTGGGCATTAATGCCCTGTGGTTTTCCCCCATTGTAGAACAAATTCATGGGGCCACCAACGAAGGCACTGGAAATACTTACGGTTTTCATGGGTATTGGACCAAAGACTGGACCGCTATAGAACCTAACTTTGGAACTCAAGATGAGTTTAAAGAGTTAGTAGACCAGGCACATCAAAAAGGAATTAGAATTGTACTAGACGTGGTTTTAAATCACACAGGTCCAGTAACTGAGCAAGATCCTGTATGGCCCTCAGATTGGGTAAGGACCACTCCAGCCTGTACCTATGATTCCTATGAAAACACAACTGCCTGTACCTTAGTAAAAAATCTGCCAGACATTCTTACAGAAAATAGCAATGAAGTAAGTCTCCCAGAAGCTTTAAAACAAAAATGGGCCAATGAGGGAAGGCTAGAGGAAGAATTGGCGCAAATAGAAGCCTTTTTTGCCAGAACAGGCTACCCAAGAACTCCACAGGCCTATATTATTAAATGGCTTACAGATTATGTAGGGGAATTTGGTGTTGATGGTTTTAGAGTAGACACAGTGAAACACGCCTCTGAGCATGCATGGGATATGCTCTACAAAGAAGCCTCTTATGCCTTTAATAGTTGGAAAAGCAATCACCCAGATGAAGTCTTAGACCAAAATTCATTTTATATGATGGGAGAAGTGTATAATTACGGAATATCTGGAGGCCGGGAGTACGACTTTGGCGATAAGAAAGTGGATTATTACGCCCATGGCTTTCACAGTTTGATCAACTTTGAATTAAAGTACGACGCAGAAATGTCATATCCAGAAATTTTCAAAAAATACGACAGCATACTTCATGGTCCTTTAAAAGGGAAAAGTGTTCTGAATTATCTGACGTCTCATGACGACGGCCAACCCTACGATAAATTTCGAGAAAAAAGTAGGAGAGCAGCCAACCTGCTATTTTTAACCCCAGGAGGAACACAGCTCTACTACGGAGATGAGACCAATAGAGATTTATATATTCCAGGTGCAGAGGGAGACGCTACCCTAAGAAGTTTTATGAATTGGAATGAGATAGAGGACCCAAAAATTCAGAAGGTTTTACAACATTACCAAAAGCTCGGTCAATTTAAAGGAAAGCATCCAGCTATTGG
Source organism: Flavobacteriaceae bacterium LSUCC0859 (assembly GCA_022239325.1). Lineage (GTDB taxonomy): Bacteria > Bacteroidota > Bacteroidia > Flavobacteriales > Flavobacteriaceae > MAG-120531. The sequence goes on along the minus strand of JAKOGP010000006.1, from coordinate 158,062 downwards.
GGCTGGCAAACACCAGGATCTATCTGAAAACCCTTACACCTTCTCTAGAATTTTTAGCAACAATAACTATCAAGACAAAGTAGTGGTGGCTCTAAATGCAGCCAGTGGAGTTAAAAATATTAGTGTTGGTGGTGTTTTTAAAGAGGGCACCCTTCTAACAGATGCTTATTCAGGAAGTTCCACAGTAGTTACATCTGGAGTGGCAACTGTAGACAGCCCTTATGAAGTGGTTCTTTTATCTAAAAAATAAGTACAAAAAATCTCATAAAAAAAGGCCCTGTATAGGGCCTTTTTTTTATTTAGAAAGTTTTTTATTCTTGGGATGGACCCTCCTTGTATTTCATTCTGTACTCGTAAAATACTCTGTTCCTTTCCCCCCAAGCAATGAGACCTTTTACCTGATCTTCCGAAATATTCCCATGAATAAGGGTGTAGGATTTTAAAGGCATTTCCCCTTCCCCAACTTCTTCAATTAGCTCTTCTATTTTATGATCTTTCTTTTTAGTGCTAAAGCTTTCCCAATCCGAAAAATTAAGGTGTTTTTTTCCGTCTTGTATATGGGCGTCTATAAAATATGAAACAGGTGCTACTTGGTGGTACCAAGGGTAATTGGTATTGTTACTGTGACAATCGTAACAATTTGTTTTTAGAGTTTCTAAGATAGGTGCTGGCGGCATGGTCTCCGCTTCAAAAAAAGCAGTGGTTTCCCCTTCAGAGATATTCATTGTTGGCTTGTAAAACTGCATTCCAACAAACACAGCCAACATACCCAAAGATATTTTTTTAACAATTGGTTTCATAAACAAATTCGTAAGTCCTAGTAAATTTAATTATTTTTAAATAGTAAAAAAAATTTAAAGTGACCTCCGAAGCCAAACTACTCCTACAAAATGAAATTTCTAAATGCAGTGGGAGGCTTTTAGAACGCCAACAAATAGCCAACCTACTTATAGCGAAGGAAGACTATTTTAAGTATGCCCTGAGCCTATTTTTAGATCCAAACGCCCTACATACCCACAAACTCAGTTGGTGTATAGATCTAGTATACCAACAACACCCTAACTTATTCAAAGGTCATACCACTACGCTGGTGAAAGCTATAAGCATTCAAACCAAAGACAGTGCTTTAAGGTGCCTGCTTAAAATAGTTTCTCATATGTCTCAAGATACTTGGTTTAGCAAAGAAATACGTCAGCAACCTAAACAGATAGAGACCCTTTTAGAAAAAGGATTTGAATTCCTGACAGAAAATCACGAGGTAGCTGTACAAATACACGCCATGGAATTGGTATTTCATTGGCGCTCTGAAAAAAAATGGATTTCTGCTGCTCTTTCAGAATATATAGACGCCCAATACCTAAAAAAAAGTGCTGCATTTAAAGCCAGATCTAAAAGGCTTATGAAAAAATTGGAAAAAGAGACCTCTTAAAAAGCTTAGATTTCAGCTAGAGCCTAAGGCTATTTTATAAATCGAATACCTATCTTTGCCCCTTAATCATTTTAATATGGCCTTAGACGCATTACACGCCATCTCTCCTATAGATGGAAGATACCATAACAAAGCAGCAAATCTCTCCCCATTTTTTTCGGAGGCAGCCCTTATAAAATACAGAGTATTAGTAGAGATTGAATATTTTATAGCCCTTTGTGAATGTCCATTACCACAATTAAAAGCATTGGATAAAAAGCTGTATCCTGCACTGAGAAATATCTATTTAGAATTTTCAGATGCAGACGCTATCGCGATAAAAAAAATTGAGTCCGTAACCAATCATGACGTAAAAGCTGTTGAATATTTTATCAAAGAAAAATTTGACGCCCTATCTCTCCAAGATTTCAAAGAATTCATTCATTTTGGGCTCACTTCTCAAGACATAAATAATACAGCCATACCTTTGTCTCTAAAAGAGGCCATCCAAGAGATTTACGAGCCAGAAATTAAAGCGCTTATTACAATTTTAAAATCACTAGCCACGGAATGGAAAGATATTCCCATGTTAGCCAGAACTCATGGCCAACCTGCATCGCCTAGCAGGCTAGGGAAAGAAATTGCTGTGTTTGTAGAACGATTGGAAATACAACTCAAAACCCTTATACAACTTCCACACGCGGCAAAATTTGGTGGTGCTACCGGCAATTACAACGCGCACCATGTGGCTTATCCCAACATACAATGGAAAGATTTTGGGACCCAGTTTGTAGAACAAACTTTAGGGCTTACCCACTCCTTCCCCACCACTCAAATTGAGCATTATGACGCCATGGCTGCCTTATTTGACTGCTTAAAAAGAATCAATACCATCTTAATAGACTTAGATAGAGATTTTTGGACCTATGTTTCCATGGATTATTTTAAGCAAAAAATTAAAGCAGGAGAAGTAGGCTCCTCTGCCATGCCCCACAAAGTAAATCCAATAGATTTTGAAAATTCAGAGGGAAATCTTGGCATTGCCAACGCTCTTTTTGAACACCTTTCTGCTAAACTACCTATCTCCAGATTACAAAGAGACCTCACAGACAGTACCGTACTTAGAAATATTGGAGTCCCCCTGGCGCATACTATGATCGCATTAGCTGCCACTAAAAAAGGGCTTGGAAAACTGCTAATTAACACCGATAAAATTGCCTCAGATTTAGAAAACAATTGGGCTGTTGTAGCAGAAGCCATACAGACCATTTTAAGAAGAGAGGGATATCCGAACCCCTATGAGGCCCTCAAGGGGCTCACGAGAACCAACAGCCAAATAAATGCAAAAAGCATTAGTGAGTTTATAGACACATTAGAGGTGTCTTCTGAAATTAAAAAGGAGCTAAAAAACATCAGTCCAAGCAATTATACTGGAATATAAATACTCGGACCGGGTTCTTAACTAAAAAATGAAAAGGCGTGTTCTCTAGGCACGCTTTTTTTTATAGCCCTAAATCTGGCAGTAAATTTTTAAAATCTTCTGCCTTGGCTTTTGAGGTTTGTAAGGCTTCTACAAAAGGCCTTATGTGTTTTGGGTTCATACCTTTTCCCATCACGCGAATAAGGGCAAAACCTTCCCTACCCCCCTTGGCAAAAATGATCATCTCTTCAATAGAAGACTCGGAACCTAAGTAAGACAAACTACCCTGATACCCCTCTGCCTTAAGCTTCATGAGTTCTGTGTATGTATCCTTACTCAAAATAGATTGAACCATAGTAGCTTCTTGATCTAACTGCAATTGGTCTGCTGCATTATTTTTAAAAATAAGTACATTGAGTTTGGTTAAAGTAGCCAAAGCAGCTTTCTGGTCTGCCTCTAAAGAGTCTACCGCAATATTTAATATAGAAGCGGGTACGGTGAGACTTATAAAATTTGGATCCTCAGATTTTTCTACAAAATAAGATTGCAGACTTGGCTCTGAAGAGCAGGACACACTCAGCATTATTAAACTGACAGCTGCCAGTCCTTTTACAAACAATGCTTTCTTAAAAATTTTCATTAGGCTTTATTTTTTTGATTTACCTTATTGAGTTCCCTAGGCAGGTTCATTTTGGTAATAAGTGCATTAATTTTATTCAGATCAATGTCTCCAGTAAGTGAAAGAAGCACCGTCTCTATTTTCCTGCCATTAATGTCAATATCTTCAAAGTTAGACACCCCACTTACAAACATTAGCAATTCTCTAACATGAGAGTCATCTCTGCCCTCTCTCACATAAAACTTTATCTGAGATTCCTGATCTGTAAAACGCATGAGCTCTGTGAGCTTACTAGACTTTAAGTATTGACTTACGTCCCCAGACATATCTGCCGCCACCTCTTTGTCTGTGGTGGTAAACACCTTAAGGCTTTCAATACTGCTAGCAATATCAATAAAATCACTGGTCTCTTGGTCTTCTGCCACTACGTCAAATTTGGCTAACAAAGAGAACATACTCTTGTTAATGACCATGGCACTCACAGCGTTATTATTCTCGTACTTGTCAAAAATAGACTGGCTAAAGCCAAGCGCTGTACTCAATAAAAATAGGCTTGTTACAAATAATTTTTTCATCATTTCTTTTTTTAAGGATTATAAATTTTAGATTTTGCTGCTTCAAATGTTTCTAAATATCCTACTGCAGCAGTGGCTTTGTTATAGTTATTAGCCAATAAAGCAAACGCCTTAAGGGTTTCTTGATAAGCTATTTTAGCTTGTTGTTTCTGATAGTATTGTCTTGCGGGAACATAGGTAGCTAGCATGAAAATAGCAATAGCAGCCGCATGCGTCCAGTATGGAAGTCGCTTTCTTTTCTCTTCACCGGCAAGAATAGCCTCTAAGGCCTTATTTTTTATAGGCTGCTGCTGAGCCGGCTGAATTCCCTGAGCCCCTTCTGTCTTATAAAAGGCAAAGAGTGCTTTATAAGGGGAGAATTCCTCAGGTAGTTTGCTGCCAGAAAAGTAATCGCTCAAAAGACGCTCTTCCTCAGAAGTAGTTCTCGCTTCAAAATATTTCTCCAGTAGCTCTTTAATTTTTTGCAATTCCATAAGCTTGTTGTTTTAATAATGCGTCTCTTAAAGTTTTTCTAGCCCTTGAAAGTGCAACCCTAACAGCGTTAGGTTTCATCTCTAGTATTTCCTCAATCTGACTGTAGTCTAGGCCTTCAATATCTCTGAGTTGTACGGCCATTTTTTGTGCCTCTGGAAGGGTATCCATGGCTTTTCTAATTAGACTAACGCTTTCTTTGTCTTCTATTTGCTCTGCAAGACTGTGAGTTGCTTTTTCATAATTTACATGAACCAATCTCAAATGACTTCCCTGCTTAGACTTTAGCCTGTCCAAACAAAAATGCTTGGTCATGGTCATGGCATAAGCTTCTAAGTTTTTAACAGCTGCTAACTGTTGTCTCTTATCCCACAATTTCAGGGTAACTTCACTTAGTGCGTCCTGGGCTTCTTCGTGAGATATGAGCAGTCTTTTGGCTACTCTATACAAAGAAGATTGCAAAGGGCTTATAAATGAAATAAAGTCAGACTCCGTCATGTGAATTAGTTCGCTTATATAGGTAACGAGCTAGGATTAATTTTGTTACAAAAAATTTTATATCTCTTGAGTTGTACGTAAATTGTACTGCTAAAGATACGCCCTATGAACATGTATAAAACAAAATCCCTGTTGAAAACCAGCTTATATTTTCTGGCTTTTCTATTTTTGGTCCTTGCCTGCAGCAAGGACGATGCGCCCAACCCAGACCCAATTACAGAAATTCCAGATACGGAAGTTCCTGTGGCTAAAGACGTTACTGCCCATGATTTTATGTGGAAGGCAATGAATTTTTGGTATTTCTGGCAGGCCAACGTTGCAGATCTTTCCGACAGTAGATTTGCCAATGACAGCCAATACAATAGTTACTTACAAGAACAAGGAGAACCAGATGAGTTTTTTAACGACAAACTGCTCTTTACAGAAGATAGGTTTAGCTTCTTAAATGCAGATTACAAAGAGCTAGTCCAATCCTTTCAGGGAATCTCTAAAAGTAATGGCTTAGAGTTTGGACTTAGTTTATTTTCAAATAGTGAAAATGTATACGGCTATGTTAGATATATAGTACCAGGTTCTAATGCCGCAACTGCAGATATTTCTAGGGGAGAAATTTTCACTGGCGTAGACGGTCAAACACTAAATTTGGACAACTACCAGAGTCTCTTATTTGGTAGCAATGACACTTACACCCTCAATATGGCTTCTATTGAAAACAATACCATTAGTGCCAACGGGAAATCTGTGACACTGACCAAGGAGGCAGGTTTATCTGAAAACCCTGTATTTAAAACCGAAGTCTTTGAGGTCTCAGGACAAAAAATTGGATACCTCATGTATAATGGCTTTACCAGCAATTACAACGAAGAACTCAATGCAGCTTTTGGCACCCTTAAAACGGCTGGAGTTACAGACCTAGTTTTAGACCTGAGGTATAACTCCGGTGGCTCTGTAAATTCTTCAAGACTTCTCGCTAGTATGATTTACGGGACAGATACCTCAAAATTATATATTAGACAGCGATGGAACGCTAAACTTCAGCCCCAGTTTAGCGCCAGTCAGTTAGAAGACTATTTTGCAAATACAACTGGAGAGTCTCCTATAAATACGCTGAACCTTTCAAGGGTCTTTGTTATTGCTACTGGTAGCACAGCCTCTGCTTCTGAATTAGTAATGAACGGCTTAGATCCCTATATGGACGTCATACATGTAGGAACAACTACCAGAGGTAAAAATGAATTCTCTATTACCTTGGTAGATCTTCCAAGTAATACGTACATCTATGCCAGTGACAAAGAATCTAGTATCAATGCCAACAACAGATGGGGTATACAACCATTAGTTGGCAGAAATGAAAATTCAGTTGGCTTTTATGACTATACAGATGGATTTACACCAGATCATGCCTTGGCAGAATCCTTAGGAAATTACGGAGTTTTAGGAGACCCAAGTGAACCTTTATTGGCCAAGTGTTTAGAACTAATTACTGGCGATAGTAGTAGCACTGGAAAATCTGCTAAAGCCCTCTCTTTTGCTTTAAATGAGTTTGACAACTCCAAGAGGCATACACTCCTAAAAGAGCGAATGATACTAGACAAACCATTAGAGTTTAACAAATAAAAATGGTGTTAAAAAAAAGGAAGCTATAAGCTTCCTTTTTTTTAATAGGAATCTTATCCCTTTAAAAACGCCAGTTCATTCCAAGTCTTAAGTTCCTCCCCAATGTTTGGTAGCCAATGGTTTCTACAAAATCTATGTTACATATGTTTGTTGCGACAAAGGAACCCCCTATATTTTTGTATATAGGAAAAGAGTAGGAAAAGTCTAAAAGTGTAAAGGCAGAAAGTACTTCATTCTCGTAGGTAGTAAAATTAGTATCTGTCCTAGAACCTGTGTGAGCAACTTGCAAGCTCAAATTGCTTTTATCAGTTAGCGCATAAAACATATTAATCAGGGCTTTGTGCTTAGGAATTCTAATGGCTGTTTGTGACACTTCCACAAAACTATAATTTGCACTGAGTCTCAGACGAGAAGAAAAAGGGATTTCTAATTGTGTCTCTACTCCCCTAGCCCAGGTATCCTCGGGATTATTTTCATAGAGAAAGGCAGGTCCGTTAAAATAAATAGCCTGCTGCTCTTTTCTGTCAAAATAAGTGATACCCCACTGCCATCCTTGCTTATTGTCAAATGCAACGCCCATCTCTACATTTTGATTTGTCTCTGGTAATAAATTTTGATTGGCACCATAAGGTCCAAAAAACATACCTAAGGTAGGCGTGATATAAGCAGAGGAAATACCTGCATACAATCTGTATTGCTGTTTGGAATCTAAAAATAAGCTGGGGTTTATATGGTATACCCATTGCCCCTTGTAGGCGCTATGGTAATTGTAACGGGCTCCAATTTGAAATTGAAATGAATTCTTGTCGTAGCCCAAAGATACATATGGATCAGAAATCCAATAATTGCTCTCGCTGGTTCCCTGGGCTTCATTTTCCTTGATCTTGTCCTCTATAAGCTGAAAACCACCTATGAGATTCCAATGCTCTTTAAAAAAGATTCTGTATAAGAGTTCTGCGTTAATGTTTGCAGCATCTACCTCACTTCCAAAGGCACTTATATCTTCAGAATTATAAGTAGTGTAAGCTAGATTGGCTTTTACATACTGACGATCTTTTTGCCAGTGCCATTGGGTGCCAGTTGTATTTTTTAGCGTACTAAATGAGTTCGTAGCATCTGTACCCATAAAGGCGTCGTCATAAGAAGCATACATAAACTGCCGGTCTATAAAAAAACTTGATCTAAGGCTGGTAGACCATTTTTTGCCCAATACAAAACGTTGGGCGTCTTGTCTAAATGGGTCATCCAAACCCTCAATTGTCTTAAAGGCAGAGAGGCCTTTAGTGCGTTGTGCACTTAGAGTAAGTGCATAATTCCATGAGTTAGAGCTTCCTGATATTTGATGAGACCATTGGGAATAATCTAAACCTGTATTCCTTTGGTCGGAACCATTATGCGTGCCACTAGTGGCAGTTCCCTGAAATTCAATTTTTTTATTGGCAGCTTTTTTAGTTGTTATATCTATTACTAACGCAGCAGCATTAGTACCATACAAACTACTGTTAGCCCCTTTGACAATTTTTATAGATTCTATTTGATTCATATCTAAAAGTCTGAGGTCATAGCTCAAAGAAGCAGAGGAAGGATCTGCCATCCTTATTCCATCTATTAATATAAGCGTTTGTTTCCCTCTCCCGCCTCTAGCATAAATACTTAAAACAGAGCCCACGGTGCCCCTAGAACCATTAACTTCAATTCCAGCAAGCGAGTTCAATGCCGCTGCCACCCCTCTAGTTTGGAAAGGAGCTAAATCTGAAGCCATTAAAACCATTTGAGTAGCTCCCTGATAATCAAACCCGGAGGCTGCTTTTGCGTCTAGTAAAACTACCTCATCTAACTGATTACTTTTTTTTACAAGAATGGAGTCTTGTTTTTGGTTTTGCGCGTAAAGCATAACCATGCCTCCCAGGCTCAGAGCCAGGGTGTTTACCAATAATTTCATTTTGTACTTTGTTGTACGGGTATAAGTATGCCAAAGCATGCCTAAACTTTTATCCCGAAAGTTTAACATCTATGTTTGAATTTGGCAGGTCTCCTGGCTTGCGTCTTTTGAGTCACCTTCCCATGATAACTCACAGTGGTGATAGAAGAACTCAAAAGCGTCTAAATAGACTGAGCTTACAGTTGCGGGAACAGCACCAGACTTACACTGGTTTCCCTTTTAATCTTTAAATCAAATGAATCATTTAAAGCACCTAAATTCGGCAACTAAAATAGAACAATAAAAATTCATGACTCTCAAAAACCCACTATAAAATTAAATTTATGAGCCAATTGATATAAAGTACAGACGATAAACGTATTTTTGAATGTTTAAGATTTAATTACAAAAAAATAAACAAAAAATGTTGCCATTTTTTAAGATTGGATTTCTTTTTTGGATCTTGACAAGCACCTATAATGGGGCCGCTCAGTCTCATGCTATGTTTCCTCAAAACTCTTACATCGAGGGCTTTGAATTGGAACAAAAAAAAGGATATACCCTTCTGAGTATTAAAAACCCCAACAAGAGTGAAAGCCAGAAAATTCAATCTTTTGCTCTTGTTCACAGAGACAGCACCCAACTGCGAAAATCAATTGCGCCTCTGTATACCCACATTATAGACATCCCTGTTAAAAGGATGGTGGTGAGTTCTACCACCCATCTGGCTGCTATTGAGCTCTTAAACGGACAAGAAAGTGTTGTAGGTTTTCCGGGCACCCAATACATATCTTCAGAGGTTTTTAGAGAGCGCATAGGAAAAGGGGAACTTACAGATATTGGATCTGATCAAAGTCTTAATATAGAACGTTTGTTAGTCTTAGAGCCATCTCTATTTATTGGATATACAGTTGGTGAGGAAAACAGATCCTACCAAACCATCAGAAAATCAGGTATTCCTATAATCCTAAATCACGACTGGTTGTCTACCCACCCTTTAAGCAGGGCTGCATGGATCTATTTCTTTGGAGCACTCTTAGACAAAAACAAAGAAGCAGACCTTGTGTTTTCTTCCATTAAAAACGAATATGAAAAAATTAAAAACTTAGCCCAACAAGCTAAAAACAAACCCATTGTAATGAGTGGCGCCATGTACAAGGATGTTTGGTACGCTCCTGGAGGAGAAAGTTGGGGTGCCCAATTTATTACAGACGCAAAGGCAACATACACCTTTCCCAGCAAAAACACTTCTAGTGACAGCTATTCCCTTGAGTATGTTTTAGGCCTTTCAGAAGCAGCCACTTTTTGGATTGGACCTGGACAGTTCACCTCTTATAAGGACCTGGCAGCTTCCAGTACACACTATGAGCAATTTACTCCTTTTCACTTAAAAAACATCTTCACCTATGCTGCAAAAAAAGGAGCGACTGGCGGGGTTTTATATTATGAATTGGCACCGCAAAGACCAGATTTGGTCTTAAAAGATTTGGTTTATATATTTCATCCTGAATTACTACCAAACCACCAATTACATTTTTTTTCCCCTTTAAATCCATAAATTTATAGCACCTACTGTGCGTCACAGGCCATTTAAATTTCATTTATGACAAGGAGCCAAAACCCATCAAATTCTAAAAAGCTATTTGCTATCACTGTCCTAATTTTTGTATTGGCATTTATAGGAAATATGTCTTTGGGGTCTGTACCTATTTCATTGTCAACTACCTTTAAAACACTTTTGGGCCTGGAAAGCAAATCTGAAACTGTAAGCTATATTATTCATGCTTACAGACTGCCTAAAGCCATCACAGGGGTATGTGTGGGTGCAGGTCTTTCCTTAAGTGGTCTTCTCATGCAAACACTCTTCAAAAATCCCTTGGCAGGACCATATGTATTAGGGATTAGCTCTGGGGCCAGTCTAGGAGCAGCACTATTTATTCTTGGAACCTCTGGTTTGGGAGTCTTTTCTCTGGGTGTTTTTGGACATTCATTGAGTACGACACTTGCGGCAAGTCTGGGTAGCTTTTTTGTGCTATTTGTAGTGATGAGTGTATCTAATTATGTTAAAAATACCATGTCGCTTCTAATTATAGGTCTCATGTTTGGTAGCTTAAGTGGTGCCATAGTGAGTATTTTAGCATTTTTCAGCACCAAAGAATCCTTACAGAAATTTATTTTTTGGTCCTATGGAAATCTAGGAAACCTTAGTAATCCAGAATTGGGGGTATTAGGAGGCTTTGTTGCTACGGGAACACTCGTGAGTTTGGTTCTTGTAAAATGGTTAAATGCACTGCTTTTAGGGGACGAGTATGCCCAAAGTTTAGGTGTTCCTCTACATAAACTAAGGCTACTCATTGTAATTGCCACAGGACTTATGGCAGGAAGTATTACTGCATTTGCGGGCCCCATTGCTTTTCTAGGTTTAGCAGTGCCCCATATTTGTAGACTAATTTGGAATACCAACAATCACAAAACACTTATTCCGGCCAGTCTCCTACTAGGTGCAGTATTTATGCTGGTATCAGATGGCATTGCTCAGCTTCCAGGTAGTGCAAAGGTCTTACCCATAAATGCCGTAACGGCAATTTTTGGAGCCCCAATTGTTATTTGGCTCTTAATGCGAAAAAAACAAATACAACTTTAGGGACTATGGTATTGGATCATCTTCAAATAGGCTATGCCAAAAAAAAAACATCATTAAAGGTTTGTCCCCCTATTGATCACAGTTTTTCTGTTGGACAAATAAACACGATCATCGGTCTAAATGGTTCAGGCAAAACAACACTCATTAAAACCATTGGTGGCATTCTACCTGCTTTAGATGGTGGCGTATTCATTCATGACAGAAATCTGAAAACCATAAAAAAAGAGGTGATCTCTAAGGAGATCAGTTTAGTACTTACAGCACCCCTAGCCAGTGAAAATATGAGTGTGTATGAGTTGGTTTCTATGGGCCGGTACCCCTATACGAATTGGCTAGGCAAAATGGACAACAAAAACCATCAAAGTATTTGCCAGGCAATAGAGTTTGTTGGAATAGAAAACCATACTCATAAAAAGGTATACGAATTATCTGATGGACAAAAACAAAAAGCCCTGGTAGCCAAAGCCATTGCTCAAGACACTCCCTATATCATACTAGACGAACCCACCTCTCACCTGGATTTACACCACAAGGCACAGTTACTTAAATTACTCCAAAGAATGAGCAAGCAAAGCCGTAAAACCGTCATTTTTAGTACACACGACATAGAAATGGCACTGGCGTATTCAGATGCTATTTTAGTGCTTGACAAAGACAAAATTAAGCATGGTTCTCCTGCGTCTCTTATAGAAGCAGGTGTGTTTGATGAGTTGTTCCCAAAAGACCATGTCTCGTTTAATACACAGACAGCTTCATTTTCTTTTAAGGGATTGAACACAAAATAGTACCTTTAAAATTCAATTGTATACTTATGGATTTCGTGACCTTATTAATAGTTCCTATTGGATTTGCTACCCTTGGATTTTTCTTAGGCGGCTATGTTAAATCTCTAAAAAGCAGCTCCTCAAACGGAGATTATGCTCAGAAAATAGCTTCGCTAGAAGCGAGATTAGAACAAACTTTAAAAAACTTAGAAAAAGAGGACCAACGCAACAGAGAATTGCAACAGGAAAAGGAATTCCAAGGCAATGAATTGGCGAGAATGCAAGCCCATATGCAGCATTTAGAAACTACCAATACGGAACAAAAGCAAGAAGTAGCTAAACTACAAGAGCGTTTTACAAAAGAGTTTGAAAATTTAGCAAATAAAATTTTAGACGAAAAAAGTCAAAAATTTACTACCCAAAACAAAGAGAACATTCACAACATACTCCAACCCCTTCAAGAAAAAATTCAACTCTTTGAGAAAAAAGTAGAAGACTCTCAAAAAGAAAATATCAGTATTCATGCTGCCTTAAAAGAGCAGCTTATTACCCTACAAAGCCAAAACTTAAAAATTACTCAAGAGGCAGAAAATTTAACCAAAGCCTTAAAAGGGGATAGTAAAATGCAAGGGAATTGGGGAGAGTTGGTTTTGGAGCGCGTCTTGGAAAAATCTGGTCTTGAAAAAGATAGAGAGTACTTTGTACAACAGAGCTTTACTACCGAACAGGGAAACAGACTTTTACCAGATGTAGTTATTGCACTACCAGATGGCAACAAAATGATCGTAGACTCCAAGGTGTCCCTTACCCATTATGAACGCTATGTAAATGCAGAAGAATCTGAAAAGCCAACCCATCTTAAAGAACACTTAAACTCTTTAAAAAGACATATAGATCAACTCTCAGAAAAGAAATACGAAGATTTATACCAAATTGAAAGTCCAGACTTCGTACTGCTTTTTGTACCTATAGAACCTGCTTTTGCTATAGCTATTAATGAAGATCCCTCCATCTATTCCAAGGCCTTTGAACAAAATATAGTCATTGTTACTCCAAGCACCTTATTGGCTACCCTGAGAACAATTGTAACCATGTGGACCAATGAAAAGCAACAAAAAAATGCCTTAGAAATAGCGAGACAAGCAGGTGCCTTATACGATAAATTTGAAGGTTTTTCTCAAGATTTATTGCAAATAGGAAAAAAGATGGACGAGGCCAAAGGCTCCTATTCTGCTGCTATGAACAAGCTGGTAGACGGTCGTGGAAACCTAATCACCTCAGTGGAAAAACTCAAAAAAATGGGAGCAAAAGCAAAAAAATCTCTACCTGAAGCCCTACTTAAAAGAAGCGGTGCAGAAGACTTATTGGAAGAATAAACTCATAAAAAAAGCGGGCCATTAACGGCCCGCTTTTTTTTTCGAAAAACCAAAGGATTATTTACTCAAATACATTTTTCTCCTGTGGTATAAATCATAAAAGGCATCGTCTTTCAGACTATCAATAAAAAGAATGCTTTCTCCGGTACTCTTCATTTCTGGTCCTAGATTTTTATTTACATTCGGAAATTTATCAAAAGAGAAAACTGGTTGCTTAATAGCATAACCTTCCAGCTGAGGATTAAAATTAAAATCTTTTACCTTTTTATCTCCCAGCATTACTTTGGTAGCGTAATTCACATAAGGCTCTTGGTAGGCCTTAGCAATAAAAGGAACTGTTCTAGAAGCCCTTGGGTTGGCCTCAATAATGTACACCATGTCATCTTTAACAGCAAACTGAATATTAATCAGACCCACTGTATTGAGTGCCAAAGCAATTTTCCTGGTATGGTCTTTAATTTGCTGCATTACAAACTCTCCCAAATTAAAAGGAGGTAAGGTAGCGTTAGAGTCCCCAGAGTGTATACCGCAAGGCTCTATATGCTCCATAATTCCAATGATGTACACATCTTCACCGTCACATATGGCGTCTGCCTCTGCCTCTATAGCACCGTCTAAATAGTGGTCTAAGAGCAATTTATTGTTCGGTATTTTCCGTAGTAAATCTACCACATGAGCTTCCAGCTCTTGCTTGTTAATAACAATTTTCATCCCCTGCCCGCCAAGTACATAGGAAGGCCTTACTAAGAGTGGGAATTTTAAATGGTCTGCCAAAGCCAAGGCTTCATCTGCTGTTTCTGCTACCCCAAACTCTGGAAAAGGAATGTTATTTTCTTTTAGAAGCGAAGAGAAACTACCCCTGTCTTCCGCAAGATCTAGGGCTTTAAAGCTGGTTCCCAAAATCTTAATCCCGTGCTTCTCCAATTTCTCGGCTAGTTTTAAAGCAGTCTGACCTCCCAATTGAACAATCACACCCTCTGGCTTCTCGTGGCGTATAATATCGTAGATATGTTCCCAGAATACCGGCTCAAAATACAGCTTATCTGCGGTGTCAAAATCTGTAGACACTGTCTCAGGATTACAGTTAATCATGATGGTCTCATAGCCACATTCTGCAGCGGCCAATACCCCGTGAACACAGCAATAATCAAACTCTATCCCCTGCCCTATTCTATTGGGTCCAGAACCCAACACTACCACTTTCTTGCGGTCTGTCACTACAGAGTCATTGGCCACAAAACGGGAACCGTCTGCGTTTTCTTGTTCTGCCTCAAAAGTAGAGTAGTAATAAGGTGTCATGGCTTTAAATTCTGCCGCACAGGTGTCTACTAATTTATACACCCTATTGATGTTCATTTCTGAACGCTTGTTGTATATCTGACTCTCCAAACAAGAGACCATATGGGCAATCTGTCTGTCTGCAAAACCTTTTTGCTTGGCCTCCAACAACAGCTCCTTGGGAAGGGTCTCCAAGGTATAGGTACCTATCTCTTTTTCCAATCTGTATAATTCCTCATACTGTTTGAGGAACCACATGTCTATCCTAGTAATATCGTGAATGGTAGACAATGGAATACCCATTTGAATTGCGTCATAAATCACAAATACCCTATCCCAGCTTGGGATGGTGAGTTTACTAATAATTTGGTCATAATTGGTATAGCCCTTGCCGTCTGCACCCAATCCATTTCTCTTAATCTCTAAAGATTGTGTGGCTTTGTGCAGGGCCTCTTGAAAAGAACGGCCAATACCCATAACCTCTCCTACAGATTTCATTTGTAAGCCTAATGTCCTGTCGGAGCCCTCAAACTTATCAAAATTCCATCTGGGTATTTTCACAATTACATAGTCTAAAGTAGGCTCAAATAAGGCAGAGGTAGACTTAGTAATTTGGTTATCTAACTCATCTAGCGTATATCCGATGGCTAACTTAGAGGCTATTTTGGCAATAGGGTAGCCAGTGGCTTTTGAGGCCAAGGCAGAAGATCTAGATACCCTAGGATTAATTTCAATGGCAATTATATCTTCTTTCTCGTCTGGAGAAACCGCAAATTGCACATTACAGCCTCCAGCAAAATCACCAATAGAACGCATCATTTTTATAGCCATATCGCGCATGCGCTGATACGTCTTATCTGAAAGTGTCATAGCAGGCGCTACCGTTATGGAGTCTCCAGTGTGTATTCCCATAGGGTCCATATTTTCTATAGCACAAATGATCACCACATTGTCATTTTTATCCCTGAGAAGTTCTAATTCATATTCCTTCCAACCCATCACCGCTTTGTCAATCATGACCTCATGAATAGGAGAAATCTCTAAGCCTCTACTGAGTAATTCGTCAAAATCTTTAGGATCGTACACTATGGCAGCTCCAGCGCCTCCTAAGGTATATGAAGCTCTAATAACTAGTGGGAAACCAAACTCTTGGGCAATTTCTTTCCCTTTCAGGAAAGAGGTTGCGGTAGCCTGCGGGGCCATACCAATCCCAATTTTACCCATGAGGTTTCTAAATTGCTCTCTGTCTTCAGTAATGTTAATAGCGTCTATGTCTACCCCTATGAGCTCTACATTGTGTTCTTCCCAAATACCTTTCTCATCACACTCAATACATAAATTAAGAGCCGTCTGACCTCCCATGGTAGGTAAAACCGCGTCTATATTTGGGTGTGCCTTTAAAATATCAATAATAGATTTAGAGGTTAAAGGCTTCAGATACACATGGTCTGCCATGGAGGGATCTGTCATGATGGTAGCCGGATTACTATTGATTAAAATAGTTTCTATTCCGTCCTCCCTTAAGGATCTTAAGGATTGTGAACCTGCGTAATCAAACTCACAGGCTTGACCAATAACTATAGGTCCAGATCCAATGATTAAAATACTTTTTAATTCCTCTCTTTTTGGCATAGCGGGTGTTTTTGTAAATATAAAAAAAGTTCAAAAAAAAAGGTGCTACTTAATAAAAAGTAACACCTGTATTATTATGGTAATCAAATCATTATTTTTTGTGTCTCAACTCAGAAGATACAGATAATTTCTTTCTGCCCTTTGCTCTTCTTCTGGCAAGGACTTTTCTACCGTTAGCAGAAGCCATACGTTCTCTAAAACCGTGTTTATTCTTTCTTTTCCTTTTGGATGGCTGATATGTTCTTTTTGGCATAACGTATTATTTAAACTGAAAACTGTGTGTTATAAGCTTCTGTAAACTGTTCCCAAAAGCTGGGCGCAAATATACAAAGAGTTTTTGCTTTAACAAGCCTATTTAGAAAAATATTTAAGATAGTTTTTTGTACTTTCGTATTTCATATCATCAATGCTTAAATTGCACTATTTACAGCGATTCTAAGCTTAAACCAATAACAAAATTATTATAAACACCTATGTTTCACAAAATCATAAAACTAATCCTTGCTGCTCTTATTAACGCTTACGCTGTATACCAATTTATAGAAGGCAATATAGGGAATGGTATTTTTCTCATCTTATTGTCTACCATTTTCATTTTCTTATACTACAGAAACGAAATTATCTTACTCGCTTTTCTAAAAATGAGAAAACAAGATTTAGCGGGAACTGAAAATTGGCTTAAAAAGATAAAAAATCCTGAGGCAGCACTTACAACAAAACAACAGGGATACTACAATTACCTTCACGGTATTATTCACTCTCAAACCAATCTTTCCAAAGCGGAGAAATTTTTCAAAAAAGCGCTCAAATTGGGACTCACAATGGATTATGACGTAGCCATGGCTAAACTGAGTCTGGCTGGCATATCCATGCAAAAAAGACGCAAGAGAGAGGCTACCACTCTGTTACAAGAAGCCAAAAAATTAGACAAGCAAAACATGCTGGCAGAACAAATTAAAATGATGTCTCAGCAACTCAAGAAAATTTAACCATACGCTGAACTAATTAGAATGGGGTCTCAGCAACTCAAGAAAATTTAAGCATACGCAGAACTAATTAAATTGAGGTCATAGCTACTCAAGAAGATTTAATTAAGCTCGGTAGGTTTTCATTAAACCATTTGTACTTAAATATAATCATAGAATGGGTGCCCCCCTGTACTGGAATATAATCCTTTATATGGCTTACTGGGAAAACGGTGTCTTCTGTTCCGTGAATATGAACCACATGTTCTAGAGGCTGCTCTTGCTCCCAACCCACAATACAATCAATAGACCAATCTATATAATAGGGGTCTTTCACACTTAGGTATTTTTCATAGAGGGCTATACGCTTTTGCATGAAATCTCCAAAAGCAAATTTAGCAACCAACTCCAAGTTGGTTACCAACTGGGTTGGTATGAGCTTATGAAGCTTAGTGTGTTTGGCAAAAATCATTTTTTTTGGCAGTTCTCCGCTGCTCTTCACACTAGAGACTACAATCACTTTTTTAACTTCCATAAGCTTGGCCATTTCTTGTACTAAAATCCCACCAAAGGAAACTCCTAATAATACAGGATGATCATGTAGCACACGCTCACACATTCTCTTGGCATAATGAACTAAAGATTCTCCTTTTAAAGGTGGGGTCCACGATAAAAAATGCAACTCAAATTCTGCTGCATCTAAACTAAGGTATTCAAAAATCTTGGGGTTCGCTGCCATTCCTGGCATACAATACACATGGGTTACTTCCTTGGACATATAGACACTAAAGGCTCAAATTTAGGTATTTAGCCTTTTTTTTGCTAACTTCGCGAAGTTAATTTTATATTAAGGCTTATTGCTTTTTAACCATAGATCCAAATTAACCCAAACTTTTTATGAACGATATTTCTATCACCAACAATAGTTTTCTTAGACAATATGAAACTACGGTAGCACAATCTTTAGCTAAAATTGAATACGCTGCCCAGGAAAGAAAAATTTTTCTCACTAAGTTAGTTATTCCCTCGGAAATTAAAGACCCGCTTTTTAAAGAGGCTTTTATTAGAGCGGTTCTAGAAGACATTAAAGAGATGGAACTCAGAGTGGTTCCCACCAGTCCAGAAATAGCGAGTTTTGTAAAAAAGAACAGGAGATACAAAGAGATGCTTCCCATTGGCATTAGAATATAATATTCCGCATTTTACCGTTTCACTCAAGCCTGCTTTCAAGCAGGTTTTTTTATGCGTGTTCTTGAAGGTATTCAAAACGCACCAAACCATCTGAGTCTATTTCTGTGAGGCGAATGTCATGAATGGTATTTACTAGGGACGGATCCCAAGGTGTCTTTACTTTAATATAATTTTCTGTAAAACCATGTATGTAGCCTTTCTTGTTCTCACCTTCAAACAACACCGATCTCTGGCTTCCCAATTGAGACTCATAAAAGGCTCTTCTTAGTTTTACAGATAAGCCTCTAAGCATTTTAGAGCGCTTGTGACGTACTTTTAATGGCACAGACTCTTGCATAGACGCTGCCTGGGTATTAGGCCTCTCGGAATAGGTAAACACATGAAGGTAGGAAACCCCTAAAGCGTTTAGAAACTCATAGGTTTCTAAGAAATCTGCCTCGGTTTCTCCTGGGAATCCGACAATCACGTCTACACCAATACAGGCATGAGGCATTTTTTCTTTAATGGTTTGAATTCTATCCTTGTAAAGCCCCGTCAAATATCTTCGCTTCATTTGCTTTAATACCTTGTCAGAACCGCTTTGTAAGGGGATGTGAAAGTGTGGTACAAAAATATCACTCTGAGAAACCATCTGTATGGTTTCGTTTTTGAGCAAATTGGGTTCAATAGAAGAAATTCTAAGCCTGGAAATATCTTGAAGCTTGTCTAGTGCGCTTACCAATTCATAAAAAGTGTGTTGGTGTTTTTTATTGCCAAATTCTCCTTTACCATAATCTCCAATATTTACACCAGTAAGCACAATCTCTTTTATCCCCTTGGCCGCAATTTCTGCTGCATTGTGCAGGACATTTTCTAGGGTGTCACTCCTAGAAATCCCTCTGGCCAATGGAATAGTGCAATAGGTACATTTATAATCGCAGCCGTCCTGAACTTTTAAAAATGCTCTGGTGCGTTCCCCAATAGCATAGCCACCAACGTAAAAATCTGCCTCTACAATTTCACAAGAATGGACCACTCCTGTTTCTTGCTTGGTCAAGTCATTTAAATAGGCGGTAAGATTAAACTTTTCTGTAGCTCCTAGCACCAGGTCTACTCCGTCTACTGCTGCCAATTCGTTTGGTTTTAATTGGGCATAACACCCTACCGCTGCCACAAAAGCCTTGTCATTGAGTTTTTGGGTTTTCTTTACAATTTCTTTAAATCTTTTATCTGCATTGTCTGTTACAGAGCAGGTATTAATGACATAGACATCTGCCGGACTCTCAAAAGAAACCTTTTCAAAATTGGCATCGGTCATTTTTTGAGCAATCGTAGCAGTCTCAGAAAAATTGAGTTTACACCCCAAGGTATGAAAAGCCACTTTTTTCTTCATCTTAATTTTTTCTCCATTTGGCAGTACATTTAAATACCTCCATTAAAATTTCTCTGTCCTCCTCCTCTAAGATTTCTTGTTTTCTAGCCATCGCAGCCTCTGCAGTTTGCATCGCTTTTTCAAAGGTAAAGGTTTGAGAATTTTGAATACCACCCCAGCTAAAACTGGGTACAAAATTCTTGACAAACCCAGCTCCAAAAACATTAGCTGATACCCCCACCACAGTACCTGTATTAAACATTGTATTAATACCACACTTGGAGTGATCTCCCATCATAAGGCCACAAAACTGAAGTCCTGTATGTACAAATCGTTCCTGGCTGTAATCCCATAGGCGTACTTTCTCGTAACTGTTTTTCATATTTGAGGTATTGGTGTCTGCCCCTATATTGCACCAAGAACCTATCACAGAATTTCCTAAAAAACCTTCATGCCCTTTATTAGAATAAGAAAAAACAATAGAATTATTAAGCTCTCCACCAACCTTTGAATAGGCACCAACAGATGTGGCCCCGTAAATTTTAGCGCCCATCTTTAACATAGAAAATGCTCCTAGAGCAAACGGCCCTCTCACCAGACTGCCTTCCATAATCTGTGCATTTTTGCCAATATAAATAGGCCCCTCTGTGGCATTGAGGCTGCAAAAATGCAGTTGCGCTCCAGGCTCTATAAAAATGGGATAACCCCCCTGTGTTTGAACGCTCGCTGGAATGGGCTCGCTTTTTCTGTCTGCAGTAATCAGATCAAAATCTAAGGCTATAGCTGCTGCATTTTTTGAAAACAAATCCCATGTTTGCCTAATAAACAAAAAAGGAGCGTCTAGCTCCATGCGCTTAAATTGTTCAAAATTGGTGGCTTCCATTTCTTCAGAACCAGAAAAAGCTACTATGTCATCTCCATTAAAAATAGCCTCACCTTCAGTTAGTTTGCTTACAGCTTCCAAGAGTTCGGGCGTTGGTAAATAAGCGGCATGAATAAAGGTATTTTGCTCAAAGAAAACCGCAGGGTACTTCTCACTTAAATAATCTTCAGTAATGCTACTTGTGGCACAACCAAGGCCGCGCTCCCAACTATCTCTTATAGAACCAATACCCCACTCTACGTCGGCCAGCGGCCTGGTATAAGTAAAAGGGAGTAAGTTGTCTCTAAAGGGTCCGTCAAATAAAATATAATTCATAGTACTATTTACGCCAAAAAAAAATCACGCTCTGAAAGGTACAGAACGTGACTTAGAATCTTTCAGTAAAAGAAAATTATTTCTTGAACTTATCGTATTTGTTTTTGAACTTGTCAATACGTCCTGCGGTGTCTACTAATTTAGCTTTACCAGTATAGAACGGATGAGAGGTTCTAGAAATTTCCATTTTTATTACAGGGTACTCCACCCCGTCTACTTCCAAAGTTTCTTTTGTTTCTGCAGCAGATTTAGCTAAAAAAACGTCGTCGTTAGACATGTCTTTGAATGCTACCAATCTGTAATTCTCTGGATGGATGTCTTTTCTCATGATATATAAACTTATATTCGCTTTCTATTTTTAGAAGTGCAAATTTAATACTATTTCTGAAACTTACAATCTAATAATAGTAAAAATACAAAATAAAATAGCTAGATTTTAACTGTAACAAAAAAGCATTTACATTTACTAACTAATCATAACCAAATTAAATACATAAAACATGGAAACAAATGCACCAAAAATTGGAAAATTCGCACTTACTTATGGCGCTATAGCTGGCGTGGTATCTGTATTATACTCTGTTATGCTCATGAGCATAGACATGTTGTACGATCAGAACTCCGGACAGCAGCTCGTTGGCGTGGTCGCTTTGGTGGGCGCCATTTTCTTGGGGATTTTTAACTTTAGAAAAGAAAACGGAAGTCTTACCCTAAAACAAGGCCTTAAAATTGGTACGGGTGGGGCTGTAATTTCTGGAATTGTAGGTATTATATTTCTGGTACTCTTATCTAACTTTATTGAACCAGATTATATTGCCAATATTGTGGAGATTCAAAGAGAAGCTATGATTGAAGCCAATCCAACTATTTCTAATGAGCAATTAGACATGATTGGGGAGCAAACTGCTAATTTCTTTTGGGTGGGCTATCCTGTAATTTTAATTGTCAATGCACTTTTGGGCCTTGTAATAGGTCTTGTAGGTGGTCTAATCTTCAAGAAAGACGCACAGGCATAATTTTTAATTGTACTTTTGAAAAATTAATAGCTGAAGTACAAACATGCATATTTCTGTTGTGATTCCTCTTTTAAATGAGGAAGAGTCCATAAAAGAACTTTATGATTGGATTGCAAAAACCATGCAGTCCAATCATTTTTTATTTGAAGTATTTTTCATAGATGACGGAAGCACAGACGGCTCTTGGGAAGTCATAAGCACTTTGGCTCAACAACACAGTGAGGTAAAAGGTATTCGTTTTTCTCAGAATTATGGGAAATCTCAGGCACTTCACGCAGGTTTTAAAGCTGTTCAAGCCCCTGTAGTCATTACCATGGACGCAGACCTTCAAGATTCTCCTGAGGAAATCCCAGCCATGTACCATCGCATTGTAAATGGAGAAGATTTAGTTTCTGGTTGGAAAAAGAAACGCTATGACGCCCTTTTGGCTAAAAACATACCCTCTAAGCTCTTCAATTGGGCTGCGAGGAAATCTTCGGGTTTAAAACTACACGACTTTAATTGCGGGCTTAAGGCCTACAAATTAGAAGTGGTTAAAAGCATTGAGGTGTCAGGAGAAATGCACAGATATATTCCTGTGTTAGCAAAACATGCGGGCTTTCACAAAATAGGAGAACAAATAGTACAACACAAAGCAAGGAAGTACGGAAAAACAAAATTTGGTATGAGTAGGTTTATTAACGGATTTTTAGACTTAATTACCCTGTGGTTTTTGTCTACTTTTGGAAAAAGGCCCATGCACTTATTTGGTGCCTGGGGCGTACTTATGTTTTTTATTGGTTTTGGATTTGCGGCTTATTTGGGCATAGACAAACTCTTTTACCACACCAGCGGGAGACTCATTGCCTACCGGCCTGAGTTTTATATCTCACTCACAGCAATGATTCTAGGAACTCAATTGTTTTTAGCAGGCTTTTTAGGGGAAATAATCATTAGACAGCGAAAAGACACCCCCCATTATAAGGTAAAGGAAACCCTACATAGCAAAGATACTCCAGCCTAAAAGGATTAGCCCAAATGCAAGCAAATAAAGACATACAAGAAGAACTCAGACTCTGGCAATCAGACTTTTTTGACCCTTCTACCATTGAGCAGGTAAAAGCCCTTAGCAAAGATCCCAAAAGTTTAGAAGACGCTTTTTACAAAGATCTAGAGTTTGGTACTGGAGGTATGAGAGGGCTCATGGGGGTAGGTCCCAACCGAATTAATACCTATACCTTGGGCAGAAATTCTCAGGGCATAGCCAACTACCTTAAAAAAAAATACCCCGGCCAAGATCTATCTGTAGCCATAGCCTACGACTGCAGACACCAAAGCGATAGTTTGGCGCAAACAGTAGCTCATGTATTTTCTGCAAATGACATACAAGTTCATTTATTTCCATCCCTACGCAGCACTCCTGCCTTATCTTTTAGTGTCAAGTATTTGGGTTGCCAAGCAGGTATTGTACTCACAGCCTCACACAATCCTCCAGAATACAATGGATACAAGGTATACTGGACAGACGGCGGACAAATTGTACCTCCGGAGGATAAGGAAATTATCCATGAAATTAACAGCATTGGCTTTAAAGACATTTTGTTTAAAGCACGTCCAGAACTTATTATTGAGGTCCCAGAAAGTGTAGATCAAGCATTTATAGACCAAAGTTGTGCTCAAGCAAACTTTAATGCACCAAACAAAGAATCTCTGAAGGTTGTTTTTACCCCCCTACACGGAACTTCTATTACCGCTATCCCAGCAGTTTTAGAAAAAGCGGGCTATACCCAAGTACATATTGTACAGGAACAAGCCACCCCAGATGGAGATTTCCCAACCGTGGCCTCTCCCAACCCAGAAGAACCTGAAGCCCTAGCCATGGCTTTAGAACAGGGAGAAGTTATAGGTGCAGACATTGTAATTGGAACAGACCCAGACTCGGACCGCCTGGGCGTAGCAGTAAGGAATCTCCATGGAGATCTTGAGCTGCTGAACGGAAACCAATGTATGGTTCTTATGACTGCCTTCTTGCTAGAGAAACGCAAGCAAGAGGGATTAAATGAAACAGATTTTATTGCCTCTACCATAGTGTCTACCCCACTCATGCAAGTTATGGCAGAAGACTATGGGGTGGAATGTAAAACCACACTTACTGGTTTTAAATGGATTGCAGACGCTATAAAAAAACATCCAAACCAACATTTCATAGGAGGAGGAGAAGAGAGCTTTGGTTATATGGTGGGAGACTTTGTTAGAGATAAGGACGCTGTGACTGCCAGCTTACTGGCTTGTGAAATGGCAGCCTATGCCAAAGAAAAAGGCAAGCGTCTTTTTGACACACTTTTAGACCTTTATCAGACATACGGATGTTACCAAGAACACTTGGTGGCAGTGACCAAAAAAGGAAAGCAAGGGGGACTTCAGATTCAAAACAAAATGAAATCTCTAAGAGAAAAACCTCTAGACACTCTGGCTGGAGAAGAAGTTATTTGGGTGTTTGACTATCAAAGTAGTTTGGCTACCCATAGGCCTAGTGGTCACACGAAAACCATAGATTTACCCAAGTCTAATGTACTCCTCTACAAAACCGCTCAAGGATCTGTAATGGCGGCAAGACCCTCAGGAACGGAACCAAAAATAAAATTTTACATCAGTGTAAACAGTCCTTTGGAAAAAGCAGCCTCTTATCCGGAGGTCAAGACCCAATTAGACCAAAAAATTCAAGCCATCATTCAAGATATAAACATCTAAATATTGGAGTATTTCAAGAAAATATTAGTCTTTGCCAAACCCTATAAAGCATACGCGTTGCTAAACGTAATAGCCAATGTTTTTTATGCCCTTTTTGGCACCCTAGCTATGATTTCCCTTTTTCCCATGCTCTCTGTCTTATTTAAGCAGACAGCTCCCCTAGAGCAGGCGCCCATTTGGGAGGGAGTTTCCGAGATAAAAACCTACGTAGAGGCTTACTTAAATTACTTTGTAACCCAACAATCTGCGCAGGGAGAAGGCAGGGCCTTAATTTTCATGGTAGGACTCATTATTGGCATGTTTTTCTTGAAAAATTTATTTGGCTATCTGGCCATGTACTTTATTACCTTTTTGAGAAATGGGGTCCTTAAGGATCTGAGGAATGCCCTGTATGACAAAAGCATATCTCTCCCCCTAAGTTACTATTCGGAAAAGAGAAAAGGAGATAGTTTGGCGAGAATTACCTCAGACGTTCTAGAAATACAACACTCTTTTTTATCTATTTTAGAATTGGTGGTCAGAGAACCGCTCACTATTCTATTTACCATTACTGCCATGCTGGTCTTGAGTCCAAAACTAACGGCCTTTGTTTTTATCTTCCTCCCCCTGGCTGGTTTTTTAATCTCCCTTTTAGGCAAATCACTCAAGAGACAATCAGACGCGGTTCAAAAAGAACAGGGGCAATTTTTATCCATTTTAGAGGAAAGCCTCGGAGGCTTAAAAATTATTAAAGGGTTTAACGCAGAATCTGTATTTGGGCAAAAGTTCAAAGACTCTACCCAGCGCTTTTTTGATTTTTCAAACAAACTCCTAAACCGTCAAAACTTAGCCTCACCTTCCTCTGAATTCCTGGGCATAGCAGTCATAGGAATTCTATTGTGGTATGGCGGGCAGATGGTCTTGGTAGAACAATCCCTTAAACCAGAGCTCTTTATTACCTATATGTCCTTGGCCTATCAAATTCTCACGCCGGCAAAAGCCATGAGCAAAGCCTCTTATGGGGTAAAAAAAGGAAATGCAGCCGCAGAGCGGGTATTAGAAATTTTAGAAACCAAAAACAACATTCCTGAGGCCAAAAATGCCATAGACATCCAAGACTTTAGTCAGTCCATAAATTTTAAAAACGTCTCCTTTAAATATCAGGACCAAGACGTCATAAAAAACTTAAGCTTACACATAGAGAAAGGAAAAACTGTGGCTTTGGTGGGGCAATCAGGCAGTGGGAAAAGTACCCTAGCCAACCTCATTAGTCGTTTCTATGAAGTCTCTGAAGGTGCTGTAGAAATAGACCAAACAGACATTAGAGAGATAAAGCAGCGGTCCTTAAGGCAACTCATGGGTTTGGTGTCACAAGACCCCATTCTATTTAATGATAGCATATACAACAACATAGCCTTGGGAGACCCAATGGCACCAGAGACTGCTATTGTAGAAGCTGCCAAAATAGCCAATGCACACGAATTCATACTCCAGCAACCGCAGGGGTATCAAACCCATATAGGGGATGGCGGAAACAAACTCTCAGGGGGACAAAAACAGCGCTTAGCTATAGCCAGAGCCATCTTAAAGAACCCACCCATTATGATTTTAGATGAGGCCACCTCTGCCCTAGACACAGAAAGTGAAAAATTAGTTCAAGACGCCCTAGAAAAACTCATGAAAAACAGAACTTCTGTGATCATTGCCCACAGGCTCTCAACCATACAACACGCAGATCTGATAGTGGTCCTGAAAGACGGGCAAATAGTAGAGCAAGGAAGCCACCAAGAACTCTTAAAGCTGAAAGGAAATTACCACAATCTGGTACACCTCCAAGACCTAAATTCTTAGGAGGCATTAAACTTTTAAGTACTTTTAGGGTCTAATGAAAAAGACCCTTCTTTGATTGCAGAGGAACAACTTATTGCGGAGCTTCAAGTACCCGCCACTAGGGACAAAGCTTTTAGCCTTCTTGTAGACACCTACAAAGAAAGGTTGTATTGGCACATACGCCGTATTGTTTTACAACACGACTTTGCCGACGACGTGCTCCAAAACACCTTTATAAAAGTGCACAGCTACATTCAAAATTTTAAAGGAGATTCTGCGCTCTATTCTTGGATGTATAGAATTGCCACCAACGAGGCCCTTAGCTATTTGAAGTCAGAAGCTAAAAAAGGAGGCTTAAATATGAGTGAATTTCAAGCACAACAATTAGAAGGCCTACCGGCCGATGTGTATTTTGACGGAGACCAAATAGCCCTGGCCCTTCAAAAAGCTATTGCCACGCTCCCCGAAAAGCAAAAATTAGTGTTCAATATGCGCTACTATGAAGAAATGTCCTATGAAAAAATGTCTGATATTTTAGAAACCTCCCAGGGAGCACTAAAGGCTTCTTATCATTTGGCACTACAAAAAATAAAAAAATACTTAGAAAATAATTAAACCTTTTTACACAAAACACGTCTAATTTCTATGAAAGCAGTACCAAAACCGTCAAATCCTTTTAAAGTTCCCTCCGGCTACCTGGACCGCTTTGAGGTACAGCTGCCTACTGCCTTAGATAACACCAAAAGAAATTTTTCCAAAAAACACCTCCAAGCACCTTTTGAGGTTCCGTCCGGATATTTTGAAAGTTTTAAAGTTAAAATAGCACCTACTCCAAGCCCCGTAATACCCCTGTATAAAAAATTCAGTGGCTGGGCTGCAGCAGCTGTTTTAGTGACGTTATTCACTTGGCCCTTTTGGAACACAGAAAACAAATCTTCCAATGAAAACGCTGTAGCTACAAGTGCTATAGATAGCTATTGGGATTACGCAACAGACGCATTAACTCCTTATGACATGGCTGCCTTTGTCTCCATAGAAAGTTCAGACCTACTAACAGACCAGCCGCTTAGTGAGAGTGTTACTTCTTACTTAGAATCTCAAATACACCCCTTAGAAACCATAGAACTAAATACTACAAACAATGATTAAAGTTGTACTGACATGGCTTTTTAGCCTATTAGCCCTAGCTCTAAGTTTTGCCCAAACCAAAGAAGATTTAGACCAAATAAAGACCCTTAAAGTAGCTTACTTTACAGAGCACTTATCCTTAACCCCTGAGGAAGCAACCCAATTTTGGCCCATTTATAATCTGCACGAGGCGGTACAAATAGACATGTACCAATATATGCGCAAAAACATGAACCATCGCATTTTAAAAGCCGCCAAGCTCACTGAAAAAGAGGCAGCAAATAAACTCTCAGAATACCTCAACAGAAAAAGCCGTGAAGAAGCCTCACTTCAAAAGATGTACAAATCCCTCCAAGGTGTTTTGCCAGCAAAAAAGGCTTTGGCACTGGTTCATGTAGAGGAAGGCTTTAGAAGACACTTGATGAGTTTATACCGCAAAAACAAAAATGAACAACGTCAGAAAAAAGAAGGGCAAAACAAATCGCCCCTGTAGTTCTTAGCAATCGTTTTTAAAAAGTCCAGCAGCTTTTTTAAACTAAAGAATCATAATCATAGGGTATAAGCAGCATAATACTTCTCTTATTTACCAATAATCTGATTTTTTATACCCTTAGTCTATTTAAGGCACCAACTGCCTGTTTCTGTCTTATATTGGTCATATTAATCATTAAAATTCTCTCTTAGTTGAGGATTTTTATATTAAAATATAACCAAATGAAAAATTCTATTTACTTATTTTTAGCTTCATTTATTTTTTTTGGGTGTCAAAATGAAAATAATATTGATGAGTCTATTCTCAGTAAAAATTTAAGCTACAACCAAGCTCAGATAAACGCCTCTGATGGGGTTTTAAGTTTTGGAGATTACTCCTACATACCCCAAAAAAATGGCGTGATTTCAAAATTCAAAGCAGGTTCATTTGACTACAATTACCATATTGAATACGATTTCAATTATCGGATAACATACCATCCAGGTGCCAATGAACTGATTATTGAAAACAAAAATGCAAAGGAGTCCATAACTTTAAAAAATCTAGTTTTTAAAAATAAAACCGTTTCCTTTGACGCATACACAAGCCAAAGTCTAGCCTTTGAAGGAGTAAACTACCAAACTAATATGACAGATCAAGATAGCAATCCACAGTACTGGTGGTTGGTGCAACCCGTTATAGAATTTGTAATAGACATGGTAAATGATGAAAAGAAAAAAACATCTAATTACGATGATAATTGTAAGTTAGCTATTGCAGCTTGTGGAGACTCTGGGGTAGACTATATTAATCTCATTCGAGGAAATTGGTTTTCACAAGATTCATGTACTGTAAAATGTAAGGAATGAAAAAAAAAGACAAGAAAAATAAAGAAGCAAGGGCGTAATTAAACATCTCTGTCCAAAATCCTATTTGTTATTCATAAAACTCCAATCTAGCTATTCTCCCTTTCCCTGCAGCGTAAGCTGTGTGGGTGTCTTGAAACCTAATGGTGTAAAAGGGTTCCTCAGAAAGAGTTTTCCAATGCAAACCTCCATCTGAGGAATACGATATACCTGTAAAACCAATAGCTACAATACCCTGCCCTTTTGTACCCGGCACATATTGCACACAGCTTTTATAGCCAGGGTTGGCGCCCTGTGCAACGAGTTCCCAACGCTTTCCTCCGTCATAGGTAAGCGCTATATTGGCGCTTTGATCCTCTGGGCTTAAAAAACTCCCACCATAGGCTATACCCTCTTTGGCATTCCAAAAGTCTATACTATACACCCCATAGGCTTCTATACTCTCATTTTGAACCGCTGTCTGGAAACGGGTCCAATGCGCACCAAAATCTGCTGAATAATACATATTACCCGCTGTGGTGGCCACCCAAGCCTCACTTCCTATGGTTTTAATATTGGTATTAGAAGCTGCGTAGGCCCCTTCGTCTGCAATGCCTTCTGGCAATTCTTCACAGGGTATTTTAATCCAGTTTTGACCACCATCTGTGGTTCGCAATAGAGATAAGCATCCGCCAACGGCGTCACCCACTGCAATTCCATACTGATTGTCAAAAAAAGTGAGAGCATCATAGAATACCCCATCTGCCTCCTCTGAATATACCAGTTCCATTTGACCCTGATCTCCAGTTTTGTAGAGCATAGCTGGATTTTCTACAGACAGCATAAAAAAGTCCCTGCTGGTGTGCGCCACAGCTCTAAATTCCAAGGGTTTAGCCAAGCCTTTAATCGCATTAGATTTAACCGTCATATCCCTAGTTTGGAGCATACCAAAGCGACTGTAGTTGGCTGCAAAAACCAAATTACCCTCCATAAGTTCTATGGCTCTAATGGAAAGAGAATCCATGGCTATCGGGTCTATTTTAACTCCTTTAAATACAGGAGTTGAAGGTTCTTTAGGCTGGCAAGACAACAATAGAAGTGCTACACCAAGAGATAAAAGTGGTTTCATGCGTAATATTTTAACCAAATATACCATTTAAATGAGGGTGAATATGACAAAGTGTATTTAAAGCAATACCTTTGCCCCCAAAATTAATACCCCATGAAACTGCACAGAAATTTAGTTTTTGCCGTTGTAGACGCGCTAGGATTCATTTTTAATGAAGGTGAATACGCAGACAAAGTTGTAGAAAAAGTACTCAAATTTGACAAGCGATGGGGTGCCAGAGATAGAGGTTTTATTGCAGAAACCACCTATGACATGGTGCGTTGGAAAAGACTTTACAGCGAAATTGCAGAAATAAAAGCCCCTTATACCAGACCCAAATTGTTTAGAATGTTTGCGGTTTGGGCCGTGTTAAAAGGCATAAAACTTCCAGACTGGAAACAGTTAGAACCTACACCAGAAAGACGAATTAAAGGCCGTTTTGACGAACTCTCAAAAATTAGAAAGTACAGAGAATCTGTACCCGATTGGTTAGATATTCTAGGCGAAAAAGCCTTGGGTACAGAGCTTTGGACCAAAGAGCTGGCAGCACTTAACGAGCAAGCAAGTGTGATTTTAAGAACCAATACCCTGAAGACCAACAAAGCGCAACTACAAGCCGCTTTAGAGGAAGCTGGTATAGCAACAGAAGTTATTAAAGGCCACCCATTAGCGCTTCAATTAGAACAGCGAGCCAATGTATTTGTAACAGAAGCTTTTAAAAATGGTTGGTTTGAGGTACAAGACGCCTCTTCTCAATTGGTGGCGGCGGCCTTGGATGTAAAACCAGGCCAACGTGTAGTAGATTGCTGTGCAGGTGCAGGAGGAAAAACCCTTCATTTGGCCGCCGCCATGGAAAACAAAGGCCAACTCATTGCTCTAGACATCTACGCCAACAAACTCAAAGAATTACAAAGAAGGGCTAAAAGAGCCGGTGCCTTTAACATTGAACCCAGAACTATAGACAGTACCAAGGTCATTAAAAAATTACATGGGTCTGCAGACCGAGTGCTTATAGACGCTCCCTGTACAGGTTTAGGGGTCTTGAGAAGAAATCCAGACGCCAAATGGAAACTAGAGGAAAGCTTCATAGAAAAGATAACAGCTACGCAAAAGCAAATTTTACAAGACTATTCTAAAATGGTCAAAGCCGGTGGTAAGATGGTTTACGCCACTTGTTCTATTTTGCCACAAGAGAATAGCCAACAACTAGCACATTTCTTAAATTCAGAAGCAGGTGCAGACTTTAGCTTGGTAAAAGAACAAAAAGTTTACGCTTCTAAAAGTGGGTATGATGGCTTTTATATTGCCCTGATGGAGCGAAAGGGTTCTTAATAATCACGAGATAATTTTTTATAATCTGGGTGGATTTCTACACATATAAGCTTATCGTGGTTCTTAACAAAACCACTTGATAAGTGTTTATAATCTGGGTGTGTTTTTAGCACATAAAAGCTTAAATTTGCACTTTATTATTTATAATCTCACCTCAGATGATTCATTTTTTTGGTAGTGCTACCGCTACAGTTTTCGCTGTTCAGTCTTCCTCAGATTTTTCAACAGAAGCTATTGAAAAGCTCTCTTGGCTTTTTGGAGGCGCTCCAAAAATAGAAGCGGCGTCTATAGACGCCTTTTTTATTGGTCCCAGAGCCGCAATGATTACCCCCTGGAGTACCAATGCGACTGAAATTACTCAGAATATGGGAATCTCAGGAATTATAAGAATAGAAGAATTTACAGCCAGCCAAAAAGAAGCCGCGAATTTTGATCCCATGCTATCTGCGCACTACGCCCAGTTACATCAAGATATTTTTACTGTGGCAACACAGGCAGAAGCCATTTTAGAGATTGAAGACATAGGAGCGTATAACCAAAAAGAGGGATTGGCGCTCTCTGAGGAAGAGGTGCAGTATTTGGAAAGAGTTGCCCAAAAAATAGGCAGAAAACTTACAGACGCAGAAGTATTTGGCTTTAGCCAGGTAAATTCTGAGCATTGCCGACATAAAATCTTTAACGGAGATTTTGTAATTAACGGCCAAACCATGCCTAGCTCCCTATTTAAACTTATCAAAAAAACTACTGCCACACATCCCAACACGGTAGTCTCCGCATACAAAGACAATGTAGCCTTTGTAAAAGGTCCAAAAATTACTCAGTTTGCACCACAACGGGCAGACATAGCCAGCTATTACAAAGAGTCTGACATGCAGTCTGTATTGTCTTTAAAAGCAGAAACCCATAACTTCCCCACCACCGTAGAGCCTTTTAACGGAGCTGCCACTGGTTCCGGCGGGGAGATTAGAGACCGATTGGCGGGTGGAAAAGGTTCTTTACCTCTCGCAGGTACTGCGGTCTATATGACCCCCTACTCTAGAATACACCAAGATAAAGGGTTTACTCCCAGCATGCCCGAGCGCCCCTGGTTGTATCAGAACCCCATAGATATTTTAATCAAAGCCTCTAATGGCGCTTCAGATTTTGGAAATAAATTTGGACAACCCCTCATTAACGGTTCTGTACTTACCTTTGAACACCAAGAAGACGGTAGACGCTTAGGCTATGACAAAGTCATAATGCAGGCCGGTGGTGTAGGCTATGGTAAGGCAGACCAAGCCATTAAAGAAACTCCAAAAACAGGAGACCAAATAGTAATTCTGGGTGGTGATAATTATAGAATTGGAATGGGCGGTGCAGCTGTTTCTAGTGCAGACACCGGCGCTTTTGGTTCTGTAATAGAACTCAATGCCATTCAGAGGTCCAATCCAGAGATGCAAAAAAGAGCGGCCAACGCCATTAGAGGCATGGTAGAATCTGAGCACAACCCCATTGTCTCTATTCATGACCACGGAGCTGGTGGCCACTTGAATTGTTTGTCTGAACTTGTAGAAGAAACTGGGGGTCATATAGACTTAGACGCCCTACCTGTTGGAGACCCTACCCTTTCTGCTAAAGAAATCATAGGCAATGAATCTCAGGAGAGAATGGGACTGGTCATTGGAAAAGAAGACGTAAAACTACTCCAAGATATTGCAGATCGGGAAAGAGCACCTATGTACCAGGTTGGGACAGTAAGTGGAGACCAGCGATTTTCATTTATCTCCAAAACCACAGGAGAACGTCCTATGGATCTAGCCTTAGAAGATATGTTTGGCAGTGCACCTAAGACCATCATGGCAGACCAAACAGTAGTGAGACCCTATCATGCCCCTGTCTATACCCTAGAGAAATTTCAAGAGTACCTAGACCAGGTCTTACAATTAGAGGCTGTAGCTTCTAAAGACTGGCTCACCAACAAGGTAGACCGTTGTGTGGGAGGTAAAGTAGCCAAACAACAATGCGCTGGACCTCTGCAGTTGCCTTTGAATAACTGTGGGGTAATGGCCTTGGACTTTAAAGGAAAACAGGGTGTGGCCACAGCCATGGGACACAGCCCAGCAGCAGCACTTATAAGCCCTGCAGCAGGAAGTAGAAATGCCATTACAGAGGCCTTGACCAACTTAGTTTGGGCCCCACTAGAAGGAGGAATTAAAGCAGTGTCTCTATCTGCTAACTGGATGTGGCCCTGTAACAATGAAGGGGAAGACGCTCGTTTGTATGAAGCCGTTCAGGCCGTGTCGGATTTCGCGATAGACCTAGGTATTAATATCCCTACCGGTAAAGATTCTTTGTCCATGAAACAGCGTTACCCCGAAGGAGATGTGGTGGCGCCAGGAACGGTGATTATTTCTGCCGTAGGCCATTGTAACGACATTAAAAAAGTCATAGAGCCCGTACTTCAAAAAGATGGAGGAGACTTGTACTATATTAATTTTTCACAAGATCAGTTTCAATTGGGAGGGTCTTCATTGGCCCAAACCTTGAACGCTGTGGGAGACCAGGCTTCAGATGTGAAAGACGCGGCTTTTGTAGTGAAGTCATTTAACGCCATTCAAGAAATGATTGTGGCTGGAGATATTGTAGCTGGTCATGACATAGGCTCTGGAGGGCTTATTACCACCCTGCTAGAAATGTGCTTTGCAGACTTGGATTTGGGTGCAGAGCTAGACCTAAGTACGCTTGGAGAAACAGATACTATTAAACTTTTATTTGCAGAAAACACAGGAGTGGTAATCCAATTAGCCGCAAACGCCAACACTTCTATCCTAGACCAAGCAGGAGTTGCTTATGCCCAAATAGGAAAGGTCCAAAGCCAGGACGTGCTCCATATTAAAAATGGAAGCGTTCAGATAGGTCTTCCCATACCCGTTCTTAGAGATACCTGGACTCGAACTTCATCGCTATTAGATGCCAAACAAACGGCTCAAAACCTAGCAGAGGCTCGTTTTGAAAATTATAAGCATCAGCCTTTGAGCTATCAGTTTCCAACGCATTTTACAGGCAAGCTACCAAAAACAGCAACCGCCAGACCCAAAGCCGCAATTCTTAGAGAAAAAGGCAGTAATTCAGAAAGAGAAATGGCCAATGCTATGTACCTAGCTGGTTTTGACGTGAAAGACATTCATATGACAGATCTCATGAGTGGACGTGAAAACTTGGAGGACATTCAATTTATTGGCGCCGTAGGCGGATTCTCTAACTCTGACGTCTTAGGTTCTGCAAAGGGATGGGCTGGTGCCATTAAATACAACGAAAACGCAAGAACAGCTATTGCCAATTTCTTTGCCAGACCAGACACCCTTTCTATTGGGATTTGTAATGGCTGCCAGTTGTTTATGGAATTAGAACTCATTAATCCCAAGCACCATACTCATGGTAAAATGACCTACAACAACTCTGGCAAACACGAAAGCAATTTTACCTCTGTAACCATTGCCCCTAACCATTCTGTAATGCTATCCAACCTAGAAGGGGCTAGCTTAGGGGTATGGATTTCACATGGAGAAGGGAAGTTCCAACTCCCTCTTTCAAGGGAGTATTATCAGATTGTGGGAACCTATGGATACGAAGACTATCCAGCCAACCCGAATGGAAGTGACTACAATACGGCTATGTTGGCCAGTGATTGCGGTAGGCATTTAGTGACCATGCCCCATATAGAACGCTCTATTTTTCCTTGGAACTGGGCCCATTACCCAGCACATACAGAACATGAGGTGTCCCCATGGCTGCAAGCCTTTGTAAATGCCAGAGACTGGATTTTGGAAAAGAATAACCAATAAAATCGATATATTTTATTCATTTTTTAATTTTTAGGTATGTTTTTTAGCAGACCTATTTTTAAATACCACTTTCTTTCATTAATTTTCACAACACAAAAAAAAATAGATGAAAGAGATTACTAGACTTTTTGATTTTCCTGCCTATCAGTTGGAGCACTATCCTTTAGAAAAAGCCCTTGTGACCAAACAGAATGGTGCTTGGGTAGCTACTTCTACCCAAGAATATATAGACCAAGCCAACGCCATTAGTAGGGGCTTACTCCAATTAGGAGTGAAAGCCAATGATAAAATTGCTGTGATTTCCCTCACCAACAGAACAGAGTGGAATATTATGGATATTGGTGTACTACAGATTGGCGCCCAAAATGTACCCATATATCCCACCATTTCAGAGGAGGACTATCAATATGTCTTAAACCATTCTGAGGCCACTCATTGCTTTGTTTCCTGTGAAACTGTACTGGCCAAGGTACGCGCTATTCAAGACCAAACCAAGCTTAAGGAAGTGTATAGCTTTGATCAAATAGAAGGAGTTAAACATTGGACAGAAGTCTTGGCCCTTGGGGCCGATGCAGACAATATGCCCCAGGTAGAGGCTGCAAAAGCCGCTGTAAAACCTGAAGATTTAGCCACTATTATTTATACCTCAGGAACTACGGGAAAACCCAAAGGGGTTATGTTAAGTCACCATAATATAGTAAGTAACACTCTATATGCGTCTGCACGATTACCCTTGGAGAGTGGAAAAGCAAAAGCCCTGAGCTTCCTACCTGTCTGTCATATTTATGAGCGAGTGATTATGTATCTCTACCAATATATAGGAGTGAGTATTTACTTTGCAGAGAGTATGGAAAAAATCTCAGACAACCTCAAAGAGCACCAACCCAATGTGATGACAGCGGTACCTAGATTACTAGAAAAGGTATATGATAGTATTATCGCAAAGGGTACTGCCCTTACAGGTCTTAAAAAAATGATTTTTTTCTGGGCTGTAGAGGTGGGATTAGATTACGCCCCCTACGGAGAAAATGGATGGTGGTATGAAAAAAAATTAGCCCTGGACAGGAAACTCATTTTTAGCAAATGGAAAGAAGCTTTGGGGGGAAACCTATCCCTAATAGCCTCTGGAAGTGCTGCACTACAGCCTAGGTTGGCTAAAATTTTTAATGCGGCAGGCATGGGAGTTATGGAAGGTTACGGACTCACCGAAACCTCGCCAGTAGTTTCTGTGAACGACATGAGAGACGGGAACTTTAGAATTGGTACCGTTGGAAAACTCATTGCAGAAACCGAAGTTAAAATTGCCTCAGACGGAGAAATTTGCGTCAAAGGCCCTCAGGTAATGATGGGTTATTACAAAGATCCAGAGAAATCTGCAGAGGTTCTTAAAGATGGATATTTTCATACCGGTGATATTGGAGAAATAGACGCCGACGGTTTTCTTAAAATTACAGACCGTAAAAAAGAGATGTTCAAAACCTCTGGCGGGAAATATGTAGCACCCCAACTACTAGAAAATCGTTTTAAACAATCCAGATTTATAGAGCAAGTGATGGTGGTGGGTGAAGGTGAAAAAATGCCTGCAGCTCTTCTACAACCCAACTTTGAATTTGTGCGTGAATGGGCATTTAAAAAAGGAATAGATGTGGGAGATCAGGTATCTCTTATTAACAATGAGCGTGTAATAGAGAGAATACAGCGAGAAGTAGATGAAGCCAATGCCCATTTTGCAAAATGGGAGAAGGTAAAGCAATTCAGACTCACTCCAGATGTGTGGAGTATAGAGGCTGGACACCTAACCCCCACCATGAAACTGAGAAGAAAAATTGTCAAAGAACGCTATAAAGATTTATATGAGAATATCTACAGACCCTAGTATGTTAGGCCTCTGTTTTATTTAAAGCTACTAACCGGAGGCAGGAAGCTTCTTAGATTTTTGTAGAGACAAATTTACTTTAAGGTAAAAGCTTAGTTAATAACCAGTCAAAAAACAATTTAGCAAAAGAATAGCCCAGTACATTCTGGGCTTTTTTTATGGGCATTTTTTTCAAATATACTATGCATGCATAATAAATTTTAGTATATTTGGAGAAATAATCTCCATATTTTGAGTAAAGAACACACTATAGATTACGCTTTAAGAACCACCTGGCAAGCAGTGACCAAGATGTATAATGAAGAAGCAAAAAATTTTGGGACCTCTATGACTTTAGGATTTACGCTACTGAGTATAGACCCTAAAACAGGTACCCCTTCTACGGCCTTGGGCCCCAAAATGGGTATTGAAGCCACTAGCTTGTCTCGAATTTTAAAGACTTTAGAAGAACGAGGGTTTATTATAAGAAAACCAAACCCAAATGATGGTAGAGGGGTACTAATACACCTCACAGAAGCTGGCTTGGAAAAAAGAAGTATTTCCAAATCCGTGGTTTTGAAATTTAACGAGGTCATTGGCCAACACCTAACAAAAGCTCAATTAAAAGCTTTTTTTGAGGTTACTGATTGTATTCAGAGTCTCATTTTAAATAAAGAAATATACCCTACAGAAAAACCTATTAAGGCATAAAAATATGAACAAACACATTAAAAAAGTGGCCGTCATTGGGTCTGGAATTATGGGAAGTGGAATTGCTTGCCATTTTGCCAATATTGGTATAGAGGTGCTGCTTCTAGACATAGTTCCTAAAGCATTAAATGAAAAAGAAGAAAAAGCAGGGTGGAGTCTAAGTGATTCTAGAGTTAGGAACAGGCTTGTAAATGAGGCCTTATCTTCTGCTTTAAAATCCAAGCCATCCCCTATTTATGAT
Source organism: Flavobacteriaceae bacterium LSUCC0859 (assembly GCA_022239325.1). Taxonomy (GTDB): domain Bacteria; phylum Bacteroidota; class Bacteroidia; order Flavobacteriales; family Flavobacteriaceae; genus MAG-120531. The sequence continues at coordinate 120,063 of JAKOGP010000006.1, read as the reverse complement.
CAAAAATTTGCCCAGCGTATTCAGACTGGAAATTTAGAAGACGATCTGTCTAAAATTGCGTCAGTAGATTGGATTATTGAAGTAGTAGTAGAGCGTTTGGACATAAAGAAACAAGTGTTTGAGTCTATTGAAAAGCATAGAACTCCGGGTACCCTAATTACCTCTAACACCTCGGGTATTCCCATTTCCTTTATGAGCGAGGGAAGATCTGAAGACTTCCAAGCCCATTTTTGTGGAACACATTTCTTTAATCCAGCAAGATATTTAAAACTTTTTGAGATTATTCCTGGGCCTAAAACCAAACCAGAGATCCTAGATTTTCTGCACAATTACGGATCTCAGTTTCTTGGAAAAACATCTGTAGTGGCCAAGGATACTCCTGCATTTATTGGAAATAGAATTGGTATCTTCAGCATACAAAGTCTCTTCCATACCGTTAAAGAGCTAGACATGACTATCGAAGAGGTAGACAAACTCAGTGGTCCAGTGATTGGAAGACCTAAGTCTGCTACCTTTAGAACGGTAGATGTTGTAGGATTAGACACCCTGGTTCACGTAGCTAATGGCATTCGTGAAAATTGCCCCAATGACGAACAACACGCCTTATTTGCACTACCAGATTTTATCCAAAAAATGATGGAGAATAAATGGTTGGGAAGTAAAACAGGCCAAGGTTTTTACAAAAAACAAAAAAACGAAGCAGGGGTATCTGAAATCCTAAGTTTAGACCTCAACACTTTAGAATACAGAGCTTCTAAGCGGGCTAAATTTGCCACCTTGGAAAAGACAAAAACTATAGAAAATGTATCCGATAGGTTCCCTATACTAATAGCTGGTACAGATAAGGCTGGGGCATTTTATCAAAAATCTTTTGGGATGCTCTTTGCTTATGTATCTCATAGGATTCCTGAAATTTCAGATAGCTTGTATAAAATAGACGACGCCATGAAGGCTGGTTTTGGATGGGAACATGGACCCTTTGAAATCTGGGACGCCATTGGTATAGATAAAGGTATAGAACTCGCAGAAGCACAGGGCCAAAAAGTAGCTCCATGGGTAAGTGAGATGAAAGCCTCAGGCCAAAACCAATTTTACAGCATTCAATCAGGAGCCACCTATTATTATGACATTCCAGAGAAAAAGAAGCTGAAAAAACCAGGCCAAGACGCTTTTATTATCTTGGACAACATCCGAGAAAAACCAGCAGTTTATAAAAACCCTGGAGTGGTTTTACACGATCTTGGTGATGGCATTCTGAATTTAGAATTTCGTTCCAAAATGAATACCATTGGTGGAGAGGTATTACAAGGGCTAAACACCGCTGTAGATATTGCAGAGAAAGATTTTCAAGGTTTGGTCATTGGAAACCAAGGACCTAATTTTTCTGTGGGAGCCAATATTGGAATGATTTTCATGATGGCTGTAGAGCAGGAATACGACGAGCTTAATATGGCTATTAAAATGTTTCAAGACACCATGATGCGTATGAGGTACTCTGCCATTCCAACGGTAGCTGCCCCTCACGGTATGACCTTTGGTGGGGGTTGTGAATTGTCTCTACACGCAGATAAAGTAGTAGCTGCTGCAGAAACTTATATCGGTTTAGTTGAGTTTGGTATTGGTGTAATTCCAGGAGGGGGTGGAACCAAGGAAATGACACTTAGGGCCTCTGACACCTTTAAGAAAAACGACGTAGAATTGAACGTATTACAAGAATACTTCCTAACCATTGGAATGGCCAAAGTAGCTACTTCTGCATATGAAGCCTTTGATTCTGGGATTTTACAGAAAGGAAAGGATTTGGTGGTGGTTAACAAAGACAGCCAGATAGCTATTGCTAAAGCACAGGCCAAACTTATGGCAGAAAGTGGATATTCTCAACCTGCAAAGAGAAAAGATATTAAGGTCCTTGGAAAACAAGCCTTAGGTATGTTCCTTGTAGGTACAGACGCTATGCAAGCCGGGCACTATATTTCTGAGCACGATCAAAAAATGGCCAATAAGTTGGCTTATGTGATGGCTGGTGGAGACTTATCAGAGGCCACCATGGTAAGCGAGCAATACCTACTAGATTTAGAAAGAGAGGCTTTCCTATCTCTATGTACAGAAAGAAAAACCCTAGAACGCATTCAGCATATGTTAAAAACCGGAAAACCCTTGAGAAATTAAAAAAAGACCTATGAAAACAGCATATATAGTTAAAGCGTATAGAACCGCAGTTGGAAAGGCTCCAAAAGGGGTATTTAGATTTAAAAGACCGGATGAACTAGCGGCAGAGACCATTGAACATATGTTTAAAGAATTGCCAGACTTTGACAAAACTAGAATAGACGATGTTATAGTAGGAAACGCCATGCCAGAAGCAGAGCAGGGACTCAATATGGCTAGGCTCATTTCATTAATGGGCTTACAAATCGAAGACGTTCCAGGAGTTACTGTAAACCGATATTGTGCCTCAGGGATAGAAACTATTGGAATGGCAACTGCTAAAATACAATCAGGAATGGCAGATTGTATTATAGCGGGTGGAGCAGAAAGCATGAGCTTTATCCCAATGGGGGGTTATAAACCCACTCCAGATTATCAGCTGGCCAAAAACGGTCATGAAGATTATTATTGGGGTATGGGACTCACTGCAGAGGCCGTAGCCAAAGAGTATAAGGTTTCTAGAGAAGACCAAGATGCTTTTGCGTTTCAGTCTCATGAAAAAGCTTTAAAGGCTCAGGCAAATGGAACCTTTAAAGATCAGATTGTACCCATATCCGTTTCTGAAACCTATTTGGACACAAACGGTAAAAAGGCTACAAAATCATATACGGTTAGCGAAGACGAAGGCCCAAGAAAAGGAACCAACCTAGAGGCTCTTTCAAAATTGAGGCCTGTTTTTGCAGCGGGTGGCAGTGTGACTGCAGGAAACTCTTCACAAATGAGTGATGGGGCTGCCTTTGTTCTAGTAATGAGTGAAGAGATGGTCAAAGAGCTTCAACTAGAGCCTATCGCCAGAATGGTAAACTATGCAGCAGCTGGAGTGCCTCCTAGAATTATGGGAATTGGACCTGTAAAAGCCATTCCAAAAGCACTTGCGCAAGCCGGCTTAAAACAAGAAGATCTAGCACTCATAGAACTCAATGAGGCTTTTGCCTCTCAGTCTTTAGCAGTCATCCGAACCTTGGATTTAAATCCAGAAATTGTAAACCCAAATGGTGGTGCTATTGCACTGGGCCACCCTCTGGGATGTACAGGAGCTAAATTATCTGTTCAGTTATTCTCAGAGATGAGAGCCAGAAAAATGCAAGGGCAATACGGTATGGTTACCATGTGTGTGGGAACCGGTCAGGGCGCTGCAGGAATTTTTGAATTTTTAAATTAAACCCCTTTTAAACACCCTATATTATGAGCACTACAGAAAATAAAGAATTGTTACGAGGAGGACAGTTTCTAGTAAAAGAAACGGCCTGTGAAGACGTTTTCACCTTAGAAGATCTGTCTGAAGAGCAAAAAATGATGCGCGACAGCACTAAAGAATTTGTAGACAGAGAACTCTGGGCTCATTGGGAGCGGTTTGAGAAAAAAGACTATGCCTTTACTGAAGCCTGTATGCAAAAAGCTGGAGAAATGGGTCTGTTAGGTGTAGCAGTTCCTGAGCAATACGGTGGTTTGGGTATGGGATTTGTCTCTACCATGCTAGTTTGTGATTATATCTCAGGTGCTACTGGCTCCTTCAGCACCGCCTTTGGAGCACATACAGGAATAGGAACTATGCCTATTACTTTATATGGAACCGAGGAGCAAAAGAAAAAATACGTACCTAAATTAGCCACGGGAGAATGGTTTGGAGCCTATTGCCTTACAGAACCTGGAGCAGGTTCAGATGCCAATTCAGGTAAAACTAAGGCGGTTCTTTCTCAAGATGGAAGTCACTACCTGATTTCTGGTCAGAAAATGTGGATCTCAAACGCCGGCTTTTGCAATCTATTTATCGTATTTGCCAGAATTGAAGACGACAAAAACATTACAGGGTTTATTGTAGAAAACGACCCAGCCAACGGTATTAGCATGGGGGATGAGGAAAAGAAACTAGGAATTCACTCCTCCTCTACCCGACAGGTATTTTTTAATGACACCAAAGTCCCAGTGGAAAATATGCTTTCTGAAAGAGGAAATGGTTTTAAAATTGCCATGAATGCTTTAAATGTTGGACGAATTAAATTAGCTGCCGCCTGTTTAGACGCGCAAAGAAGAATTATTAAAGAAGGAGTGACCTATGCCAATGAGCGTGTACAATTCAAAACTCCTATTGCCCAGTTTGGCGCAATAAAGACAAAAATTGCCAATATGGCTACCAACTGCTATGCAGACGAAGCTGCCTCTTATAGGGCTGCTAAAGACATAGAAGACAGAATTGCTCTTAGAGAGGCAGCTGGTAACAGCCACCAGGAAGCAGAGCTCAAAGGAGTAGAAGAATATGCTATAGAGTGTTCTATACTTAAAGTAGCAGTTTCTGAAGACGTTCAGGCGTGTTCAGATGAAGGTATTCAGATTTTTGGCGGAATGGGCTTTAGCGCAGACACCCCTATGGAGTCTGCTTGGAGAGATGCTCGTATTTCTAGGATTTATGAAGGCACCAATGAAATTAACCGAATGCTTGCCGTAGGGATGCTTGTAAAAAAAGCGATGAAAGGTCATGTAGATCTCTTGGGCCCTGCTACCGCAGTTGGAGAAGAGCTCATGGGTATTCCATCTTTCGAGACTCCAGACTACAGCCAGCTCTTCGCAGAGGAAAAGGATATAATAAAAAGGCTTAAAAAGGTCTTTCTTATGGTTGCTGGTTCCGCGGTTCAAAAATTTGGTCCTGATCTGGAGAAGCACCAACAATTATTACTTTCTGCAGCAGACATTTTAATTGAAGTATATATGGCAGAATCTACCCTATTGAGAACGGAGAAAAATGCAAAACGCTTTGGAGAGGAAGCTCAAAAAACGCAGATTGCCATGACGAAATTGTATTTGTACAGAGCAGTAGAAATTGTTCAGTCTAGAGGAAAAGAGGCTATTATTTCTTTCGCAGAGGGAGATGAGCAACGCATGATGCTTATGGGTTTAAAGCGCTTTACCAAATACACCAACTATCCAAACGTAGTAGCACTTACCAATTTAATTGCTGAGAAAGTGTCTGCAGACCAAGGCTACACTTTTGACGCCTAATTGACAGAACTTTTAAAAGAATACTTATTTTAATGCGGCGCCTTTTAGCGCCGCATTTTTTTTTACCCCCCTATTCCATTATTAAATTCATTTACTTTAAATTAGTGTGCTATTACACCACGCATGGATCTGACACTATTAGATAAAATATACGACCCTGAGCAATTTAGAGAACAAGGACACCAATTGGTAGACCTTTTGGCCAATCACCTGACTGCTGCCCAGCAGGCTTCGGGAAAAACCATAGACTATAAAACGCCGGAAATAGAAAAAAAGTTTTGGGAACAATATCCAAAAAACCAAGACTTTCAAACGCTAGCAAAGGACATCATGGAGCGGTCCATTCACATACATAACCCCAAATATATGGGGCACCAGGTAGCGCCAGCCAACCCTTTAAACGCTCTCACTGCTCTATTATCCGGACTTTTTAACAATGGATCTGCAGTCTATGAAATGGGAATGTCTAATACCGCGATGGAATACCTAGTTACGGAGCAGTTGTGCCTTCAATTGGGTTATGATAAAGATGCCAGAGGATATTTCACTTCTGGAGGAACACTGGCTAATCTTACGGCTTTATTGGCTGCGAGAAGTGTTCAAGTCTCTTCTGGGGTTTGGGAACATGGACACGATAAACCTCTGGCCATTATGGTGAGTGAAGAGGCCCACTATTGCGTAGATAGGGCAGCTAGAATTATGGGCTTGGGAGATCAAGGTATTATTAAAGTACCAGCTACGAATAAATATATTATGGACACCAATGCCTTAGAGGCTGCGTATAAAGAGGCATCGGCCAAAGGCCTAGAAGTTTTTGCCATAGTAGGTAGTGCCCCCTCTACGGCCACCGGAATGATAGACCCATTGGATAAAATTGCTGCTTTTGCTGCCCAGCACAAGCTGTGGTTTCACGTAGACGCTGCCCATGGTGGTGCGGCTATTTATTCCAAAAAATATGGAAAAGACCTCCGAGGAATTGCCATGGCAGACTCTGTGGCTATAGACGGGCACAAAATGATGATGATGCCCTCCTTAACCACTGCGCTGCTATTTAAAAATGGGGCACACAGCTATAAAACCTTTAGCCAAAAGGCAGACTATTTACTGAGCCATTCTGAGCATGAGGACTGGTATAATATGGCCAAGCGTACCTTTGAATGTACTAAAAACATGATGTCTATTCACTGGTATACCCTGCTTAATCAATATGGCACGTCTGGCTTTGACGCCTTTGTGACCCACCTCTATGACATGGGGAAAGTATTTGCTAATTTGGTGTCAGAGCGTCCCAACTTTGAGTTGGCCTTGGCGCCACAAACTAATATTGTTTGCTTTAGGTATGTAGCAAATGGCTTAGATTCTTTGGCCTTAAATAGCCTAAACGAGCATCTGAGAACAGCCTTGGTTGCGCGTGGAGATTTCTACATTGTGCAAACTAAACTAAGGGGCACCCATTACCTCAGGGTTACCATTATGAATCCTAAAACAACAGAGGATCATATGAAATCTTTATTGATAGAACTAGAGACACTAGCCTTAACCCACATAAAAAGCACCACAGTCCCCCTGGTCTAAAATATCACTTAAATCCAACCTTATTCATGAAAAATTTACGCTACTCCAGTCTTGCATTTGTAATGAGCTTCTTCTTGTATACCTCAAATTTGCAAGCACAATCCTCCCAAGATTTTTATGATATCATTGACGGTATTTCTGCCCAAAGGATAGAAAAAGACATCGCTAAATTGGTGAGTTTTGGTACCCGACACACCCTTTCAGACACCCTGTCTAATGAAAGGGGGATTGGAGCAGCCAGACGATGGATTAAATCTGCTTTTGAACAGACCTCTAAGGATTGTGACAACTGTTTGGAAGTCTTTTTTCAGGGAGATTTGGTAAAAAAAGGAACCAATAATAGAATTGTTAAAGATGTAGAAGTGGTGAATGTAGTAGCCATTCAGCGGGGCACCAAATATCCCAATAGATTTATCCTTATGAGTGGCGACATTGACTCTAGAGTAAGTGACCCAACGGATTTTACTTCCACCTCCCCTGGCGCCAATGACAATGCCTCTGGTATGGCAGGCACCCTAGAAGCTGCTAGGGTATTGTCTACCTATAAGTTTGAAAATAGTATTGTCTACGTTGGACTCTCTGGGGAAGAGCAGGGTCTTTTTGGAGGAAAAGGACTCGCTGCCTATGCCAAAGCACAAAATTGGGACATTATCGGTATTTTAAATAACGATATGATTGGAAATATCACTGGGGTAGACGGCACCATTAGCAACAAAGATTTTAGAATTTTTTCTGAGCCAGTACCCCCTACGGAAACAGAAAGAGAACGGTTGGCTAGAAGGTTTTATGGAGGCGAAGTAGATGGGATTTCCAGACAATTGGCCAGACATATTTACAAGCAGGTAAAAACCTATATGCCAGACATGAATCCCATGCTCATTTACAGACTAGACCGCTTTGGTCGTGGAGGACATCACAGGCCTTTTAACGACGCTGGCTATGCTGGTGTACGAATTATGGAAGCGCACGAAAACTATACCCAACAACACCAAGATATTAGGGTAGAAAATGGCATTGCCTACGGCGATGTGTTGGAACACGTAAATTTTGACTATGCGGCCAAACTCACTGCAGTAAACGCCATTTCACTAGCCAGTATTGCCTGGGCGCCTCCTGCGCCTAGTACCGTAGCCTTAGGAGGCGCGGTTGCTCCTCAGGCTACTTTGAGTTGGGAGGAGGTTCCTGGCGCGCTTGGCTATAAAATTTATTGGAGAGACACCACCTCTCCCACATGGGACTACGCCAGGGAGGTTGGAAATGTCACCTCCTTTGAGCTCAAAGGCATGGTGGTAGATAATTACTTTTTTGGTGTTGCTGCTATAGGAGCCAACGGACAAGAGAGTATTGTAAGATTTCCCAACAAAATACAACGATAAAATTAGTGCTCGAGCAAATAAGGAAACAGATTGAAAATGAAGCTGCTGTGGCGCTTTATTTTAAAGCAAGCCGCTGTAGTGTGTGTGAGATTTTGGAACCCAAAATAAAAGATCTTTTAACAACAGATTTTCCTAAATTTAGCTTTCATTCTTTTTTACAAAATAAAAACACAGCTGCCTTAGCAGCGCATTTTAATGTCTTTCATGCCCCAACGCTGCTGCTTTTTTTAGAGGGAAAAGAAATTCTTAGAACTGGCAAAAACACCAGTATCTCTCAATTAGGGGCTCAGTTAGCTAGGCCTTATGAGATTTGTTTTGGGTAATTTCATTACTTTTGTAAAGTTAATGTTAAGTACAACAAAAGCTAAACCTGCGTGTTTTCGTCCTTTAGTGTTTTTAAGTACTCGGCACAAATATGTCTAAATTACCAAAAGCATACCAGTTTACTGACATCTCTGACTACGGAAGACCCTTTGGAAGGATGATTGCCAAACCACTCAAAGACAGCCGGTTCACAGCAATACATGTCACTTTTGCTTTTGTATTAGCCGCTCTTATTTCTTTAGGTTTACTCTGGCAGGATCATTTAAAAACAGCTGCTTTATTCTTAGTTTTAAAATCTGTGATTGACGCTGCAGATGGAGAGTTGGCTCGATTACAAAACAAGCCATCTTATGTGGGTCGCTATTTAGACTCTATCTCTGACATTCTGATTAACTTTGCACTAATTTTAAGCATCGGCTTTATAAGCCAAACCTCCATATGGCTTAGCCTGGCAGCCTTTGCCAGCCTTCAATTACAGGGTACACTGTACAACTATTACTATGTGATACTCAGAAACAGTCACCAAGGAGACACCACTTCTAGAGTATTTGAACAGAAAGTACCAAAAGCATTGGGTAACGAAAGTCAAAAATGGGTGACAAGGCTCTATTATACGTACAAATTTTGCTACGGCCTTTTTGACAAAATCATTTATAAATTAGACTTTAAGGCTTCCCAGCAATCCCATTTTCCCAATTGGTTTATGACCGCACTTTCTGCTTTTGGATTGGGTTTTCAATTACTAGTTATAGCCTTTTTAATTGCTGCAGACCAATTAGAGTTCATTATTCCTCTTATCCTATTGGCTAATATGGGGCTTGTGGCTTTTATTGGTATGAGAAAGTGGCTGTTCTCCTCAGAGTCTTTTTAATTGTTTTTTTCGGGCTTGGTTTCACAGACTCCATTTCAATTCCTTATATTTAAACTTCTAAAAAAACCAACATCAAGATGAAAAAAATCCTTGTATTGTTAGCGCTTATTTGCGCTCCTTTAGCCATGGCCCAAGACATTTCCATGGAACTCCTTGAAAATTTAAAACCAAGAAATATTGGACCAGGTGGTATGAGTGGCCGCGTGACTAGTATAGACGCAGTACACGACAATCCAGAAATTATTTACGTAGGAACTGCCTCTGGTGGGCTTTGGAAGTCTACCTCTGGGGGTATTAAATGGGAGCCTATTTTTGACAAAGAAGTTACGGCCTCTATTGGAGCAGTGGCCATTGTGCAATCTAACCCAGATGTGATATGGGTAGGTACTGGAGAGGGAAACCCAAGAAACTCACTCAACGGAGGTTACGGCGTATTCAAATCTCTAGACGGAGGAAAAACTTGGACTTCTATGGGGCTCGAGAAAACCAGACATATTCACAAAATACTCATAGATCCAACAGATCCCAATACGGTTTATGTAGGTGCTATTGGTTCGCCCTGGGGCGCTCATGAAGAACGGGGGGTGTACAAAACTACCGATGGTGGTAAAAGTTGGAAGAGAATTCTCTTTAGCAATACAACCTCTGGAATAGCAGACATGGTGATGGACCCTAAAAATCCAAACAAAATAATTGCAGCGCTATGGGACCACAAAAGAGAGCCATGGTTCTTTACCTCTGGAGGTCCTGGCAGTGGACTTTATCTCACTTACGACGGAGGGGAAAACTGGAAAAAATTATCCGATAAAGAAGGTTTACCAAAGGGAGACTTAGGTAGGATTGGTTTAGCCATAGCGCCTAGTGAAACTTCTGTAGTGTATGCCTTGGTAGAGTCTAAGAAAAATGCCCTCTATAAATCTACAGATGGTGGAGAAAAATGGACCATGGTAAACAATAAAAACGATATTGGTAACCGACCTTTTTACTATTCTGACATCTTTGTAGACCCTCAAAATGAAAACCGAGTATATTCTGTGTTTACCTATGTAAATGTATCTGAAGATGGAGGTAAAAACTTCAAAGAACTCATGCCTGCTTACGGTGTAGACAACGGCGTTCACCCAGACCACCATGCCTGGTGGATACACCCCAAAAACGGAAAATTCATGATGGATGGTAATGATGGTGGGATGAATATTACCCGTGACGGTGGAGCCTCTTGGCGCTTTGTAGGTAATATCCCAGTAGCTCAGTTTTACCATATTAGTACGGATAATGAATTTCCATATAATGTCTATGGAGGTATGCAAGACAATGGTTCTTGGAGAGGTCCAGCCTATGTTTGGAAAGTTCAGGGAATAAGAAATTCATACTGGCAAGAAATTGCCTTTGGAGACGGTTTTGACGTAGTTCCAGATTTAGATAATTCTCAATACGGCTATGCCATGAGCCAGCAAGGGTATGTGTCTCGTTATGATTGGAAAACTGGAAACAATTATTCTGTTAGACCTACAGCCCCAGACGAAGACACGGAACTGAGGTTTAATTGGAATGCAGCTATAGGTCAAGATCCTTTTGACAACAGTACGGTGTATTTTGGAAGTCAATTTGTCCATAAATCTACAGACAAAGGTCTTACTTGGGAGGTAATTTCTCCAGATCTTACTACCAACGACCCTGAGAAACTTAAACAAAGTGAAAGTGGTGGGCTTACTATGGACGCAACTGGGGCAGAAAACCACTGTACTATTTTAGTAATCGAACCCTCTAGGGTAGAGAAAAACATGCTATGGGCCGCCTCAGATGACGGTCGGGTTCACTATACCACAGATGGTGGTCAAAACTGGATAGAAGTAACAAAAAACATCAAGGGTCTTCCTAAAGGTAGCTGGATTCCGCAGATTAAAGCGTCTCAAAACAATAAGGGAGAAGCATTACTCATCGCTAATGACTACAGAAGGTTTAACTACACCCCCTACGCTTATAGAACTAAAAATTACGGTAAAACTTGGGAGCGTATTGTAGACGAAAATGATGTAGCCAGTTATGCTTTATCTATTATTGAAGACCCAAAAAACCCTAATTTGTTGTTTTTAGGTACCGATGACGGATTATACCTTTCATTAAACGCAGGGGATTCTTGGCAGAAATGGACGGCAGGTTTTCCCACAGTATCCACAAAAGATTTAGCCATTCACCCAAGAGAACAAGATTTAATCATTGGAACTTTCGGAAGGGCAGCTTGGATTTTAGATGACCTAAGACCACTTAGAGCATTGGCTGGAAATCCAGACTTATTAAAAAGCGATTTTGAATTATTTGCCCCACCTCCAGCCTATCTAGCCGCATACCAGCAACCTACAGGCAGCCGTTTTGGAGCTGACGCTATGTACCAAGGCGAAAATAGAAAATCTGGAGCGCTCCTTACCTATTACGTAAAAGAGGGGGTCTCAAAAATGGGGAATGACGACAAAGAAATTGAAGGAGACAAAGAAGAAAACGGAGAGGAAAGCAGCAAAGCGTCTAAGGATTCCCTTTTTCTTAAAGTATTTGATGGGGATAGACTTATTAGAACCCTAGGATTTAAAAAACCTAAGAAAGCAGGTTTTCACAAAATGTCTTGGTATATGGATGAAAAGGGTGCGGACAGACCCTCTAGAACCATCTCCAAAAGCAATAGAGAAAGAGGGGGGAAATCAGTACTTCCTGGTTCCTACACTCTGGTCTTAACCGACGGAGTTAGGGAAAGCAAACAAACCATAGAGGTAGCAGCAGACCCAAGACTTGGAGAAAGTCTAAGTGCAATGAGAGAGGTCTATGAAACAGAAACTATTTTAGAGTCTTTCATGCAAAAAGCGGCCGATGCTGTAAAACAATTAGTTGAAAGTAAGCAAACTGCCTCTGCTTTGTCTAAAGAGCTTTCCAATCTAGATAAAGAAGCGCATAAAGAGGCTATTGCAGCATCTAAAAAAATAGTCAAAGAAATTGATGCTTTAATAGCACTTTATTTAGGAAGCATAGACAAGAGACAGGGGATTACTAGAAATCCTGAAATTACTGTCATGCAGAGAATTGGCGCTGCTGCTAGCTATGTTGGAAGCAGAAAAACAGGAATCACAGCCACAGAAAATCGTTTGATAAGTTTTGCTAAAAATCAATTGTCAGATGCCTTGGAAAAGCAAAATGAATTCTACGAAAACAAATGGCCTTCTTTTGAAGAAAAAATGAAAGCTATAGATAGAAATCCCTTTAAGGAAACTCAGATTTTTAAAATTCAATAAACTTTAAAAAAATAATAATGAAAAAAACCTTATTCACCGCTGCCATACTTTTTAGCCTGACAGCATGTAAAGAAAAAAAGAAAGAACAAGATGTTTCTACAACGGAAGTGCAAACAGAAAAAGTGACATCCATTTCTTTTGAAATGACTCCTAAAAGCGGCTCTGAAGTTTCTGGAACTGTAACATTCACAGAAGAAAAAGACGGACAAGTCATGATGATGGCTTATTTATCTGGTCTTACTCCCGGAGAGCATGCCATTCATTTACACGAGTCAGCAGACTGTAGTTCAGAAGACGGAAAATCTACTGGAGGGCATTGGAACCCTACCTTTGAGCCACATGGTGCCTGGGGTTCTGCTGAAGGCTTTCACAGGGGAGACATTGGTAATTTCACGGCAGACGAATCTGGAAATGCCACAGTTCATTTCATGACAGATCTTTGGAGTCTTGGAGGAGACGATGAAACTACCAATATCATTGGGAAAGCTGTTATTGTTCATGAGGGCACAGATGATCTGATCTCCCAACCTAGTGGTGCTGCAGGCGCTAGGGTTAGCTGTACGGGAATTATACAATAGTTTTTTTTCTCATGAATCCATCTACCACTGGTTGGGTTAAAAAATTTGGCCATATCATGGAGAAGCAAGAACTTCTTGCTCCTAGTGATATGGCTTTGTTTCATGACTTAAAATCTTGGGGGTTTTGGTATGGAGGAAGCATACAAATCCCGAAGGCAATTGTTCCAGAACATCAGAGTTCTCTGGACGAAAAAAATAAGATTAACCTACTTTACGCTCTATATGCCATATACACTCATCATAAGACACAATCATTTGATCACTTTTTAGAATCTCTATTTCATTTTTATGAGCAGCTAAACGACAGTAAAAAAACTTCATCTACAGGGCCTCCATTACCATCTAAATTATATGAATGGATGGAGAAAAAAATAGATCAGCGGGTTTTTATACCTGCTAGTATTTTTGAAAAAACCATGGGCCAACATAAAATAAATCCTTTTGTGTTTTTAGATGTTTTGAGTTACAGAAGGTTTTTAAATCATAAAGAAGCGTCTAAAAATGACGTATTAAAACTTGAAAATATAGCTCTAAAGGTTTCTCAACTAAGTTTATTATCGCTTCCCAATGCAAATCACCAAAACTTTGATCTAACAAAAGGGTATTCAGATCCTCAGGACATCTTAAAAAACCTTGACCCTCCTTTAGACCAAACAGAAAAAGTATATTTCTTAATTTTTAGCTGCCTAAACAGCAAGGTGGCATTGAACCAAGAAATATGCAGTTGGTTGGATTTAGACAAAACCCTGGCCAAGCAAGAGATCGAAACTCTTTTAAGTTTTATGCAGCACCATAAAAAAGAAGTCCCTGCCTTTAGATCCTCTCACTTAGGGGAACAAATTTACGACAACCTCGTTATGCTAGTAAATAAACTCATTTTAAGGAACAGCAAGCGCTTACTAAAAGAACTTAAAGGAAGTCAGGAGTTAGTGGTTTTGTTGTCAAAGTCTACGCACAAAGAACTTAACGATATAGAAAAAAAGAAAATACAAGAGCAATCCTTAGACCTCATTAAGGCCATACCTTCGTTGGCTATTTTTTTACTTCCAGGAGGTGCTGTTTTACTTCCCATATTTATTAAGCTCATCCCGAAATTGCTGCCAGCTGCTTTTGATGACAACAGGATTTAGGGACGCATAAGACTGCAATAAACTCTTTAAATTATTCTAAAAAAGGATGGTTTCATTCTACTGGATGGTGTGTTTTATGAAATCCATAGCTTAAAGTCTTTAACCCTTTCTCTACTTACTACGAGGTCAAATGTGGTTGGAACCCCAATTTTTATTTGTAAACGGGCACTAGAATAGGAAATAATATCTTGAATGTGGGAGAGTTGTACAATGCACTTCCTGCTAATTCTAAAAAAAGATTCCGGGGGAATCTCAGCCTCTAGCCCTTCTATAGTGTGGTTCATTAAATAACTCCTTCCAGACTCCATAAGGGCATAAGTCCCTTTATTTTCACTATAAAAACAGATAATTTCAGGGAGTTGCAAGATTTTAATATGGCTTCCTACTTGTACTGTAAATCTAGTTTTATAAGCCTGTTTGTCTGCGTATAAAAGTTTTTTAATGTCTTCAAAATCTATGGTTTCTTTAGAACTGTGATAAGGGGAAGCTTTAAATTTTTTAATAGACTCGTGTAACTCTTCCTTGACTATGGGCTTTAATAAATAATCTATGCTGTTTAATTTAAAAGCCTGAAGTGCATATTCATCATAAGCCGTGGTAAAAATAAGAGCGCTTTTAATGGAAACATGATCAAAAATGGTGAAAGATAAGCCATCTGACAACTGAATGTCTAAAAAAATAAGATCAGGTGCCTGGTGAGATTCAAACCATTGAATAGCACTTTTTAGGCTATGTAAGGTCCCTAAAACTTCCAAACCTTCGTTTTCTAAAAGTCTCTTTAGACGCCTAGCGGCTGCCTGTTCATCTTCTACTATAAGTACTTGTAAATTCTTTTCCCCCAAGCTTCCTACTTTTTCAATTGGCTCATCTCCTCTCGTTCCTGCGCAACCATACGCTCAATTTTTCGCTTCTCCCACTCCTTGGAAAACAAAAAATTCACTCTAAATACCCCTATGGCGTGGAAAAATATGCCTATTCCCCAAAAAAACCACAGAGAAAAGAAAGAAAAATTTTCAAGCGTTTCTGTGAATGTATCTCCGTTAAAATACTGCCTAATTACTACATTGAGGCTAAAAAATCCATTAATGACTATATAAACCAGTAAATGAACATAAAAACCTTTTATTTGTTTTACCCTCTTTTGGGCAGCCATATAAATTTCCGAATTCTGATCCATCCTACTATTTTTTTTCTTTGTCAATGAGTTGTTTTATTTTTCGATCTTCCCATTCCTTGCTAAATATGGACCAATCAAAAGCATCTATACCTTTAAAAAATAAAGAAATTCCCAAGCCAAAAACTACCCATAAAAACCAAGGGTAAGCCCATTCATTAACATAATAATTCACAGCTGCTACAATGGAGATTGTAAAAATTGCTCCAAACAAACTCCTATAAAAACGCTGAATTTTTTTTACTTTTTTTCTAGCCCGCTCATAGGCCATCTCTTTTTCTTCTATTTCCATATCTATTGTGTGTATAATATCTCTATTTAAAAGATGGTTACTTTGTTTTTTCTCTATTTTCTTTTTCTAATATACTTCTAATTTGTCTCTCTTCCCAAGACTTACCAAAAAACAGAGACATATCAAAGGCCTCCATCCCGTGACCAATAACACCAATGCCCCAGCCAAGTAATGGAAATAACACCCATGGAAAAGAGGTGGTCTGATAATTGAGCCAAGCGAGGAAGGACATCACTAAAACAAAGACCATAAGGTGGTAGTAAAAGCCCATAATTTTTTTGACTTTGACTTTGGCATTTCTGTATCTTTTTTCTTCTAATAATTGTTCTGTAGTACTCATAATTTTTTTAGATGTTTTAATTAATGGCAATTGAACAGTAAAGGATTTAGCTCCGTCTGCTATGTGTACCTTATCTGAAGTTAGAGTGGCATAGCGTTGTATAATATTTTGAAGACCTAGACCACTGCTGTGAAGACTGTTTTTGTGTTGCTTGTTATTTTCTACGTACAACTTACCCTCAGAAATAAATACTTTGACCATTAAGGGCTGCTCCTCGCTTACCACATTGTGTTTAATGGTATTTTCCAGTAATAATTGAAGAGATAAGGGTGAAATTTTAAAATCTCCGGGAGGCAATTCTGTAGGAAACTCATAACGCAATCCATCTTCAAAACGCATTTTTAAAAGACGCATATAGGCTTTACCAAAACTTATTTCTTCCTCTAATGACACTAAGTCTTCATGCTTTTTTTCTAATACATAACGGTATACTCTAGAAAGGGTTGTGGTGAAGTCCTGAGCCTTTTCAGGAGACTCCTCAATAAGACTCGTAAGTACGTTAAGACTATTAAAAAGAAAATGAGGGTCTAGTTGGGTCTTAAGTGCGTCTAATTGAGCGGTAGCCACCCCTGTTTTAATTTTCTGAGTGCTTAATTTTTTTTCTTGTGCGGATTTATAAAAATAAAATACATGGAATATAAGGGTGGTAACTAAAGAAATTAACAAGGCAACCACATAGTAAGAGAGGGTCTCATTTTCTATAAATTCTGAAAAAGAATCTCCATAAAAAAGCAAGGTTAATAGCCCTCTAATAAGTCCAAAACCAATCACATTCCCAAAAACAGAGCCCACAATTCCAATACCCAATCTCTTTAAAGGTTCTTGAGACCAAGGATATTTTGAAGACAAAAAAGAATGGTACCTAATGTTTAAAACTGTGAGTAGAAAAGCATATAAAAAAACTTCTAAACCAGTTTGTATGTAATTCTCCAATGGGACAGAGGCTTGAAAAACAACACCAATGTAAACTCCAATGATGATAAGGCTTATGAAACTCGCTATTTTAAATTCTTTGATCATCTTTATGGCTTTGTGACATTCTGTTCTTATACCTTACAAATCTATCTTTAATACCTAAAAATAAAATAACTAACTTTCTGAATGGTGTATTTAAAGGGATGAATTGAAAATAATAGCCTTACCTTTGCCTTCTTATCCATGATTAATGACATTTAATGACCTTGGGCTATCAGAGCCTATCTTAAAAGCCTTAAACAAACTAGGCTATCAAACTCCAACTCCTATCCAACACCAAGCCATTCCCATTGTATTAAATGGAGACGACCTGCTGGGCTGTGCACAAACAGGTACAGGAAAAACTGCCGCTTTTGCCATCCCAATTATAGAAAGGCTTATCGCTAATTCCGTTCAAAACTCGCACATTAAGGTATTGGTGGTGACCCCTACAAGAGAACTCGCTATACAGATTTACGAGAGCTTCAGGGATTATTCTCAATTTACCAAACTTAGAACTCAAGTTATTTTTGGAGGTGTTAAACAAGGGAAACAGACCGATGCGCTTAGAAAGCGTCCGGATATTTTAGTGGCTACTCCAGGAAGGCTATTAGACTTAATGAACCAGGGGTTTATAAGCTTAAAAGATATTCAATACGCTATCCTAGATGAGGCAGACCAAATGTTAGATATGGGATTTATCCATGACATTAAGAAAATCATTGCCAAGCTACCTCCCAATAGACAATCCTTATTTTTCTCTGCTACCATGCCGCAAAGCATTGTGGAACTCTCTGGTAAAATTCTCGGAAATCCAAAGAGAATTACCATTAAACCTCAGCAAGCTACTGCAGAAAAAGTAGAACAGCAACTGTATTTTGTAAGCAAAGGAAATAAGATAAAGCTTTTAGCACAACTCATTAATCAGAACGCTGCTCCTGCAGTTTTAGTATTCTCAAGAACAAAGCACGGAGCCAATAATATTGTTAAGAAACTCGACAAAGTAGGTATTAAAGGCGCCGCTATACACGGCAACAAATCTCAAGGAGCTAGGCAAAACGCCTTAGAAGGCTTTAAAGAAGGAAATCTCCAAGTGTTGGTAGCTACTGATATTGCAGCCAGGGGAATAGACATAGATAAGCTCTCTTTAGTGATAAACTATGATTTACCTAATGTGCCTGAGACCTATGTACACAGAATTGGAAGGACTGGCCGTGCTAGTGCTAGTGGGATTGCTATTTCATTTTGTGAGGGATCTGAGCGTCCGTATCTCAAAGACATTGAAAAACTGATTAAGCAAAAAGTCCCTGTAATTACAGGCCACGAATTTGAAGATGACGGTACTGAAATCATTTTAGAACCTCAAAGGGGACAAAGACCTGCGAGATCTAAACAAAGTAAAAGACCCTCCCAAAGCAATAGCCCACATAAAGGATCTGAAAACCAAAAAAAAAGCCCGTATAGAGGCCGTAGGAGTTCCTCCAGTAATTCTAGTAGATCATAAACCGCTTGTAATTTTAGCCAAAAGTCTATTTTTGTACTCAATGATTGAATTATGAACTCAGCAGAAGGTATTAGAATTAATAAATATCTCAGTGAAATTGGGGTCTGTTCCCGAAGAGGAGCAGACAAACTCATAGAAGCTGGAAGGGTAACTATCAACGGAAATGTTCCTGAAATGGGGACAAAAATACAAGAAGGAGATCAGGTAGCTGTAGACGGCAAGTTAGTGGGACCTACCCAAGAGAAACACGTTTATTTAATCTTCAACAAGCCAGTTGGTATTGTCTGTACCACAGATACTAGGGTAGAAAAAGACAATATTATTGATTACATCAATTATCCCAGCCGGATTTTCCCCATTGGTCGTTTAGATAAGCCCAGTGAAGGACTTATATTTCTAACTTCCGATGGAGACATTGTCAATAAGATTTTAAGAGCTAGAAATAAGCACGAAAAAGAATACATTGTTAGTGTAGACAAGAGATTGGGAGCAGATTTTGCAAAAAAAATGAGCCAAGGAATCCCTATATTAGACACCGTTACTAGAGCTTGTGAAGTAGAAGTACTCAATAGCACCACCTTTAAAATCATACTGACTCAAGGTCTTAACAGGCAAATTAGAAGGATGTGTGAGTATTTAGGTTATGAGGTAACCGCTTTAAAAAGGGTTCGGATTATGAATATCTCATTAGACCTTCCTGTGGGTCAGTGGAGAGCGTTCACTCCCAAAGAATTGGCAGACTTAAACCAGCTGCTTGAAGACTCCTCTAAAACTGTGAACTAAGCATGTACATTCCAAAACACTATCAAAATAACGATGAGCTGGAATTGGTTTCTTTTATTAAAGAACATCCCTTTGGAATTCTAGTAACACAAGGAAATAATGCTCCATGGGCTACACACTTGCCTTTTATTATACAGGGAAATACGACGGACGGATACACTCTGGTAAGCCACCTTTCAAAGGCTAATTTACAGTGGGAAGATTTTAAAAATCAAAAAGAAGTCTTAGTCATTTTTAATGGTCCCCAACATTATATCTCTGCTTCATGGTACGGAGAAGAGGAGGTTCCCACCTGGGACTACATAGCCATTCATGCCTATGGAGAAATAGAGATCATGGATGAAGAAGCTTTAAAAAAAGCCCTCCAGGAATTGGTACACACCCATGAAAAAAAAGAGAAAAATCCCGTAGATCTCAGTAAGATGAGCCCACACACACAATCTCAATACAAAGGAGTGGTTGGGTTTACGGTACAGGTAAAAAGGTTTGAGGGCGCTTATAAATTATCACAAACACGAAAAAAAGACCATCCTAGTATTATTAAAGAGCTAGAGGAGAAAAAGACCCCTCAGGCGACAGCCGTAGCAAAAGCCATTGAAAAAGAAAATAAGAAACTTTAACAGATAAAGCCTTAGGGCCATATTTAAACTATTTACATCTACCAAATATACCTCCATGACCATTACTCAATTACAATACGTCTTAGCCGTAGCAGAGCATAAAAATTTCACCCTAGCTGCCGAAAAAAGTTTTGTAACCCAACCTACCTTGAGTATGCAAGTTCAAAAGCTGGAAGAAGAATTGGACGTTGTTCTTTTTGACAGAAGTAAAAAGCCACTAGGAATTACAGAGGTAGGAGCTAAGATTATAGCTCAAGCCAAAAATATTGTAATCGAAGCCTCTAGAATAAAAGATATTGTAGAGCAAGATAAAGGTTTTGTAGGGGGGGCTTTTGTTTTGGGGATTATCCCTACTATTATGCCCACATTGCTCCCTATGTTTCTTAAAACTTTCATCAAAAAATATCCTGATGTTAATTTGGTTATCAAAGAACAAAATACAGACCAGCTTATAGAAAGCCTCAAAGAAGGGAGCTTAGACGCTGCCATAGCAGCAACACCGCTTGAGAATGAGGAATTACAAGAAAAACCATTGTATTACGAACCTTTCGTAGGTTATGTGCCAAAAGCACACCGTTTAAGTAGTGAAAAAGAATTACAAACAGAAGATTTAGATCTCTCTGAGGTACTCCTTCTTAGAGACGGCCATTGTTTTAGAGATGGTATTATTAATCTGTGCCAAGCAAGTAAACGCAACAAAATAGATCATTTTCAATTGCAAAGTGGTAGTTTTGAAACCCTGGTTCACCTTGCAGACGAAGGACTTGGCATGACCCTTCTCCCCTATCTAAATACCTTAGACTTACACCCAGAGAAGAAAGAATTCCTAAGGCATTTTAAAGCGCCCTCTCCTGCCAGGGAAGTGAGTCTGATTTATCATAAAAGAGCTTTGAAAATTCAAATTACTGAGGCACTACATGAAGTTATTTCTGGAGTGGTTAGAGGTGCTATTGCCTTTCAAGATGTTAAAATTATTAGCCCCTTGGCTGCTGCTAAATACTAAAAAAGGTGCCCCCAATAAGAAACACCTTTTAAAAACCAAACTAACAAAAATAATTTATGAAAGGGATCTGTTTCTTTTAGATTCCAAATAAAGTACTGCAGGTTTTACTTCCGGTTTTTCCCTGCTGTAATCTCTTAACCAAATAAGGAGTTCATCTATCTCGCTGGGCAGTAAATAGTTCATAGCCTTTTTGAGCTCTCTTTTAAATAAACCCATATTAAAACTCACTTTTTCCAACACTGTTTTGGTATATTCTAACATTGCTCTTGCCATAAGTTTATTGATTTATTAAAAATTAATACAACAAAAATATATCAAAAAACAGACCAAAATGATTACAAAAAAGTTAAAAAGAAGTACTTTCATGTTAAATAATTTAAAAAATGAAAACCTATTGCTGCTCCTTTCAAAAATGGATATCGCTTACAGCTACTGGATTTGTTTTGTTCCTTCTAAGCTCCTGTGCCAACCAAACTAGGATTCATAAAACAAGTCTTAACAAACACTTAAACAGCAGCAGGTTTCAGTCACAAATGACAGGGCTACTAGTCTACAATCCAGACCGTAAAGACACCCTAGTTCAATACCACGCAAACCAATATTTTATACCTGCAAGCAATACTAAAATCTTCACTTTATATACAGCGCTTCGCATTTTGCCGGAAAAAATGCCCCTTCTAAAAACCTATCAAATTAGTAAAGATAGCCTTCTCATTATACCCATGGGAGACCCTACTCCATTCCATCCCTATTTTAAAGATAGTAGCATATTAAAAATCATGGCACCCTATGAACATATTGGATTTGAGACCAATAGACTCGAAGACCAGCCATTTGGACCTGGATGGGCCTGGGAAGATTTTGACAGCTATTACGCTCCCGAGCGTTCAGCCCTTCCTCTATATGGCAATGTCTTAGAGGTACAGCATCTGGATAGTGTTCCCTACGTAAATCCTTCTTTTTTTGAATCTAACATATACCCTAAAGACCCCTCGCAAAGCTTCTCAAGAGCGGCTCATAGTAATTTGTTTTACATTAGCAAAGAGGATCAGGATAATGAAATACCTTTTAAAACTTCGGACAGTCTTACTATTGATCTGCTCAGAGCGCTCAGTGGAAAAAATGTTTTTGCTTATTCGAAGCCCCAAAAATTAGAAACATCTATAAACTTTGGAATTTGTAGAGATAGTGTTCTTAAAGTAATGATGAAGGAAAGTGATAATTTTTTAGCAGAACAGTTACTCATTAACGCCTCTGCCTACCTAACTGACACTTTGAGCATAAAACCTGCCCAAAAATTTGTGCTAGATGGAGCGCTAAAAGATCTCCAACAGTACCCGAGATGGGTAGACGGTTCAGGACTTTCCCGTTACAACCTAATTAGCCCTGTGTCTGTGGTACAGGTCTTGGAAAAACTATACCACAGTGAAGGGCTAGATAGACTCAAACTTTTCTTTCCTTGGGGTGGAGAAAATGGGACGCTAAAAAACTGGTTTTCAGGCCAAAGCGAACCGTATATTTTTGCTAAAACTGGAAGCTTAGGCAATACCTACTGCCTAAGCGGATATCTGATTACTAAAAAAGGAAAGACCCTTATATTTAGCTATATGAACAACCACTTTACCAGACCAAGCACAGAGGTTAAAAAAGACATGCAGGAGGTTTTAGAGGCTATTAGAGACCAAAACTAAAATCTATTGTCACCATCTAATAAATCTCCTATACCCCCAAGCAAACTACCTTCTCCCTTAGATTTACCTCCTCCTCTTGGTGCAGCAGCCCAAACCCTGCTGGCCAACCTGCTAAAGGGTAAAGATTGAACGTATACAGTTCCAGGTCCTTGTAGACTTGCAAAAAACAAACCTTCCCCGCCAAACAAAGTGTTTTTTATACCACCTACAAAACTAATGTCATATTGAATGTGTTGGCTAAAGCCCACCAAACAACCAGTGTCTACCTTAATGGTCTCACCAGCCTTCAGCTCTTTCTTAGCAATGGTACCACCAGCATGAATAAAAGCCAAACCATCTCCCTCTAGTTTTTGCATAATAAACCCCTCCCCTCCAAAGAGACCTCTGCCTAGTTTTCTAGAGAATTCAATCCCTACTGAAACTCCTTTAGCGGCACATAGAAAAGCGTCTTTCTGACAGATAAACTTCTCCCCAAATGCAGAGAGATCAATAGGAATAATTTTGCCAGGATAAGGAGACGCAAAACTCACTCCTTTTTTCCCTTGACCTACATTGAGAAAAGCAGTCATAAAAAGGCTTTCTCCAGTGAGCAAACGCTTACCGGCAGAAAACAAGGAGCCCAAAACTCCCTCGTTCTGTTTAGATCCATCCCCAAAAATAGTTTCCATCTGAATGTCGGTATCCATCATCATAAAACTACCCGCCTCTGCAACCACCGACTCACCAGGGTCTAAAATAACTTCTACAAATTGCATTTCTTCTCCAGAAATCTCGTACTCTATCTCGTGTGCATTCATTTTATTTTATTTTACTTTAATTGTCCATTCAAAATCAAAGGTAGAAACTACAACCCCATCTTGGTTTACTCCCACAGATTGCATCCAAAAGGTTTGTCCTTCACCTGTTTGTATCGCTTTTTCAATAGCCCCTGCTATAAGATGCCCATCTTGGCAACTGAAACGAATGCGCCCTGTCGCTTTTTTAGAAAAGCTAGCTTTATTATTGGCTACCAACATAGATATTTTAGTGCCAGAAGCTTTAATTTGATCTATTACCATGGCCCCTGTACTCAATTCAGCAGCCATCCCCTGTACCGCCCAAAACATAGAATTAAAAGGATTCTGGTTAATCCATCTATGCTTAACAGTCACGACGGCTTGCTGGGTGCTTAAGCTTCTTAGCCTAACCCCAGACCACCAAGCAGCCGGTAACTTAAAGAACAAATACATATTAAACCTGCTAATATCACTGAGCATAACCTTAAAAATTTTTACTAAAAATACACATTTAAAAACTATGATAGCTAGGATAAATTATGTTAAAAATATGTTAAATTATAGTACTTTGCATTGCATAATACCTTTCAATGGATATATATTTGCATAGAATCTTAGTGGCTTTCTTATTATGAGTTGCTGAAGGTGAAATATTTTAGCTTATGAATATAGAAAACACAAAGGCGCAGATGAGAAAAGGGGTATTGGAGTATTGTATTCTCTCTATTATTGATGGGGAAGACAAATATGCCTCTGAGATACTAGACAGCTTAAAAAGCGCCAAGATGCTCGTTGTAGAAGGAACCATTTATCCGCTTTTAACCAGACTAAAGAATGCTGGTCTATTGGCGTACAGATGGGAAGAGTCTACATCTGGACCTCCAAGAAAATATTATACCCTAACAGAGACAGGAGCGCTTTTCTTGAAGGAGCTTCATACGACCTGGGACGAATTAAAAAATGCCGTACAACTTGTTACTAAATAATCAGCCATGAATAAAACATTACATATAAACCTAGCCAACCGTATTTTTAATATTGACGAAAACGCTTACCAAGCCTTACAAAGGTATTTAGAGGCCGTTAAGAAGTACCTTTTAGGCACCAAGGGAAGTGAAGAAATTCTCGCAGACGTGGAAGCTAGAATTTCAGAATTGTTTAGCGAAAAAATAACCCCTGAAAAACAGGTCATTATCTTGGCAGACGTAGAGGCTGTGATTCAAATTATGGGCCAACCTGAAGACTATTCTGTAGATGAAGACATCTTTGAGGAACCTCAAGCTAAAAAAACATCTAAAAGTCATGTGAAGAAACTCTACAGAGATCCAGATCACAAACTTTTAGGTGGTGTTTGTAGCGGTATAGGACACTATCTCAATATAGACCCCATATGGGTACGCCTGGCCTTTATTGTATTTCTCTTTGGAGGCGGCTTCTCTGTAATTACCTACATTATTTTATGGGTTATAGTACCCGAAGCACAAACGACCGCCCAAAAATTAGATATGCAAGGAGAAGCCGCCAACCTCTCTAACATTGAAAAAAAAATTAAAGAAGGATTTGAAAATGTCAGTGAAAAGGTGAAAAATGCAGACTATGAGGGTTTTAAAAATGACGTTAACAAAGGAGGCAATAGTTTTATAAAAGCCATAGGAGACTTCATAGCACTTGTATTCTCTACCCTTGGAAAAATAATCACTACGATATTTAACCTCTTTGGTAAATTTTTTGGATTGCTTTTTATTCTTATTGGTTCCCTGAGTTTACTGGGGCTTTTTTTTGGACTCTTTACGCTTGGGATTTTAGACTTTAGCAACCTCCCTGGCATTCAAATGTTCCCACTTGTTAACGCCTCTGAACTACCAATTTGGGTGCTTTCTATCTTATTATTTTTCTCTATAGGAATTCCTTTCTACATGCTATTATACCTAGGACTTACCGTAGTGACTACCAATCTAAAAAAGATGGGAAACATAAGTAAACTCACCCTACTAGGAGTGTGGTTACTCTCCATGGGAACCCTGATATTTTTTGGTATAAAACAAGCCAGCTCTTACTCTATAAGAGGCAGTCAGATGGAAAAAACCACGCTCATTCAAAACCAAATACCAGACACGCTCTATTTAAATGCGAGGGGGTCTGAACACTTTGAATACCTTGAAAATCATTTTTTTGACGGTATTACCATAAGCTATAACACAGATGGAAACGAAGTCTTGTATTCTAAAAGAGTGAGACTCAATATAAAAAATGGATATGAAGAAGCCGTTAGTTTAAAAATGTATAAAAGTGCCAATGGATATAGCTATGCTGAGGCTAAAGACAGAGCAGGGGCTATTGAATATGTCTTTGAGCAAACCGGAAATCATTTGGACTTTGACAATTTCTTTATCAGTGGCACCCAACATAAAATTAGGGATCAAAAAATAGATATGAGCTTATTGGTACCCACAGGAACTGTCATAAAAATGGAACCCTCTATGCGAGATATGATGGGTTGGGATACTGAAAATGATCAAGATATGTACCGAAAAGACCTACCAGATAGGCTGTGGAAAATGACTGCCTCTGGAGTATTGGAATGCTTAGATTGCCATTCAGAGTCGGAATAATACAACTCAGTCCTTTATTTTTCATAACATCAGAAATGAATCGCAGTTTTACAAAAAAATATTTACATGATCGCACTGGCCAAACTCGTAGTTGCTTTACTTACCCATTTAATTTTTTAAGACCCTGATAAAAATGTAAATGTGTTTGCCTATATTTATTTTTAAATAGGCCAACCATGACCATTGAATTAAAACCATTTCGTTTAGCTTTAGCACACACCTTTACTATTTCTAGGGAATCGCATGATTTTCAAGACAGCCTAGTGGTATGTCTTTCAGACAAAGGACATACTGGTTTTGGAGAGGCCACTGCCAACGGGTACTACCAAATCACATCGGCCAGTATGGCCAAAGAAATAGAAGCATGCCAAGACCACTTGGAAGCTCATATTTTTTCACATCCAAAGGAATTTTACAAGCTACTGTTAGCTCAAAAATTATCCAATTTCTCTCGTTGTGCTCTGGACCTAGCCGCCTGGGATCTATACGGAAAAATGCTAAAAAAACCACTCTACCAAATATGGGGTACCAGCTTAGACTACTACCCCACCACCAACTACACCATTGGAATAGATAGCATAGAAAATATGCTTGCTAAAATGAAGGAAAAACCATGGCCTATTTACAAGATTAAATTAGGCACTCAGGAAGACGTTGCTATTGTAAAAGCACTCAGAGCACATACCCAAGCTATTTTTAGGGTAGACGCCAACTGCGCTTGGAGTGTGAGTGAGACCCTTGAAAATGCCAAAGAACTCCAAAGACTGGGGGTAGAATTTATTGAACAACCACTTGCTGCCAACCAATGGGAAGGCATGAAAGAGGTGTACGAAAATAGTGTCCTACCTCTCATGGCAGATGAAAGTTGTTTGCTACCTTCAGATGTAGCAGCTTGTCTTGGGCATTTTCACGGTATTAATATCAAACTCACTAAATGTGGTGGACTATCTGCTGCTTTGTCTATGATTGCAGAGGCTAAAAGTTTGGGGTTAAAAACCATGGTGGGCTGTATGACGGAGTCTAGCGTTGGTATTTCTGCCATTGCACAGCTGCTGCCCCAGTTAGATTATGTAGACATGGACGGGGCCCTATTGCTTAAAAATGACATTGCCAAAGGCATACAGATTAACTCAGACGCGAGCCTTACTTTTCCCAGTTTAGGGGGCAGTGGTATTGAATTGTTATGATACGCTATGTAAACAAAGCCGTTGGCAGGGAAATCACGAGCCAAAAAACAAGTTTTGTCTATTTTGGAGGCACCAATTATTTAGGGCTACAAACCCACTTTAGGTTTAAGAGACTAGTGCTCAAAGGGATTTTGAAATACGGCATACATCACGGAGCCTCCAGACATTCTAACCTGAGAATCTCCTTGTTTAACAAAACAGAAAAAGCATTGGCAAAACAAGCCGGGGCCCCCGCTGCAGTCTTAGTGTCTTCAGGTTACTTGGCTGGGCAAATAGTAGCCAAACAGTTTATGGGTCCTGCCTATGAATGTCTCTATTTGCCAAATACACACACTGCTCTCAAACTAAATCCAGAAGCGGTAGAAACGCCTGCAGACCGCCTTTCAGAACAAATTACCAAAGCCCTAGAGCTTAAAAAAACACCAGTGCTATTTCTGGATAGCATCGACTTTTTTGGTGCTCATTTTCCAGACTTTGAGTTCTTAAAAACCATAGACAGCTCCAACTGCATTGTGGTAGTAGATGACTCCCATGCCATAGGCGTGGTACCCCAGGACGGAAGTGGTTCCTACAAAATTCTAAAGGAGCTACCGACTAAAAAATTAATTGTCACTGCCTCTCTTGGAAAGGGTTTGGGCATTTCTGGCGGGGTCATTTTTACGGACCCACATAGCGCCCAAAGCCTAAAAAACAGCTCTAGTTTTGGTGGAGCCAGCCCTCCAAATCTTGGGGGATTGTACGCCTACCACCATGGCCAAGACATCTACCAAAAGCAATTGGAGAAACTACACAAAAACATCAAGCGCTTTACCAAAGGGCTAGAGCAACCTCAATATTTTCACACTCATCAGGACCATGCCGCTTTTGGCTTTCAGTCTCCCAGCTTGTCTAAGGGCTTGGAAGATGCTGGTTTTTTATGTACCAGTTTTCCCTATCCCACAGCATCGGACCCGCTCATTAGTAGAATTGTGATAAGCGCAACCCATAAAAAAAAGGATATTGAGCGGCTTACTAAAACCATCAATACCCTTTTAAAGCTTGCTACACCTTAGGGAGTGTAATCATGGATTGTTTATCCTTATAGCGTTCTGCTATTCAGATTCTAAGGCGGCCAAATAACGCTCTGCGTCTAAAGCAGCCATACAGCCGGTTCCAGCAGCAGTTACAGCCTGTCTGTACTCTTTATCTTGAACGTCGCCACAGGCAAAAACACCTGGCATATTGGTCTTGGTAGACTTGCCCTTGGTAAACAAATAGCCAGTCTCATCCATGTCCAATTGTCCTTTAAAGATATCGGTATTGGGCTTGTGACCTATGGCAATAAATAAACCTGTGATGGAGATTTCTTCTTTCTCTCCCGTCTGATTGTTCACCATTCTAAGCCCCTCTACAACCTGGTCTCCTAGTACCTCATCTACTTCGGTAAAATATTTAACCTCAATATTATCCAAGCTATTCACTCGGTGTTGCATGGCCTTGGAGGCACGCATTTCTCCTTTTCTCACCAACATGGTTACCTTGCTGCAAATATTTGCCAAATAGGAAGCCTCTTCTGCAGCGGTGTCTCCTGCACCAACAATAGCTACTTCTTGCCCTTTGTAAAAGAACCCGTCACATACAGCACAAGCAGAGACCCCTCCTCCCCTGAGTTTTTGCTCGCTAGGGATATTTAAATACTTGGCCGTAGCACCAGTAGAAATAATGACTGTTTCTGCCTCTATGGTTGTTTTACCATCTACCACAGCAGTGTGAATACCGCCCACCTCTGGGTTAAAACGCACCTCTGTGATCATTCCTATTCTCACTTGGGTGCCAAAACGCTCTGCCTGCTGTTGCAGTTGTACCATCATGGTGGGTCCATCTACCCCCTCTGGGTAGCCGGGAAAGTTATCTACTTCTGTTGTGGTGGTCAATTGCCCTCCAGGTTCCATTCCTGTGTACACCACAGGTTTTAGGTCTGCTCTAGCGGCGTAAATGGCTGCAGTATAGCCTGCAGGTCCAGATCCTATAATGAGTGTTTTAATGCGTTCTATTGCCTCTGACATAATGAATTAATTGAAAATTAAAGCCCAAAAGTAAGCATTAGCTAGGCTAGAGGATCTGAAAAGTTATCAAAAGTTATTATATCATTATTATGGTTGGCGATCTACATTAAGCACCGTCCTAAAGCCAATATGCTCTGCAGCAGACATGGGTTCTGAGGCCATTCTGGCCGATGCTCTATAGCTGGCACAATAGGCTGCATTACACAAAAAAGAACCGCCTCTAATCACTTTCTCTTGGGTGTATGGATTATTGGGATTAAATGCTGCCTTGGGTCCCTTTGGATCTTTAGCCGGTGATTTTTTAGCAGCTAATTCTCTGTAGTATTTCGTATGATACCAATCTTGGGTCCATTCCCATACATTGCCACTCATATCATAGAGTCCAAAAGCATTGGGGGGGTAGGAAGCCACAGGGGCGGTATTTACATACCCATCTGTAGCGGTGTTGTGGTCTGGAAAACTCCCTTCCCAACTGTTGGCACGGTCTTTTAGTAGGCTGCCGTCTGCTCCCCAGGGGTAAATATCATCTAGACCTCCCCTAGCAGCGTACTCCCATTGGGCTTCTGTGGGTAAGCTTCTTCCAGCCCACTCGCAATATGCCAAAGCGTCTTCGTAGGCAATTTGAACTACTGGATGGTTTTCTTTGCCCTCAATAGTAGATCCAGGACCCTGTGGCTGCCTCCAATTTGCGCCTAGGGTCCAGTTCCACCACTGAGAAAAATCATAGAGATTAGGCAATTTTGATTGTGCTGCTTTAAAAGTAAGAGCCCCAGGTAAAAGCAAGCTATCTGCAGGCTTTTGCGTCCCAAAGGGAAGCTGAAGTTTCATTTGCTCCCAGTCTACGGGCCTTTCTGCTACAGTAATATATTGGGTTGCAGCTACAAAAGCGGTAAACTGGGCGTTGGTCACCTCTGTTGTATCTATATAAAAACCACTTATTACCACCTCATGGGCTGGTTTTTCATGAGCCATAGCCAAGTTATCGTGAGATCTAGCACCCTGTGTAAATGTACCAGATGCTACCCACCGCATACCAGCAACAACAGGCATTTCTTTTTGAACACGATCACAAGAAAGGCACAAAAGAAGACTCCAATACAAAAGAAATATAATTTTAATCTTCATATAACATAGTTTCATTCCTGCAATTTAATACACTATGAGTCGTGAAAAAACCTATTAAAATCAAATTTTTAAACAATATGAAAATGAAAATAAAAAACAACCCTAAAAAGAAAGTATATTCCTACAAAATTGATTACTTTTGAAATGGGTATTATAAATACAAGGTGGTTACCTTGAAAAAACAATTCGAAAATGAACAATTCAGGATTTAGATCCCATTGCGCTCTGGCAACGGGCTTAGATATTATTGGAGACAAGTGGTCCCTCTTAATTGTAAGAGATCTTTTTGAAGGCAAAAAAACTTTTACAGAGATGCGGCTTTCAGAAGAAGGAGTTGCTACCAATATACTAGCAGATCGCTTAAAAAACTTAAGCCATCACGGCGTAATTTCTTTCTACCACGCAGCAGACAATAGAAAAACAAAATATTATTTCTTAACTGCAAAGGGAATGGAGCTATACACTATTCAACTTGAAGTGATGAGATGGTCTTCCAAATACTATCCGGAACAAGCTACAGATCACCCCGTATTTTTAGAGCAGTTAGCTAACAGCACGACTCAAAAAATTGCAAAAACACACACCAAAACATACGAGCAAAACCACCACAAACATTTTTTAAAAATGAATCCGGAGGCTTAGCCATTTAAAACAAAAGGCAAACCATCTCACCTTTATTAATTTTTAACTCCTAATTTTTTTAGAATGTCTTCCATTAAACACCAGTTGGTGAGTGATGATTGAAATAAATTGGCACCAACAAATGCGGTAAACCACAACCAATTTTGATTGACATAAATAGACAGGACTAGGCTAATTAATATGAAAATGCCTGCAATTCCTTTAATCATTCTGTGTAACATGGCTATTGTAATTTTTTGTTATTTAAAAATATAAGGGGGTTAAACCAAAGGGGGTTTTAATCTAATCTTGCGCCTTCAAACATTACAGGCTTTGTTCAATAGGTACTACCACTGCATGAACAGGGCTTAAGTCCTTGAGAGATGTATTAAAATCTCTAAGAGATTCAAAAAGAGGGGCTATTTTTTCCTCAGCAACAAAAGAAAATACCAATTCAGAGTCTACTTGGATTCCCGTAGAAGCAAACCAATTTTTAGCATTAATTTGCTGCTCAGAATCTTTGTGTCCAGCAATATCTGCACTACTGTAGGCTGAAATTTGAGCCTGTTTTAATAGTTTCAAAAGCGCCGTCTTATGTGCGTCTATAGTTGTAATGATGAGTAATTTCATATGTATCTTATTTATGGTTTTTCTTTTCTATGAGATAATACACCAATGGAACGACCAATAAAGTGAGAACAGTAGAGGCTATTGTACCTCCCATGAGAGAAATAGCCAAGCCTTGGAAAATAGGATCAAATAAAATAACAAAAGCTCCAATAACCACCGTTCCTGCGGTAAGCAAGATAGGCGTTGTCCTCACCGCACCAGCTTCTATAACCGCTTCTTTAAAAGGGGCGCCTTCTTCTAATCTAATGTTTATAAAATCAATTAGTAATACGGAATTACGAACCATTATTCCAGCCAATGCAATCATTCCAATAAAAGAAGTAGCTGTAAAGAAAGCATCTAACATCCAGTGTCCTAATATGATACCAACCATCGAAAGGGGTATGGCCACCATCATTACTATTGGGGCTTTAAAATTTTGGAACCAGCCAACGATAAGCATGTAAATAATTACTATGACCCCTAAAAAGGCCAAACCTAAATCTCTGAAAACCTCTAAGGTAATCTGCCATTCTCCATCCCATTTTACCGTGTAATGGTCCTCATTGGTAGGACTATTGGCATACAATTCATTTAATGTGTATCCTGCAGGTAAATCTATCTTGGCCAAGGTTTTATCCATTCCTAAAATGGCGTAAACAGGACTTTCTAATGCGCCTGCCATGTCTGCAAGCACATAAGAAACACGCTTTTGGTTTTTCCTGTAAATAGGTTGTTTTGCTATAACTCTCTCTACAGTGACAAGGTCCTCTATGGCTACCAATTGGCCCATTTTATTTTTGACCTTAAGCCCTGTTATAGATTTTATAGAATTTCTGTCTGCATTTTCCAATTCAAGCACCATAGGCACTGCTGCTGCAGAAGAAGGCGAATACAGGTTTCCAATTGCACTTTCAGACAATGCCAAATGAAGGGTTTGAATAATTTGCGGCGAACTCAATCCAAGTTTTAAGGCCTTCTCATTATCTATTTTTAAGTGAAAGGTGTGATGAGTGGCCTCTGCCATTGCGTCTACGTCTACCACATCTGCCGTTTCATTTAATAAGCCGGCTAACTGTTTGGCAATCGCAATTTGTGTGTCATAATCTGGCCCGTATACCTCTGCAACAATGGTAGAAAGTACAGGAGGTCCTGGTGGCACCTCAACCATTTTAATGTTGGCATGATATTTTTTCCCTAAAGCTTGTATATCTGGCCTTAAAAGACTGGCTATTTCATGACTTTGCGCAGTTCTGTCATGTTTGTCAACTAGGTTTACTTGAATATCTGCTACATTCCCACCTGATCTTAAATCATAGTGACGCACCAAACCATTAAAAGTAATCGGAGCTGTAGTTCCTACATAAGACTGATAGTGTACCACCTCAGGCCTTGTCCTTAAGTATTGTGTTACCTCTTGTGCTACTGCTGCTGTTCTTTCAAGAGAGGTGCCCTCAGGCATATCAATAAGAACCTGAAATTCATTTTTGTTGTCAAATGGCAGCATTTTTACCGCGACTGACTTTGTAAAAAACAGTCCCATTGAGGCCAACAGCAACAAGCTTGTTCCTCCCAAAAACAATACTCTCGTTTTTTTATTTTCGAGCAAAGGTCTTTCAAACTTATTGTATACCTTGTAAATCCATGAATCTTCAAGATTTTTTTCTTTTTTAGTTGCTGCAGCTGAAACTTCTTTTTCTTTCAAAAAAAGATAGCCTAAGTAAGGGGTTATAGTGAGCGCCACAAAAAGAGATAAAATCATAGCTATAGAGGCTCCAATAGGCATAGGAGACATATAAGGCCCCATTAAACCAGATACAAAAGCCATAGGTAGTACAGAGGCAATTACTGTAAAAGTGGCTAATATAGTTGGATTCCCTACCTCATTTATGGCATATAAAGCAGCTTGTTTGAAAGGCAATCTCTTCATCTTAAAATGCCTGTGCATATTTTCTGCTATAATAATAGAGTCATCTACCACAATCCCTGTAACAAACACCAAAGCAAATAGGGTAATTCTATTGAGGGTGTAGTCCATCATATAATAACTCAATAAGGTTAGAGCGAAAGTAATGGGTACAGACAAAAACACGACTAAACCCCCACGCCAACCCATAGAGAGCATGACAACTAGAGTTACTGCCAAAATAGCGCCTATAAGGTGCATGAGCAATTCAGACACTTTTTGAGAGGCTGTTTCCCCGTAATTTCTACTTACGGTAACTTTTACTTCGTTTGGAATAAGGTCTGCTTTTAAGTGGTCTATTTTATCTAGGATTTGTGCAGAAATCTTCATGGCGTCTGCCCCTTTTCTCTTGGCTATAGATAAAGTCACAGCCGGATACTCTGAGGGGTAATTCTTCTGATCCTCTGCGCTTGCCGCGCCATAACCCATATGGACATAGTCCGTAGCTTGGTCTGGCCCATCTTCAATAGAAGCTAGTTGTTTTAAATAAATAGGGGTTTGGCCATTGACCCCTACCACTATATTAGACACCTCAGCCGCACTAGACAAAAAGTGCCCTGTTTGGATGGTAAAGTATTGGTCTTGGGCATTAAAACCTCCTGTATTTAATTGTGCATGATTGGCTTTAAGCAGCTGCGCTACCGTATTGAAATCCAAACCAGCAGCAGTTAATTTTTGAGGATCTAGCACAACTCTTAGCTGCCTGTTTCTTCCTCCAATTAATTTGGTGCCAGAAACATCGGTGATTTTTTTAATCTCTGTGTTTACTTCCTGCG
The DNA here is from genome assembly GCA_022239325.1 of Flavobacteriaceae bacterium LSUCC0859. Lineage (GTDB taxonomy): Bacteria > Bacteroidota > Bacteroidia > Flavobacteriales > Flavobacteriaceae > MAG-120531. The sequence continues at coordinate 85,645 of JAKOGP010000006.1, read as the reverse complement.
CCAATTGCTTTAACTGATAGTCATTCATCTGATCGCTCCAAAGTGTAATCCCCAACATGGGCACATCATCTATAGCCCTAGTCTTTACAAGGGGCATAGTGACACCCGTAGGCATAAGATCCATATGTTTATTAATCTCATTGTATAATTTAACATAGGAGCGCTCAATATCTTCTCCAACATAAAATTGAACAATTACCATGGCTTTTTCCTCCATGGCCGTTGCGTACACATATTCTACACCTTTAATATTGGAGAGCAATTTTTCCAAGGGCTTTACTACTGTGGCCTCCACCGCTTCTGGACTAGCACCTGGGTACCCCACAAAGATGTCTGCCATAGCAACGTCTATTTGAGGCTCTTCTTCTCTGGGAATTAAAAAAGAACTATACACGCCAACCACCATGAAAACAATCATGAGTAGCACCGTAAGTTTTGAATCAATAAATACTTTGGCAATTTTGCCCGCTAAACCTTCTTTCATAAGTGGTTAATTTTGAACTTTAACTCCTAGGCCGTTATACAATTTTGAATCGGCCTTTATTACATATGTTTCTCCTGCTACTAATCCAGATAACACTTCTACATTTTCTACATTTTCTTGACCCAAGCGCAACCACCTTAAGATGGCTGTCTGTTGTTCACTTATTACATACACCCCACGCAGTTGCCCTTTTTTAACAACAGCCTCTATTGGAATATAAATAGTTTGATTGTTGGTATTTGAAGCATTAAAATATACACTGGCATACATTCCTGAAAGAAGAGACTGATCCTCCGTTTCTAGAGCAATTTTTACTCTGTATTGACCTGCTGTGTTTTTTGAAGAGATTCCCAGTTCTGAAATAACCCCCCTGACCATTGTTTCCCTTGGATGAATTTTAACTGAAACCTCATCACCTATTTTATAGTCTGTTATATACTCACTTCCTACTGAGGTCCAAATCTCAAAACCATTTCCTCCTTCAATTTCTAACAAAGGCATACCTGGTTGTGCCATATCACCTATATTTATAAAACGATTGGTCACAACTCCATCGTAGGGGGCTCTAATTTGTGTAAAAGCTTGCTGCGCTTTGGCCACTTCTAGCTGTGCTTTGGCTTGGTTATAAGAAGTTTGAGCCGCAATATATGATGTTTTAACTCCTTCGTATTCTCTAGCACTTACACTACTTTTTTGAAAGAGGGTCTGATAAGCTTCTAGGTCGTTTTGGGCTAAATTAAATGCCGCTTTTGCCGCATGTACTCCAGACTCAGCCGCAGAAACCGACGCGTCTATGTCTCTATTAAATAATGTTATTAACACAGTTCCCTTTTGAACCTTATCTCCTAAAGACACCGATATTTCTTGAACAGCACCCATTATTCTGGTACTGAGATTACTTGTTTTAGAAGCTGCAATGTAGCCACCAGCTACTGCGTCCATTAAAACAGCTGAGGGTTTTACAATAGCTGTACTCACAGTAACAGCTTCTTTCGAATTAGTGGTTACATCTTCTTTTTGACCGCAGCTCATTAAAGTAGCCAATAAGAATGCAGTAAAAAATATATGGATCGTTTTCATAATTGTTATTATTCTTGAGTTAAAAATTTTAAATATGCTTTTGTATAATTGTAATTAAAGATTGCTTGGGCATGAGAAAGTGATTTTTGGGCTAATTGGGCCTGACTTTCAAGTACATCGCTTGTTTTGGCCAATCCTGTTTCAAATCTGTTTTTAGCAATAGCAACTACCTCTTCTAGTTGCCTTACCGCTATTGCCGTTGTTTCTAACTGAATTTCTGCTATATCTAACTGACTTTTGGCTTTATTGAAAACCAACTCACTTTCGTTCTTATATTGAATGGCTTGTTGAGCGGCTTTGTAAAAGTTGGCCTTAGCTGTTTTAGTGCTAGCAAATTTTTGCCCTCCTTTAAATAAGTCCCATTTTAATTGAGCCCCAAACAAATAACTCTCTGCTGCGGTACCAAAAATGGTGGTGTCGTGCAATTCGTAAGATCCAAATGCATTTAATGTAGGTAGAAATTGCATCTGAGCTGCCCTATATTTAAACTTCATCGCATTGGTTACCAGGTCTAAGGCTTTAATATCAGCCCTTTTCAAAGGGCTAAATAGAAAGTTTGGTGCGTCTGGTGTTAAGGCCAACGAATCTGAGGGAAGGTATCTAAGGTTTTGTGGGGCATTCATGAGCATAGCAACTTGAGCAGAAGCTGTAGCAACGGCACTTTTGGCCTCCTCTAATTGTGCTTTTCGCTCTCCCACAGCAACGCTAACAGCCAAAATATCTGAACGTAACAAATGCCCTGCTTCATATCTGTCTTCTGCAATTTTATGATATGCATTTGCTGTTTTTAACGCCTTCTCCAACACTGCTACAGCCTTGTATGATAATTGTAACTCCATATAAGCGCGGGTTAAAGATAGAGTCATATACGCTTTGGTTCTAGACGCTTTTAGTGCAGTAGCTTCATAAGCGCTTTTGGCGGCCTTGCGGTTCATAAAACCATCCATATTAATCAAAGGTTGTTGCACACTAAGAACAGTAGCAAAATCTTTTGTTTCAGCAGGGTTATTGAGTGTTAAAGGATTAAAGTCCGCTGCTTCTATTCGCGCCTGATTTAGACCCAAACCAAAAGCCATTAGCGGGTTATTCGTAGCCACCGCTGTATGGCTTAAAGACACTTGTGGTAGTAAAACCGCCCTAGTCTGATTATAATCTCCAAGAGCTGCTAAGGCCTCTGCAGCAGCAACTTTTATGTTTGGATTGTTTTCCAGTACTGCACTAGTAAAATCATGCAGTGAAATGGATTGTGGTTGTAATTGTTGGTCTTGAGCCAAAGCCTGCAAAGCTCCAAAACAAAACAATCCCACAAAAATTAAAGTATTGTATTTCATGTCTAAACTAATTTTACACAAATGTATGGGCAACAAATTCCGTGGAGCGTAACATTAGTTACCAAGGGTGTAAAAAAAAAGGACTGCTACAGCAGTCCTTTTTTTTTTACACATTTTCACCCTTCATCATTTTGTTCCAATATAAATAGGGAAGCATATATTTTTTTAGCATCCAAAGGCGCCAATGCTCTTTGGAGGAATCTCTAATGAGCAACTGCTTTAGCTTGGGGTCTGGAATAAAGTTGTTTTTGTAATCAAACTCTGCCAAAACCATTTTACCATATCCGGTAACCAATGGGCAAGAAGAGTAGCCATTGTAGGATGTATTAGCAGCCTCTTTGTTAGCCATTAGCCTCATGAGATTGTCTACTACAATTGGCACTTGTTTTCTTATGGCAGCTCCGGTCTTAGCCGTTGGCAGTCCGGCCACATCGCCCAGGCCAAAAATATTAGGATATGCGGTATGTTGCATACTCCCATGATCTACTGAAAGCCAACCCGAGTCATTTACTAAATTGGATTCTTTTACAAATTTTGGAGCGGTTTGTGGAGGTGCTAGATGAAGCATGTCAAATGGGATTTCTATCACAGCGTCTCCGCTCATTTTTTCTCCAATGGAATTAGACTCATTAACAACACATTGGTTCTCTCCCGTTGCGGTATACTTAAAATAAGCTATTTTTTTATCTGCATCTATTTTAAAAGGCGCATAAAAAGGTTTAAAATGTATGCCGTAACGCTCAATGACTTTCATTAGAGTATTCTTGATCACCGGAACACCAAAAATAACAGATCCCGGGGTAGCAAATATGACATTGGTCTTTTTAGCTACTCCAGATTTTCTAAAGTAATCTGCCGCTAAATAGGCTATTTTTTGAGGAGCCCCGCCACACTTGATAGGCGTAGTGGGCTGGGTAAATAAGGCATTTCCCCCTTTAAAATTTTTAATGGTTTCCCAAGTGTGTTCCGGGTTTGTATAATTGGAACAAACTATGCCTTTTTCCATGGCTTCTGGAAGGCCTTCTATGAGCGTAGGGTCCATGACTAGTCCGGGAGCCACTACTAAATATTCGTATGAAATATCTCCACTACTTTGGGTAGTAACACAGTTTTCAGCAGCTTTAAATCCGGTAACATAGTCTTTAATCCAACTGGCTTTAGAGGGTATGAGGCTAGCCATGGAACGGGCTGTTTTTTTGTAATCGTAGGCCCCTGCGCCTACCAGTGTCCAAGCAGGTTGGTAGTAATGGGTGTCTGCAGGCTCTATAATAGCAATGTCTAAAGCAGGGTTCTTTTTGAGCAATTGGGTCGCGGTCATTATTCCTGCAGTCCCCCCGCCAATGATAACAATTTGATGTGTTTTTTTCATGGTTTGGCTTATTGATTAGTTTATAAATATATAGGCTTCCATACTTTGTCTTTGTAACTTTTGTTACATTGGCGCACCAATCCATACCAAAACAGGTGATATATTGCACTTAAAAATGTCAGGGACTAAAGGAGATCTTCAAAAAAATTACTTCCAGGACATATAGCCTCCTTTGAGATCATAAATTTCAGTAAAACCCATTTTAGCTAATAAATTTGCAGCTTTCCCACTCCTATTACCGGACCTACAATAAAGATATACTGGTTTACTGGGATTTAATTTTTTAAAAGCCGTCTCCATCGCTGGCCTATTAAAAAAGTCTATATTTTTTGCGTTGGCTATGGCTCCAGACTTAAATTCATTAGCCGTGCGAACATCGATAAGCTGCGTGCTTTTACTAGCAATTCCTAATTTAAAAGCTTCTGTTCCGATAACCTTTATATGTTCTGAAGAAGCGCTTGTTCCGAGTAGTTTACCTAAGAATGACATAATAACTTTTTTATAATTGATGAAAAAGATCTTGTAATTACCCTGTTGTTAAAGGTCTATAATAATTTTAAAAAAAGAGCAGCAGCATGGCTGCTGCTCTTGATTAACCAACCAAATTATATGACAAGTCTGTCTATTTACTTGTTTGCCAAAAATAATTCAAAACAAAAAATTAAAAAGTAACCTATGTTACACAAATAAAAGAACATAAGAGTCTCAGTCATTCTGGCTGTGTAAAAAAATTGTTTTTTTTAATTAAATTAGAGACACTTAAGACCGCTATTCCATGTTTTTAAAAAGTCTAAAAAATATCCTTTATATTTTTGTGCTCATTAGTGTAAATGGCTGTAATGAAAAAGCAGCTCAAGCCTCTAAACCGCCAAATATTTTATTCATACTTTCAGATGACCACACCTCTAATGCTTGGGGGGTATACGGGGGTATTTTAGAAGAGTACGTGCAAAATACCCATATAAAAAGATTGGCCGCTCAAGGTGCCTTGTTGGAAAACAGTTTTTGTACCAACAGCATATGTTCCCCCAGCAGGGCTTCTATACTCACCGGGCAGTACAGCCACAAAAATAAAGTATATACTTTAAATGAGCCGCTTCCTAGATCCCACCCTAATATTGCTCAAACATTACAAGCTGCGGGCTACCATACCGCCATTATTGGCAAATGGCATTTGAACGGAAAGCCAGAAGGGTTTGATTTTTTTAAAGTTTTACCAGGACAAGGGAAATACTGGGATCCCGTGTTTAAAACAAATGACCAATGGGTAGACGGTCATGATGGGAGTCATGGCGTTCAAATAAAAGGATTTTCTACAGATATTATAGCAGATTTATCTATTTCACATTTAAAGGAACGGGACCCTTCTAAACCCTTCTTGCTGTTTACCCACTTTAAAGCAACACATGAGCCCTTTGATTATCCCAAAGAATTTGCATCACTTTACAAGGATATAGACATTCCAGAACCAGCCTCTTTGTTAGACTTTGGCCCAAAAACATCGGGAAGAACTTTTGAGGGGCAAAAATTAGAAAAATTGGCCGAACGTTGGGAGCGAGCCACCAATGAACCAGACAGCTATTGGACCTCTTATCCGGGGCTTCCCTATGAATTAGAAGGCCTAGATAGTATAGAAAAAAGAAAACGCATTTACCAGAAACTGGTTAAGGACTTTATGCGTTCAGGAGCCGCAATAGATAAAAATATTGGAAAAATACTAGATTATCTTGAAGAGAGTGGCTTGGCAGAAAATACTGTTGTTATCTACGCTGCAGATCAAGGATATTTTTTGGGAGAACACGGATTCTTTGACAAACGCTTAATCTATGAGGAGTCGCTTAGAATGCCTTTTGTGATCAGGTATCCTAAAGAGATTAAGGCAGGAACAAGAATAAAAGAAATGATTCTCAATATAGATTTTGCGCCCCTCATGGCAGACTATGCGGGTATAGAAAAACCTACCTATATGCAGGGAAAGAGTTTCAGGGCACTTTTAAATGGAAAAAAAACGCTGCGCTGGAGAAATGAAATATACTATAGGTACTGGTTGCACCATCCAGATAGACCTGCACACTTTGGCATTAGAAATGAACGCTACAAACTGGCTTATTTTTACGGAAAAGGGCTTAACAAAAAAGGAGTTCACCCAACACAAACCAAACCTGAATGGGAGTTTTATGACCTACAGGAAGACCCTAAGGAAAATTACAATGCTATTGCAAACCCCAAATACAAAGAGCTTGTAAAAAATATGAAAACTGCCCTAATAAAACTTCGGGAACAATACGGAGATACAGATCCTGACCACCCAGAGTTACAATTAGCAATTAGTCAGGAGCCATAGGCTGGCCATAATGATCAATAGCTATTGAAAAAGGATCTAAGAACGCATTTAATAGTTGCGCAATAGTCCCTTTAGTGAGTACTGATTTTGGGTCTTCATTGTAGTTTGGCAAACCCAAAGACAACAATGTAGTTTTATCCATTGGTTTTAAAGCATTTCCCGAAGACAAAATGAGGCTTTTTAAAAAAGAATAATCTACCCACTCCCCTGAACCCTCTAGCCCATCTAAAGTTGGATAATACTTTTTAAGGCCATCTAAGAGCGTGTGTTGAGAAATAAAAGTACGGGGATAAAACCAAGTTTGATTGGCCCACTTATATGGAATTCCTTGTCCTTTTAAAATACCTGTTGCGCCTATTTTTTGAATGGCATAAAAAGCAGGGTCACCAGGCTTTACGTCTATAAATGGCATGAGGTAAACCTGCGCTGCCAACAAGGCCTCTTGAACCTCTCTTACCGCTACATCTTTAGGGGGAATACCCTGATTTAATGACAGAGCAGCCAAGGCTCCAGCCGCTTGTCCTATCCCTAGAACTACAGGCTGTAAACGGGTAGCACCGTTAACAATATTACTCACACTTATATTCTTTTCTGCAACTATAAAGTAAGGCGTCTCTTGAGGGATTAAACTACCTAATGGCACATTATAACTCGGTACTTTTATATTTATAAAATCTATTTTCGGTGCCTGGAGATTTTTATCATGGTGGTGGTCTATAGGATAATCTCCCACTGCAATACCTGTTTTAAAAAGCTCATATTTATAAGGGTCTCTCACTTCATTAACTGTGAGTTGGACCACGCCACTTAATCTTCTAGACTCCCTGTGGTAGGGAGTCCAAGGGAAAGCGTCCTCTGTGCCAAATTCATTGTGAACCACTAAATTTTTGAAGCCCAACTCATGTTGTATGTAATACACAAAATTTAAGCTGTGCTGCTTGGCCGCTGCCAGTCCTTTTTGAACCTCTTCTATAGACAAATTAGGCCAATCTAAAAAATAATCATTCCCGCAATTGGGCCAATTGATCAAGTATTTATTTCCTGGCAATTTGGCATAATTAAGCATTTGTATGTGGTCTACCACCCCTTTTGGGGTGTCACTGCCAGGAAGTCTACAAGCACATTCAAACCACCCAGGATTATAAGAAGGAGGTTTGGACAACAGTTCATTTGGTAAGGCATCTCTGCCCAAGTCTTTTAAAATGAGGGTGTAGGTAAGGTCTTGAACTATACTGTTGGCTCTTGGTGGGGCTTCTTTTTCTCCAGTATCTGAGGTAGCGTCCATACCGACCTTAAAGGCAGCACCAACCAGAGGGAGTAGGTCTCCGTTTTCCGTAGCATCTATCACAACTGTTCCCCTCAGAGAGTTGGTTTTCCCCTCAGAAACAAAATTAATCTCCCAAACATTTTCTCGTCTAGTAATGCCTTTAAATTGCGTGTTGTAATGAATGTTAAGTTGGGGGTGTTGGGCCATTGTTTTTAAAATGCTATCTCCCACTTTAGGTTCAAAATGGGTATTGCTTACCCAACCTGTGGCCACAGCCCCTGGCCCACCGTAATGCTGGTATAATTTGTCTCTAAATTCTCCCCACAAACCAGAAGGCAATTGGTGGTTTCCATCTATAGCAGAAACTCCTGCAGCGGTGAGCATACCCCCCAACCAGGGATTTTCAGATAGTAGGTGCACCTCTACACCCATTCTTGCTGCTTGTATGGCTGCAGCAGTGCCACCGGTACCAGCCCCAACTATAATAAGCGTTTTAGAGGGGGACTGTTTTAGTGTTTCCTGCGCACTCATTCTCGCGCAAAGACAGGTACACAAAATACATACTATCGAAAACCATTTATGGTACAGCATATTAATAATCATTTAATTCTATTCCTTCTAGGCAATTTGAAATTTCAAATAAAGCTCTTGGCACATGAAAACAGCCTTTCCATTTGCCCCCTTTTAAAGGCAATAACACCTTACCTTCTCGGTTTAAATACCCGTACCACTCCCCTTTATTAATGGGATCTCTAAAGTGTGTCCAAGTGTATTGGTGTACCTTATTAAACCACTCTTTGGCTTTGGGATTTTGGTTGTAAGCATAGGTTTTAGCCAATGCCACTAGCGTCTCTAAGTGAACCCACCAAAGTTTTTGATCCCACTCCAACTGCTGTGGTGGGTGGCCTTTTATGTCTAAAAAATAAAAGATCCCCCCATGGGTGGAATCCCATCCATTTTCTAACTGCTTAAACATAATAGCCTCTGCTTTTTCTACGAGCTTGGAATCCTGGAGTCTCATGCCTATGTTCATCATAAACCACATGGCTTCTATAGCGTGCCCTGGGTTGAGTAGCCTACCTTCAAAAGAGTCTACAAATGTTCCTTCTGGGCTTATATTTTCTAATACCAAGCCTGTGGCAGTGTCGTAAAACTGCTCCATAACCAAAGGCACTAATGCGGCCACCAATTCATTCACACGGGCTGCACCCAGCAAGTGTTCTAGCTCCAAAGCCAGATTACATAAAATCATGGGAAGTGCAAAATTCTGCAGAGGTCTGGTCTCTGGAATGGTTTTATTATAAGGCCCTTTCGGGTTGTCTTTACGTGCTAAAATACGTTCAAAAGTGGCTAGAGCTATATCTTTATAGGAGGGATTTGGATCTAATTTGTAATAAGCACCAAAAGCCATGGCGGCAAAACAATCAGAAAAGATGTTGTAAGGAGCCACCAGAGGAGCACCCTCTGAGTTTAAAGAAAAATACCAATCTCCTGAGGGAGCGCGACCGTATTGCTCTAAAAAATCAATGCCGTGTTTGGCTATTTCTTGCCAGCGATCTGCAATAGGTTTAGAGGGAGCAGTTCCTGATTTTGACAAGCTGGCAAACATCCAGGCTTGGCGTGCCTGCAGCCAAACAAACTTGTCTTTATCATACACAGACCCCTCAGGACTAATACAAGTAAAGTATCCGCCAGAGGCGTAATCCAGAGAATACTTTTCCCAAAAGGGAATAACCTCCTCCAAGAGCTCTTTCCTGTAAAGTGTAGCGTAAGAATGCATTATGGGTTTTGGGTATTTGAATTTAAGTAATAATCTGTATAACGCTGGTACAAATGCCCTGCTTGTCTGTACGCAGATTGAGGGCTCATAAAATGAGAAAACTCAAAAGTTATGGCCTTTTCCATTCCAACTGCCGCTGCTTGTGCCAATTTATATTGAAGTTTGTCAAACTTAATGGGTAGGAATTTTATGGGCATATCCCGGTCAAAAGACTCTGTATTGGTCCAAGAAACAAGGCCGTATTGGTCTGCTAATTTTTTATTGACCTCTAAATAAGAGCGCAGCTGCTCATAAGCTACATGTCCGTCTTGAAAAGCCACAATGTCTACAGCGCCCTGAATGCCTTTGAAAATTTCATTCCACTCCTGAGCATGTGTTTCTAAAGAAACAGCCGTAGGTTTTTTCAATGCTGCAGCAGAAGCCATAACCGCCTTTTCTCCGTCTATCCATGGAGAAATAAGTACCGGCAATCCCCCGCTCACTCGCTTACAATGCAAGCCCAAATCTCTAATAGCACTTATGGCCCCCTTTGTTTTTCTACTCAACTCCAAGGAGAGATACCAGCCTTTAAAAGACTCGTAATGGCCATATCTAGCATAAGCCTCCTCTATCAGGGGCATGTTCACTTCAATTTCTGCAGACATATCTCCAGTGTCCCAATAGGTGCCACTGTCGTAAATACCAAAATAAAAATGCATAGAAAAGCGATCTGAGAGCTCTAAAAAAAGCTTTACAAGATCTTGGCTGGGTGTAAAACAAGCATGGTGTTCTATGAGAAACGCAGAGGGATAGCTAAGAAACTTTCTGTATCCCGCTCTAATGAGTACCACGGTGTCTATGCCCATAGCTTTCATGTGGACAAAATCCAGTTCCCATTCTTTAGCACCCCAGTTCTGGTGGGGAATGTCATGGCTAATCTCATCTATAAACGTGGCGGTTATTTTCATATCATTCTCAATTAATCTTTTAGGGTATTCCACCAATATTTTTTAAGCAAATAACTACATCCTAAAAACACCGCAGACCATATCACCATCTGTGCGTTCTCTCTAATCATAAAATAAACAGGTATGAGCAGTTGCGCCATTTGCCATACTATTCCAACCAGCACATTCATACCGTCTCTTTTAAAGTGTGTGTTGGGAACAAAAGATGGATCCTTGGTCATAACCGAGGCCTTTACTGGCCCCCAAAATCCCCAGGGCCTTGTTTGCTTGTAAAAGGCTGCTACAGCCTCTGGATTGGGCAAAGGAGTAGCATAGGTTCCAAGCACACATCCCAATAGCGAAAAGGCAAAAATAAGGGGGAACACAAAAATGTCTACGTACTCTGGAAAGAAAAACAATTTAACCGTAGAGGCAATTAGGCCAAACAGCATGCCCCAAAAATAGCCCGCACCTGTAAAGCGCCACCACACCCACTTGAGTACATTAGCTGCTACATAACCTCCATAGAGTGCAGAACTAAGCCATAGAATAAGACTATTTAAAGATCCGGCATTAAAACCAAATACAATACCCACAAAAACCAAAGTTAAGGAAGAAAGAATACTGAGTCTCACTAGCCTTTTGTCTGAAGCTAGAGGGTTTATGTACTTCTTGTAAATGTCATTGACAATATAAGCAGGGGCAGCGTTTATAAATGCAGCAAAGGTGCCCATAAAAGCAGCCAAAAAACCAGCTAACATAATCCCTTTAAGACCAACGGGTAAATGCGCATTCATTGTCATAGGTAGGATTTTCTCAAAGTCTATACTCGGACCCATGGCAGCTATCTCGGGCCCCAGATATACCAAGGCTAAAACCGTAAAACCAACTACCATAAAATATCTAGGTATATAGAGTACCGCCACGGTTAAAAAACTCATCTTAGCTGCTTCTGAAGGTTTTTTAGCCGCCAAAATTCGCTGCATGTCATAGCTGGGTACAGGACCTGCAATAGAGGCTAAAATACCTTTGAGCACCATGAGTACAAAAAGCCCTCCAAAAAGTGTAAAGCCGTCCGAGGCTATTTTTTCATTTACCTGAGGAAAAGGAGTCTCGCTCCAATTTAAATCTAAATTCCAGCCAAAGTTAAGGTCTTTCCAACCGTTTGGTATAACCGCGTTTAGCTGTTCTATACTCACAGAATTATAAGCGACTATTCCAACGCCTATGCACCCAATTGTCATGACTACAAACTGCATGACTTCAGTAGCTACTACAGAATGCATACCGCCCTTTACGGTATACAAAGACGTTAAAACACATATGATAAGGGCATAGCCTCTGGCCGATGTAAGCTCGTAACCCATAAATTGTGCACTGAGGTCCCAAGGCATGATTTCCGTAGCATATTTCCCAATACCTTCAAAAAAGTAGGCAATAAAACCCAGCACACTGATGACAGCAAAAACCACAATAATAATATGCGATAAGCTAGCCCCTTTGCCATTGCCAAACCTAAAGCTTATCCACTCTGCACCTGTCATGACCCCAGACCTTCTAATCCAAAGAGCCAAATAGACAAAGACAAAAACCTGATTCCAAACCGGCCACAACCAAGGCAACCAAGCACTCTTTAAACCGTAGACAAATAAAATGCCAACGGTCCACATAGTGCCGGAAATATCAAACATACCTGAGGCATTGCTCAATCCCAAATAATACCAAGGCAGTTCATTCCCACCTAAAAAATATGAGGACAGGTTTTTAGAGGCTTTTCTAGATAGGTAAAAGCCCAATGCCAGTACGCCTACTATATAAGCGAAAACAATGGCAATGTCCCAAGGGGATAAGATCATTGGTTTGGTTTTTAAGGTTGGTTATATAAATATAAAAGAATCCCATCTAAAACTATAGATTATTTAGATGAACAGTCTTTGTTAAAGCACAAACAACCCACTGTATATACTTTAACAGAAATAGAAACGTAATCATAGATATTAGTCCTAAATTTGAAAGTGTATTAGTGTCCATCTAAAGCTTATAATCATGAGAAAACTTTTTACTTTGTTTGTTGTTTTAATTGCTTTAAGTTGCACAAAAGAGACGGAGGAAAATAGTCAAATACTTACTGCTAAATTCGCTCTAGAGGGAATATGCTTAAATAATGTATTTACTATAGAAAAGGGATCATTTGATAAAAATGTAGTTGAAAATTGGCAGCATCCAGAAACAGGTATTATTTATAAAAATGCATTTAAGCTTTCTGACCCATGTAAAATTCCCAATAAAATAAAAGTAGGGGACCAATTTAAATTTAAAATTTTAAGTGAAATAACTACTTCAGATTGTATTGTTTGCAAAGCATTTAGCCCAACCCCATCAAAATCTCTTCATATTGAATGGATAGACTAATTGGGTTTGTCCTTGTTTACAAAAGCTAGCTTTTGACACTGTCCAAACATAAAAAAGGGAACCCAAAGGTTCCCTTTTTATTGGTCGGGATGACAGGATTTGAACCTGCGACCCCACGCACCCCATGCGTGTACGCTACCGGACTGCGCCACATCCCGATTCCGATAAGAGTGGCAAAAATAACAAAACATTCCAATTCTTAAAGCAGAAAAACACATTTGTTGAGCGATTATTTTATCACACTCTATATGGCTCCGTGTACAGGAAGGAAAAATAAAAAATAAGCGAAATATTTACTGTACTTTTTTAGCGGGGATCAATAAAAAAAACCAGATGAGCATGCACATTCCTGTGCATTTGAATACTTCATATCCTTAACTCATTTCTAACATCTGTTTGTATTTACTTGGAGTAATACGCTCAAAATCTTTAAATTTTCTAATAAAATAGCTTACATTATTGAACCCTGAAAGAAAGGCTATCTCATTTAACTGAAGGTCTTTCCTTTGGTAAATAAGCTTTTTGGAAAACTTCACTTTTTCACAGTTTAAATAATCTATAGGAGAGACCCCTAATGTATTCTTAAATTTTCTGTGAAAATGAGAGGCACTCATACAAGCCTTATTGGCCAATATTTCTACATTGAGATCTTTTTTAGTCAGATTCTCTTTTATATACTGAATAACCATTCCCAGTCGAGAATCTTTAATCAAGCTGTCTTTAGAAGACACCAACAATCCCTTGGCTTTTGTTTGTAACAACCTAATAATTAACTCTTGAATCATTAAATCCAACAACGCATCTTTTGAAGAAGTTTGATTAATAAAGGTACTTATGAGTCTGTTTACCAATAAATTTATGTCTTTATTGTGTAATAAATGGGTGCTTTCACTGTCTAATGACCAATGGCTATTCTCATTTTCAATGCTGTTTAATTCATTAAATTTTGCCACAACCTCTCCTATTTTATGTTCATCTATACCGAGAGCCAAGCACTGGGTGGGATTTTCCATGGTGGCCACAGGAAAATCGATGACCATCTCTTGAGATGCAGGCATAATCACAGATTCACCTGGTAAAAAGTCAAAAGATTTCAAGCCATCCAAATACATATGTTTTTTCCCCGTAATCATGCTTGCAATAACAGGAAAATCAAAGGTAAGAGAGACTTGTTCTGTTACTTTATGAGTTTCAAAAATGTTGAGCTCTGAATATTGTGCACTATAGGTAGTTTTGTGCTCAACTAAAGTAGTAAGCCGTCTATTTTGTTTATGGTTTTTTAAAATATGATCTGAAAACATAAACTAAATGTAAAAAATATAAATGATAGATATGTTCAATTTATTAATAAATATCTTCAATTTATTACGAAACTATCGAAATATATTTGTTTTAATATCAAATCTGTAATATTAAAACATAATTTTTAAGTATATCTAATTATGAGCTACAACAAACCAATCTTTAAAGACACTTATGGCAATTTCATAAATGGTAAATTCGTACCTCCCATTGGTGGTCAATATTTTGAAAATAGGTCTCCAATAGACAATTCTTTAATTGCCAAATACCCAAGATCTCAACAAGAGGACGTAGACGCTGCTTTAGAAGCTGCCAATACAGCTAAAAAAGCTTGGGGTAACACTTCTGTCACTGAAAGGGCAAGCATGCTAAACAAAGTGGCAGACATTATTGAAGCAAATCTGGAAGAATTTGCTTTGGTAGAAACCTGTGACAATGGAAAACCAATAAGGGAAACACTTAACGCAGACATACCCTTATCTGCAGATCACTGGAGATACTTTGCTTCATGTATTAGAGCAGAAGAAGGAACTGCGTCTGAATTAGACCAAAATACCCTATCATTAAATATAAAAGAACCATTAGGCGTTGTTGGTCAAATTATTCCCTGGAATTTCCCTCTACTAATGCTCTCTTGGAAACTACCTCCAGCATTAGCCACAGGTAACTGTGTGGTGCTAAAGCCTGCAGAACAAACACCATCTTCTGCAACATTACTTATGGAGAAAATTGCAGATGTTTTTCCTCCTGGAGTACTCAATATAATCCATGGATTTGGACCAGAAGCTGGAAAACCATTAGCCTCTAGTGCTAAAGTAGACAAAGTAGCATTTACTGGAGAAACTACTACAGGGCAACTTATCATGCAATACGCCTCCAAAAATCTCAATCCTGTGACTATGGAATTAGGCGGCAAATCTCCCAACATATTTTTTAATAGTGTTATGGATCAGGATGACGCATTTTTAGATAAAGCTATTGAAGGTGCAGTTTTATTTGCCTTTAACCAAGGAGAGGTTTGTACATGTCCATCAAGGTTATTGGTACAAGAAGACATTTATGATGCCTTCATGGAAAGGGTAGTCAAAAGGACTAAAGCCATCATTCAAGACAATCCTTACGACCTAAATACCATGGTTGGGGCACAGGCTTCTAATGATCAATATGAAAAAATACAATCCTACTTAAAAATTGGTATTGATGAAGGTGCCAAAGTACTTTGCGGTGGCAATGCAGCAAAATTAGATGGAGACCAGGCTAATGGATTTTACATACAACCCACTATTCTAGAAGGACACAATAAAATGAGGGTTTTCCAAGAAGAAATTTTTGGTCCAGTGGTTTGTGTAACCAAATTTAAAGATGAAGAAGAAGCTATTGCTATAGCCAATGACACTTTATACGGTCTTGGTGCTGGTGTTTGGTCAAGGGACGCACACCAATTGTATCAAATTCCACGAGCCATTGAAGCAGGAAGAGTTTGGGTTAATTGTTATCATGCCTACCCTGCTCATGCGCCATTTGGCGGATATAAAAAGTCTGGTTTTGGAAGGGAAACACATTTAATGATGATGGATCATTACAGACAAAATAAAAATATGCTCATTTCATATGACAAAAACAAACTTGGTTTCTTTTAGAGTAATCCATAGAACTAAAAGGCTGGATTTTCCAGCCTTTTTTTATTATTTTTAAAACAAAAAATGAATAGAGTTGCTATAACAGATGAAGCTGCAGAGGTAGTTTCAAAAATTCGAGAGAAACAACCCGATTTAATTTTTCACCAAAGTGGTGGATGCTGTGACGGGTCTTCCCCAATGCTTTTACCTGCAGAAGATTTTTATCTAGACAATAGCGACATATTGCTAGGTGAAATTGCGGGAATAAAATACTATATGAATCAAGACCAATTTGACTATTGGAAGCACACTCATCTTACTGTAGACATAACCTCTGGAAGAGGCGCTAGTTTCTCATTAGAAATACCATTAGGAATGAGATTTATAATTCATTCTAGACTTCTTAATGACAAAGAACTAGATTTCTTTATAGCCCAATAAGTATTGAATGCTTGTGGCAAACTTCTAAAAAACTGCCATGAAAATCTTACCTTTAAGTTTTATGTGTTATGAAGAACTTACAAGACCTATTTAAAGCCCAACAAAAACATCAATACAGTTTGGGTAATTCAACTGCTAAACAAAGAATAAAACGCCTAAATGCGTTAAAAAAAGCAATTGAAATTACATATAGAACCGAACTTCAAGAGGCGCTTTACAAAGATTTTAAAAAACCTGCAATAGAGACCGACCTCACTGAGATTCATCCAGTGATCTCAGAAATAAAACTCATAAAAAAAAATCTAAAACACTGGATGGCACCCCAAAGAGTGCCTTCTCCACTTGTTTTTATGGGCTCTAATGCTTATGTACATCAAGAACCCAAAGGGGTCTGTCTTATTATTTCTCCATGGAATTTTCCTGTGAACCTCACTTTAGCTCCTCTAGCCTCAGCGATTGCTGCTGGAAATACCGTAGTGATCAAGCCCTCTGAAATGACACCGCATACCGCAGCTGTTTTAGAAAAAATTATTGCTGCTGTTTTTGAACCTTCACATGTGTCCCTTTTCCAAGGCGACGCAACTGTAGCTCAAGAATTATTAAGCCTGCCCTTTAATCATATTTTTTTTACAGGCTCACCAGCTGTGGGAAAATTGGTCATGGAAGCTGCGTCAAAACACCTGAGCTCTGTCACTTTAGAATTAGGAGGCAAGTCCCCCACTATTGTAGACGCCAGCGCAAATATTGACCAGGCTGCAAAAAAAATTGCTTGGGCCAAATTTTTAAACAATGGACAAATCTGTGTGTCGCCAGATTATCTACTTATAGAGAGTAGTATTAAAAATCGCTTTGTGAAGGCTTTTGTAAAATACAGCAGACAATTTTACAGCGAACAGGTAGAAAAGTCCGAAGATTATGGTAGAATTGTCAATGAAAATCATTTTAAAAGACTTGTAACCCACTTGGAAGACGCTAAAATCCATGGGGGTATTATTGAAATGGGCGGAGATTATATCACCTCTGAAAACTATATGTCTCCTACGCTAATTTCAGGGCTTTCAGAACAAGCATCTTTATTAAAAGATGAGATTTTTGGCCCCATTTTACCTCTAAAAACGTTTGACAAAATAGAAGAAGCTATTAATTATATTAGAGCCGGAGAAAAACCTTTGGCCCTATATCTTTACAGCAAAAAAGCAGAGGTCATAAAGCGTGTACTAAAAAACACCAGGGCGGGAAGCACGGCGATAAATCACAGCGTTATACAATACTCCAACCACCACCTACCCTTTGGAGGTAGCAACAATAGCGGGATTGGAAAAGCCCATGGATATTATGGGTTTCAAGAATTTTCCAACCAAAGGAGCGTGCTAAAACAATACAGTTTTAGTGCAGTAGAATTGCTCATGCCACCCTATACCCCATTGAAAAAGAAAATTAGTGAATGGACTGTAAAATGGTTTTAAAAATGTTACACAATGGTAATTTTTTCTTAGATCATTGTGACAAAAAACTAATTAGCACGAACCACTATCTTAATCATGGAGGCTAAACAATTTAAGATTGTGACAGATCGCTTGGAGAATAGACCATACATGATATGACTCATGGGGGCGTTAAAAAAATGAATGAAAAACTTCCTGGAGTCACATTGGAATGAAAAAAACACTTTGAGATTGCTATCTGAAACCAATCCTAGTTTTTTATGCATATGAATTGTACTTATCTTTTCAAATTTTAGCTCTAGGGCTCAAGAATATTAAAGCAGAGCTTAAGGAATTTTAGGGGAAGTTGTTTTAATTTGGGGATATCTACTCATTTAGATTATTAAAAAATGAGTCTGAGAAAAGTCCCTTTTCTAAAAGTGGAATTTTAAACCTGTCTATTTCCGCCTCCTGATGTTCTTGATTAAATATGAGCTCAAATTCTTTTAATATTTTTGGAAATTCTTGAGCTATGTTTTTTAACTCTGTGGGATCTTTACTCAAGTCATATAATTCTAATGAAGGGGTAAGTGTGTCTTTTAAGTGCTGTCTCACAAGTTTATAGTCTCCCATTCTGATAGCCAATTGACCTCCATACTCAGGAAATTCCCAATATAAAAATGGATGCTCATTTTGAGTGTTTTTAGATAACAAAGTAGGTAAAAAACTAATGCCGTCTTGAGGCCCATCCAACTCAATACCTACAATATCTGAGAGAGTTGTTTGCACGTCATACTGAATGGACATTAAATCAGACTGGCTACCACCCTTAATCTGAGCTGGCCAAGAGGCAATCATTGGAACCCTAATCCCACCCTCATAGAGAAATCCTTTTCCTCTTCCATAAGCCTCATCAAAGGGTCCAGAAGAATTAAAAAACAGCCCATCAGTGCCACCAGAATAGGTTACCCCATTGTCAGAGGTAAAAATAATCAATGTATTTTCATAGCGGCCACTATCTTTGAGCATTTCAATCAATTTACCAATATTTTCATCTAAATAAGAAATCATAGCTGCATAAGCCGCCCTTGGATTTTTGTGAGGAAAATATCCCCTCTCTCCAAGATATGATGTCTCCTTACCAAATTTTTTAATGTAATAGTTTAACCATTTTTCAGGTGCCTGTAAAGCGTTGTGAGGTATAGGTGTAGCCCAATATAAAAAAAAGGGACTCTTTGAATCTCTCTCTAGAAATTGTGTGATTTTATCAAAGATCAATTTAGGAGCATAGTCACTTAATGTGAATGGAGCATAAAGTTCCTTTTCAGATAAAAGAGGGTTTGTAGATAATTTAGTATGTGGGGCAATGGTATCATTATTTAGAAATACCCGTTGCTCATTTTCATACAAATGAACTGGATAATAAGTATGAGCCTGTCTTTGACAATTGTAACCATAAAAATAATCGAATCCCATTTTATTGGGAGTTGATTGGCTCAGAGGTGCTCCCAATCCCCACTTACCAAACAGTGCAGTTTCATAACCAACATTCTGAAGTCTTCTTGCTAAAGTAACAGTCCCAACTGGCATAGGACGCTGTCCTTCCAAATTTGGATCCTTAATCACTTCCTTGTAATTCCATACTGCTCCGCGATCTGCCCATTCGTCGTTTCCTCTGATGAAGGCCTTGCCTGAATGTTGACCTGTGAGCAACATATATCTTGCAGGTGCACAAACAGGTGCACTACTATAGTGTTTGGTAAATAACATCCCTGATTTTGCTAGGGCATCAATATTTGGTGTTTCAATTTTAGTTTGACCATAGGCCCCAAGATCACCATAACCAAGGTCATCTGCTAAAATATAAATAATGTTGGGAGAGTTGCTTTGAGCGTTCTGCTTTTTACAAGAAAAAAGAAGTATGAATGCTAAAAGACATAATGTTCTACTCATGATATATTAAATATTCTTAAATATATTAAATATTAGAATATCAAAGTTGATATATGAATTAAACAGCCGGTGAAGTAAATTAATTAAAAATCAAACTACATAAGTGGTTGGATTTTTTGGTCGGGGTGGCAGGATTCGAACCTGCGACCTCCGCGTCCCAAACGCGGCGCGATAACCGGGCTACGCTACACCCCGAGTGTAACTGGCATTACAGCGCTGCAAATATAAGGTAATGAAGTCCAAATAATAGCATCTTTGAACAAAAGAAATTTCCTGAATTTTTACCGCCTATCTTTCCTATATTTGAAAAGCAAAAACATAGCACTATGAACTTCTATAAAACTTTTGGGGCTTTGGCCTTTTTGATAACAGCATCGGCCTGCGGCCAAAACATACCCAACGAGGTACAGCTTCCTAAGCAAGATATATTTAGGGTAGAGACCGTGGCAGAAGGCATCATGAACCCATGGGGAATGGCCTTTTTGCCTGATGGCAGCCTACTTGTTTCTGACAAAGAAGGGGCCTTAATCCAGGTGAAAAATGGGGTGAAAACCAATATTGAAAATGCCCCTAAAGTCTATGTGAGAGGCCAAGGAGGCTTGTTGGATCTTGAATTACACCCCCAATATGAAAAAAATGGGTGGATTTATATATCCTATGCTTCAGAAGATGGACCAGAAAAAGGGGGGCATACTGCCATCATGAGGGCCCAATTAAAAGGTAATTCTTTGGTGGATAATCAGGTACTTTACAAGGCTGGACCTAACACTACGAAAGGGCAACACTTTGGTTCTAGACTAGAGTTTGACCACCTTGGGTACTTATACTTCACTATTGGAGAACGCGGGGAGAGAGATGTAAACCCTCAGGACATTAAACGTGATGGTGGTAAGATATACAGACTTTTTGATGACGGTCGTATTCCTTCAGACAACCCTTTTGTTGGTGTAGACGGAGCCAAAACAGCCATTTACACCTATGGAAATAGAAACCCTCAAGGACTCATTTTTCACCCGATTAGAAAAGAGATGTGGGAGCACGAACACGGTCCTAGAGGTGGAGATGAGCTCAATATAGTAAAAAAAGGAGCCAATTACGGCTGGCCTGTTATTACTTACGGGATTAATTATAGCGGTACTGAAATTACGGATAAAACCGTTATGGATGGTATGGAGCAACCCATTCACTATTGGGTACCCTCTATTGCCCCAAGTGGCATGGCCTTTGTAGACAGTGACAAATACCCAGAATGGAAGGGGAATTTATTAGTAGGCTCCTTATCTTTTCAATACCTAGAAAGATTGGTTTTGGAAGGAACCAAGGTAGTTTATCGAGAAAAACTTCTTGCAGACATGGGGCGTATTAGAAATGTTAGACAGGCTCCAGACGGTTACATCTATGTGGCCGTAGAAGGGAAAGGTATTGTGAAATTAGTTCCAAAAAAATAAGACTGTATTCGTTTTTGCCTACTTGGTTTTGCTGCGATGGTAAGCCTCTATTGCCGCATGAACAGATCCGTGCTCCTTTAAAAGAGCTGCTGCTTCTGTGTGGCTCAAAGCTGTTGCCTCTGCTATATAAGTAGCCCCTCTATAAACTAGTTTGTCATTGCTAAGTTGCATGTGCACCATTTTATTCCCTTTGACTCTCCCCGCCTTAATCATATAGGCCGTAGAAATCATGTTTAGGATTAATTTTTGAGCTGTTCCACTCTTCATTCGGGTACTACCTGTTACGTATTCTGGACCTACAGCTACCTCTATGGGATAGTCTGCTATTTTACCTATGGGACTCCCTGGATTGTTGGTAACACAGGCCGTGGGAATCCCCGCTTTTTTGGCAGCTTCTAGTCCACCCAACACATATGGTGTGGTGCCAGAGGCAGCAATTCCCACTAATACATCTAAAGGATTTATAGAAAAGGCTTCTAGATCTTTCCATGCCTGAGTGGAATGGTCCTCTGCATGTTCTACCGCTTTTCTGATAGCGGTGTCTCCCCCAGCAATTAAACCAATAACCCTGTCATGGGGCATACCGTAGGTTGGTGGGATTTCCGAGGCGTCTAAAATACCTAGCCTTCCTGAGGTTCCAGCTCCAATATAAAAAAGCCTCCCTCCTGCTTCAAAATTATCAGAAAGAAGGTCTACTAATGGCTTTATTTTGGGTATGACTTCTGCAACTGCCAGAGCTACTTTTTGATCTTCTGCATTTATTTCTGAAAGTATGTTA
Organism: Flavobacteriaceae bacterium LSUCC0859; assembly: GCA_022239325.1. Classification (GTDB taxonomy): domain Bacteria; phylum Bacteroidota; class Bacteroidia; order Flavobacteriales; family Flavobacteriaceae; genus MAG-120531. The sequence goes on along the minus strand of JAKOGP010000006.1, from coordinate 63,687 downwards.
AGAGAAGATTTACTTTCTAAGTGATCGTATAAGGAGTCAGATTCTGTAATTCTATGCGGCATGTTCTGCTTAGCTTATTGTAAATGTTAAAGTAACTTAATGTCGTAATTTCTAAATGAATTTAATGCAGGGTCTGATGGGTCTAGTTCCGTCACCATGGTATTAATGGCATTTATTTCTGCAGTTTTATATCTGTGCTGAGAATTGAGTTTTTCAGAAATAGAAAGTAATACTGTTTTTTTTGAGGCGTCTATCACTGCTTTTTTGAGTTGCACAATATCCCAATCAAACTCCGTGAGTCCAAATACGGGGTCTACATAACCGGTCCCAATAAAACTGTAATCTACCCGCAAATTAGACAGGTTGTTTACCGCATTGGCACCTATAGAAAGTTGGGCGTCTTTTGAAAGTTTCCCACCAATAAAAATGACTTCTACATTAGGCTTGGTAAGCATTTCTAATGCTACTGGAAGGCTAAGGGTAAAACAGGTAAGGTGTAATTTATGTGGAATTTGCCTGGCCAATTCCAAACAGGTGGTGCCCCCATCTATAAGTATCACACTACCGTCTTTTAAAAGCTGAACTGCCTTTTGAGCTATGATGGTCTTTTCTGCCAGGGCATAGATATTGGTGTTTTTTGGACTGTAACTCACAAAACCAAGAGCAATAGCCCCCCCGTGAACTTTTTTGAGCTTACCGCCCGCGTCCAATTCTTTTACATCTCTTCTAACGGTGTCTATAGATACATTTAAACTTTCTGCAATATCTGTAAGTAAGACCCTATTGTGCAGGGCTACCTCATTGAGGATTTTTAGATGACGTTCTTCTTTGAGCATGTGAAACTGTTATAATTCCTATTGATACTACAAATATAGCAATTATGTCTGCCGTTTATTTCCATAAAAGCGCTTTAATGCGAAGTTAAAGGCAATAAACTGCAAAATTAAATGCATAAAACTGCAAAAAATGCTATTTTTTTCTATATTTGAGGCTTAAACACCTAATCCATTTTAAACAATGCAAGATTTTTCATTTGTAGATGAAGAGATATTAAAGTTTGAAAAGCTCCCTACTCAAATCTATGAAACGGCTTTGGAGGCCTCTGCCTATGTAGCTCGTGAGATTATTGCATTGGTTAAAAGCCGTCAAAAAGCAGGAAAAAAAGCGGTTCTTGGATTGGCAACGGGTTCTACGCCTATCAAAGTATATGAGTATTTGGTAAAGGCGCACCTGGAAGAAGGGCTTAGCTTTGCCAATGTGGTTTGTTTTAATTTGGACGAGTATCTCCCTATGGATCCAAATTCTATTCACTCCTATGTGAGATTTATGAAGGAGCACTTATTTGACCATCTAGATATTCCTGAGGATCAAATACATATTCCCAACGGACTCATTGAAAAAGAAGAAATGAAAGCCTATTGTGCGATCTATGAGTCTAAAATAGAAGCCGTTGGTGGGATAGATATTCAAATCTTAGGAATAGGAAGAACAGGGCATATTGGATTTAATGAACCTGGGTCTTCTCTCAAAAGCAAAACCCGAATGGTTCGCTTAGATAGAATGACTATGCTAGACGCCGCAAGTGATTTTTTTGGAAAGGAAAATGTACCCTCAAAAGCCATTACCATGGGTGTAGGAACTATCATGAATGCCAAAAGAGTGATATTAATGGCTTGGGGAGAAGGAAAAGCCTCCATTATTAGACAAGCCGTAGAAGGCCCCATAAAAGAGTCTATCCCTGCCACCTTTTTACAACAACATGAAAATTGTCATTTTATAATTGATCAAGCTGCCGCCACAAATCTAACGAGAATAGCTACACCGTGGCTGGTTGGAGACTGCGAGTGGGAGTCCAAACTCATAAAAAAAGCAGCCATTTGGTTGTCTGAAAAATTAGAGAAATCTCTACTCAAACTCACAAATGAAGATTATAATGAGTACGGAATGGGGAGCCTCATGGCAGACATAGGTCAGGCAGAAACCATAAATGTTATGGTGTTTAATGAACTGCAGCAAACCATTACCGGCTGGCCTGGAGGTAAACCAAAGGCAGACGACACCAAGAGACCAGAAAGAGCGAATCCATTTCCAAAAAAATCTGTCATTTTTAGTCCCCATCCAGATGACGATGTGATCTCTATGGGAGGTACCTTGCTCAGACTAGTAGACCAAGGACATGAAGTTCATGTAGCTTATCAGACCTCAGGAAACATAGCGGTCTTTGACGACGAGGTGATCCGATTTTTAGATTTTGCAACTGACATTCAAAATAACAATCCAGCACTGGAAAAACAATTTGAGGAGGTAAAGGCGTTTTTAAAACAAAAATCTCCTGGTGAGGTAGATAGCCCTGTTATTCAAAAGTTTAAGGGTCTCATTAGGAAAGGAGAAGCATTGGCTGCTTGCCGCTATTGTGGTGTTGCAGAAAGTAGGGCGCATTTCCAAAACCTACCTTTCTATGAAACCGGAACCGTGAAAAAGAATCCGTACTCTGAAGCAGATATTAAACTTACCTATGATTTACTCCAACAGATACAACCTCAGCAAATATTTGCTGCTGGAGATCTTTCAGACCCACACGGAACCCATAGGGTATGCTTAGATATTATTTTTAAAACTCTAGAAAAACTCAAGGAAGAGGGTGTAGAATGGATTAAAGACTGTTATGTATGGCTCTATAGAGGGGCCTGGCAAGAATGGGAAATAGCAGACATGGAAATGGCCATCCCAATGGGTCCTAAAGACATGATTAGAAAGAGGAACGCCATCTTTAAACACCAATCACAAAAAGACGCAGCCATGTTCCCTGGAAGTGATGAACGAGAGTTTTGGCAAAGGGCAGAGGACAGAAACAAAGATACTGCCAGAAAATACAATGCATTGGGGCTGGCAGAGTACGAAGCTATGGAAGGCTTTGTGAGATATAAATTTTAGTTAATCCAACCATAACCACCCTAAAAGGCCTATTTTAGTTTCATAATTTAGGCCTTTTTATTTATGAACTTTAAAATGCTACTGAAGTTTCAATTTCTAGCAAACAAAAACAAACTAGGCTACAAAAGCTTATTGTTTTTAATCCTTCTAATCTTAGCTCAGAGCTGTCTATCTAAACGCAGCTATGGAAAAAACTATGAAGCAGCTCAATTAAAGAGTACTTCCGTAAATCTAAATCCTTCATCTGAAGACATAAAGACTAAGGAAACATCTGCAAAAGAGAGTACATTCAAAAAGCCATTAGTAAAACAGACCAATCCAAGGAAGCCCACCCAAGAAGTAACAGAAAATCTTAGCCCTGTTTTTAAAGATCCCAAAAGATCTTTTAGAGGGGTTTGGGTGGCTACAGTTGCAAATATAGACTGGCCCAAACACCCCAACGACTCCTTTGAAAAAATGCAGGAAGATTACAAAGAGTTGCTTCAATTTTACAAAGACCTTCATTTTAATGCAGTAGTTGTCCAAGTGAGAACAGCAGGAGACGCCTTATATCCCTCAGACTTGGCCCCATGGTCTAAGTATTTAAGCGGTAAAGAAGGGCTGCCACCTAAGACAGACCTAGACCCCTTAGCTTGGCTTGTAGAAACCACCCATGCCTACGGAATGGATTTTCACGCCTGGATAAATCCATATAGAGCCACCATGAGTTTAAATTCAGAAGAACGGAGCAAAGAGCATGACTTTTATACACACAGGCAGTGGCTTATTCCCTACGGGAATAAATACTACTACAATCCTGGTTTGCCAGAGGTGCAATCTAAATTAATTGCTGTGGTTCATGAATTAGTAGAAAAATATGACATACAAGGCATTCATCTAGATGACTATTTTTATCCCTACCAACTTAAAAATGAGGTTTTCAATGACCGAGAGAGTTATGCCACCTATGGCAAACATTTGCCCTTAGATAGTTGGAGGCGTCAAAATATTGACAGCCTGATCTCCGGAATTTCAAGAACAGTAAAACAACTAAAACCATGGGTTTCTTTTGGCGTGAGCCCCTTTGGTGTATGGAAAAATAAACACACAGACCCAAAAGGATCTGACACCCGCGCAGGGCAAACCACTTATGAAGACTTATATGCAGACCCACTGCTTTGGATGGACAAAGGGTGGATAGATTATTTGGCTCCCCAATTGTATTGGAGTATGGACTATGAACTAGCTTCTCATAAAACCCTGGTAGATTGGTGGGTGAAGCAAAAAAGCAACAGTCGGATTTATATTGGATATGGTGCCTATAAAATATATAACAATGCAGACCTCGCTTGGGACAAAAAAGAGGAACTAGCCAACCAAATTGCTTATGGCAACCAGCAACAAGAGCTGGAGGGACAACTCCTCTTTTCTGCCAAATCTCTTATGCAAGCCCCACTTTCTTCTGTAGTGTCTCATTTAAAAAAAACTGTTTTTAGTGAGGTGGTTTTAGCTCCCACAGTAGGGCCTCGCCATCCGGCGGAGGGTAAACATCAATCAAAGGATAAAGGAGCAACTGAGACCAAAGGGGGAGCTAAAACCATAAGTACGTCTGAGGCTACAGCTACGTCTGAGGGTATACAATGGGAGGCGAAAGCGAGTATGGACTCACAAGGAGTACTGCGCATTAATTCTAAGAATACTCGATTTACAAAATACATTCCCTATTCGCCTGGCTCATCTTCTAAAATATTCCATGCGGGCCCCTTGCAGTCTGTTAAAATCCCTTTTAAGACCTCCGGAACTACCAAATTCATTAAAGGGGTAGACCGTCACGGACTGTTAAGCCAAGCTATTCCAGTAAATGCATTACAATGAAAACAAAGTCTTTTAAAATATTAGGCCTTATGTCTGGCACCTCACTAGATGGGCTGGATATGGCACTGTGTGAGTTCCAAGACACCGCTAGTGGGTACATCTTTAAAATTTTAGAAACGACCACTGTAGATTACTCACGCGACATGCGAAATATGCTCAAAAACATCATTCAAGCTCCTGCAACCGAACTCTTGGCCGCCCATCAATCTTATGGGCTTTGGTTAGGCGAGCAAGCACTGAATTTCTTACACTCAAAAGGTCTAGAATGTGACCTAATTGCCAGCCACGGGCATACCGTGCACCATAGGCCTGAACTTGGATACACCTTTCAATTAGGAGCAGGAGCTGCCATAGCCAACCGAAGTAAAATTAAAGTAGTCTGTGATTTTAGAACTACAGACGTGAGTTTGGGAGGCCAGGGCGCTCCTTTGGTTCCCATTGGAGATTTGCTGCTTTTCCCAGAATATACCCACTGTTTAAACCTGGGTGGCATAAGTAATATTTCAGAAAAAACACAGCAAGGCATAAAGGCTTATGATGTAGGCATAGCCAATATCCTATTGAACCATTTGTCTAGGCAAGTAGGTTTTGAATATGACAAAGGGGGACAATTGGCTGCATCTGGACAATTCAATGCCTCTCTTTTTCATGCGCTTAACGCCTTAGAATACCATCACTTAGATCCTCCAAAATCTTTGGGTGTTGAATTTTTTAATTTAAACGTCCTCCCTATTTTAGAGCAATCTAAGTTAAGTACCGTAGACAGCTTACACACGGTGGCACACCACATAGCTTACCAAATTAAGAGGGCTTTAAAAGGCTGTACTCCAGAAAAAAATAAAATACTCATTAGTGGTGGTGGAGCCAAAAATGATTTTCTAATGAACCTTATAGCCAACTATTGTCAGGATAGGGTGTCTGTGGTTGTCCCACCTTCACAACTTATAGATCATAAAGAAGCTTTGGTTTTTGCTTTTATGGGATACTTACATATGCAAGAGAAACCCAATTGCCTAAAAAGTGTTACAGGTGCGTCTGCAGACTCCATTGGTGGATTCATTTTTAAACCTGGAGGCCTATAGAGGGTCTTTTTTAGCCAAAAATTAGATTGTTATTGCTATTTTTGAGAAAAATAAATTCATGCTCATTATTGGAATTACTGGGGGCACAGGCTGTGGAAAAACAACTGTAGTAGACCAGATTATTGGAGAACTACCCGCAGATGAGGTTGCTGTGATTTCTCAAGATTCGTATTATAAAGACCTCTCTCACCTAACCATGGAAGAGCGGGTAAAAGTTAATTTTGACCACCCCAATTCTATAGATTTTGAATTACTGGCACAGCATCTGCACGATTTAAAACAAGGGAAGACAATTTTACAACCTGTATACTCTTTTGTAGCCCACAATAGAACCAAAGAGTTTGTAGAAACTGCTCCCAGAAAAGTAGTTATTGTAGAAGGAATACTCATTATGACTCACCCAGAATTAAGAGCGCTCTTTGACATTAAAATTTTTGTTCATGCAGACTCAGACGAGCGTCTTATGAGAAGGCTAAAAAGAGACATCAAAGAGCGTGGGAGAGATCTGGAAGAAGTACTGAATCGCTACCAACAAACACTTAAACCCATGCACGAGCAATTCATTGAACCTACTAAAGAATTTGCAGATATTATTATTCCAAATAACCATTACAACACCGTGGCGGTAGACATAGTTAGAACCATTATTAACGATAAATTGAACTAGTGAGGGCATTTATAAAAAATGTTAGAAGTAAAAAATGGGTGGCTTTTGTCACTAACATATATGTTATTTTACTCACCGCTTTTCTCATTTGGATGTTCTTTTTTGACACCAATTCTCTACTTATACAAGAAGAACTGCAAGATCAAATAGAAGCTCTAGAAGCAGAAAAAAAATATCTGGAAGGGGCTATCCAAAAAGACAGAGCTTTATTAAAGGAACTCTCTTCTAAAGAAGCCCTAGAAAAATTTGCCAGAGAGAGATACCTGCTGAAAAAAAAGAACGAGGAAGTTTTTGTCATACAATACCAAGACAGCTTGGTCCAAAAACAAAAGGATGAGTAAGAAAGGGTTTACATCCCATGGTTTTGAATCTGTGTCTCCAAAAGCATGGAAACAACAGATTCAATTTGAACTAACGGGAGCAGACTACAATACCAGCGTCATCACCCATAGGCAAGAAGGAATTAAAGTAAAACCCTTCTATACCTCAGAAGACCTACTCACTAGTAGTCCAACGCATAAGAGTGCGCAAGCCGCAACTCCCCAGGGTAACATCAATGATTTTTTAATAAGCTTTGAGGTCTATGCCAACCACAGTGACATGGCCAACAAAAAGGCGCTTTGGTGTGTAGAAAAGGGCTGTGATAAAATTATTTTTTTAGTTCAAGAGTCCATAGAGCACCCAGAAAAACTGCTGGCTAATATTCCAATAGATATTCATATAAATCTTATTTTACAAAAACCCTCCAGCCAACAGATTGAAAATTTTTCGTCCTATTTGAACCGAGTAGGCAATCCCAGATGGCAGTGTAGCACAGACCCCATATCTCATTTTTTAATCCATGGAAAATGGTGGAAGTCAGAAATAGAAGATGGCAAATTATTAGAAGAACTGATAGAAAAATTACCAGGAGGCATACTGACCATAGATAGTAGAATATGTCACAGTGCTGGGGCGCATATGAGTCTACAACTGGCCCATGCTATGTCTCATTTTACGAGCTACGCCATACAATTATCAGAAAAAAACACACTATCTAAAATTAAAGAAGTCCATTTCCAACTCCATACAGGAAATGATTTTTTAATGGAGATTAGTAAATTAAAAGCATTGGATTTATTGTGGGCGAGTGTGTGCCAATCGCTCCATATTTCCATCCCTTATGTGCTGTGTGTAGAAGGAGCTGCAATAGACAAAACTTTATATACCAACAATACCAACACCATAAGAAACAGCACCCAACTTCTCTCCGGAGTGATAGCCGGCGCACAGGAGATTTTGTGTACTCCCTATGACAGAATTCACAAAAAATCACACGCTTATTCAGATAGGCTAGCCATAAATCAGGCACTTATTTTAAAGCATGAATGCCATTTTGAAAACATAAAAGACCCCTTATCCGGTAGTTATGCCGTGGAGAGATTAAGCTATGAACTCGCAGAGAAGGCCTTAGAAATATACCAAAAAACAGAAGCCAAAGGAGGATTAATAGCAGGCATGCTCCGTCATGAGATTCAAAGGGATATGCAAAGCCAGTATCAAAAAACACTAGAGAAATTCCAAAAGGGAGATGCCGTTTTAATTGGAGCCAATTATTTGGCAAAACACGAGCCCTTAAGTCTGGAAAAATATCCTTTTATAAAAAAACAGCACAACAAAACCTTAGTGCCCCCCCTTGTACCCAAGAGATATGCCATGGAATGGGAGCAAAAAATACAAAGAGATTCCCATGAAAATAGATAGAGCCAAAATAGCCCATATCTCCCTTCTCAAACCAGAGAATCGTACAGAGAATCCAACGACTTTAACAGAAACTGCAGCGGGTTTTCCACCGTTTACCAGAGGCTTACACCCAAGAATGTACTTGCAAAGACCATGGACTATTAGACAATATGCAGGTTTTTCTACAGCAGAAGAAAGCAACGCTTTTTATAAAAAAAATCTAGCTGGGGGCCAGAAAGGTTTATCTGTGGCTTTTGATTTACCCACACATAGGGGCTACGACTCAGATCACCCTTTAGCTAAAGCCGATGTAGGCAAAGCGGGAGTAGCTATAGACACAGTAGAAGACATGAAACAGCTCTTCCAAGACATTCCATTAGATAAAATGTCTGTCTCCATGACCATGAACGGAGCCGTGATACCCATATTGGCCTTTTATATTGTAGCAGCAGAGGAACAAGGAACCGCACTACACACACTCAAAGGCACCATACAGAATGATATTCTAAAAGAATTTCTAGTTAGAAACACCTATATATACCCCCCTAAGGCTTCCTTAAACCTCATCTCCCATATCTTTCAGTACACCTCACAAAACATGCCTGCATTTAATAGTATTAGTATTTCTGGCTACCATATGCAGGAGGCTGGAGCTACTGCCGCGCAGGAGCTAGGGTATACCCTAGCCAACGGCTTGGAATACGTAAAACTCGGATTAAAGGCAGGCCTAGATATTGATGAGTTTGCACCCAGACTTTCGTTTTTTTGGGGGATAGGTATGGATTTCTTTACAGAAATTGCCAAACTAAGGGCTGCAAGAACCCTATGGGCCTCCTTGATGAAGGAATTTAATCCCAAAAACAAAAAATCTCTGATGCTCCGAACCCATTGCCAAACCAGCGGTTGGAGTCTGGCTGCTCAGGACCCTTTTAACAATATCACTAGAACCAATATAGAGGCTATGGCTGCCGTACTGGGTGGCACCCAAAGCCTCCACACCAATGCTCTGGATGAGGCCATTGCCCTTCCCACGGATTTTTCTGCAGAAATAGCTAGAAACACCCAAATTCACCTCCAAAAAGAAACAGATCTCTGCCGTATGGTAGACCCTTTTGCAGGAAGTCTTATAGTAGAAGAGAAAACAACTACACTGATAGAAAAGGCTTGGGATATTATTAAAGAAATAGACCGAGAGGGCGGCATGCAAAAACTCATAGAAAACGGTACCATTAAAACGAATATAGAAAAAGCAGCTACAGAAAAACAAGCTAGAATAGACAGCGGCAAAGATTTAATTATTGGAGTAAACTCTTTTAAAGATCCTCTAGAGCCCCCTTTAGATCTATTGGAAATTGACAATGAGCAAATTATTAAAAGTCAAACCGAAAAGCTAAAGCGTATAAAAGCATCTCGCGATGAGAGAGCCGTAACCCATGCCTTAGATCAAATTTCCAAATTAGCCAGCCGCAGTTTTTCAGATTTTGAAATGGACAGAATAAAGGGAAATCTCCAATGGAAACCTGAAGAAAACTTACTCTCTTTGGCCGTAATAGCTGCCAGAAAAAGAGCTACCTTAGGGGAAATTAGTGCGGCTTTGGAAAAAGAGTATGGCAGACACCAAGCCTCACAACATATATTTTCTGGTGTGTATTCAAAATTAATCCACAAAGACAAAACATATATTAGTGCGCAGAAAAAAGCGGCGGCCTTTTTGCAAGCAAACGGCCGCCGCCCCAGAATTCTTCTCGCTAAAATTGGTCAGGATGGACACGACAGGGGCATAAAAATAGTTGCTACCTCTCTGGCAGACATGGGATTTGATGTAGATCTAGGCCCACTATTCCAAACCGCTGAGGGTGTTGCAAAACAGGCCGTTGAAAATGATGTTCACCTCATTGGAATATCTAGCTTGGCAGGGGGACACAAAACCATTATCAAAGACCTTCACAACAGTCTTAAAAAACAAGGGGCCACATCTATTAATATTGTCATGGGAGGAATTATCCCGGAAAAAGACAAGAAAGAGCTCATAGACTCCGGGGCCTGTGCTTTTTATGGACCTGGAAGCCGCATGACAGAAACCGCGCTAAGTTTACTCGATATTTTATTAGAGTAAAAAACACAAAGCTGCTCCAAATTTGCTGGAAAATATTCTATTACTCTTAACAAATTAGTCTTTTTTTGCCCATCAAATAATTGTATTTTTAACCCCTAACTTATTTAGGATAATGGGTAAAATAATAGCAATTGCAAATCAGAAAGGCGGTGTTGGAAAAACAACTACCACAGTAAACCTAGCGGCCTCTTTAGGGGTGCTAGAAAAAAAAGTCCTTTTGATAGATGCAGACCCACAGGCCAATGCTAGCTCTGGATTAGGAGTAGATGTAGAGTCAGTTACAGTAGGTACCTACCAACTTTTGGAACACACTGCAACAGCAACTGCTTCTATTGTTAAAACAAGTTCTCCAAATGTAGACCTCATTCCCTCACATATAGATCTTGTAGCAATTGAAATTGAATTGGTAGAAGTGGAAAACAGAGAATATATGCTCAAAAAAGCACTGGAGCCTGTGGTAGACCTATACGACTATATACTTATAGACTGTGCCCCATCTTTGGGTTTGCTTACCCTAAACGCACTAACGGCAGCCCACTCTGTTCTTATTCCTATTCAATGTGAATACTTTGCATTAGAGGGATTAGGCAAATTGCTAAATACCGTAAAAAGCATCCAAAAAATACACAACTCAGAATTAGATATTGAAGGACTTTTACTAACCATGTTTGACTCCAGGCTCAGACTTTCTAACCAAGTAGTAGAAGAGGTTAGAAAACATTTTAGCGAAATGGTGTTTGAGACCATTATTCAAAGAAATGTGAGATTAAGTGAAGCCCCAAGTTTTGGAGAGAGTATTATTAAATACGACGCTAGCAGCAAAGGAGCTGCCAATTATCTTAATTTGGCAGAAGAATTATTAAAGAAAAACAAGGACAGCATATAATGGCGAAGGCAACAAAAAAACAAGCTTTAGGCAGGGGGCTATCGGCCCTTTTAAAAGATCCAGAAAAAGATATTAAATCTGTAGAAGATGAAAATGCGTCCCAACTGGTAGGTACCATTATCGCACTGGAATTGAAGAGTATTGAAGTGAATCCTTTCCAACCCAGGACCTATTTTAAAGAAGAGTCACTTGAGGAGTTGGCCAGTTCTATTAAAGAGCTCGGTGTCATACAACCTATTACAGTTAGAAAAATTGACTTTAATAAATTTCAACTGGTTTCTGGGGAACGTAGGTTTAGAGCCTCTAAACTGTTGGGCCTCCCAACCATTCCTGCCTATGTAAGAATTGCAAATGACCAGGAGTCTCTTGAAATGGCCCTTGTAGAAAATATCCAAAGACAAGACTTAGATCCCATTGAGATAGCACTTTCTTATCAGAGACTGCTAGAAGAAATAGAGCTCACACAAGAAAAAATGAGTGAACGCGTTGGTAAAAAGCGATCTACGGTAACCAATTACTTAAGACTCTTAAAACTGGACCCTATTATCCAAACTGGCATGAGGGATGGGTTTTTAAGTATGGGACACGGTAGGGCTCTGGTCAATATAGAAAACTCAAAAGATCAGATTAAACTCTATGAACTGATAGTTAAAAACGGACTTTCGGTACGAGATACAGAGGCCGCAGTTAAAAAATATCATTCGAATAGCACCAAGCCAACTCAAAAAAAATCTGGAGAAACTGCAGGCTACCAACAAGACACTCAAGCCCTCACGCGGAGGTTAAATACAAAAGTATCTGTAGTGGCATCGGCCAAAGGCCCAGGAAAAATTAGCATCCACTTTAAAGACAACGAGACCTATGAACAGCTCAAAAAAATTCTTTTAGGTGATTAAATATATTTGCTTCATTTGTCTGTTGTGCTATAGCTTTTCAATTAGGGCACAAGAAGCTGTTAAAAAAGACAGCCTTGTGGGGTCTAATACCCAGAGCGCAACTGTGAAAATAGCTGCAAAAAAGAAGGATAAAAACACCCTGAAATCTTTTGATACCGGACCTTATACAGAGTTAAACGCTCTAGCGCCCAGCAAAGCAGCTTTTTTGTCTGCCGTATTACCTGGTCTTGGTCAATTGTACAATAAAACCTACCTAAGAGCACCCATGGTATGGGCTGCAATAGGAACAAGTGCCTATGTTTTTAAGGTTAATGATAATTTATACAGACGCTATAGAGACGCGTTTAAAAGCCGTAGAGCTGGCTTTATGAACGATGAATTTTATGACGTAAATGAGAGTGGTATTGTACCGGGAAGCCCTGATTTATCTGACAGTGCGTTACAAGACGGGCAAGAAAGATATCAGAAAGACAGGGACCTATATCTGGTAGTGACTATTGGTTTGTATGCCTTGAACATTATTGACGCCAACGTACAGGCACACCTAAGGCAATTTAACGTGAACGACCAACTTTCCGTGACCTATACTCCTTTTGTAGAGAGAGAAAGTTTTAGCGGAAAACCTTATGTGGGGATGTCCATGAAAATAACGTATTAAGTATGAAAATTGCATTACTAGGCTTTGGGAAAATGGGCCAGCTTATTGCTCAATTGGCAGAAGAAAGAGGCCACGAGATTGTGTTAAAACACACTGGAGAAGGACCTTTAGAAGATTTTAAAGGTGCTGAGGTAGCTATTGATTTTTCTACTCCTGAAAGTGCTGTAGACCACATGAAAATTGCTTTTGCCCATAAAGTGCCTGTCATTTGTGGAACCACAGGATGGCTTCAAGATTATGAGAAAGTGTGTGCCGCCTGCCTCCAAGAAGAGACTGCATTTATATATGCTTCAAACTTTAGTCTGGGAGTGAATCTATTTTTTGAACTCAACAAAAAACTGGCTTCACTCATGGCGCCTCACAATTATGAAGCCTCGATAGAGGAAATTCACCACACCCAAAAGTTAGATGCTCCAAGCGGCACAGCCATTAGCTTGGCAGAGGGGATTATAGATGAAAGTGATTATAAAAGCTGGGCTTTAACTGAAAATACACCCTCTAAAAACGTAACAAATGAGTTACCTATTACGTCTAAAAGACAGGGTACTGTGCCTGGCACTCATTTTGTTTGTTACCAGAGTGAGATAGATCGCATAGAGATCTCCCATACCGCTCATAACAGAAAAGGCTTTGCTTTAGGGGCCTTAATTGCAGCAGAATGGATTTTAAATAAAAAAGGTGTTTTTTCCATGTCAGATGTTCTGGCTATGAAAGCTTAAAATAAAGGAAATGAATAGTACGCAGTGGTTCATATTTTTAGGAATTATTCAATTGGTTCACTTTGTTGGAACCTATAAATTATACAAAGCAGCAGGCCGTGCTACTTGGGAGGCCGCAGTACCCGTGTACAATGCCATAGTGCTTATGAAAATAATTCGCAGGCCAGCATGGTGGGTGCTGCTTATGTTTGTTCCCGTGATTAATTTACTGATGATCCCTGTAATTTGGGTAGAAACTATCAGGAGTTTTGGAAAAAACAGTCTCATAGACTCTTGGCTGGTTGTGTTAAGCTTAGGCTTTTATATTTATCTGGTTAATTTTAGCTCGCCTTTGTCCTATATAAAAGACAGAAGCCTGCAGCCCAGAACGGCGCTTGGAGAATGGGTGAGTTCTGTGGTGTTTGCCGTAGTTGCTGCAAGTTTGGTTCACGCTTATTTTATTCAGCCTTTTGTGATCCCTACAGGCTCTTTGGAAAAAACACTTCTCATTGGGGACTTTTTATTGGTAAGCAAGTTTCATTATGGAGCAAGAACACCTATGACGCCACTGGCAGCTCCTATGGTTCACGACACCTTACCTATATTGGGTGTTCCCTCTTATATTAAAAAACCGCAGCTCCCCTACTTTAGAATTCCTGGATTTCAGAAAGTAAAAAGAAATGACATTGTGGTTTTCAGCTGGCCTACAGACACGGTTCGTTTTTTTAGAGATGCTTCTTCCCTTCATTTCAAAAAGCCTATTGACAAAAAATCTAATTATGTAAAAAGATGTGTAGGAGTTCCAGGCGATATGCTTAGCATTGTAGACGGCTATGTATACATTAACGGAAAACAAACCCAACTCCCCTCTAGGGCTAAAACACAATATACACATACCATTTACGCTCAAAAGGGGGTGTCTTCTAGAAGCTTAGTGGCCAGTGGCATAAAAGAATTTAGCAGAAAATACAGCGCTACCTCTCTCACCCAAACACAGGCCTTGGCCTTACAGGGAGAAGGGGCTCAAATTTACAACAATCCACAGGGTGGCTATTTGATATATACCCAAGGACAAGGGCTGTCTCCCGAACTCATTGCCAGTCAAAGGCTTGCGCTTAGTGAGATTATAGACAGACAGCGAATGGCCACCTTTACAGATAAAGTAGCCCAAAAACTAGCCCAATCTAAAGAGATAGACTCGGTGGTAAAAAGATTGGCACCGAAAGGCTACTTTGAGGCAGCAGTATTCCCTCATGATCCTGCTTTTGAATGGAATCAAGACCAATTTGGTCCTGTTTACATTCCAGCTAAAGGAGATGAAATAGAATTGAATGTAAAAAACATCTCGCTTTATAAAGAGATCATAGAAACTTATGAAAACAATACCCTAGAAATTTCTGGGAATGAGATATTAATAAATAACAAAGTAAGCACTAGCTACACCTTCTCACAGAATTATTATTGGATGATGGGAGATAACAGACACAATTCTGAAGACTCAAGATATTGGGGTTTTGTTCCTGAAGACCACATTGTTGGAAAACCTGTCTTTATTTGGATGAGTATTGACGGTATTAATGACGGCATTAAAAACTGGAAAATTCGTTGGGATCGTGTGTTTACCACTGTAGGTGGAGAAGGAACACCCACCTCTTACTTAAAGTGGTTTCTAGGGGCTTTGGCGCTATGGTTTGGTTTTGATTATTTTAGAAAGAAAAGAAAAGCATAAAAAATGACAGAAAAACAAAGCTTGTTGTTCCCTGCCTACTTTCCTTCTATTGCAGATTTCTCTGTAATGGCACAGTATAATGTTTCCTGGGAAGTAAATGGCCATTATCAAAAACAAAGCCTTAGAAATAGAACTTACATTACCAATGATCGGGGACGTCACGCCCTAACCATTCCCATAAAGGGCAAAGCAGCTGAAGCTCCTAGAAGAAGCTATAGTGAGATCTTAATAGACAACAGCCAGCCATGGCAGAGAACCCATTGGAGAACCCTGCAAACCGCTTACAGAACTTCTCCGTATTTTGAATTTTATGAGCACTTGTTTGAGCCCCTTTTTAAGGAGGAAAAAAAATATTTATTAAACTTTAATTTAGAGGGTATTGAGATGCTTTGTCAGGCCCTACAAATGACATTCCCCAAAGACAAAACCCTAGAATATCACAAAGAGATTCCTCATGGTTCTGACCATCGATACCTCATTTTACCCAAGGGAGCTTCAGAGTTCAGTTCCCCAACTTACAACCAAGTTTTTATGGACAGACATGGTTTTATTCCAAACTTGAGTGTCATTGACCTATTATTTAACGAGGGACCCAATGCCTTGAGCTTACTTAAAGCTGCCACGGTATAGATGGTTACTTTTTTGGCGCATTACGGCACCCATTTTATTGTCCCTATTGTAGTGGCATATTGGGGTTACAGGGCGCAATTTAGAAAGACCCTACTCCTTCTTTGGGCTGGAATTGTAATAGATCTGGACCACCTTTTGGCTAGTCCTATTTTTGACCCTGAACGCTGCAGTATATTCTTTCACCCCCTTCACAGCAGCTACGCTATAGGATTGTACCTCCTATTACTATTTTTCCAAAAAACTAGGTTAATAGGTTTGGCATGTTGCATTCATATGATTGCAGACAGTTTGGACTGTTTGCTATAAATGAAGGGTAGCCATCACAGGGTAATGATCCGAGAGTTGGAGCTGATAATTTTTATGAGAGACAAATTTCATGCTTGGATCTGAAAGAATATAATCTATTCGCATGGGGAAATATGGAAAATCTAAAGTCTTACCAAAACCAGATCCAGACTCCGTAAAACTGTCTAGATCATCGTCCTTTATTTCGTAATAAACACTGGAAAATTGATTGGTATTGAAATCTCCGCATAGTATTGTTCTATATGGACTATCCCTTTTGTGTGCCGCTACTAGTGCAGCTTGACTATACTGCTTGGCAAAAGAGACTTTTAACCTCTTGTACAATCTATCTCGCTTTTCCTCATCTAAAGAGGAGACTTCATTTGGTGAAAATCTCAAAGATTGTAAATGAACATTGTAAAACCGGATGACTTCTTTCTCTATTTGAATATCAGAAAAAATGGCAGTGTTGGTACTGGAAGGAAAAGGTATACTTCCTTTATGTATCATTGGATATTTTGAAAATATGGCCTGTACAGCCTGCTGGGAGTTATCTCCAGAGCTAATATGCCGGTATGGAAAGGAAGGAAAAGAGTCCTTATAAGAAACGTCAAACTCCTGAAATGCGACAATGTCTGCCCCCGACTCTGTGACAAAAGTAATAATTTGTTCTGCTATATATGGATTGGAACTCCATTGGTATTTATTAAACAAACGCGTATTAAAACTCAACACATGAAGCCCCTCTTGAACCGGACTGGGGTGTTCTGTCCTAAACTGATAAAAAGATCCTATAGAAAAATAAGCGGTAAGAAGGCTCAGAGCAGAAAAAATGACAGCTTTTTTAAAACGGAATGTCCAATATATAACAAAGGCTATATTGGCCAGTAGCATAAAGGGCACCAACAAACTAAAAAGGGATAATACAGGGCGTGTTTCCGAAGAGATATGAGGTGCCAAACACGCAAAAAGCAATAATAATGCGACAACAGCATTCAAAAACATGAGCAGGACATTCCATATTTTTTTTCCCATAACGGCTAAGGATTTCCTGACTTAAAAAGCGCGTCTTTTTCTTCTTTTGTAAGAGAGTCATAGCCTGAGTGGCTAATTTTATCCAAAATAGCATCTATCTTTTTTTGACGCTCTCTGTCTATATAAGCCTGTGTAAACTGTTCTCCACTGGTTTTTTTCCTAGAAGACTTATGCGCTGTCTTTAGAGGGAAACGCTTGTGGCCAAACCACCCTCTTGAGTAGGTAATGAAATGCTCAAACCAACGTCCTATGTCTGTTCCCTGCTTTAATTTAAAAGCATAATAAAAACCAAGTGCTCCCCCACCCAAGTGCGCTAAATGCCCACCGGCATTTCCATTAGGAATTTGAATGAGGTCTATAAACATGAGAAACACCCCCAACTGCCAGAGTTTTACTTGAAAGAAAAATACACGAACCTCTTGAAAGGGCATATAAGTACAGATAAATATAAAAATGGCCATCACTCCCCCAGAGGCACCAATAAGACTTGCCCTATTCCCACTAAAAACTGGGAATAATGAATAACTCAATAGATAAATAAGCCCACCTAAAAGGACTCCTAAAATGAAAACATTAATAAAACGCTGGGGCTTAAAGAGATTTAAAAAGAAAGACCCACCCACATAAAGCATGATCATATTCCAAAAAATATGTGAAAAACTAGCGTGAAAGAGGGCGTAACTCAACAGGCTCCAAGGCTTGGTAAATAATAAAGCAAACGCTCCAGAAAGCGAAAACCAGTCTATTAAAACAGACTCATTAAAATCAAATAAAAAAGGCAAAAGGGTTTGCAACACAAAAACCAACACAAAAGCTAAAATAAACTTCTCGTGCATGCCTCTTTGTTGCCACCACATAGAGAAATTAAAAGTTGTCATATTAATCCCACCTATTGTTATTAAACTGATTTTTTTTCCAATACCATGCCATAATGAAACCAAATAGCGCACCTCCTACATGTGCAAAATGAGCTATACCTGCTCCAAATATACTATAGCCGGTTACCCCAGAAAAAAGGTCCAATCCTATTAAAACTGGGATAAAGTACTTGGCTTTAATGGGTACTGGTATAAACATTAAAAACAACTCACTGTTTGGAAAAGCCATACCAAATGCTACAAGCACTCCATATACAGCACCAGAAGCGCCAACGGCTGGGGTACTGAAAGCAGAAAGCATATTTTTAATAGTGCTCTGAGCTGCAATGTCATACCATCCTGGGCTGTATTTACCTGCTCTGAGAATCTCCATGATATTCGCCTCACTTATTCCCTGAGATACCAAAGCATCTACACCCTGCTGCAGGTACAAATAGTTCACTGAGGTATGTATGAGGGTAGCTCCTAAGCCTGCAGACAAATAAAAAAATAAAAACTTTTGTCTGCCCCAACGCTGTTCTAAAGGGGTACCAAAGGCCCATAAGGCATACATATTAAAAAACAAATGCATGAAGCCACCGTGCATAAACATATGGGTGAAGACTTGCCAGAAATTAAAGTATTCATTTTCAGGAAACCACAAAGAAAACCACTGGTACATGATATCTCCATACAATTGTGTGCCCAAGAAAAAAATGGCATTGATAATGATAAGATGTTTCACTGTATTGCTTATGCGGCCCATTATAAAAATTTTAAATCTAAATCTGTTTGTGATATGGTGTGAAAGACACTTTTCCCAAATGGGGATAGGGTAGGCTCCTTGCAAGCAAAGAGGGTATTAATCATATGCTGCTGTTCTTCTAAAGACAACACAGAACCTGTTTTAACCCCCATAGACTTGGCCAAAGACTTGGCCAAAATGTCTGTTTGTGAAAAATCTGCCTCTGTCTTGTTGTTCTGAAAGCTGTCTAAAAAATCTGATAGAAGAGTAGCCAATTGGTTCTCAGATATGGCTACTGGAATTCCTGTCACAGAAACAGCGTCTGGAGTGCTAATAGACATTTGAAACCCTAGACTTCCCAGTGCAGGGCTTAGCTCTTCCAATAGGGCTATTTCTGGCCTGGTAAAAGTGATTTCCTTGGGGAAAAGCAATTGCTGGCTTCCTGCCCCCTCATGCGTGAAGTGATGAAGGAATTCCTCATATAAAATACGCTGGTGGGCCCGAGATTGATGGATTACTAAAACACCAGATTTGGTAGGTGTTAAAATGTATTTTTTGTGCAACTGAAAACAATTGGTTTGCGTATCTAAACCACTGACTTCTGAAAACAAAGCAGGCTGCTCCCATGGGTCTTCAAAACTTAAAGGCTTGGTCTCTTCCACTCGGAAGGCTTCATGGTCTGACTGTTTGTGATCTAATGTGCTATACAAGGCTTCCCAACTAGAACTTTGGCTTTTATAGGTCTGAAAAGGAGCAGACTTTTTTGAAGGAGCTGGTGTTGCCTCAAAAGGATTAAAAGAAGCGTCTACCGAAATTTGAGGGACAGCCCCTGCTAACTTAACCCCGTTGTATGATGGATCTAAACTTGGATCTCTGTCAAAATCTAATACTGGGGCAATTTGATATTGACCCAGTGCGTGTTTAATAGCAGACCTCAATATAGCAAACAAAGTGTGCTCGTCTTCAAATTTAATTTCTGTTTTGGTCGGGTGTATATTAATGTCTATTTGCTCTGCTGGCAAGCTTATCTGAATAAAATAGCCCGGATGCAACCCTTTTGGTATGAGTCCCTCAAAAGCATTTACTACTCCAAAATGCAGAGAGGAACTCTTAATAAACCTATGGTTCACAAAGAAAAATTGAGTGCCCTTGGTTTTTTTAGCCAGTTCCGGTTTTAAAATAAATCCTTCAATGCGAATATTTGGTGTTTCTTCAGATACTGGCACTAATTTATCTTGAATTTTCTTGCCAAAAATTTGAACAATCCTTTGAGCAAAAGAAGACGGTTTTAGTATAAAAAGGGGGCTGTCATCTGCGTAAAAAGAAAAAGAAATTTCTGGATGAACCAAAGCCAATCTGTGAAACTCGTCTGTAATATGACGCTGCTCAATTTGTTTGGACTTTAAAAAATTCCTCCTTGCGGGTATGTTGTAGAAAAGATTGTTTACGGTAAAACTAGTCCCTGTATTACAAACAGACTCTTTCTTCATTTCTATACGTCCACCAGAGATGTGAACTTCTGTTCCAAGTTGGTCTGCTTCTCTTTTCGTTTTCATTACTACTTGAGCAATGGCTGCTATAGAAGCTAAAGCTTCTCCCCTAAATCCTTTGGTATTTATATTAAATAAATCTTGGGCTGTAGATAGCTTAGAAGTAGCATGACGTTCAAAACATAGGGAGGCGTCTGTCTCAGACATTCCATGACCATTATCTATAAGTTCTATGCTTAGTTTTCCCCCTTCTTTAATATACAGAGAGATTTCTGTAGCTCCTGCGTCTACCGCGTTTTCCATGAGTTCTTTTACAATGGAAGCGGGCCGCTGAACTACCTCACCAGCAGCAATCTGATTGGCTACATGCGCCTCTAAACGTTTAATTATTTGAGTCATTACAGTACAAAGTCAATGGCACCCATCTGAATGGCAGTGTAGAAAGCCAGCAGGAGGAAAATAAAAATAACAAGGAGTCTAATCCTTCTATTCTTTTCCATGCTTTGACTTTTGGCTTTCCTCCAGTCTTCTCTAAAAGATTTAGGACCGTGATTTCTAAAAATATTGTTCTGGCTAGAAGCCTCCTCTTTTTCTCTTTTGAGTTGTTCTATACGCTCCTTTCGCTCATTGTAATAGCGAGGGGCATACCCATAGGATTTGTTTCTATTTTGTTTAAATAATGTAGGTAACCTCATAAGACTGTGATTCCTTCAAAATTAAATAAAATTAAGGGCAAGCCACAGATGTTTGTGGCTAAATTGTTAACAATGAAAAAATGAATTTAAGAAAGTGTAGCCATTTTAATAGCAGCTACGGCTGCTTCTACCCCTTTGTTACCGTGTTTCCCACCAGACCTGTCTTTAGCTTGCTGCCAATTGTTATCTGTGAGAACACAAAAAATAACAGGTAACTGTGCTTGTGTGTTTAGATCCATAATCCCTTGAGCCGTAGCACTACACACAAAATCAAAATGCTTTGTTTCTCCCTGAATCACACTCCCAATGACAATAACGGCGTCTGGAGCATGTTTCTGTATCATCTTAGAGGCGCCATAAGGCAATTCAAAACTACCAGGAACTTCATAGGTAATGATATCTTGAGGAACAACCCCATGTTTAGTTAAGGTGTCGTGTGCCCCTTGGTATAAGGCGTGGGTAATTTCGTGGTTCCAACTGGCAACCACAATCCCTATTCGGAGTCCTGTTGCGTCTGGAACAAGATCTTCTCGGTATTGTGATAAATTTTGAAGGGCAGTAGCCATTATTGTTCTGCGTTCACTAATCCCAACTGAGCGTCTACAGACTGAGCCTCCAAAGACTGAGAATAGTCAGACTTAATACGTTTTAGG
Source organism: Flavobacteriaceae bacterium LSUCC0859 (assembly GCA_022239325.1). GTDB lineage: Bacteria > Bacteroidota > Bacteroidia > Flavobacteriales > Flavobacteriaceae > MAG-120531. The sequence continues at coordinate 42,055 of JAKOGP010000006.1, read as the reverse complement.
AAAGAAGCTGCTTTATCGGTATCTCCCAAGGCAATAGCTGCGATAGCAGCTTTTTGCAAAAACTTCGGTGTAGTAAACTCATTGCTACTGTGTGCAACGGCTTGTTCGTAATAAGACAAAGCCTCTTTAGCCTGATCTAACTGCATGAAAGCGTCTCCTATATTTCCTTTGGCCAAAGCACCTAAAATAGCGTCCTGAGAGCTAAACTGCTCTAATTGGTCAATAGCCTCTGGATATTTTTGTAAGTTTAAGTAAGACACACCCGCAGCGTAATGAGCCAAATTAGCCGCTTTGGTACCTGCGTACTCATTTGCAATATCTAATAAGCCGTATTTACCTTCTGCACCGTTTAGTGCTAAAAGAAATAGAGAATCTTTAGACTGGGTAGCGTTTACAGCTTGGTCAAAGTATTGTTGTGGGTAAAATAATTCATTAGCAGCAATGGCTTCTTGCGGCTTCTGAACAAACTGTACATATCCCAAATAACCAAGAACTCCAATGGCAATAACACCAATAACACCTATAATATAGGATTGGTTTGTGGCTACCCAAGCTTCGGTTTTAGAAGCACCTTCATCTAAGCTAGAGAAAACCTCTGCTGTGGTGCTGTTTTCGTTTTCTATCTGTTGAACTTCTTCAACATTTTTTCCTTTATATCCTCGTTTGTTATAAGTAGCCATAATAGTTATTTAATGGGCAAAAATAAAGTTTTTATCCAAATTGAAAAGCCTATTTTTTTGTTATTTTTGAATATTTTGCGCTTTGTACGCAACTAACACCAAATTAGTACGCTCTGTTCATGATTCTCAAACAACTTTCCTTACTAAACTATAAAAATTTTGAACAGCAAGAATTTTCCTTTAACCCAAAGCTAAATGGAATTGTAGGCGCCAACGGTGTAGGTAAAACCAATGTGTTAGACGCTATATACCATCTATCCTTTGGAAAGAGCTATTTTAATCCTGTAAGCTCTCAAAACATTAAGCATGGACAAGATTATTTTGTAATAGACGCCACTTTAGAGAGAGAACAAAAAGAGGAAAAGCTGGTATGTAGTTTGAAAAAAGGAGCAAAAAAAATCATCAAGAGAAACGGAAAAGTCTATGATAAAATCTCAGATCATATAGGATTTATGCCCCTAGTAATGATTTCTCCAGCAGACAGAGATCTAATTACAGAGGGCAGCGACACCAGACGAAAATTCATAGATGGTGTGATCTCCCAATCGGACCGAATCTATTTAGAACAATTACTCCAATACAACAAGCTACTGGCCCAACGAAATGCCTTGTTAAAATACTTTTCGCTAAATCAGAGTTTTGACAAAGACACCCTTTTGGTGTACGACCAACAGCTCAGCCAATTAGCCACCCCTATATACGAAAAGCGGCGGGCCTTTCTAGACCAGTTCACCCCTATTTTTCAACAGCAATTTTCTGCTATTGTAGGTGGTTTAGAGCAGGTAGGCATTAGTTATCAAAGCAGCCTAGAACAGGGAAGTTTAGACAACCAATTACTAGAGAAACAGAGAAAAGATAGGGCCTTACAATACACCTCGGTAGGCACCCATAAAGATGACCTCATCTTTGAATTAGAAGGTCATGTGATTAAAAAATTTGGCAGCCAAGGCCAGCAAAAATCTTTTCTGATTGCGCTTAAATTAGCCCAATTTCATTTTATCAAGCAAAAGTCAAAAACCACACCTATTTTACTATTAGACGACATTTTTGATAAATTAGACGCCAGCAGAGTAGCTCAGTTAATCCATTTAGTGAACGCTAAAGAATACGGCCAAATTTTCATTAGCGACACCCATGAAGAAAGAACTAAAGAGGTAATGGAAAGCACCCAACACAATTTTGAACTCATTGCCTTATCCTAAATTACGTCTTATGAAAAAAGAACTTTTAAGCCTACTCGTACTACTTGCAATGGCCTGTGCAAAAAAAACCACCGTCCAAGACATACACCTGTTAAACGGCTATTGGGAAATTTCAGAAGTTAGCTTTCCCAATGGACAAAACAAAACCTATGGCGTAAATACCAGTATAGATTATATTGAAATTAATGAGCTAGAAGGGTATTTAAAAAAAATGAAGCCAGGCCTAAACGGCCGATACACCACCAATAACAGCACCTTGTACTTTACAGCTACAAACCAAAACAATCAGTGGGAGCTTGGCTTTAAAGACGCCCAATCCCAGCGTTTAAAAATTATACAATTAGATTCTAATAGCTATACCGCTGTCAATGAAAAAAATATAAAATATCTTTACAAAAGATACTTCCCCATAGATATAAGTTATGAGTAGAAAAGACAGCCCACAGCAACTAAGCGAAGCCCTCAATGGCTTTATCTCTGCCCATAAATTAGATAAAGGCTTAGACAAAGTCAATGCTCAAAAAGCCTGGGAAGAGCTCATGGGGAATGGCGTTAATTCTTACACCAGAGAGGTAAAACTAGAAAAAACCACCCTATACGTGTCTCTGAGCTCTGCGGTACTGAGGGAGGAATTGAGTCACGGGAAAACAAAAATTGTGAAAATGATGAATGAGTCCTTGGGAAAGGAGCTGGTTAAAAACATAGTGCTTAGATAAAAAAAAGCCCCATAAATGGGGCTTTTTTTTTTTTGAAGTTGTAGGTCATTTAAAATACCTCTCTTCCAGCAAAATGAAATGCCCCTTCTATAGCCGCATTTTCATCGCTGTCAGATCCGTGTACTGCATTTTCACCAATAGAGGTAGCGTACATCTTTCTAATGGTACCCTCTGCTGCCTCCTCAGGATTAGTAGCTCCAATTAAAGCTCTAAAATCCTCTACTGCATTGTCTTTCTCTAAGATAGCTGCAACAATAGGTCCTGAAGACATAAAGTCTACCAATTCCCCAAAGAAAGGACGCTCTGCATGCACTGCATAAAAAGCCTGGGCGTCTCTCACACTTAATTGAGTGTATTTCATAGCTACAATTTTAAATCCTGCAGCAGTAATTTTGTCTAAAATACCACCAATATGCCCATTCGCAACAGCGTCTGGCTTAATCATGGTAAAAGTTCTGTTTTGAATCATCTTAAAAATTTTTTGCAAAAGTAGTGCTTTTTTTAAGAATCCTTAAAAAAGGAATCACAAAAACGCCCTAAAATTCAATGAGATCCGACTGGGCCACAAGCCCTCCATCTGTAACTAAAGACACAGAAATCTTATGGTCTTGGGTGTGAAACTCAATAAGCCCAAAACTCTCTGTGGCTACCACTTTAGAAGTTCTGTAGCGGTTTGGTTCCCCTTTGAATTTGCGATAAGCATGTGTTAGACCACTAGAGGTAACGTCTACCAGCGGATACCTTAAACCCACCACTTCTTTTTTAGAAATTTCAGAAATATGCCTGTCTCCTGAGAGAATTAACACATTTTTGGCCTGAGTTTTTACGAGTAATTGCTCTAACTTATCTACCTCATGCGGGAAATTACCCCAGCATTCAAAACCGTGTTCAGAGGAAAGGAATTGCACACTACTCACAATTACATTATAATGCGCTTGGGGGTCTGAAAGTTCTTTTTCTAACCACTCCCACTGCGCCTCCCCCAAAATGGTTCCCTGTCCATATGGATTGGGTTTAAATCGTTTAGAAGTTTTTAAATCTGGAGTTAAATCGGATCTGAAATACCTGGTATCTAAGACCAAGACTTTAATAGTTTTTCCTTGTTTGGTTTCGTATTTGTGAGCCGCATACACCCCCTCCTGTAGTCTCCTTGGGCTTTCTTTAGGAACCTCCATAAAATCTAAAAACAGCTGTTGACTTCCGGCCTTTGCTTTAAAGTGTACCCCCCCGTCGTTCAGGCCGTAATCGTGGTCGTCCCAGGTTCCAATAATAGGCGTGGTTTGCTTTAATTTTTTATAGCCAGGCAGATCCTCTAAGGCATTGTAATACGCCTGGAGTTTTTCCATACGATCGGTGTCTGCGTAAACAATGTCTCCCCCCCAAATAAAAACATCTGCCTGAGCAGCAACAATGTCGTCCCAAAGTAAATTGGGTAGCGATGTTTTGTTACAAGAGCCAAAGGCAATAGTAAAATCCGGATTATTTTGAGCCTGGACAGACCCAGTAATTACAATAAAAAAAAGAGGCCACCATATATGTTTCATAAGTAATAACGCTTTGAAAGGGTTCTAAACTTTGAGGTAAAAATAGCTAAAAGCATTTAATGGCTCTCATAATATGTATTATCTTTACAAAATGATAAAACCGGACTTTAAGGCCCTTCAAAGCCTGCTTTCAGAACCCAAAAAAATAGCCATTATCCCTCACAGAAACCCAGATGGAGACGCTATTGGTTCTACCCTAGCTTTACAAGAATATCTATCTCAGCTGGGACATGAAAGTCAGGTGGTGTCTCCCAATCAAGCTCCAGATTTTCTACATTGGATGCCAGGCTTTCATCAAATTATAAATTTCGAAAAGCAAAATGATCTGGCCCAAGAAATCATAGCCAATGCCCAACTCATTTTCACACTAGATTTTAATCACTTAAACAGGGTGGGAGACGTCATGCAAGCTAGTTTAGAGGCTGCTGAAGGTAGCTTTGTGATGATAGACCATCACGAGGCACCGGACAGCTATGCGCTACACACCTACTCAGACACTAGTATTTGTTCTACCTGCCAAATGGTGTTTCACTTTATAGAAGCACTAGAAGACTTAGACAAAATAACTGAACAAATGGCAACTTGCCTTTACACAGGTATTATGACAGATACTGGTTCCTTTAAATATGCGTCTACGACTGCCACCACACACCAGGTAGCTGCAGCCCTAATACATTTGGGGGCAAAAAACGCAGAAATTCACCAGGCCATATACGACAATAACAGCCCTAGCAGGCTTCACTTATTGGGCTGCGCCCTCCAGAATATGGAAGTCATACCAGAATACAAAACAGCAATCATCCATCTGAGTCAGAAAGAATTAGATCATTATGGCTACAAAAAAGGAGATACAGAAGGACTGGTTAATTACGGATTAAGTATTGCAGGCGTGGTTTTTTCCACTATTTTTATAGAAAACACAGAAGAACAGATCATTAAAATATCTTTTAGATCTCAAGGAGACTTTTCAGTGAATGAATTTGCAAGAGCCCACTTTAATGGTGGTGGCCATCATAACGCAGCTGGCGGCAAAAGTGATCTAAGCCTCTCAGACACTTTATCCCATTTTAAAGAAATTTTACCCACTTATAAAAACAAATTAAATCAATAATATTCATGAAAAAAATTAACTTTTTAATCCTTTTAGGTGCTCTTTTACTCAGTAGTTGTAAAACCAGTCAAAGACCAGATTTAGCAGACGGTTTATACGCAAACATAAAAACCAATATGGGAGACATTGTAGTTAAATTGGAGGCAGAAAAAACTCCAGTAACCGTAGCTAATTTTGTGAGTTTGGCAGAGGGAAATAACAGTTTTGTGAGTGATGAATTAAAAAATAAAAAGTTTTATGATGGACTGACTTTTCACAGAGTTATGAAAGACTTTATGATCCAAGGAGGAGACTATTTAGGTAATGGTACCGGAAATCCAGGGTATAGATTTAAAGATGAGTTTGACCCCAGCCTAACCCACTCCAAAGAAGGTATTTTATCTATGGCCAATGGTGGTCCTAAAACCAATGGCAGTCAATTTTTTATTACCCATGCCCCCACACCCTGGTTAGACGGAGTGCATACAGTGTTTGGAGAAGTTGTAGAAGGAATGACCGTGGTAGACTCTATTGCCAACGTACAAGTAGAAAACACCAAGCCCGTAAGCCCTGTGATTATGGAAACGGTAACCATTATCAGAAATGGTTCTGCAGCTAAAAAGTTCAATGCTCCCAAAGTAATGGCAGCATACTTTGAAGAGGAAGAAGCAGCCGTTGCAGCAGACATGGAGAGAAAAAAAGCTTTTGTATCAGAAATCATGGCTCAAAAATCTCAGGCTACCATTACGCCATCTGGTTTAGGAATTTATAAAGTAAAAGAAGGAAATGGAATTAGACCTAACCTTGGAGAAAAAGTAAATGTGTACTATGCTGGCTTTCTCGAAGACGGTACCATCGTAGACACCAATGTAGAAGCTGTTGCTAAAGAAAACAATAGTTTTGACGCCAATAGAGCCGCCGGTGGCGGATACAACCCTTTTCCCATGGATTACGTAGAAGACGCGCAACTAATTCCTGGGTTCAGAGAAGGGCTTTTAAGTATGAATTTTGGAGACAAAATAAGGATCTTCATCCCGTCTCACTTGGGCTATGGAAGTGCTGGTAGAGGTGCTGCAGTCCCACCAAATAGCAATCTATTTTTTGAGTTGGAAATTGTAGAATAACACCCAGAATAAAATCTAAAAAAAGATTTTAAAAAAAGCCAGCCTTAAAGGCTGGCTTTTTTTTTGCGATATATGAGCTAGTGTGTTAGGGAAGCCAACACCGACTTAAAAAACATCCAAAACTTTTGAACGGAAGACACAGAAACTTTTTCATCTGGAGAATGCGCGCCACGTATATTAGGTCCAAAGCTAATCATCTCCATCTCAGGATAAGGCTTGCCCAAAAGACCACACTCTAAACCAGCATGGCAGGCTACCACTCTGGGAGATTCCTGAAAAAGATTCTCATAGTTTTTCTTTAACAAAGGTAGCAAAACACCCTCAGGGCGGGGCTCCCAACCTGGATAATCACCAGATAAATGCACCTCATAGACAGCTGGGTCAAAACAGTCTTTAATCGTATACGCCAAATCCAATTTAGCTTTTTCAACAGAAGACCTACACAGACATTCTATCTGTAGCAGACCGTCTTCTAGACTAATTTTTGCTAGGTTGTTTGAAGTTTCTACCAAATCTGGCACGGTACTACTCATGGTGTATACCCCATTGTGAACCGCCTTAATTTGAGCGCAAATAGCCTTAGTGTCTTGCTGTGACAGAGCCCTTAAAGACGCTGCGTCTGTCTGCTTCATTTCAAAAGAAATCGCGGGCTCCGCTGCAGACCAATTCTTAATACACTCATGTATTTGTACTGCAGAGTAGGCTTCAAAGGAGGCCATTTGTTCTTTGGGGAGGGCAAAAATGAGCTCACTTTCCCTAGGAATTGCGTTCCTGAGGCTTCCTCCCTTTATGTATTGCAATTGTATCTCAAAACGCGAACACATAGACGTTAAAAGTTCATTGGCAATGAGGTTGGCGTTTCCAAATCCCTTGTGAATATCCATACCACTGTGCCCGCCTTGGAGCCCAGAGAGTTTTAACTGGTAAGACACCATAGGAGGGGCAAGTGCAGCTCCCTGAAAAGAAGCCTTAGCAGTAATATCTATACCTCCAGCACAACCAATGGCAATCTCGTCGTCGTCTTCGGTGTCTAGATTTAACAAGTATTTAGCTTGTAACCAATTGGGTCGCAACTCCTTGGCGCCTGTCATACCTGTTTCTTCGTCTATGGTAAACAAAGCTTCAATAGGTCCATGAGAAATATCTGTGGCTTGTAGAACAGCCATAATTGCAGCTACTCCCAATCCATTGTCTGCCCCTAAAGTAGTGCCCTTAGCACACACCCAATCTCCATGGAGTTGCATGTCTATCCCTTGGGTTTCAAAATCAAATACAGTACCCTCATTTTTTTGATGCACCATATCTAAGTGAGATTGAAGGCAAACTACAGGAGCCATCTCCATTCCTTGAGAGGCTGCTTTTTTTATAAGCACATTTCCAATAGTATCGGTTTGGGTTTCCAAACCAAGAGATTCACCAAAATGAATCATAAACGCCCGAATCTTTTCTTCTTTTTTTGAAGGCCTTGGCACAGCATTCAGAGCCACAAAAGAAGTCCACACCGCTTTGGGGGACAATGCACTAATCGCATGGGTAGTATTCATAAAACCGTGTTTTTATTCCTCACAAAACTATACAAAGTATAGCAGAGAATATGTATTTTTAAAATATGTTTCAGAAAAAAGAGCCCCATTGGCTTTGGTCTTTTGTTTGGCTGCCCCTCTTCTTGTTGGTGCAATACATCTCCGATTATACAGATGGTATTGAAGCTTATTTTTCAAGGGGATGGTATCCTTTTTGGAGTTCCTTGCTCAGAGGGCTGTTCTCCAGATTCCCATTCTCTGTTGGAGACCTGGCCTATGGTCTAGGTATTGCTTACAGCCTAAAAAAAATATATGCATACCGCAAAGAGCGAGAAGGACTCAAAAAAAGTTTGCTATTTGTGGGGCGTTTGTTGGGAGGGGTCTACCTCCTATTTAATCTGAGCTGGGGGTTTAACTACTACAGGCAACCTTTGGCCCAAACCTTAGCACTACCCTCGGTTTCCCCAGACCGCAGCAGCTTAGTCCAACTAACGCAGTCCCTAGTTTATAAGACCAATCAATTACACAACCAATTGTCTAGTTCCAAAGAGCAGGGGGTCCAAGTTCCCTTCACAGCTGCCCAGATTTTAGAGCAAACCCCAGAGGGTTTCTCAAAGCTAGCTAAGCAATACCCGCTTTTGGCATACCACAAACCAGCCCTAAAGAAAAGTCTTATAGCCACACCTCTCTCTTATATGGGCTACGCAGGCTACCTAAATCCCTTTAGCCTAGAGGCACAGATCAATCAAAAAATTCCATTGTATAGGCTGCCCTTAGTGGCCAGCCATGAGGTAGGTCACCAACTAGGTTATGCTTCAGAGAGAGATACCAATTTTATCGGATACCTTGCAGCTTTAAAACATCCAAACCCCTATTTTAAATATGCTGCCACCACCTTGGCCCTATCCTATTGCCTAAGGGATTTACACAGGCTATCACCTGAGGATTATGAAGCATTACGCGACCAAATTAGACCTGGTGTCTTACAAAATTATCAGCAGTCTACAGACTTTTGGAACAGCTATGAAAACCCACTTGAACCCTATTTTGAAAAGATCTTTAATAGTTTTTTAAAAATAAATAAGCAAGCAGCAGGGGTGGAGAGTTATGGTCAGATTGTTCAACTTTTATTGGCCTACCACAGTGAATTTCCACTTACAAATTCCTAAAAAATGAAGGACATCTATAAAAAATCCTAAAAATTACATGGGTTTTTACGCTTTTAACTATCTTTAAGATCCGCATTTTAATGCGCAATAAAACACCAACTAAATTGTATTGTATGAAATTTAAAAATCTCTTTTTAGGTCTGTGCTTTGTGAGTGTCACAGCCATGGGCCAAGACTATTTCCCCAAAAATGATGGGGTTAAAGTCACCAACAACAATTACACCGCACTGACCAATGCGCGCGTGTACGTGAGCCCCACGCAAATCATAGACAATGCTACCTTACTTATTAAAGAAGGCAAAGTAGTGTCTGTTGGAGCTCAAGTGGACATTCCATTACAAGCAGTAGTTACAGATTTGAAGGGTAAAACCATCTATCCCTCTTTTATAGATTTATACTCAGATTTTGGAGTAAACACCCCTAAATCTAGTGGTGGTGGTAGGGGTTCGCAATATGATCCTAGCAGAGAAGGCTTTTATTGGAATGACCACATCATGCCTGAAAATAATGCCATAGACGCTTTTTCATTTAACAACAAAGAAGCAAAGGAGCTCATGTCTCAAGGCTTTGGAGTGGTAAACACCCACCTTCAAGACGGAATTGCAAGAGGGTCTGGCGCACTCATTGCGCTAAATCCTGAGCAAACAGATGCCCAGCGTATTTTAGCAAGCCGCTCTGCGCAATACTTTTCTTTTAACAAAAGTAGGATTAAAAAACAGTCCTATCCCGGATCTCTAATGGGTTCTATGGCGCTCTTAAGACAATTTTTCTCAGACGCCGCCTGGTATGCCGGAGGCAACAGCAATACCCGAGACCGATCTATTGAGGCCTTCAATGCCAATAAAAACAGTCTGGCTATTTTTGATGCTTCTGACAAAGGAAATATTCTTAGAGCAGACCAAATTGGCGACCAAGCCAATATCCGTTTTACCATTTTAGGTGGTGGAGACGCCTATGAAGACATAGCCTCTATTAAAGCAGCCAATGCGCCTATAATTGTACCTCTTAATTTTCCAGTAGCCTATGACGTAGAGGACCCCTTCCAAGCGAGTTATGTGTCTTTAGAAGACATGAGAGCTTGGAATCAGGCTCCTATGAACCCAGCGGCCATTGCAGCTGCGGGTATTCCTTTTACCCTGACCGCTCACGGATTAAAAAGCAAGAAAGACTTTTTAAAAAACCTCCAAAAAGCAGTGCAGTACGGTTTGGATAAAACGAAGGCTCTAGCCGCCTTAACTACCACGCCTGCTAGCTTGTTGGGTAGGTCAGATATAGGACATCTAAAAGCAGGAGCCCAGGCTAATTTTATAGTGAGCTCAGGAGATATTTTTGAGTCTGACAACACCATTTATGAACACTGGATCCAAGGGACTAAAAACATCTTAAAAGACAAAGATATTTTAGATATTAGAGGCTCTTACCGCCTTAGTTTTGAAGGTCGCAACTTAGATTTAAAAATCAGTGGTTCTGTAGAAAAGCCAGCTGCTAAGATAAGTGAAGACAGTACTGCTTTAGCCACTACATTAAAATACAAGGAAGGTTGGATACATATGGTGATCACAGACCAAGAAGCAGGCGGCAAATACAGAATGTCTGCCTTGGCCACCCAAGCCAATGAAATATCTGGAAAAATTGTTTTAGTAAACGGGACTGAATCTCTATTTACAGCTACTAAAACAGAAGCTTTTAAGGAGAAAGACAAAAAAGCATCGGCCGGGACGGCCCCAGAAATCATGCCAGTAACCTATCCAAACGTAGGCTATGGTTACGCCCAAAGACCTACTGCAGAAAACACCCTGTTTAAAAATGCGACGGTCTGGACCTCTGAGGCAGCAGGCATATTAGAGCAAACAGATGTTTTAGTGAAAAATGGAAAAATCAGCAAGATTGGCAAAGACCTTTCTGCTGGCAACGCCAAGGTGATAGACGCCACTGGAAAACACCTCACGGCTGGAATTATTGACGAACACTCTCATATTGCACTTAAAGCTGTAAATGAGGGCGGGCAAAACAGCTCTGCAGAGGTGAATATGGAAGACGTTGTAGACCCTGAGCATATGGGAATTTACAGAGATTTAGCAGGTGGGGTAACCAGCATGCAACTGCTACACGGCTCTGCCAACCCTATTGGAGGTCGGTCTGCCATTATTAAACTCAAATGGGGTGCACCGGCCAAAGAACTTATTTATGAGAATTCTCCTAAGTTTATCAAATTTGCTTTGGGTGAAAACGTAAAGCAATCTAATTGGCAATCCTACAGCCGTTTTCCTCAGACCCGAATGGGGGTAGAACAGATGTTTGTGAATTACTTCCAACGCGCCAAAGAATACGAGGCCCTGAAAAAGTCCAAACAGCCCTATCGCTATGACGAAGAAATGGAGGTTTTAGTAGAGATCTTAAACGGAGAACGCTTTATTAGTGCCCACTCTTATGTACAAAGTGAGATTAATATGCTCATGAAAGTAGCAGAACAGTTTGGTTTTAGAGTGAACACCTTTACCCATATTTTGGAAGGCTACAAAGTAGCCGATAAAATGGCGGAGCACGGCGTTGGCGGTTCTACCTTCTCCGACTGGTGGGCCTACAAATACGAAGTGAACGACGCTATTCCATACAATGCAGCCATTATGCACAGCCAAGGTGTAACGGTGGCTATTAACTCTGACGACGCAGAAATGTCTAGAAGATTAAATCAAGAGGCAGCCAAAACGGTAAAATACGGAGGTATGAGTGAAGAAGAGGCTTGGAAGATGGTTACCATTAACCCGGCTAAACTTTTACATATAGACCACAGGGTTGGTAGTATAGCTGTGGGTAAGGACGCAGATCTGGTTCTCTGGAATACGCACCCCTTATCTGTCTATGCCAAGTCTGAAAAAACGATGATTGAAGGTGTTACTTATTTTGACATAGAAACAGACAAAGCACAAAGAGCTGCCATTGAAAAGGAAAGAAATACCCTGATCCAAATGATGATTGCAGACAAGAAAAATGGAGCTCCCACACAGGCTCCAAAGAGAAGCATGAAGGTGGAATTACACTGTGACACAGAACTATAATTGAAAAAAACAACTATTATGAAACATATTAAAATAGCTATTTTGACCCTGGCATGGGTTGTGACAGGAACCTTAGTAGCCCAACAAACACCTGCGAGCCCACAAACAGAGGCCATCAGTGTTACAGGAGCTACTGCTCACATTGGAAACGGATCTGTGATTGAAAATGCAACTTTAGTTTTTGAAAACGGAAAGATTACTGCCATTGGTGGCGCAGACACCCCCACCAAAGGAAAGCTTATTGACGCTTCTGGGCAGCATGTTTATCCTGGGTTTATAGCCAACTGCACCTCCTTAGGTTTGGTAGAAATAGACGCCGTTAGAGCCACTGACGACCAAGATGAAATTGGAGACATCATTCCACATATTAGGTCTTTAATTGCTTATAATGCAGAGTCTAAGGTAGTAGAAAGCATGAGACCCAATGGAATTTTATTGGCGCAGGTGTCTCCTAAAGGAGGCTTTGTGTCTGGCACCTCCTCTGTCATGCAATTAGACGCATGGAACTGGGAAGACGCAGTGGTTAAAACAGACGACGCTGTTCATGTAAACTGGCCTTCTAGCTTTAGAAGAGGTCGCTGGTGGATGGGAGAAGACCCCGGATTAAAACCCAATGCAAACTACCAAAGAGACATAGCGGCTTTCAAAACTTTTATGGAAAACGCCAAGGTGTATAAGCCAGAACTGGCCCGCCAACAAAATAGACCTTTTGAGGCTACTCAAGGTCTTTTTAATGGGACTCAGAAGTTATTTGTAACGGCAAACGGAGAAAAAGAAATTATAGATGCAGTTACTACCGCCAAACAATTGGGGGTAAAAGAAGTGGTCTTAGTAGGTGGTGCTCAAGCCCATAAGGTAATCGATTTTCTAAAGAAACACAGCATTCCAGTCTTGGTAGAAGCCACCCACCAATTGCCTCCCTCAGATGACGCAGACTACGACCAACCCTATAAATTGCCTAAATTATTAGCAGACGCAGGCCTATTGGTGAGCATTCAAAATGCAGACGCAGCTAACTTCCAAAACAGAAACTTGCCTTTTTACGCGGGCCAAGTAGTGGGTCAGGGTATGGACAAGGAAACAGCGCTCTCTTTAATCACACTCAATGCAGCTAAGATATTAGGGATAGATGGGGAGTTTGGAAGCTTGGAGGTTGGCAAAAGTGCTACACTCTTCATCTCTCAAGGAGACGCCTTAGACATGAGAACCAACCAACTCAGCGCCGCCTTTATTCAAGGCCGTTCCATTTCTTTGGAGACTCACCAAACGGAGCTTTGGAAGCGCTATATGGGAAAATTTGAGGGGAAATAATTCCTTGGTCCATTCCATTTATACAAAAGAGGGCTTCCTTAAAAAGCCCTCTTTTTTTGTTTAGAAATAGCATACTTTTGTAATATGAAAAGCCCCTTATCCATAGAAAGCCTTCAAAACCCAAAGGTAAAAGACATGATCCGGCTCAAAGAAAAGTCCAGGGCCAGAACACAGTCTTCTAGTTTTATCATTGAGGGCCAACGGGAATTGGGTCTGGCTATAGATGCTGGCTACGAGGTGCTTTCCTGGTACGTGCAGCCTCATATTTGCAAGGAGCAACAGCAGGAAGCAGTACGCGCAAAATTAGAGGTACAGGGAAACTATCTTGCTCCTACCCACATTTCTCAAGCGGTGTTCGAAAAAATAGCCCAGCGCGGCAGTACGGAAGGTGTGATTGCAGTGGTTAAAGCCAAAAACCACCAGCTAGACCAACTGATCATAAAACGTAAAAACCCACTTGTTTTAGTGGCAGAAGCCCCTGAAAAGCCGGGTAATATTGGAGCCTTGCTACGCACGGCCGATGCCGCCAATCTGGACGCCCTAATTATTGCAAATCCAAAATCTGACTTGTATAATCCCAATATCGTACGTTCCTCCGTGGGAGCTGTTTTCTCGGTTCCAGTAGCCATGGGGAGCAGTTCAGAGGTACTTCGATTTCTAGAGAAGCTACAGGCGAATGTATACGCAGCGGCGCTGCAGGCGTCTTGCCCTTATACAGAAATTGATTTTTCGGGCCCCACAGCCCTTGTAGTTGGGACAGAGGCTACGGGCTTAGACGCCCTTTGGTTGGAGGCTTCCAACCAAAACATTCGCATTCCCATGCGGGGTGCCATAGACTCCATGAATGTGTCTGTGGCCGCAGGAATTTTAATTTTTGAAGCCCTTAGGCAAAGATCCATTTTATAGAATAACTATCTTTATGCTATGCTAAGTGAAGAAGCCATTATTGAGGAAAACAAAGCCATTGCTCGGGAGTATAAAGAACTGCTGCGTATAAGCTATCAAACCCTTTCTGCAGACGACAAGAAAATGATCCGACTGGCCTTTGACACGGCCGTAGAAGCACACTCTGACCAAAGAAGAAAATCTGGCGAAGCTTATATTTTTCACCCTATAGCAGTTGCAAAAATTGTGGCCTCAGAAATAGGCTTAGACGCCACTTCTATAGCTGCAGCCCTTTTGCACGACGTGGTAGAGGACACCTCTTACACCCTACCAGATATAGAACGCTTGTTTGGCCCTGTGGTAGCGAGAATAGTTAATGGACTTACTAAAATTGCCCACCTCAAAAAGGACATGAACATCTCTCAGCAAGCAGAGAATTTCAGAAAAATGCTCCTCACCCTCAATGATGATGTTCGGGTAATTATCATAAAGATTGCAGATCGCTATCACAATATGCTCACCATGGACGCCATGCCGGAGTACAAACAGTTAAAGATAGCTTCTGAAACTCTATACATCTATGCACCCTTGGCGCACAGAATTGGCCTGTATAACATTAAAACTGCACTGGAAGACCTGAGTTTGAAGTACACTGAACCGGAGGTGTTTAAAGATATTTCAGACAAAATTGAAGAAAGCAAAGAAGAGCAGCAGCAGTATATTGAGGATTTTACCAATAGTATTAAAGCCTCGCTGGCCAAAGAAAAATTCAAATACTCCATTAAGGGTCGTATGAAATCTATTTTCTCCATCCGGAGAAAAATGAAAAAACAGCTGGTCAATTTTGACGAGATTTATGACAAGTTTGCCATTAGGATTGTGTACGAGTCAAGACCAGAGGATGAGAAATTCTTGGCTTGGAAAATATACTCTATTGTCACCGACCACTTTACCCCTAATCCTGTTAGACTAAGGGATTGGATTTCTTCCCCCAAAACTACCGGATATGAAGCACTTCATATTACAGTTATGGGACCTAAAGGAAAATGGGTAGAGGTTCAGATACGCTCTGAACGCATGCATGAAATTGCAGAAAAAGGGTATGCTGCGCACTTTAAATACAAACACGGCGCTCAAAAAGAGCAGGGTATAGACGTATGGCTAAATAGACTACAAGAGGCTTTAGAAAATGACAATGCCAACGCAGTAGATTTTGTAGAGGAATTTAAACTGAACCTATATTCAAAAGAAATTTTTGTATTTACTCCTAAAGGAGACCTAAAATCACTACCCAAAGGAGCTACGCCTTTGGATTTTGCCTTTAGCATTCACACAGAGATTGGGAGCAAGACTCGTGGAGCTAAAGTAAATGGGAAATTAGTACCTCTTAACACGCCATTACACTCTGGAGACCAGGTAGACATTATTACCTCGGAAAATGCCAAGCCTACGCAAAACTGGCTTAGCTATGCTACAACGGCCAGGGCCAGAGCCAAGATAAAAACAGCACTCAAAGAAGCTAAAAAGGCCATTGCAGAAGAGGGAAAAGAAATTTTAAGAAGAAAGTTAAAATCTCAAAAAATATCCCTCAATGAGGACACTGTAAATAAACTAGTGGTGTTTTTTAAGCTAAAAACCAGCTTAGATTTGTATTATCGAGTGGGAAATGGGATCATTGACAATTCAAAAATTAAAGATTTTGCGGCCTCTTATAACAATGCCTTTATTTCTTTCTTTAAAAATAAGATTCGCAGGGTGCCATTGCCCGAGGAGATAGACAAAGATGAAATTACCGCCAATTACGACACCCTAGTCTTTGGCAAGGATGAAGAAAAATTACCCTATAAGCTTTCTCCTTGCTGTCTTGCTATTCCTGGAGATGAAGTGTTTGGTTTTATCAGTATTAATGACGGCATTAAGGTGCATAAAAAAAACTGTCCCAATGCCATCTCCTTACAATCTAATTACGCCTACCGCATTATATCTGCCCAATGGATAGACTCTAGCCAAGAAGAATTTTCTGCTGAGATTGCCTTACATGGATTGGATCATTTGGGGCTTGTGAGTCACATTACTAAAATCATTTCAAATCAGATGCATGTAAACATGAAGGCGATTAATTTTAGTACAGATGGAGGTACTTTTAGCGGTAAAATTAGGGTGGTTGTTAAAAATAATGACACCTTACAAAAATTAATGAACAATCTCAAGCAAATTAACGGGATTGATAAAGTAAGTAGATTATAAAAATTTAGCATTACCTTTGCTCTTTAAGACCCATTTGAACCATGGCTTCAGAACAAAATCAAGAAATAGTAAAAAACGTCTTTACCGCGTTTTTAGAAGAAAACGGGCATAGAAAAACACCCGAACGCTATGCCATTTTACAGGAAATTTACGACAGTGAATCTCATTTTGATATTGAGTCTTTGTACATTCAAATGAAGAATAAAAACTATCGAGTGAGTAGAGCTACTCTGTACAATACCATTGAAATATTAATGGATTGTAAATTGGTTAGGAGACATCAGTTTGGAAAGAATCAGGCGCAGTATGAGAAATCCTATTTTGACCACCAACACGACCATGTCATTCTCACCGATACAGGAGAGGTCATTGAATTTTGTGACCCTCGTATCCAAGCCATAAAAAAAACAATTGAAGACGTTTTTAAAATTAAAATAAACAATCATTCTTTATACTTTTACGGCACCAAAGAAGGGGACGCTCAAACTAAAGAATAAACATTAACAACACGCATATTCATGGCCGTAGATTTACTACTAGGTCTCCAATGGGGAGATGAAGGAAAAGGAAAAATTGTAGACGTATTAACAAAAGATTACGACATTATAGCCAGATTTCAAGGAGGCCCTAATGCAGGACACACCCTTGAGTTTGACGGTATAAAACACGTTTTACACACCATCCCTTCAGGGATTTTTCACAAAACTGCCAAAAATATTGTGGGAAATGGTGTTGTGATTGACCCAGTTATTTTTCAAAAAGAATTAGAAAATTTAGATCCATTTCAAATTGATTTTAAATCTAAGTTACTCATATCTAGAAAAGCACACCTCATCTTGCCAACACACAGGCTGTTAGACGCGGCCTCTGAAGCTGCAAAAGGGAAGGCCAAAATTGGTTCTACCCTAAAAGGGATTGGCCCCACCTACATGGACAAAACTGGCAGAAATGGAATGCGCGTAGGGGATCTAGAGATGTCAGACTGGAAGGAACGCTATAGAGCTTTAGCCAATAAGCATGAAGCTATGATTGGTTTTTACAACGTAGACATTCAATACAATTTAGCAGAATTGGAAGACGCTTTCTTCTCTGCAATTGAAAGGCTGAAAAGCCTCACTTTTATAGACTCTGAAGAATACCTATACCAAGCACAAAAAGCAGGCAAAAAAATATTAGCAGAGGGTGCTCAAGGATCTCTTTTAGATATTGATTTTGGAACCTATCCCTTTGTAACTTCTTCTAATACCACGGCTGCTGGAGCCTGCACTGGTTTGGGTGTGGCACCAAATCAAATAGGCAGGGTGCTGGGTATTTTTAAAGCCTACACCACAAGAGTGGGAAGTGGCCCCTTCCCTACTGAGCTTTTTGACGCAGATGGGGAGACCATGGGAAGAGTTGGAAATGAATTTGGAGCCACTACTGGACGTGCTAGACGCTGTGGTTGGATAGATCTAGTGGCCTTAAAATATGCCATTACAATTAATGGGGCTACAGAGCTTATGATGATGAAGGCAGACGTTCTCTCAGGCTTTAAAAAAGTGAAGATTTGCACCTCATACCAATACAAAGGAGAACTTATTTCTCACTTTCCGTATAATGTGGAACCAGAAAACCTAAGTCCTAATTATATAGAAATGCCTGGATGGAATGAAGACCTGACTAAAATGTCTTCTGAAGACCAATTACCTGAAAATTTAATGAATTATATCCATTATTTAGAAGAGGCATTGGAGGTGCCAATTAAGATTGTTTCTGTGGGTCCAGACAGAACACAAACCATTCATAGATAGCCTTAGAGGCGTCTTAACTTCAAATTAATATACCCTTTGAAAACGCCTGCTTTACTATTTTTATGGATTGTTATTTTTTTGGGAAGCTTCCAAGCGATCTCCCAAGAAAAACAAATAGAAATTGTTTACGGTGGTAATTTTTCTAAGGATGAAGCGCAGTTCCCTGGGGCTTCTATTTTTAGCAAAGACAACAAGCAGGTACAATTCAGGCATCAGGGAGCAGATCTTTGGTGTGATGTGGCTATCTTTTATCCTGAGGAGAATAGAATTAAAGCCAAGGGGCATATTAAACTCATTCAGGGAGATTCTATTTTTATGGATGCTGGTGCCTTGGACTATAATGGGGTAAACCAATTGGCAAAGGCATGGGAGTCTGTCAGTCTCAGAAATTCTGACATGACACTAACCCCTTCTGACACCTTGTATTTTAATCGCGCAGACCAGGAAGCCTATTACAATCAAAAAGGAACGATCGTAGATAGTCAAAACACCCTCACTTCAGATATAGGTCGCTATTATTTAACCCCTAAAAAATATAGATTTTTAAGCCGTGTGACCCTTGTAAACCCGGAGTATAAATTGCGGTCTGCACAATTGGACTATTACACCAACTCTAAAAATGTGTATATGTATGGCCCCACTACCATTTACGGGAAAGAATATACTTTTTATTGTGAAAGGGGCTTCTACAATACAATAGTAGAAAGTGGCTACGGTATTAAGAATACCAAGATTAACTACAACAATAGAATTATTGAAGGAGACTCTGTGTACTTTAACAAAAGAAAACAGTTTGCCTCTGCTACCAATCACATAGTGGTCACAGACACTATTAACAAAGGTGTGATTAGAGCCCATTACGCTGAGGTTTACAAAGCCAAAGATTCGGTGTTTGCAACCAAAAAAGCGGTCTCTATTAGTTTGGTAGAGAAAGACTCTTTATACATGCATGGAGACACCATTATGCTTACTGGAAAACCAGATGCTCGTATTCTGAGGGCTTTTAGAGGAGCTACATTTTACAAAACAGATCTCAGTGGCAAATGTGACTCTATTCACTTTAATCAGCAAACAGGTCTTACCCAACTCATTAGAAGACCCATTATCTGGAATGGTGAAAATCAAATGACTGGAGACCTTATTCATTTAAGATCAGATCCAAAAACTAAATCTATGGACTCTTTAGAGGTACTTAATAACGCCTTTATAGTTTCTTTAGACACCATCAGAAAAAAAGGCTATAACCAAGCTAAGGGTAAAGATATGTTTGGCTCTTTTGACAACAATGTGCTTCGATATTTAAAACTCATTAAGAATACGGAACTTATATATTATCTGTACGACAGCGACCAAGAACTCATGGGGATTAACAAAACCATTTGCAGTGAGATAGAAATTGAAATGGTCGATAATGAAATCAGTGAAATTACTTTTATTACTGCGCCCGACGGCACCATTTATCCATTGTCAGAAATTCCAGTAGCAGACAGAAAACTAGAAGGTTTTGTGTGGTATGGAGAAGAACGCATTAAATCCAAACACGATATTTTTAGCCCAGAAGACCGCAATATAAAACTCCCCACCATTAAGGGCCTCACACAGTCTATCGATATGGAAGCCTTAAAGAAAGAAGTTCTAGAAAAAAAAGAGTAGCGTATGACAGAGGACTTCCTTACATACCAGGCGCAAACCACCTTGCACCCTCTAGCCATGGAGGTATCTAAAGCTTCTGGAAGTTTTATATATGACCAAAAGGGCCAGCCTCACCTAGATTTTGTTGCTGGAGTTTCTGCATGCAGTGTGGGCCATTGCCATCCAAAGTTAGTGCGAGCCATTCAAGAACAAGTTGCTTCCTATATGCATGTGATGGTTTATGGAGAATACGTTCAGTCTGCCGCTGTATCCTATACTAAAAAATTAGCCGGATTACTGCCTGCTCCCCTAAACTGCACCTATTTAGTGAACTCTGGAACAGAGGCTATGGAGGGAGCTATTAAATTAGCCAGAAGAGTCACTGGGAGAACAGAACTCATTGCGGCCCACCACAGCTATCACGGCAATACCATGGGGAGCCTGAGTCTGATGGGATACGAAGACAGAAAGACTAGTTTTAGACCCCTTATTCCCGATGTTCGTTTTATTCATTTTAATGCTTTTATTGAGTTGGATTTGATCACTGAAAAAACTGCAGCAGTGGTGCTGGAGACCATTCAAGGTGGGGCTGGATTTATCATGCCAAATCTCGGCTATTTGAAAGCGGTTAAGGAACGTTGTCTATCTGTTGGTGCCCTTCTAATTCTGGATGAAATTCAACCAGGATTTGGAAGAACTGGGGCTCTTTTTGCATTTGAACACTTTGATTGTATTCCAGATATACTAGTAATGGGTAAGGGAATGGCAGGTGGCCTACCCGTGGGAGCTTTTGTAAGTTCTAAGGAGTATATGGATACGCTTAAAGATAAACCTAGCTTGGGGCATATCACGACCTTTGGAGGGAATCCAGTGATCGCATCGGCCTGTAAGGCCACCCTTGACATCTTATTTGAAGAAGATCTCATCCGACAAAGCCTAGAAAAAGAAGCCCATTTCAGAAAGCGTTTACAGCATTCAAAAATAAAAGAAATTAGAGGGAAGGGACTCATGCTGGCTATTATTTTAGAGACTCCAGAACAGGCCAATTCTCTCGTGCTTCATGCAGCAAAAAAACAGCTTATCTTATTCTGGCTGCTGTTTGAAAAAAGAGCCGTTCGCCTCTCCCCCCCACTCACTATTTCTATTGAAGAAATAGATAAAGGCTGTGACATTATTTTAGAAATTCTTGACGCTATATAGCAGCTTGTTAACTAATTTGTTAATAACACAAAGCCATTTTTTCCTATTTTAAAGGCAGTAAGGTCTACTTTTAATAAACATAAACCCCAAGAAATACGCTATGGCGTTAGACTATAATGAAGAACAGAGCGAACCCATCGCCAAGTTTGAGTCCATGCTTAAAACGGATGATGTTTACTTCTTTGACGCTGAAGACTTTGAAGATATTATTCACCATTACTTAAATAATGGTAAGGTCTCTCTAGCCAAAAAAGCCATTAAAATTTCTTTAGAACAGCACCCAGAGACCATCAATCTTAAATTATTGGAGGTAGAGGTTTTAGTTTTTGAAAACAAATTAGACTTGGCCATAAGCCAATTAGACGTCCTGGAATCTTTAGACAGTGAAAACGAAGAGATTTACATTCAGCGTGCTAACATTTGGTCTAAGCAAGACAAGCACGATTTGGCTATAGCTTGCCTGCAAAGGGCTTTAGAAATTTCTGAAGACACTACGGATATTTTTGCCTTGCTAGGAATGGAATACTTGTTTTTGGAAGATTTTGCCAAAGCCAAAGAAAACTTTATCATCTGCGTTGCTGCAGACCCTCAAGACTATGCTTCATTGTATAATATTGTGTATTGCTTTGAATACTTAGAAGACCCAAAGGGAGCTATTGATTATCTGAATGGGTATTTGGAGGGCCAACCTTATTGTGAAGTGGCATGGCACCAATTGGGAAAACAATATATGTCTGAAAACCTCTTTAAAGAGGCTTTAACGGCTTTTGATTTTGCCATTATTTCTGATGAATCTTTTATTGGTGCCTATTTTGAAAAAGCCATGGTCTTGGAAAAGTTAAAACGTTATAATGAAGCCATAGAAAACTACCAGACTACTATTGATTTAGACGACCCAACTGCGCATGCTTACCTCAGAATTGGACGCTGTCATGAAAAAATTGGGAATACGGAGCTAGCCCAACAATTTTACTACAAAACTGTTCATGAAGATCCCCTTTTAGACAAGGGCTGGCTAGCTATTACGAATTTTTATATCAAAGAGAAGAAATTTGAAAAAGCCTTGTTTTACATTAACAAAGCCCTTCATATAGACACTGAAAATGAAGTGTATTGGAAAAAATGCGCAGAAATAAATGTGTCATTGAATCAGTTAGATGAAGCTGATTTTTCCTTCAAACAAGCTGTTGAATTTGGAGATTATTCCTTAAATACCTGGGAATCTTGGGCTATGGTTGTTATTCAAAACAAAGAGTTTGAGGCAGCTACTCAAATTCTGCTACAAGCCATTGGATTCTTTCCGGAGTCTGCCGCCTTACATTACAGGCTGGCGTTTGTATTGGGCGTAACCCAAGACATAGAGCAGAGTAAAAACTACCTTGCAAAAGCTTTGTCTTTAGATCCTTCTCTTTTGAGTCCCTTTAAATCTGAATACCCAGGATTTTTTAACCATAGCTGGGTCATTCAATTTATTGGAAGCTCTAGCAAAGCATCTAGTTAAATAACCTATTTTTAGGTTTTAATCTTCTCTATGACTCCATCATTTAAAAGAAAATATTTCTCCACCTTTCTTAAAGGAATGGCTATGGGGGCAGCAGACGTAGTTCCTGGCGTTTCTGGAGGTACCATTGCCTTTGTTTCTGGAATTTACCAGGAATTACTAGACAGTATTAGTAAGCTCCATGTAAAAGCCTTTAGCGTTCTTAAAAACCAGGGGCTCTCCTCCTTCTGGAGTTATATAAATGGAAGCTTTCTAGCCTCCCTTTTTGCAGGGATTGTCTGCAGCGTAATAAGCTTAGCTAAAGGGATTAGCTGGCTTCTTGAAGAGCAGCCCATACTACTCTGGTCTTTTTTTTTCGGGCTTGTACTGGCTAGTGTGGTCTATCTTGCTAAAGAACTTAAAAAAGTAGACTGGTGGCAATATATCTGGGCAGTGATAGGTATAACCTTAGCACTATATATTTCAAGTTTGGGGGTTTCTGAGAACAGCCAAAGTCTGTGGTATCTTTTTCTCTCAGGCGCAGTGGCTATTTGTGCCATGATCCTACCTGGAATCTCTGGCGCTTTTATATTGGTTTTAATGGGGTCTTATGAAACCATACTCCAAGCGGTACACCAGAGAGATCTAACCATCATATGTATTGTAGGTGCTGGAGCCATCACTGGGCTCAGCATTTTTTCTAGGGTTTTAAAATGGACTTTTAAGTATTTTAAAAATCAAACTCTTTTATTGCTTATTGGTTTTGTAATGGGATCTCTTTCTACCATTTGGCCTTGGAAAGAAGTGCTTAATTCTGTACAAATTGGAGATAAAGAAATTGTTTTAGCCACAAAAAATGTACTCCCAGGAAATTTCTCTAGTGAGCCGCAGCTGCTTTTAGCAGTTACTTTTGGACTTGTTGGATTTTTATTAATTTTCGTATTGGAAAGGGCTGCTACCTACAAAGCCAAGCAGTCATAAGAGAAAACAACCTACCTATGAAACCCGTGCACAGAAGCCGTTTGGATTATATATTCTTATTTCTAAAGGGATTGGGAATGGGTGCAGCCAATAAAGTACCTGGCGTTTCTGGTGGTATTGTCGCATTTGTAGGAGGCTTCTATGAAGAGTTCATTTATGCCTTAAAGAAAATAAACCAAAAGGCTTTGCTATTATTAGCTAGCGGTAGGTTCAGAAGTTTTTATCAATACATTAATGGCTCCTTCTTAGTTGTTCTATTGCTGGGAATGCTGGTGAGTTATTTTAGTGTGTCTAAAATATTAGATGCACTTTTAGAACAATATGAAACTTATGTATGGGCAGGTTTCTTTGGAATGATCCTTGGCTCTATATACTATCTGGGAAAACAATTTAATCACTGGAATAAACACACTGTAGGTTTTGGAATACTCGGATTGTTAGTGGGTATTTCTTTGAGTTTTTTACAACCTGCTACAGAAAATGACCATTTATTATTTGTTTTTTTTTGTGGGATTATCAGTGTTTCTGGAATGGCCCTACCCGGTTTATCAGGCTCGTTTATCTTAATGATTTTAGGCAACTATGTTCTGCTTTTGGTAGACAGTGTAAATGCTTTGTATGACAGCTTAGCCTCCTTATTTTCAGGAGACTTTGCATTCTTGTCAGAGCCTTCTAACCTTCACAAATTAAAAATACTTGGCGTGTTTACCTTAGGCTCCTCTGTTGGCCTTGTGAGTCTTTCTCATCTGATTAGTTATGTGCTTAAGAAATTCAATCACATAACAACAGCGGTTATCATTGGTTTTATAAGTGGCTCTCTGGGCGTGGTTTGGCCCTGGAAAAAAACAATTTATAAAACAGACGGCTTAGGGACATTGATTTTAGACTCAAACCAAAACCCAATTATAGTAAATTATGAAAGATTTTGGCCAAATTTTGAGTACGTAGAAAGCTATTGGGGGGTGATTTGGATTTTATCCGGGCTTCTTTTTTTAATCATTTTAGAATATTATGGACACCGAAAAAAATAATAGATACGGATTAATCGGAAAAGACATTTCATACTCCTTCTCTGAAAATTATTTTAAAGACAAGTTTGCAAAAGAAGGTCTTGTAGACTGCTCCTATCAAAATTTTGACATAAGGAACATAGAAGAGCTATCCAAAATTTTAACTTTAAAAAATCTCAAAGGCTTGAATGTTACCATACCTTACAAGGAAGCGGTAATACCCCATCTGGACCATATAGATCCAATCGCTCAAAAGATTGGAGCCGTAAATACTATTAAATTCACCCCAAGGGGCACAATAGGGTACAATACGGACCTTATTGGATTTAAAAATAGCTTTTCTCCCCTATTAGAAAATGGCCATAAAAAAGCTTTGATTTTGGGAACTGGTGGCGCTTCTAAGGCCATTGCCTTTGCCTTAGAGGAGCTTGGTATTGAAAAAACATATGTGTCTAGAACCCCAAAAAAGGGACAATTAAATTACGATTCACTAAACCAGGCAGTCATGAAGGAGTACCAAATTATTATTAATTGTAGCCCTGTAGGTACCTTCCCCAATGTAGATGAAAAACCAGCGCTACCCTATGCGTTTATTCATGCTGGATATATCGTATTTGACTTGGTTTACAATCCAGAGGTGTCTGCACTACTTCAGATAGCTAAAGCAAATGGAGCCCAAATAAAAAATGGATACGAGATGTTGGTTGGACAAGCAGAGGGCTCCTGGACCATTTGGAATGAAGTTTAAATTTAAATAATTAATGTCTTTTGTATCAAATGAGATTTAGTATCTTACTCCAGATAAGAAATGGTAAAACCCATTCTATTTTGAACTAACTAAAAACAACAGTCATGTTAGAAGAAAAAGACGGTAACCTACAAGATCCGGTAGCAAATAATGAATTGTACCCTCAAAATGAGATAGATGCATCTAATGCGGAAGACGCAGAAGATCAAGAGAATGAGAGTAGACACAGTATCCCAGAGATGGACTATGATACTATGAATTTAGAAAACTTAGTGGGGGCCTTACAGAGATTGGTTAAAAATGAAAAAATACAAGCGATAAAAAAGCATGTAGACCAAATTAAAAGTGCCTTTGATCAGAAGTTTCAAGAATTATTAGAAACCAAAAAAGAGGAATTTATCGCTGGAGGCGGCAATGAAATTGATTTCAGATACAACTCAGTAGACAAAAGACAATTTAACGAGGTGTACTCAGAATACAGAGAAAAAAGAGATGCCTACTACAAAAATTTAGAGCAAAACCTTCAAAATAACTTAAACAAAAGACTTTCTCTTATTGAAGGACTAAAAGGTCTAGTCAATGTAGAAGAAGATATTAACGAGACCTATAAAAATTTTAAAGAGATTCAGCAATCATGGAAAACTGCTGGACCCATTCCAAGAGCTCATTATAACAATGTTTGGAAAACCTACCACCATCATATGGAGATTTTCTATGACTTCTTAAACCTCAACAGAGAGCTCAGAGATTTGGACTTCAAGCACAACCTGGAGGAAAAACTTAAAATAATAGATAAAGCAGAACAACTCACCAAAGAGGAAGACATTCAAAAAGCTTTCCAAGAGTTGCAGACCCTTCATAAAATATGGAAGGAAGACTTAGGTCCAGTAGACAAAGAGCACCGAGAAACCATTTGGGAAAGATTTAGTGCAGCTACAAAAATAGTACACGAGAAAAGACAAGCTTATTTCCAATCTTTGGAAAAAGTGTACGAATCTAATTTAGAAGTTAAGCTACGTATTATTGAAAAGATTACTCAGTTATCCAACCCTATAGCATCTAGCCACAAAGCCATCCAAACACAGATGAAAATTATGGATGGGCTTAAGAATGATTTCTTTAACGCTGGTAAAGTTCCCCAAAAAAATAACGAAGCTACCTGGAAGGCTTTTAAGGCTGCTGTGAAGTCTTTTAATCAGCAAAAAAATAATTTTTACAAAGCGCTAAAAAAAGAGCAACAAGAAAATTTAGAGGCAAAAAAAGCTTTGGTTGCTTTGGCCAATAATCTCAAAGATGAAGAAGTAACGGAAGAAAACACGCAAACCATTAAACGTATACAGAACGAATGGAAAGATATTGGGCATGTACCAAGAAAATACTCTGATAAACTTTGGAAGTCCTTTAAAGGAGCTTGTAATACCTATTTTGAAAAGGTAAATACTTCTAAAAATGCTAATCTAGCCGTAGAGACGGATAATTTAAAAGCTAAAGAAGCAGTACTAAATGAGCTAAAGGCATATGATTTGAGTTCCGACATATCAAAAGACCTCGCATTTATCAAATCGCAGATTTCCGCTTGGAAAAAGATCGGAAAAGTGCCTTTTAAAAAGAAAAATATCAACCAAACTTTTAATAAGGTTTTAGACGCTCTATTCTTAAAATTGGACATTGACAAACAAGAATCTGAACTTTTAAAATACGGAGACAAACTATCTCAATTGGCTCATTCAGATAATGACCACGCCATGGCAAAGGAAAGGTCATTCATAAGAAAGAAAATGGAAGAATGCAAAACAGAGATGAGACAGCTAGAAAACAATTTAGAATTTTTCTCCAATGCTTCTGAAGACAGTCCTATTGTTAAAGATGTGGTTTCAAAAATAGAAAAACATAAGAATGAGTTAGACACTTGGAAAGAAAAACTAAAAAAACTAAACATTCTAACCCACAAAATAAATAAAGAAGAGGAAGAGAGTACAGAAGACACCAACACCCAAGACTAAAATAAGGGAAGCAAAAAAAAGCCTGCATTTTTCAATGCAGGCTTTTTTATTAAATATACTAGATCTTATTTAGCTACATTCACGGCCCTTGTTTCTCGTATTACAGTTACCTTAACCTGACCCGGATAGGTCATATCTGTTTGTATTTTTTGAGAAATTTCAAAGGATAGTTCTGCGGCTTGGTCGTCATTTACACGCTCACTTTCTACAATGACCCTGAGTTCTCTACCCGCTTGAATAGCGTAGGCTTTTTGAACTCCTGAGAAACCAAAAGCAACGTCTTCTAAGTCTTTTAATCTCTGAATATAAGAATCTAAAACTTGTCTTCTGGCACCAGGTCTAGCCCCACTTATGGCGTCACAAACCTGAACTATGGGTGCAATGAGAGTGTTCATTTCTATTTCATCGTGATGGGCTCCAATGGCGTTACATACATCTGGTTTTTCCCCAAATTTCTCTGCCCATTGCATTCCTAAAATCGCGTGTGGCGTCTCTACCTCAGCCTCTGTATTTGGAACCTTACCAATATCGTGTAATAATCCTGCACGCTTAGCAAGTTTAGCGTTTACCCCTAATTCTGCAGCCATAACACCACACAATTTAGCTACTTCTCTCGAATGCTGTAATAGGTTTTGTCCGTAGGAAGATCTATATTTCATTCTACCTACCGCCTTGATTAACTCTGGGTGAAGTCCGTGAATTCCGAGATCTATCACAGTTCGCTTTCCGATGTCTATAATCTCCTCTTCTATTTGCTTCTCTGTCTTCTGTACCACCTCTTCAATTCTAGCAGGGTGAATTCTACCGTCCGTTACTAATTTGTGAAGGGACAACCTAGCTATTTCTCTTCTGACAGAGTCAAAACAAGATAAAATAATAGCGTCTGGAGTGTCGTCTACAATAATCTCTACCCCTGTTGCAGCTTCTATAGCCCTGATGTTTCTACCTTCTCTACCAATAATACGACCCTTAACGTCGTCAGATTCCAAATTGAATACAGAAACGCAGTTTTCTACTGCTTCTTCTGTTCCAATTCGCTGAATGGTATTGATGATAATTTTCTTGGCTTCTTGCTGGGCTGTAAGTTTTGCCTCTTCCATAGTAGACTGCATAAAAGCCATAGCGTCAGATTTTGCTACCTCTTTTAATGAAGCTGAAAGTTGCTCTTTAGCTTCATCTGCAGAAAGTCCAGAGATTACCTCTAATTGCTGTACCTGGTTTTTGTGTAATTTGTCCAGTTCTGCCTGTTTCTTTTCAAGGATTTCTGTACGGTGTGCATGGTCTGCAATTTGTTTTTCTAATTGGTCATTTAATTTTTTTGACTTAGCCAACTCACTGCTCACCTGAGACTCTTTGTCTCTAGTTCGCTTTTCAGCTTCTCCTATCTTCTTCTCTTTGGAAAGGATCACTTTTTCGTGCTCTGCCTTGAGCTCTAAAAATCGCTCTTTAGCCTGAAAAATTTTGTCTTTTTTTAATCTTTCGCCTTCACTTTTAGCTTCTTTAATAATACGCAATGCGTCTTTTCTAGCATTGACTATTGTTTTTGAGGCCTTGCCTTTCTCTAAGAATTTAGCTATAATAAAACCTATAGCTAGGCCTACCACGGCCGATATAATTGGTATTGTACTATCCATATATGTTAAAATTTAATATAAAAAAAGCCCACAATGGATTGGGTTTTGTACAAACTCTGAATAAACAGGTTTAGGGCTAACAGATTATTTAAGTTTCCTTGATCGAGAAGGCCTGCTTGCATAATCTAAACTCACCCTTTTGAAACTAATTAGCGTTGAGTTTGTCAAAAAATAAATACCAGTGTGGGCAATGTTGTTTTTAAAAGAACGTATGTTTTAACCTAACGAATTGTCTATTAACGCCTCTAAAGCTACCAAACGGTCTTGAGACTCCTGGTAGTCTTTATTTTCATCTATGCTATTCTGAGTGCTTTTAGAGGCAAAATGAAGGGCACACATGGCCAATACATCTTGCTTATCTCTAACGGCATAATTTTGCTCAAAATTTTTTGCGAGCAGTTCAATTTGCTTAGCTGCTTTTCTCAGACCCTCTTCTTGAGAAGGATGTATCGTTAAAGGATATACCCTATCTGCAATTGAAAGTTTTATTTTAAACGTATCTGACATACAGAAACATTATTTTGAGAGGGCTCCTATGCAATAGTCAAGCTCCTTTATTAAGGTGTTAATTTTCAATTTTGCTTCGGTAGTGTTTTGTTCACTGCCAACCATGGACTGGGCCATTTGTAAGGCGTTGTACTTTTCTTCCCAATAGGAAGCTTCGTTCGTCGCTTTTTCGCAAGCTTGTTCTTTGTTGGTTATTTCATTGGAAAGCCTAAGGTTTTCACTCCTAACACCTTCTAAATGTTCTACCAACATACTCACTTTACTTTCTAAAGAAAGAACTACTTCTTTTAGATTACTCATAAGCGTCAGTCCATGCAATTGTAACAAAGTTAGTATAAATCTTTGTATTCTTTAAAATGTCATACAATAGTTTTTTAAATTATTCATCTACTCCAGAGGAAAACAATAAAATTTACAGGAATTAGATACTAGCACTTTAAAAAACCTTACAGATTAATTACTTTTGAGTCTCTATGAAGTTTTTGTATTTTTTATGTGTTTTGTCTTTTTGCTGCTCCCCTCTTTGGTCTCAAGCAGCTAAAGAGTATTCTCCTATTTTAGAAATAGATACTTACAGTCCTCCACTCAAAATAACACCTATTTTAGCGGGCAATTTTGGGGAACTCAGATCCAACCATTTTCATGCAGGTCTTGATATAAAAACCCTGCACAAAGAGGGGTTTAAAGTACATGCTATAGCAGATGGATATGTCTCAAGGATAAAAATATCTCATTGGGGTTATGGAAAAGCTATTTACATACGTCATAAAAATGGTCTGAGTTCTGTATATGCGCATTTGCAAAAATTTTCTCCTGAAATTGAGGCTTATATAAATGACATGCAATACAAAAGGAAATCTTATACCTTAGAAGTATTTCCCAAAGAAAATGCACTTCCTGTTTTTAAAGATAGTCTCATTGCCTATTCCGGAAATACTGGAGGTTCTACTGCCCCACACCTGCACTTTGAAATGAGAAAAGCTGGAACAGCTATAGCCCTAAACCCCATAAAATATCAGGATATTAAAGACCAAACCCCTCCTGAAATTCAAAAAGTGTATGTGTATCCGAAAACCCATTCTTCCCATGTAAATCAGAGTGAGAAAAAAATTCAATTGGCCATTAAGAAAATAACGGCAACCAGTTATAAAACAGATGAAATTAGAGTAAAAGGAGACATTAGTTTTGGCATAAAAGCCTATGACAGGCAAGATTTAGCAGCCAATAAGAATGGGATATATACTTACAAACTCTATAAAAATGATAGCCTTCGTACCCTTATTAATTTTGAGAATTTTTCTTTTTACGAAACCTCGTATATCAATACCCTAATAGATTATGAGCACCTTATAAAAGCCAAGGAGCGCATTTTACTTTTAGACAGTGAACAAGCAACCCAACTATCTGTTGTCAAGTCTAAAAAAAATGAGGGAATTGTAACATTAAATCCCGGAGAGCGTGCAAAAATAGACATCGTTATGGAGGATTTTCACGGGAATAGCACCCGAATTAATATCCCTGTCATTGGAGTAAGTGATTCTTCTATTGTAAAGAAAGAGATCATAAAAACCCCTTTCCCTATCTATCACAAAAGTCCAGCGCATTTTAAGCTTAGCAAAGCCAGCGTGTATTTCCCTGCAAAAAGTTTTTACAAAGATGAATACCTCCATATTGTAGAAAAAGACCAAAGCATAAGCATTCATCACCATGAGGTTCCTCTCCACAAAAACTACACCTTGAGTTTTAAACCAAAGGATAGCGGCTGGTCTAAATACAGTTATATAGCTTATCAGTTAAATAACAACCAATTTATTTATAGCCCTACAAAGAAAGACCAAGGATGGCTTTCTACCAAGACTAAAAAATTAGGGACCTTTGTAGTTAAGCAAGACAGTGTGCCTCCAAGCATAGAGGCCAGGAATTTTAAGCCCAATCAAAATATTAAAAATTATCAGTATTTAAGCCTGAGCATTAAAGACTTAGAAACTGGAATTAAAAAATACGAAGCCTACCTAAATGACCAATGGATTTTAATGGAATACGAACCGAAGAGAAATACTATAACCCATCATATAGGTCATAAAACTCCTTTGGATAAAGAAAATAAATTAGAGGTGAGGGTTACCGATATGCTGGATAATACCACCACCTTCTCTACTAACTTACAATGGAAATAACACTTTTTATACCCATGATAAAAAAAACAAGGATAATAATAAGCCTGCTAAGCCTAGTCTGCATACTACTACCAAATAGCGGAAAAGCTCAAAAAAACATATATGAAAATCCTGACTTTTCAAACATAAGTAAATCTCATGAACGCATAGCCATCCTTCCCTTTAAGGCTACTGTAAATCTAGGACAATCCATAACAAAAGAAGACCAGCAAGAGCTAGAAGCCTCAGAAGGTATAGCGGTTCAAAATGCATTGGAAACCTATTTCTTAAAAGCCCAAAAAAGAAAGCGATACAAGGTTAGTTTCCAAAATACAAAAGACACTAATGCCTATTTAAATAAAAAAGGAATTTCTTATGACAACCTAGACATATATACCACCTCAGAATTATGTGACGTCTTAAAAGTAGACGCTATTATAAGTGGGAGTATTAACCTAAACGTTCAGTTGTCCAAGGGCCGCTCTAAAGAATTCAAACTAATAGATTACGTTACTGGAAATACCAAATACGGACGCATTGGGATAAAGGTGAGCGACGCTACCACCGGAAAACTCATTTGGAAGTACGAAAAAGAAATAGACAGAAAAACTGGTAAAAACACCCAGGAACTCATTGAGTCTATGATGCGTCAGGCTAGTAGGAAATTTCCATACGAGCTTGAAAGTCTGCCTTAAGAATCTGTTTATTGTAGTGGTGTAAATAAAAATAACTTTACACTAGAACCATTCAAAACATAATTGATTTGGCCTGAGTATAATTACTTCTCTACAAAAGTTTTCAGAGCAGCAATCACATAGTCCAACTCTTCCTTGGTATTCATCATAGAGAAGGAAAAGCGAAGGGAAGGTGCCTCTAAGTCTTTAGACTCCAAAATGGCAGACAAAACATGAGACCCTTTACTACTACCAGATTGGCATGCACTCCCTTTAGAGCAGGCAATTCCTTGAAGGTCTAAATGAAATAACAACATTTGCGCTTTTTGGGAATTTACAGGAAGCCTCAGGTTCACCAGGGTGTAGGTGCTTTTTTCTAATTGATCAGAAGCCCCATTAAAGGCCACACCAGGAATAGCCTTTTTAACTTCTTCTATAAAATATTCTTTTAAGCCTAAGGTGTGCAACTTTTCTTTATCCAAGTTATCATAGGCCATTTCAAAAGCTTTCTCTAGACCCACAATATTGTGGTAAGGCTCTGTTCCCGCCCTAAAACCACGCTCCTGAGAACCACCGGCTATAAAGGACTTCATTGGTATGTCTTTTCGGATATAAGCAAATCCAACCCCCTTAGGACCGTGAAACTTATGAGCGGCTGCCGCCATAAAATGGATCTTCACCTCAGACAAGTCCCAAGGATAATGACCAATAGACTGTACCGTGTCTGAGTGAAAATATGCGCCATGTGCCTCGCAAAGTGCAGCCACCGTTTTTATGTCCAATATATTACCAATTTCATTGTTAATATGCATGAGACTCACCAACACCTTGCCATCAATATCAGTTAACAAAGACGCTAATTCCTCTAAATTTGGGTTCCCATAGGAGTCAAGACTTAAGTAATGTGGGGTCACTCCATGGTGATCTACCAGCTCATCTATAGTGTGTAGCACCGCATGATGTTCAATTTGAGTACTAATAATATGTGTCACTCCAAGATCCCTTACGGCACATTTTAAGACCATATTATCTGCTTCCGTACCACCAGAGGTGAAGATAATCTCAGAGGGATGTGCACCAAGTCTGTGAGCGATTGTCTTTCTAGCTTTTTCAATAGCTGTTTTTGCAGTTCTACCAAAACTGTGCGTAGAAGAGGGGTTTCCATAACAATGAGCCAAGGCGTGGCTCATACAATCAATCACCTCTGGTCTAAGCTGGGTAGTTGCAGCATTGTCAAAATAAACAGATTTCATAAGTTGGTATTAATTCAATGTCAAAAATAAATTAAATAAATCTATTTAAAGAGGACCACTGAAAAAGCCGCTAAAATAATTACATTTGAACCTATGAAAAGTGTTTTTAAAAATTCCAAGTACAGTCTGATTATGCTCCATATGATCATTCTAACAGCATGTAGCGACGGAGATATCACCATCCAAGGAATAGATTTTAACGATGTAAGTTTGCAGACTTGTCAAACTAATATAGAAGCCACACTCTTCTTTAAAATTAACGAAACAGAGTCTATTGCGCTGCTGTTACCCCAAGGGCTTCTGCGTAACTCAGTAAGTGAAAAAACCATTGAGACCCCGCTAAGTGGTTCTGCTTCCTTACATTATCGAATTTTCAAAGAAACTATTGCTACAGATTACTATTGTAGTAGCTTACCCACCATAAGCCCTGCTGTTGTTAAAAATGCAGAGGCCACCACAGGAAACGTACTCATTGACACTTACCTAAGTGAGGACGGAAACAGTTTTGAGCATCACATACGGCTCAGTGGTGTTAGCTTCGTAGATGACCAAGGCAAGAGAATAACCGACTTAAATATTAGCGATTTTGGAGTATTTGTAACTCCAAAGTAAATGGGACCTACAGAGCTATTTGAGCGCCCTGAGACAGGTACACTTCAGTAGCTCCCATGCCGTATTTTTTATAATCTGCGTCATAAAAACGAATGCCCTCATAACGCTTAAACAAGTAAGTCAGTTCTTCTTTGAGTACCCCGGCTCCAACGCCGTGAATAAACACTACTTTTTGAATTTTCTTGGCGATGGCAAAATGGAGCTGACGCTCCGCGGTATCTAATTGGATTTGAAGCATGTCGTAATTCGAAAGTCCCCTAGCCCCAGTGAGCTGATGAATGTGCAAATCTACCTCCATCTGTGGCGCATCTCTTTCTTTCTTCGGAGGTGCCAACTGCTTCCTTGGTTTTTTCTCCTGCTTTTGATGTTTAATTTGGGCTACCTCATAATTACTCACCGGTATGCCCTGCTCAGGCATAGATATGAGTTCTTTGCGACTAAATTTCATAAGAAAGCCTGTGGTGGTTTCTACCGTATACTCTAAGCCAGAAACCCCAACAACCCGGCCTTCTAGATCCTGGTCTAATACACAAACGGACATTCCAATTTTAAAATCCAAAAATGAAGCTCTTATACCGGCTCAAAGGCAGCCAATGTTTTTGTAATTATAGAGACACACTCTAACATTTGTTCTTTATTCATGACCAAAGGAGGTGCAAATCTAATGATATTCCCATGGGTTGGTTTGGCCAATAGTCCGTTATCTCTAAGTGCCAAGCAAATATTCCACGCGGTGTCACTCTCCTCTGTATCGTTAATTAAAATGGCATTTAAAAGGCCTTTACCCCTAACCCCATTTACAATCTGAGAATGATCTACATATTTTTGAATTTCTGCTCTAAACAAGTCTCCCAATTCCGCCGCATTTTGAGCCAAAGACTCCTCTTTAACCACCTCTAAGGCCGCCAAACCAACGGCTGCAGCCACAGGGTTACCTCCAAAGGTACTTCCGTGATTTCCCGGTTTAATAACCTTCATAATGTGGTCATTGGCCAACACCCCAGAAATGGGGTAAGCTCCCCCAGAAATGGCCTTTCCTAAAATGAGCATGTCGGGTTTTACCTCTGGAGTTCCAGAGCAATGTCTATCAGAACAGTTACAATTCCCACAAGTAGCCAATAACTTTCCAGTTCTAGCAATTCCTGTTTGTACTTCGTCTGCAATAAACAAGACGTTATATTGCTCGCAAAGGGCTTTAGCACCAGCCAAATAACCCTCAGAAGGCACATAAACACCAGCTTCACCCTGAATAGGTTCTACTAAAAAACCTGTAATATGTGGGTCCGAAGCCAGAACCTCCTCTAGGGCACTGAGATTGTCATAAGCTATTTTTATAAATCCTTCAGTAAACGGACCAAAATTAGTTTGAGCCACTGGGTCATTGGAGAAAGAGACTATGGTGGTAGTCCTTCCGTGAAAATTATTTTCACAAACAACAATTTTGGCCTGATTGGCAGGGACACCTTTTTCCTCATAACCCCACTTTCTACATATTTTCAAGGCCGTCTCTACCGCCTCTGCACCAGTGTTCATGGGCAATAATTTATCATATCCAAATGTTTGAGCGACGTATTGCTCAAAGGTACCCAGCATGTCATTGTGAAAAGCACGAGAAGTTAAGGTTAATTGCTGTGCCTGACGTACCATAGCCCCTACAATTTTAGGATGGCAATGTCCCTGGTTCACCGCAGAATAGGCAGACAAGAAGTCGTAATACTTCTTACCCTCTACATCCCACACATAAACTCCCTCCCCCTTAGACAATACTACGGGTAATGGATGGTAGTTGTGAGCTCCATATTTTTCTTCCAATGCGATGGCCTGTTGGGCCAATGTTTTTTCTGCTACTGACATATCTGAATAAATTTAATAGAAGAGACCTTCGTAAATAAAAATCTCACAGTCCACAAAGCTACCATTTTTAAATAAAAAAGAATGTACTTTTGCCCCATGAGAAAAAAGAGAACACCCCTTGTATTTAATCATGTGCTCATTACAGATACGGCAGCCAAAGGGAAGGCTGTTGGGAAAGCACCAGATGGTAGGGTTATTTTTGTAAACAATGCCGTTCCCGGAGATGTAGTAGACGTCAAGACTACTAAAAAAAGAAAGGCCTATTTTGAAGGAACTGCTATAGCCCTTCACACGGCTTCTGATAAAAGAGTAGCCCCAGTTTGCGATCACTTCGGGGTATGTGGGGGGTGCAAATGGCAGCATATGGACTATAAGTTCCAACTCCAGTACAAGGAGAACGAAGTGCTAAACAATCTCAAGCGCATTGGACATTTAGAACTTCCAGAAGTAAGCCCCATAGCTGGATCTAAGGCCACCTATTTCTACAGAAATAAAATGGAATTTTCCTTCTCAGACAGCCGCTGGCTTACTCCAGAAGAAATTAGCCAAGGGAACAGCATTACGGAAAGAAATGCCCTAGGTTTTCACATACCTGGCATGTGGGACAAGATTTTAGATATAAAAAAATGTCACTTACAGGCAGACCCATCCAATGACATCAGAAATTTTGTAAAGGATTATGCAATAAAAAATAAACTCACATTTTTCAATCCAAGAAACCATACAGGGGAGCTTAGAACCCTGATGATAAGAACAACTTCTACAGCAGAAATCATGGTCCTCGTTCAGTTTTATGAAGATGTGCCAGAACACAGAGAAAACTTATTAAAAGCACTTCAAGAGGTATTTCCTCAAATTACATCCCTACAATATGTCATAAATCAAAAAGCCAATGACACCATATATGATCAAGAAGTAATCTGTTTTGGAGGAAGAGATCACATTATAGAGGAGATGGAAGGCCTACAGTTTAAAATAAACGCCAAATCATTTTATCAAACCAACTCAGAGCAGGCCTACGAACTTTACAAAATAACTAGAGATTTCGCAGGTCTCAAAGGTACAGAGCTGGTCTATGACCTCTATACAGGAACAGGAACTATTGCTCAGTTCGTTGCCCAAAAAGCCGGAAAAGTAATTGGAATTGAGTCCGTACCAGAAGCCATAAAAGACGCCAAAGCAAACGCAAAACACAATCAGATAAGTAATGTTTCTTTTCATGTAGGAGACATGAAAAATGTATTCACCACAGACTTTATCAAAGCCCATGGAAAGGCAGATGTGCTTATTACAGACCCTCCAAGAGATGGTATGCACAAAGATGTGGTAGCAGAAATCCTTAAAATGGCACCAGAAAAAATAGTCTATGTGAGTTGTAATAGTGCTACACAAGCAAGAGACCTGGCGCTTATGACAGAACAATATACCATAACTAAGACCCAAGCTGTAGACATGTTTCCACAGACCCATCATGTAGAAAATGTTGTACTTTTAGAACTTAAGAAATAAGTAAAACATGCATGTTATAAAAAGGCTTTTTTTAAAAGGAGTAGCTCTTCTAGGTATTTGGCTTTTTGTTGGCTGTGAAAAAGACGATATCTGTATTGCAGGTGACACTCCAAAAATGCGCATCTCTTTTTTCAGCGCCTCAGAAGAGACTAAAGAAAAAGCTCCAAGCCAATTACTGGTAGTAGGAAAGGATAAAACCACACCAGTCCCTACGCTGTCTCCAGGATCTAGTAGTGTTACAAGCGGGCTAATTCCCCTAAAACCGAATGCCTCAGAAACTGAATTTTATATGGTGACCAATGCCAGTATAGACTCAGAAGGAGTAGTAAGCGGCAATATAGATGCTCTTATTTTTACTTATAATACCAGTCCAAAATTCATATCAAAAGCCTGTGGCTATATCGTGAATTACGAAAATTTAATTCCTGTACTCACCCCAGATAGCGACAATTGGATAAAGAGAATAGAAGTTATTACCCCCACCATTAGTAATGAAACAGACCTTCATGTCAAAATATATCACTAGCCTACTTCTCATCTGTTGCCTACAATTTGTAGGGGCACAGAAAAAGCAGATAGACCTGAACGAAAAGGACACCATTACCCATATGGAACCCTACGGCCTCAGGATAGGAATAGATCTGAGCAAAAAAATATTACAACAATTTAACCCGGATTTTGAAGGGATAGAATTTGTAGGTGATTTTAGATTAAGCCAGACGCTCTATGCTGCGGTAGAGGTAGGGCAAGAAAAAAAGACGGTATTTGAAGACACTTATTCCTACACCCCAGAAGGTCAATACCTGAAAATTGGATTGGATAGCAACAACTATGACAACTGGTATGGCATGAATAATATGATCCATCTTGGAGGAAGACTGGCCTACAGCCAGTACAGCCAAACCGTAGATGAATTTGCTGTATACGACACCAATCGCTATTGGAACCCAGAAGGTTTTGGGCTAAGTGAGCAAGTACTTCCCACCTATGAAGGCCTAAGTGCCCTATGGCTAGAGGTGGTTTTTGGCGCTAAAGTAGAACTCTTTGCCAATATTTTTCTAAACGCAACAGTAAGAGGAGGCTATTTATTGAGCCACGACAACAGCACGAACTTTCCCAACAATTGGGTACCAGGTTTTAATGCAGTAACGGAGGAAAGTAAATTTGGAGTAAGCTACAACTATAATATTTCCTATCTCATTCCACTCTTTCAAAAACCCAAAGTATATAAAGAATCTGAAGAGGCCAAAGCCAAAAGGCTCAAAGAGGCTGCAACAGAAAGAAGCCTTAAAAAAGCAGAAAAAGCAGCCGAAAAAGAAGGAAAAAAATCAAATCAAAATTAGACGTCCGCAGCTGTGACAGACTAGCGATTGGCCAAAGTAGCTCAAAAAAAAACAAATGAATTAGCTACTTAGTAAAACACATAAGCCAGCGCGATAGCTGTAGCTATAAGCATCACCAAAAAAAGCGCTACAAAGTTAAAAAGGCAGCCTTTGAAGACGTCTTTTCCCCGAATCATTTCCTCTGCCATCTATTTAAATGTTTTTTTTGTAATTGAGACCAAGCCCAGCGAGACCTCTCATACTCTAAACTCAAAGAGTAGTTCTATTTAATCTTTCTAATTCCTTTTATAAACACCCATTTCATCATCATTTTCTGACCAGATTCAGATGCTATGACGCCAAACTTAGGGCTTATAAAATTGGCAATAATAGCCACAATAACCACCGCATATAAAGGAGTTTCAGCGAGGATAAAACCAGATATGTACCTCAATAGTAAAAAGAAAAAGGCAAATCCAATAAAATTAAACAGCAGGGCTTTTGCTTTCATAGATGATTTAAAAAATTAGAAGATTTAAAAAAACAGCTTATTTAAAATCAGGATTAAACTTGGCTCGTTTAGAACCCGCATACATTTCATATTTCACCAGCTTAGACTCCAACTGAGAATTATACACTTTTATTTTTCGAGAGGGGCGTAGACCAACAAATTTCAAGGCCTCTAAGTTAGAGGTAATAAACCAAGCATGCGTACCGGGATAAGACTTTTTAAGCGTGTTGCCTATCGCCTCATAAAAATCTTGCATTTCAACATCTAAGCGCTCCCCATAAGGAGGATTAAAAACCATATGTAAGGCCGCCTCAGGCTCTGATTTTTCACTCCTAAAAAAATTAACGCGCTCTACACTAATAAACTCCTCTAAACCAGCCTCTGCAATATTGTCCTGGGCTTTTCTAATGGCAGAAGGAGCCTTGTCATAGCCTGTAATTTTAAAAGGAAAATCTCTCACTTTTTTCATAGAGACAGATACAATAGTCTCAAATAAATCTGCATCAAAATCTGTCCATTTTTCAAAAGCAAACTCTTTCCTATTTATGTTAGGAGGTATGTTACAAGCAATCATTGCAGCTTCTATAAGCAGGGTACCAGACCCACACATAG
This sequence comes from Flavobacteriaceae bacterium LSUCC0859, assembly GCA_022239325.1. Classification (GTDB taxonomy): domain Bacteria; phylum Bacteroidota; class Bacteroidia; order Flavobacteriales; family Flavobacteriaceae; genus MAG-120531. The sequence continues at coordinate 2,017 of JAKOGP010000006.1, read as the reverse complement.
GGTCTAAAAAATCCGATTGACCCTGCCAACCACTGAGCAGTAAAATCCCTGCAGCCAACACCTCGTTAATCGGGGCAATATTAGTAGCCGTTTTATAACCTCTTATATGTAAAGACCTACCCGAAGAGTCCAAAGAAATAGTACATTGGTCCTGTTGAATGTGCACATTTAACTTCAGGTCTGGGTGTTTCACATCTACATTAGGGCGTTGGCCTGTTGCATTTCTAAAGGTGTCTACAATGGCGTCTTTAACCTTTTGAGAAACATATAAAGAATGTGTGAAGTGCTCAGAATACACTGTAGTGTCAATAGCAAATGTGGTTTCTAAATCCATCATAGACATCCAGTCCATTCTAGCCACCTGTCTGTACAAACTATCTTCATTAGTCACCTTAAAAGTGGCTATAGGCTTTAATATTTTAGTAGCCGTTCTCAAACACAAATTGGCCTTGTACATGAAACCAGTATCACCCTCAAAAGAGACACTTCTATTACCTCTTTCAATTTGAATACCCCCAAGCTCTTTGAGCTCCTTGGCTAAAATATCTTCAAAGCCAAAAAGGGTTTTGGCAACCATCTTAAAATTTTTGTTCATGCAACTGTAGTCTTAGCCCACAAAAATACATTAATTTTAACCCAAATCTATTAGGGCTGTAGCATTCCTAGACGCTTTTATAAAAATGACTTACATACTTCCCATTCTAGCCGTCCTTTTGAGTTTTTTTGGTGTCTACGCAATAAAGCCCAAAAGCAAACATTATATTAAATTATGCCTAGCTTTTAGTGGTGCCTTTCTATTAGCGGTTATCCTATTTGAATTATTTCCAGAAATATACGAACACCAGCAACCCAAGCTCATGGGATTGTTTGTCATGTTAGGTATTCTACTTCAGATTATTTTAGAGTTTTTTTCCAAAGGTGCAGAGCACGGTCATGTACACTTAGATAAAAAGAGTAAAAATATTCCCTGGGCACTTTTTATAAGCCTCTCCATCCATGCTTTTTTAGAAGGTATACCAGCAGGGGGTCACAGCCACCTATTGTATGGGATTGTAGTGCACAAGCTCACGGTAGCCATTATACTAAGTATCTTTTTACTCCAAACTGCTATCCCATTTAAAAAAGCACTAGGAATCATGCTCGCTTTCTCCCTAATGACACCACTTGGTAGTTTTTTATCTACTGAAGTTGCCTTGGCAGCACAGTGGTCAAACGCACTCACAGCCTTGGTCATTGGAGTACTGCTGCACATAGCCACAGTAATACTCTTTGAAAGCTCGGAAGGACATGCCTTTAACCTGAGAAAAATTATCGTAATTCTCCTAGGAATTGGCACCGCATATCTCTTATAAGCATGTATAGTAAAGCAGATCTAAAAGCCCTAAAACAAGAATTTTGGACCTCCTTTGGCAAATCATTCCCCCAAAAATGGACCCTGTACAATACCAAAATTAAAGGACTTGAATTCAAATTTTACTTTGACAAAAACACAGCTATGGTCTGTTTGGACATAGACCATAACTTAGAGCGAAGGATGGAACTCTGGGATAAAATAAGTGCCCTAAAAACAGTGATCCAAGAAGATTACATTCCAGAAGCACAGTTTGAAGAACTCTATAAGCTATCCGAGTATAAAGATGTTTCTAGGGTATTCATAAGTATAGATCAGGTTTCAATTCACAACAAAAACACCTGGCAAAAAGCCATGGTATTTTTATCTCAAGGCATGCAGCGTTTTGAAAGCTTCTTTGAGGATTTTAAAGACTATTTATCAGACTCATAAAAATATAGCAAGCACAGCTCCTATAGATTCCCCCTTGTCTACATATATCTCCTAGACTCCATAAATATATACTAGACTCCATAAATATCTCCTAAACTCCTTAGACACCCCTTGTCTCTACAGTCCCCACTTTATATCTCTAAGTGATCTGCCCTTTCTTTGGCCTTTGGCCGATGCCAAAAAAAAAAGTCCCGAACACAGTTGTGTTCGGGACTCTAAAAAAGGCAACGACCT
>JAKOGP010000005.1 GCA_022239325.1 Flavobacteriaceae bacterium LSUCC0859 | reverse complement strand
ACGCTTTCCCATTAGACCCAAGTGAATGGGCAGACGCAGATGGAGACGGCATAGGGGACAACGCAGACCCGGATGATAATAACGATGGCTTTGATGATGAAAAGGTATTGGCATCAGGTGTGTTAACACCCAACTCGAGTGGTATGGAAAGTACTTGGAAGATTATAAACATAGAGCAGTACCCCAATGCAAGAGTGTCTGTGTTTGACAAAAACGGTATGGAGGTGTTTAGGGCCCAAGCCTATAAAAACGATTGGAGAGGTACTTATAAAAACAGTGCAGACCCACTTCCTGCAGGGTCTTATTATTATGTAATTAATTTAGGTAATGGGAAAAAGCTATTGCAAGGATGGATTTATATTACTTATTAGGTGAGGTGATTTTCTAACGCGCCCCAGGGGTCTCTGTTCAAGACATCCAGGCCGCCACCGAAGGCCAGCTCATAATTCCCTCAGTGGTTCCGGAGATTGTGGTGTAGTAAGTAACACTAGTTACAAATGAACCCATTTGCTACCCGTATCTTTAGATAAATCAAAACCCCGAGATTATGAGAAATGTAGCCTTAATTTTCGCCTTAATACTGAGTGTGAGTTGTTCTAAAGACGACACTATAGAAACCGTTACAACCGCTGAATTAACCCCTCAAGAAATAGCAGATTTAAGTGTGCTTCGTGAAGAAGAAAAGCTTGCGAGAGACGTTTATTTATATGCATATGACACCTACGGACTAGCCATTTTTAATAATATTTCCAAGAGTGAGCAGACCCATATGGATAAAGTCCTTAGCTTGTTAGATGCCTATGGATTGGAAGATTCTGCCCATCCAGATCGAGGTGTTTTCAATAAGGCTGAATTATCAGAGCTTTATGAATCCCTTACCGCCAAAGCAGCCCTTTCGTTGAACGACGCGCTACAAGTGGGGGCAACCATTGAAGATTTAGACATATCTGATATCAATGAGTTTTTAAGCCGAACGCAAGAACCTTCGATTGTCGTTGTATATGAAAGTTTGAATTGCGGTTCTAAAAACCACATCAGATCCTTTATCAGACAAATAGAAAGCCATGGTGATACATATACACCTCAATTTATTAGCCAGGATGAATTTGAAACAATTCTCAGCCAGCCTAGTGGAGGTTGCGGTAATTAACACGGACTATAAAAAAACCCTCAGCTCAGGCTGAGGGTTTTTTGTTTGGGCACTAGCCCAAGAATTATTCTAAAAACTAGCCTTTAATCGAAGCACTAAGGTACTCGCGGTTCATACGGGCAATGTTTTCCAGGGAAATACCTTTGGGGCATTCAATCTCACAGGCTCCAGTGTTGGTGCAGTTTCCAAAACCTTCTAAGTCCATCTGGCGCACCATGTTTTCTACACGGGTGGCAGCTTCTACTTGTCCTTGAGGAAGTAGGGCGTACTGAGATACCTTAGCAGAGGTAAAGAGCATGGCAGAGGCATTTTTACAGGCCGCTACACAGGCCCCACAACCAATACATGCGGCAGCGCTAAAGGCTTGGTCTGCGTCCTGCTTATTTACAGGAATGGCGTTGGCGTCTAAGGTGTTTCCAGAGGTGTTTACAGACACATAACCTCCTGCCTGCTGAATGCGGTCAAAAGAGGAGCGGTCTACAATAAGGTCTTTAATCACAGGGAAGGCTGAGGCTCTAAAGGGTTCAATCACAATAGTGTCTCCGTCTTTAAAACTACGCATATGTAATTGGCAGGTAGTTACCAAACGGTCTGGTCCGTGTGGCTCCCCGTTAATTTGTAGCGAACAGGACCCACAGATACCTTCTCTACAGTCGTGATCAAATTCTACTGGGCTTTCTCCCTTGTTAATTAAGTCTTCATTCAAGACGTCTAACATCTCCAAGAAAGACATATCTCCTTCTATCCCATCTATAGGATAGGTTTGCATTTTTCCTTTGTCGTTGGCCCCGTTTTGACGCCAAATTTTTAGAGTGAGCTTCATAGGTCTTTTTTATTTGTAGCTTCTAGTCTTCAATTCAATATTCTCGTATACCAATTCTTCCTTGTGAAGTACAGCGTCTTTTGGCGCCCCTTTGTACTCCCAAGCAGAGACAAATTTAAAGTTCTCGTCGTCTCTTAATGCTTCTCCCTCTGGGGTTTGATATTCCTCTCTAAAGTGCCCGCCGCAAGACTCATTTCTAGTAAGTGCGTCTTTGGCAAACAATTCTCCCAATTCTAAGAAGTCTGCCACACGGCCTGCCTTCTCTAATTCTTGGTTTTTGGTGTTGAGGTCTCCTGGGACTTTTACGTTTTCCCAGAAATCTGCTCTTAAAGCGGCTATTTCTTCAATGGCCTCTTTGAGTTCTTTTTCATTTCTAGACATCCCGCATTTGTTCCACATGATTTTTCCAAGCTTTTTGTGGTAGTAGTCTACAGAGTGTAGTCCTTTACCGGCTTTGAGTTTGGCTAGGCGGTCTGTAACCTCTTTTTCTGCGGCTTCAAATTCTGGACTGTCTGTGGAGATGCGCCCAGTTCTAATATCGTCTGCCAAATAATCTCCAATAGTATATGGCAATACAAAGTAACCGTCTGCTAAACCTTGCATAAGGGCAGAGGCCCCAAGGCGGTTGGCGCCATGGTCACTAAAGTTAGCTTCACCAGCGGCGTAGCAACCTGGAATAGTGGTTTGCAGGTTATAGTCTACCCAAAGACCACCCATGGTATAGTGTACCGCAGGGTAAATCATCATCGGGGTTTTGTATGGGTTTTCGTCTACAATTTTCTCGTACATCTGGAAGAGGTTCCCGTATTTGGCGGCAATGATTTCTTCTCCAAGAGTTCTTATAGTAGCATCAGAAGCGTCTTTCTGACCAGAGATGAGCGCTTTTTCCTTACCGTAACGCATAATGGCAGCGTCAAAGTCTAGGTAAACGGCCTCTCCAGTTTTGTTCACTCCAAAACCAGCGTCACAACGCTCTTTGGCAGCTCTAGACGCCACGTCTCGTGGTACAAGGTTTCCAAAGGCAGGGTAACGACGTTCTAGGTAATAATCTCTATCTTCTTCCGCGATTTGAGTGGGTTTTAATTTCCCAGCTCTAATAGCTTCTGCGTCTTCTTTTTTAGCAGGTACCCAAATACGTCCGTCATTTCTTAGAGACTCAGACATTAGGGTAAGCTTAGACTGGTGGTCTCCAGAGACAGGAATACAGGTAGGGTGAATTTGCGTAAAGCAAGGGTTGGCAAAAAAGGCACCTCTTCTGTGGGCGCGCCAAGCGGCCATCACATTAGAACCCATGGCATTGGTAGAAAGAAAAAACACATTACCGTATCCGCCAGAGGCGATAACCACAGCATGAGCAGAATGACGCTCAATAGCTCCACTCACTAAATCTCTAGCAATAATCCCTCTTGCTTTGCCGTCTACTAGAACCAGGTCTAGCATTTCGTGGCGGTTGTAAGGCGTGATTTTACCGCGGTTTATTTGGCGGTTCATGGCAGAGTAAGCCCCTAATAGTAACTGCTGACCGGTCTGTCCTTTGGCGTAAAAAGTTCTGGAAACCAGCACCCCTCCAAAAGAACGGTTGTCTAATTGGCCGCCGTATTCTCTAGCAAAAGGGACCCCTTGGGCCACACATTGGTCAATAATATTTCCAGACACCTCTGCCAAACGGTGTACATTGGCCTCTCTAGAGCGGTAGTCCCCTCCTTTGATGGTGTCATAAAAAAGTCGGTAGTTAGAATCTCCGTCTCCCTGGTAGTTTTTAGAGGCGTTAATACCTCCTTGTGCTGCAATAGAATGCGCCCTTCTGGGTGAATCTTGGTAGCAAAAGGTTTTCACGTTGTACCCCAGCTCTGCGAGCGATGCGGCAGCGGCGCCCCCAGCCAAACCTGTACCCACTACAATCACGTCTATATTACGCTTATTGGCTGGGTTTACAAGGTTAATCTTGTTTTTATGCGATGTCCATTTTTGGTCTAAAGGACCCTTTGGCACTTTGGAATCTAATACACTCATAAGACTACTGCGTTATAGGGTTTAAATGATGATATACTGCAATAAAGGCAAATCCCAAGGGGATAAGAATGGCGTATACCTTGGTAAATGTTTTTATAGCGGCACTGTATTTGTTATTCACCCCCATGGTTTGGAAGGAAGAAGCAAAGCCGTGCAGCAGGTGTAAGGCTAATAGCCCAAAAGAAAGTACATACAAGCCTGTTTTAACAGGGGAATGAAATTTTTCTACGGTCTCTGCGTAATATCGGGTAGCGTCCTGTGGGTTGCTCTCCACGTATTTATACACCATTTCATGCAACCAAAAATCGTACATATGCATGGCCAAGAAAGCCAAAACCACGCCGCCGGAGATAATCATATTTCTAGAGATCCAAGGAGCGTTAGCAGCTCCATTGTATTTGGCATAGCGAATACCTCTCGCTTTTCTGTTTTGGATTTCCAAGACAAAACCCATCACAAAATGTACGATTACCCCACCTATAAGTATGGGTTGTAGTACATACTGCACTAAAGGGTTATAGCCCATAAAATGGGACCAGGTGTTAAAGGTGTCCGGGGCAATCACAGAAGTAATATTAATCACAAAGTGCTGACCTAAGAAAACCACTAAAAACAGGCCCGAAAGGGCCATGATGATTTTTCTAAAAAGAGATGATAAAGCTGTTCCGCTCATGATTCTAAAAAATTTTACAAGCAAAGATACCCTAGGAAAGTATTTTAGCCAAACTTTAATGGCTGATAATGTCCTATTTAGAACTAAAAAACATAGCGTTTTTGTTTTTGTTTAAAATAGGCCAGCAGCAGGATCAAAAAGCTTCATCAAAATCCTACTAGAAACTTTGTAGTTCGGGCGTTCCTTGCCACTTGGGTGTGCCTTACAGCTAGGATTTTTTTTGCGGTTTGGGTCTGCCTTGCCGCTGGGATGTTAATTGTCTATCGGCGTCAATATAGACGTTCTGGGGTTTGGGTCTTTATGGACCACGAGCTTTTTTTTTCTGTTGTGTGTGATCTACCGCTAGGATATTTATTTTGCTACTTGGGGGTTTGTTATTTTCTGCCCAAACAGTATTCGATACCACCAAGCAGGTGCTTAAGAAAGTCCGGCTCCTCAAAGGAGGCCTCGGTGTGGCCGCCACCGGTATAAAAAGCCCTGCCTCCTAAACTGTCATGGTACCAGGCAATGGGATGCTCCTCTCCCTGGGTACCTCCTTTATAGCTGCTTTCCTCCAGATGGAGCAGCACCTGAATGTGGGGTTGTATGTTTTTGTAGTTGTACCACTCGTCGGTTCTTTGAAATTGCGCAGGAAGGTGAGCCGTTGCGGGATGGCTACTGTCTGTGGTGCTCAGTGTGGCCTGGAGCACATTGGGGTTGTTGGGATGGCTTTCAAAATAGGCTCCTACCAGTTTGTTGTAAAAAGGCCATTGGTATTCTGTGTCTGCGGCAGCGTGTATACCCATATAGGCGCCGCCGTTTTTAATGTAGCCTTCAAAGGCTTTTTGTTGGCTTTCGTTTAACACCTCTTCTGTAGTGCTTAAAAATAATACCAATTGGTATTTTTTAAGATTTTCTGGGTGAAAAGAGAAGGCGTCTTCTGTTTGGGTCACCTGAAAATGCTGCTCTTCCCCTAATTTTTTTATGGCTTTTACTCCAGCTTCTATGGAACTGTGACGCCAGCCTGTGGTTTTAGTAAAAACCAGTATTTGCTGCGGAGAAGAGTTTGTGTCTTGGTTGGGGTCTGTGTTTTGGGCATGGATTTGGAAGTTCCCAAGCCAAAAAATAGCGGATAACCAAAAGGCTACTAAGACGGGTAATTGGAGTGTTTTCATCATTAAATAGGGTGTTTTTTATAGCGAAATCATATTTTAAAGTGGCTTAAGAAGAAATGCTGTTGGCGGTAGCCGCTGTGAGATATTTTTTTGGAGTGGTGCCGTACTTCTTTTTAAAAGCAGCTATATAATGGCTGGCGGTGCTGTAGCCAATTTTAAGTCCTACTTCGTTTACATTGTAGGCCCCACTCACTAGGAGTTTGCGGCCGTATTCCATTTTGTAGTCAAAGAGAAAGCTGTATACAGAGTCTCCGTATACCTGCTTAAAGCCTTCCTTGAGTTTTTTGAGGCTCAGGCCAATTTCTTCTGACAATTCTTGAAGGCTGGGGGGTTCTGCCATGCGGGCCACCACAATGTCCTTGGCCTGTCTTATGCGCTTGAGGTTTTCCTCGTCTACCAAAAAGGGACATTGGGCAGTGTCTGCCTCTTCAGATTTGTTAAAGTAGAGGGCCATGAGTTCATACACCTTGGCCTTGAGGTATAATTCCTTAATGCTGGGGTGTAGAGAAATGTGCATGAGTTGGCTTATAATAACCGCAATGGTGGGAGAGACGGCCTCCTGAGCATAATACTTATGCTCTTTGTTTTCCTTATTTAGGAAAGGAATAATATGAGCTTCTTTGGAAAAGAGGGTATGAAATTTTCTGAGACTCATTACCACAGAAAATAGCCAGGCATTGGGCTGTAGCTCCAAGTGCAGGGGTAGGTCTTTTTGGGTGTTGTACAATAGCAGAGATTGTTCTTCTGACACTGGAAGGCTGTAGGAGCCCTCGTTGTAAAGGAAGTCTGCACTGCCTTTTAAGCAAAAGTGAAATTGAATGTAGCTGCTGTCTATATCTCTGTTTAGTTGTTGAGGTAAAGGGCTGTTATTCTGTATTTTAAAGACATAAAAACCCTCTTCTATTTGAATGTCTTCAAAGGAACCTGCTGCGTTATTTTTTTCTTCCATAGCACAAATTATTATCGATATTTTATTTAGAATTGTTCTAAATAAAGAAGTCTCCTAAAGGCCTTCAGCCCAACAAAAATAAGAATCTTCGCGCTTTTAAGTATAAATTGTCTAAAAAAATCCTAAGGGCGACACTATTAGTACCTCTGGCGTTATTTTTATGGGTATGCTGTTGGTATTTTTGTACCCCTAATACCAGAGGAGTATTATCCATGAAAGAATACCATATTTCTAAAAACCCTTCTTTTTTCTGTATAGGGCTTAACTATCAAAAGGCAGACGCAGCCACGCGAGGTCTTTTTAGTTTACCCGACACTGCGGTAGACCAGATTTTATTGGCCGCTAAGGCCCAGGGTTTGGATAGTTTGCTGGTGGTGAGTACCTGTAACAGAACAGAATTATACGGCTTTGCGCCAGACCCATACACCTTAGTGTCTCTGTTGTGCACCGTTACCCAAGGTTCTGTAGAAGATTTTGAGGAGGTGTCTTATATTTATAAAAACCGGGAAGCCATTCACCACCTTTTTAGGGTGGGTACTGGTTTAGACAGCCAGATTTTAGGTGACTTTGAAATTATTGCCCAACTTAAAAAAGGCTTTACCACCGCAAAAAAAATAGGATTGGCCAATCCTTTTATGGAGCGCCTTTGCAATGCGGTTATTCAGGCCAGCAAGCGCATTAAGAATGAAACAGAGATTTCTACTGGAGCTACTTCTGTGGCTTTTGCCTCTGTACAATATATTTTGCAGCATGTACCCCAGGTTTCAGATAAGAACATCCTTTTGTTTGGCACGGGTAAAATAGGACGCAATACCTGTGAGAACCTCATTAAGCACACAAAGAATTCTCATATTACGCTTATTAATAGAACCAAAGAATCTGCAGAAAAAGTAGCAGGTAAGTTTAATCTGTTGGTCAAAGACTACGGGGAGCTGCCCTCTGAAATTAGAAAGGCAGACATCTTAGTAGTGGCTACTGGGGCGCAGAAGCCTACAGTTTCTAAAGCCCTAATACACCATAAGCGTCCCTTACTTATTTTAGATTTATCCATCCCACAAAACGTATCTCCAGACGTTGCAGATTTAGAAAATGTGCGATTGGTACACCTAGATGAACTTTCGCAAATTACCGACGACACTCTAGACAAACGCAGGGCACATATTCCTGCTGCAGAGGGGATCATTGCCCAAATAGAGGGAGAGTTTCACGCCTGGCTAGAAACCAGAAAATTCTCTCCAGTGATTAAGGCCCTCAAGAATAAGCTCAAAACCATGCAGGCAGAGGAGTTGGATTTTATGCAAAAGAAGTCTACCAATTTTAATGTGCAGGAAGCCCAGCAAATGACAGATCGCATGATACAAAAAATCACCAAGCAGTTTGCAGAGCACCTTAAAGAAGTACAGGACCAGCCAGAACAATCGGTAGCCCTTATAGAGTCTGTATTTCAATTAAAAGAATCTGTTCATGGCTAAGCCACTTCGCATTGGGACCAGAGATTCTGCCCTGGCCTTATGGCAGGCCAAAACCGTTCAGCGGCAATTGGCTGCTTTGGGAATAGCCAGTGAGCTACATCCTGTAAAATCTTTAGGAGACCTTAAGTTAGACCGGCCGCTTTATGAGCTGGGGGTGTCTGGGGTGTTTACCAAGACCTTAGACTTAGCCCTTTTGGAAGATAAAATAGACCTGGCGGTACATTCCTACAAAGATGTGCCCACTGTTTTGGCCAAGGGACTTTGCACGGCGGCGGTTTTAGAAAGAGCCCCATCTACAGATGTACTCTTACACAAACACAGAGATTTAGAGGCTCCAGATACTCAGATTGCTACCAGCAGCCTGAGAAGAAAGGCCCAGTGGTTGGCCAAATATCCCAATCATCATATAGTAGACATTCGCGGCAATGTGCAAACCCGCTTAGATAAATTAGCTGCTTCGCCTTGGGCGGGCGCTATTTTTGCAGCGGCTGGTTTGGAACGTTTAGATCTATTGCCTGCAGACGCTATTGCTTTAGATTGGATGGTACCAGCGCCCGCACAGGGAGCTATGGTGGTGGTGGCGAAGGCCACCGACACCCCCCTTCTAGAACAGCTTTCTGCCCTAAACCACCCACAGACCGCTCTTTGCACCCAGATAGAACGTGAGTTTTTAAACACCCTAGAAGGAGGGTGTACTGCGCCCATTGGGGCGCTGGCCACCACCACAGCAGAGCAGCTGCACTTTAAAGGGGTGCTGCACAGTTTAGACGGGAAGCAGAGCGTGGAAACCAACACCTATGTACCCTTAGACCAGGCCTCTGGCTACGGAAAAAAAATGGCCCAAAAATTATTGTCCCAAGGGGCAGACCAATTAATGCGTGCCATTAAAAAAGAATTAAATAGCCCACCCCTAAAACCTAGGTCCTAAGAGGCAGGTCTAAAGCCCAAGCAGCATACAGAAGAACACAAAAAAAGAGGAAGTCTAAAGCTCAAGCAGCAAACAGAAAAATAAAAAAATTACAACCCATGCCTACTACCGCTAAATTACTAAGCACCAAAAAATTGCAGCCCGCCCAGCGGTCTCGCTTGTTGGCGGCTGGTTTTGCGGTGCAATCCTATGACGCCGTACAGGCTCAGGCTGTAGACTTTGACATGCCCGCGGCTCCCTTTCAGGGTATATTTACTAGCCAGCACGCGGTACAGGCTTTTCTAGATCACGAGCATCTCAGTACTGCCCTGCCCATGTTAGAGGCGGCCTACTGCGTGGGCGAGCGTTCTGCTCAAAAACTCAGAAAAAAAGGCATTGAAGTGGCCCTTGTGGCAGACAGTGCCGCGGCACTCGTGAGTGCATTGTTTCCAAACACCATGCCCTCCAAGAAGGGATTGGAAGTAGCCCCAACAGCTAAAGACCCTAAGAAGGGATTGGCGGCCACAGGCCAACACCCTTCCCTACAAGCAGAGTCTCCTCTTTTTTATTTCTGCGGGGACCGGCATTTACCAAGCATTCCAAACGCTTTTAAGGCGGCCAACACCCCCTTAGAAACACGCATTATATACCATAGTCAGGCGGTGCACAAAGCCTTTGACACTCCTTTTGAGGTGCTGTTTTTCTACAGCCCAAGTGGGGTGCAGGCCTTTTGCCATAACAACCAGATAGGCAAGGCTTTTGTAGTGGCTATAGGACCCACTACGGCCGCAGAGGTAGCCCTGCACACCCCCAAGTATACCGTAGCCAAAAGGCCCAGTTTTGCCCATATGCTTTCTGCCCTCAGGGCTTCCTATCCAAAAAATAATACTCATTAGACGCCCAAGGGGCTAAAATATATCCTTATGATACAGAATGATTTGTTCTTAAAAGCCCTAAAAGGGGAAACGGTCTCCAGACCTCCGGTCTGGATGATGCGCCAAGCAGGACGTTACTTGCCAGAGTTCATGGAACTCAAAGAAAAGTATGACTTTTTTACCCGCTGCCAGACGCCAGAATTGGCCTCAGAAATCACGGTACAGCCCATAAGACGCTATGGTATGGATGCTGCCATTTTGTTTTCAGATATATTGGTGATCCCTCAGGCTATGAATATAGAGGTAGAGATGAAACCCAATTTTGGGCCTTATTTGCCACATCCCATACGCTCTCAAAAAGACGTAGATCAGGTGATAGTTCCAAATATTCAAGAGACCTTAGGTTATGTGATGGAAGCCATTGCGATGACCAAGGAAAAACTAAACAACGAGGTGCCTCTCATTGGTTTTGCAGGGTCTCCTTGGACCATTCTCTGCTATTGCGTGCAGGGGCAGGGCAGTAAGAACTTTGACAAGGCCAAAGAATTTTGTTTTACACAGCCTGTAGCGGCACACCTTCTTTTACAGAAAATCACAGATACCACCATTGCCTATTTAAAGGCCAAGGTGGCTGCTGGGGTAAACGCCGTTCAGATATTTGACTCTTGGGGGGGTATGCTTTCACCCACAGACTATACCGAGTTTTCTTGGACGTACATACAGCAAATTATAGACGCTTTAAAGCCCCATGCTCCTGTGATTGCCTTTGGTAAAGGATGCTGGTTTGCTCTGAGAGAAATGTCTCAGTCTGGTGCGTCTGCCTTAGGTGTAGACTGGACCTGTTCTGCTCAGAATGCTCGCTATCTCTCTGGAGGAAAGATTACCCTGCAGGGGAATTTTGACCCCAGCAGATTGCTATCTCCACCAAAAACCATCAAACGCATGGTTCATGAGATGATAGACGCCTTTGGTAAGGACCGCTATATAGTGAATTTGGGCCATGGAATTTTGCCTCATGTTCCCTTGGAAAACGCAGCCGCGTTTATAGAAGCGGTAAAAGAGTACCAGCCCAAAGACTAAGCAAAATAGGACCTCAAAAATAAGATACCTATACAGTAGCAAAACACAAATAAACACCTCATGCCCACACCATTGCCCATAACATCTATGAAAGTCCCTTTTAGCAACTATATTTTGGAGCTTCAAGACCGCATATGCAAGGGCATAGAAACGGCAGACGGAAGTGCTTGCTTTAAGGAAGATCTATGGGAGCGTCCGGAGGGCGGCGGTGGCCGTACCCGAGTGATAGAACAAGGCGCGGTATTTGAAAAAGGTGGCGTAAACACCTCTGCGGTTCACGGCGCCCTACCCAAAAGCATGCAACAGTATTTTGGGGTGGGAGAATCTGATTTTTTTGCCTGTGGTTTGTCTTTGGTGTTACACCCGGAGAATCCTATGGTACCCACCGTACACGCCAATTGGCGTTATTTTGAGTTGTATGACAAGCAGGGAAATCTCTTAGACGCCTGGTTTGGGGGAGGCCAAGACCTCACGCCATACTATTTGTTTGAAGAAGACGCTCAGCATTTTCACCAAGTTTGCAAAACCGCCTGTGACGCACATGACCCTACTTTTTACCCCAATTATAAGCAGCGCTGTGACCAGTATTTTTGGAATGCCCACAGGAACGAGGCCCGAGGGGTGGGTGGCCTATTTTTTGATTATTGTAAGAACAGCCCAGAGCGAGATTTACAAGGCTGGTATGACTTTGTGACTGCGGTAGGAGATTCCTTTCTAGAGGCCTATCTTCCTATTGTAGAAAAAAGAAAACAGCTCCCCTATTCGCCCGCCCAAAGAGATTGGCAGGAGATTCGCCGAGGACGCTATGTAGAGTTTAATCTGGTGCACGACAAAGGCACCCTTTTTGGCCTTAAAACCAATGGCCGTATAGAAAGTATTCTCATGAGTTTGCCTCCAAGGGTGCAGTGGGTGTATGATCATGCGCCAGAACCCGCATCGGCCGAAGGCCAATTATTAGAGGTATTAGCCACACCCAGAAGCTGGGTTTAAACCCAATTTATAAAAACACATTGTATTAAAAAGTTTCGTTATGTACCCACTTAGAAGACACAGAAGACTGCGCCAATCCCAAGCCATTCGCCATTTGGTGCGAGAAACCATCCTCACTCCCTCAGATTTTTTAGTACCGCTCTTTGTGGTAGAAGGCAAGGGCGTACAAGAGGCCATTCCCTCCATGCCTGGATATTTTAGATATTCTTTAGACCTTTTGGAAAAAGAGGTAAAAACGCTATGGTCAATGGGGCTTTGTGGGGTCTTGGTGTTTGTGAAAGTGCCGGACCATCTTAAGGACAATGCGGGTACAGAGGCCCTTAACCCCAAGGGGCTCATGCAGCGCGCGGTACAGACCATTAAAGCGGCCTGTCCAGAAATGCTGGTCATGACAGATGTGGCCCTAGATCCCTATTCTTCTTACGGGCATGACGGAATTGTAGAAGGAACCGAGATTCTAAACGATGAAACCGTTGAGGTTTTGGCAGAGATGGCCCTGTCTCATGCCCAGGCTGGTGCAGACTTTGTAGCCCCTTCAGATATGATGGACGGCCGTATTTTGAGCATCCGCGAGGCCTTGGAAGAGGCGGATTATACCCACACAGGCATTATGAGTTACAGCGCTAAATACGCTTCTGCTTTTTATGGTCCTTTTAGAGACGCCCTAGACTCTGCCCCTGGTTTTGGAGACAAGAAAACCTATCAGATGGACAGCGCCAACCGTTTTGAGGCCTTGGAAGAGGCCCAGGCAGACATAGATGAGGGGGCAGATATTATTATGGTAAAGCCGGGAATTTGCTACCTAGACATTGTCCGAGAGCTTAAAAACGAGATAGACGTGCCTATAGCGGTCTATCAGGTGTCTGGAGAGTACGCCATGATTAAGGCGGCGGCAGAAAAAGGTTGGTTGGACCACGACGCGGTAATGATGGAACAATTGCTGGCCATCAAACGCGCCGGTGCCAATATCATAGCCTCTTATTTTGCCAAAGAGGCGGTGGCGCTTATGGGTTAGATCCCTGAGATTTAAAAAGGAATTTTCAGTACATTTATGAGATGAGATTCTTTTTTAAGTCGCCACTTATAAAGTGCCTCTTCCTTTTTCTTTTTTTGGGGAGTGGTATGCTGCAAGGCCAGACCGCTGTTCCAAGTTTGGAGCAGTCTATAGATTCTGCCATGCAGCTAGCTATTAGAGCCAAGGCTTTTCCTGGAGCCCAAGTATTGGTGGCTCACCAAGGGGAGATACTCCTAGAGAAAGCTTATGGCTTTCACACTTATGACTCCTTAGTTCCGGTACGCCTTTCTGATCTATACGATCTGGCCTCGGTAACCAAAATTATGGGCCCGCTGCCTGCCCTGATGAAGTTGGTAGAAGAGGGGGTCATGGACTTAGACGCTCCATGGAGCCGCTACTGGAAACCCTGGCGCCGCTACCCAGATAAAAAATCCCTCACTCTCAGACAAATTTTAGCCCATGGGGCTGGGCTTGTTCCTTATATTGTATTTTTAAAGGAGCTGTTACCCCCCAATAACAAAGGGTTAAAGAGGCGTTTTGTTCGCGAGCAGCCCAGCAAAGGTTTTGATTTACAGGCCTATGAAAATAGATTTGTTCGCAGCCGTTTTCCTCGGAAAATGTATAGGCAAATTAACCGATCTAAGGTGTCTGAGGACAAGTCTTACCGCTATTCTGGATTGGCCTTTTTGCTGTTTCCAGAAGTCATTAGCCAGCTTACTGGCCAAGAGTACAGGGCCTATATGCGTAGTACATTTTACGACCCCATAGGGGCGCAGAGTTTGGGGTACCTTCCCAAAGAGAGAGACCCCAGTTTTAGAGTGGTACCCACAGAGCGGGACACCCTTTTTAGAAAAGCCCTTACTCAGAACTATGTGCACGATGAAAACGCGGCACTTTTTGGTGGAGTGTCTGGCAACGCTGGCCTTTTTTCCAATGCCAAAGACCTGTATAATATGCTACAAATGCTTTCCAACGGAGGGACATTTGGCGGGCGCCGATACCTGTCTCAGAAGACCATCGAGGAATTTACAAGGCTGCAATTTCCGCAGCAGAATAACCGCCGTGGCCTCGGTTTTGACAAGCCCTTATTGGGCAATGATAGCCTCCCGGCTGCTAAGGCCTATCCGGCTCCAGCGGTAAGCCCAGAAAGTTATGGACACTCTGGCTTTACAGGTACCTTTGTTTGGGTAGACCCCACCTATGACTTGGTCTATGTATTCTTATCCAATAGGGTATACCCCTCTAGAAGCCAGGACGGTATTTATACCACCAACATCAGGGAGGTGGTCCAACAGCTTATATACGAACATTTAGCATTAGATTCTCCATGAGCGCTTAAATTCCTCCACAACTCTACTTAACCTTATTAGAACTCCTGGATTAGATTTACCATGGCATGGGAATGAACGGTGGTTTACAATTATTTTTTTGTAAGGTGGGACTGTGTCTGGGCCATCCATAACGTTCCTTCAAAGTCGCTAGAGCAGGCTGTGCTTAAAATAACCAAAAAAAATAGATGAAGGTCACTATTTTCGTTCGCAGCCCCTATTTTTAGGCGTCAGTGGCTCAAAAAATAATACTAAAAGTGAAAGGAACTTTAGATATCTTTGTGGCCTATGATAGAAGCACAAAACCTGACTTATGAACGCTCTGTTCTCATTGGTGTGATTACGCAGTCACAGCCAGAAGAAAAGATGAAAGAATACTTAGATGAGTTAGAATTCCTCACTTTTACGGCAGGTGGAGAAGTACTCAAGCGCTTTGTGCAGCGCATAGAGGTACCCAACCCCAAAACCTATATTGGAACAGGTAAAATAGCAGAGGTGGCCGCTTTTGTAAAAGAGGAAGAAATTGGCTCTGTTATTTTTGACGACGAGCTTAGCCCCGCCCAGCAGAAAAATATAGAGCGAGAGCTCAAATGCAAGATTGTAGACAGAACCTCCCTCATTCTAGATATTTTTGCCCAAAGGGCACAAACGTCTTATGCACGCACCCAGGTAGAGCTGGCGCAATACGAATATCTCTTACCTAGATTGGCAGGCCTTTGGACCCACTTAGAACGCCAAAAAGGGGGAATTGGAATGCGTGGCCCGGGAGAGACAGAAATAGAAACCGACCGCCGTATTGTTAGGGACCGCATTAGCCTACTCAAAAAGAAATTACTCAAGATAGATCGCCAAATGGAGACCCAGCGGGGCAATAGAGGCGCCCTGGTGCGGGTAGCCTTGGTGGGCTACACCAATGTGGGTAAATCTACCCTGATGAATGTAGTGAGTAAGTCTGAGGTCTTTGCAGAAAACAAACTCTTTGCCACCCTAGACACCACCGTTAGAAAG
This sequence comes from Flavobacteriaceae bacterium LSUCC0859, assembly GCA_022239325.1. Taxonomy (GTDB): domain Bacteria; phylum Bacteroidota; class Bacteroidia; order Flavobacteriales; family Flavobacteriaceae; genus MAG-120531. Next base: position 214,603 of record JAKOGP010000005.1, on the reverse strand, counting down.
GTTGTGATTGGCAATCTGCCATTCCTAATGACAGATACCGTAGGTTTTATTAGAAAGCTTCCTACCCAGCTAGTAGAGAGTTTTAAAGGCACCCTAGATGAAGTGCGAGAGGCAGATTTGCTCTTACATGTGGTAGACATTTCTCACCCAGACTTTGAAGATCAGATTACAGCGGTGAACACCATTCTCTCAGACATTAAAGCCCTGGACAAACCCACGCTCATGGTTTTTAATAAGATAGACCAGTACACGCCAGAAATTATAGATCAAGACGATCTGGTCACAGAAAAAACCCCCAGACATTTTACCATGGCAGAGTGGGAGCAAACCTATATGCAGCGCATGGACGGCAACGCCCTGTTTATTTCTGCCCTCAGCAAGGAGAATCTAGATCATTTTAGAAAAAAGGTCTACGACGCGGTACGCGACATTCACGTGACGCGCTTTCCATACAACAGCTTTTTGTACCCTGAGTTCCTAGAAGAGTAAGCCCCAAACACTTAGTTTGAGGCCGCTTTAAACAAGATATTCCAGACACTAATAGGTAATATACAACCAGCCTTTCAGAGGTTTTTCCCCCGTTTTGAGGTCTACTATATAGTAGTAAGACCCTGCCGGTAGCATTTGGCCGGAGTCTTTATAGGTGCCACGCCAATCATTTTTATAGCCCCTTACATTGAGCACTTCTACTCCATTTCTGTCGTATACCCGTACCCGTGCATTGGGATATTTCTCCATATTGACAATCTTCCAAGTGCTTTCCATCCCAGAGCTGTTGGGCGTTAACACGCCCGATGCCACTAAGACTTCGTCCTCAAAACCGTCGTTGTTGTCATCCGTGTCTGCGTTGTCTCCTATACCGTCTCCGTCTGCGTCTGCCCATTCTGTGGGGTCTAAAGGAAAGGCGTCGTCTATGTCTAGATAGCCGTCATTGTCGTCATCTACCTCAAAGTTATCCCCTAGGCCATCTCCGTCCGTGTCTACGCTCTCTGAAGGATCGTCTGGGAAGACATCTTGGGTATTTAAAACTCCGTCTCCATCACGATCTTCATCTAGGCAGTCTGGAACTCCGTCTGTATCTAGGTCTGCAGGTTTTTTAAAACGATCTAAGGGGTCTGAACCACAGGCCAGCTCATCAAAATCTGAGTAGCCGTCGTTGTCGTCGTCTGTGTCTGCATTGTTCCCTATACCGTCTGCGTCTGTGTCTGTCCATTCTGCAGGGTCTAGTGGGAAGGCGTCGCTCACATCATTCACTCCGTCGTTGTCGTCGTCTGGGTCTAAACAATTTGGAATGGAATCTAAGTCTGTGTCTAGAGCGCTGCTCGATGCTAATAAGGGGTCAGATCCGCAAGAAATCTCGTCTGTGTCTAGCTGCCCATCGTTATCGTCATCTGTGTCTGCGTTGTTTCCTGTGCCGTCTGCGTCTGTGTCTATCCATTCTGAAGCGTCAAGCGGGAAAGCGTCTTCCCCATCCAAATAACCGTCGTTGTCGTCGTCTGGGTCTACACAGTTAGCTATTTCGTCTGCATCGGTATCTAGGGGTTTACCAGAGACATCTAAAGGGTTGGAACCACAAATCAATTCGTCTGCGTCACTAAAACCGTCGTTGTCGTCGTCTAAATCTATACAATCTGGAGTACCGTCTGCGTCTGTGTCTAGCGGTTTATCAGAAGCATCTAATGGATCCGTGCCGCAGGTGGTTTCGTCCGTATTTGAAAAGCCGTCGTTATCATTGTCTGTGTCTACGGCGTCTCCAATACCGTCACCATCAGAATCTAATTGGTCTGGGTTGGAGGTAAAAGGAGCGTTATCTATACTATCTGCAATGCCATCGTTATCGTCATCTGTGTCTGCGTTATCTCCCGTGCCGTCTCCGTCGGTGTCTTTATTTTCTGATGCATCTAGAGGAAAAGCGTCCTCTGTGTCGGGTACGCCGTCATTGTCGTCGTCGGTATCTATTACATCTCCCACACCGTCTCCGTCGGTGTCTGTCTGTGACGGATTGGCTACATTTGGCGCATTGTCACAAATGTCTCCTACGCCATCCCCGTCGGCATCGGCCTGTGAAGCATTGGCCACAGAAGGACAGTTGTCCGAGCTGTCATTTACGCCATCTCCGTCTGTGTCTCCCAATACAACACTTAAAACCATTTGAATTTGACCAGCGCTGTAGTTTGAGTCTCCTGATTGAGAAGCAGTTATTGTTGTATTTCCTACTCCCACAATACTAATTAAACCACTGCTTGCATGAATACTAGCTACAGCTGGGTTAGAACTACTATAAACAATACTTGGTCCTGAACTATTGTTAGATGTGGCTAGAATAGAAAAATTTGGATCTCCGAGAGACTTTGTGATATTCGTTAGACCACTTAATGTAGCTGCTGCTTTTATACCATTTATGTTTAAAAAAGCTGTTCCGCCGGCATATGTTCCATCCGAGGATTGACTTACTTGTATGGCTGCTGTTCCTTCACCAACTATATTAACTACACCTGAACTATTGACTGTAGCTACCAAGGTGTTGTTAGAGCTAAAATTAATAGAACCTGAGCCAGAAGTACTAGTTGCTATACTGAATGTCTCACCGATTGATTTTGATATAGTCCCTGAGGGTGTTATACCAAAACTTGGTGACGGCAAAGTACTAATTTCAAAACCAGATTTAGTATCGTAATTACACCCATTTTTTACTGTTATGGTTCCAGATGTGGCCCCACTTGGCACTGTAGCAGTGATTTCTGTGTCACTCACTACGGTATAGGTGGCAGAGGTGCTGTTGAAATTAACTTCAGAGGCCCCTGTAAAATTAGTTCCTGTTAGTGTAATGGTGGCTCCCGTATTTGCAGCAGAGGGGGAAAAGCTGCTGATAGATGGGCTAGAGGGCAAGGTGAATCTTCCAGTATAGCTGTTAAATTCGGTTCTCACACTTTCTGCAGAAAATGTGGTGGGAAACACCTTGAGAAGGCCCAATTTTGCTTTCATTTCATAATGAATGCCACTCATACCGCCAATATACCATTGCCCGTCGGTTTTTATCATGGCACTCAATGTATTCACAGTGCTTATCTCAATTCCATTCTTGTATATTTTGATGACTTTGTTGGTGTTGTCTACACTCCAAACAAGTTGTTGCCATCCATTAATACAAGCTTCATTGGAATTTACAGATCGTATGCCACCATTATTTGTTTCTACGTATATCTTTCCGTCACTGCTTCTCCAACTGTTCCAATAAAATTTATATCCAGCGTTACTTAAGCCAGCAGCGCCGTTTGATAGTAGCGTATTAATATCTGATTTTACAGTGGGTTTTACCCAGGCTACAATGGTAAAATTGTTTCCAAAATCTACAGAAGCGTTGCTAAATGTTATCGCACTATCGCTTCCGTCAAAGACCAAGCCCCCACCATCTGAACTTTCATAAGATATGTCTGCAGCCTTTACGCCTATGAGCTGTCCGTCTGCTAGATTGTAAATATTATTTCCAGTACCAGTGTAAGAGGAGTTATTGCTGGGATCTATGTGAATAAACTCCGCGGCTTTGACAATATTTAGGGTATAGGTTTTTGAGCTCACACCGTCTTGTGCTATCACTGCAACGGTAATGGTATTGGTCCCTGTATTTAAGCTAATGTTAGCAGAATTTGAACCACTACTTACCAGAGTGCCATTGACACTTATTGAATTGTGAACATCTGATTTGGTGGGAGTTATACTTACTGAAGTAACCTTTCCGGTCACTTTTACCTGATAATTAGTGGTTTCTGCGGAGAAAGATGGTGACAAAGTACCAGAATTTATAGTTAAACCTGAAAGGTTTGTATTACTAGATGGAGACTCTCTAAATACAGATAAGGTATAGGTCTTAGTAGATGAATTATCTGAAGCAGTCACCAGAAAAGTGATTGTATTTGTACCAGAAACAAGGGAGTAGGTCTTACTTAAAACTCCATTTGCACTACTGCCATCTGAGCTAATATTGGCAGAAGCGTCAAAGCTAGTAGCAGATACAGTGAGACTTGTCACTGTTGAAGGCACTGTTAAATTATAAGTTGTAGTGGCATAATCAAATGTTTCTGAAAGGGTACCACTGCTTACAGTTAGGCTTTTTAAAAATGAATTGGGGCCGTCGTACTCATAGGCACCAATATCAGGAGTACCAATCCTACTAATACCCCTTTGATCTTTATCAGGAATTGATACAAGATTATTAGAATTAGTGTCTCCGGCATTTATAGCTATACTACCAGAAATTAGTTTAATTGTTTTTGTTTCATTAAGACTATCATTTTCATCTGAAATAGGTGTGTTAGACACTCCTGTTCCAAAAAGATTTACTTGGTTTCCGGTTATATCATTGCTAGTAGTAGTCAAATTATTAAATGTTTCTATAATATTATGACCACCAGATGAAACAACAGAACTACTATTGAAATCATTCGATAATCCATTGTCTAAATTATTAGCGACAATATTATTTTTCAAAAAAGTTTGTGTGGGCTCTTGTAAGCTAAGACCCCCACTAACTCCAGTAGATTCATTCTTATTTTCAACAATTGTATTGTTGGTTAGGTGCGCAGTATTTTTATATAAAAGTATTGCACCGCTGGTGCCGTCAGAAGTATTGTTATAAAAAGTACAATTTGTCATTTTCAAACTGCTATTTCTATAAATATTTAATGCGCCTGATGTCCCATACCAATTATTTGCAAAATTTGATTTTCCATAATTACCTTCAAACGTGCATTGTGTTAATGTAACATTAGCAGATTGTCCAATATACAACCCGCCTGCTCCATATGATCTAACGTATGCATAATTATTTTTAAATGTAGTTTTATCAATATTTATTGTGCCATATGCATAACCTGAAAATGCTAAGCCACCTCCTGAAAATCCATTACCTGAACTAAATGAGTTAATTCTATTTGCTTCAATTAAACAATTGCTTACGTTGAGCTCGAAGACGTAATTGGAAGTTGTAGTCTTTACTAAAATTCCACCACTGGTATTGTCTTCAGAGGTGCTAACTCCATTTTTAATAGTAAGATTTTTAATTGATAGAGCATTGAAAGCTGAAGTACTTGTAGCAGTAAAAATTCGTCTGTCCGCTGTATTTGATTCTGTAGCTGCTTGTATAATTGTATTGTTAGGGCCTTGTCCTTCAATTATTAAGTCTTTTTCTAGGGTATAACCATTTGTAGTAGTGTCTCCAGTTTCATCAGCATCTGTCCATGTAAAAGTACCAGTGAGGTTTATGGTGTCCCCCGAGGAGGCTTCTGTATAAGCCTTATGAAAAGTCTTGTAAGGATTGGAGCTAGTTCCATTTCCGGTTGAATCATTGCCAGAAGCACTGTTAGAATATATTGTTGTTTGTGCAAAAAGAGGAAAAGTAACAAACAGCATTAAAAAAATTAACACCAAAGATTTACTTTTAAATAATTCAAAATGAGCTTGTGTTTTATTTGGATTCATGAATTTTATGATAATAACATTTAATAATTTACATACAGCCGTTCGTTGTTAGTCCTGATATAATCATTGACTCCATCTAATAAAATTCCTACGGTAACTTTGGTAGGCCCATTATTTGCTGTGGTGTTGTAATTATTGGCACTAAAATCGTTAATGGTGGTTTCAGTAACTGAATATGAGAAGCTATTGGAGAAATAATAATAGGGCTCAAATTTGACTATAATGTTTTGAGCACCTACATGTAGATAGGAAGCGATAAAAATAAAATAGAAAAAAAAGTGTTTTATCGATAATCGCATCAGTGCTTCAATATGAAAGCAAAGATATAAGATTTTATGAAATCAAAACAATAAGGGATATATAGAGAATTCCCCTATTTTTTTTGCTTGTAAAGCGGGACCGCAGAGCAGGCTTCTCCGTACATGAGGCTTTTGGCTACTTTTTGCAGGGCGGTGGTGGCCCAGAGGTAGGCGTTTTGTGGTACGGGTTTTTGGCTACAGCCCTTGATAATAACTGCTTTGTCCTGGTAGGGGCTCCAGTCTATCTTTGAGAGAGCGTCTTGGTATAAATGGCTTTCTAAGGCCTCTAAATCTCCTTTTATCACGGTTTTTGCATAGGGGGAGACTAGGGTATTTACCAGCATAAAGGCCCAGGCAGGAATAATGGCGTCTGAGCTGCAATAGAGGGCTAGGTGTTGGTCTTGGTATTGGGCCCAATCGTGGGCTTTTAGGGCGGCTCTAAAGTCTTTTTCTCTGAGTATAAAACCCTCGAACAGCCATTGGCTAATGTCTAAAGTAGCCCTTTGGCCCAGGGGGTAGTGGTCCTCTAGATTAAAGGTTTCTAGGGCGCTGTTGGCCACCCTATTTTCTATGGGGAAGTCTTCTGAGTTCATCCGCTTTGGTGCTTTTTGCTTTTGGGCCCTGAGGCCGATGCTTTTTTAACGGGCCTCTAAGTCTTTTAAATCACGCTTAGAGCATGCCCAATTCTAATTTGGCAGCTTCGCTCATGAGTTCTTGGGTCCATGGTGGGTCAAAGGTAATTTCTACCTCTGCGTCTTTTACCGCGTCTATAGACTTTACTTTTTCCTCTACCTCTACCGGAAGGGTTTCTGCCACAGGACAATTGGGCGAGGTGAGCGTCATGAGGATTTTTACCTCTTGGTCTTCGTTTACCAGGACGTCGTAAATGAGGCCCAGTTCATAAATATCTACGGGGATTTCTGGGTCGTAAATGGTTTTGAGTACCGCTACGATTTGTTCTCCCAATTGAAGGTCTTTAGATTCTTCCATGATGTCCGTTATTGTATGATGTTCTTGCTGGGCTTTCTTCGTAGCTCCTTTTTTAGAGCCCTAGGGGAACCTAGCAGTTGTTTTATTCTTCTTTGACTTGCGTCTGATACGCCACCGCGTATAATTTTATCTGTTTTATCATGCTCAGTAGGCCATTGGCTCTAGTGGCAGAGAGGTGCTCCTTGAGGCCAATTTGGTCTATAAAGTCTGTTTTAGCCTCTAAAATGTCTGCAGGTTTCTGATTGGAGAAGGCGCGTATGAGAATGGCAATAATCCCCTTGGTAATAATGGCGTCTGAGTCTGCGGTAAACACCAATTTGTTGTCTTCTAGCGCCGCATGTACCCAGACCTTAGATTGGCAACCCTTAATAAGGTGGTCTTCGTTTTTGTAATCTGGGGCAATGAGCGGTAGAGATTTTCCTAAAGAAATCATATGCTCGTAGCGCTGCATCCAGTCTTCAAAAAAGGCAAATTCCTCTACAATCTCTGCTTGAATATTTTCTATGGAGTCTAACATAACATGCTTTTTGCTTTTTTAACCCCCGCCACCAGGCGGTCTACCTCTTCAAAGGTATTGTAAAAACTAAAACTAGCCCGTACCGTTCCGGGAATTTGATAGTAGTCCATAATGGGTTGGGCACAGTGGTGGCCAGTGCGCACGGCTATCCCCATTTGGTCTAGAATGCTGCCAATGTCATAGGGATGTAGCCCTTCTATATTAAAGGAAATTACAGCAGTTTTGCGGGCAGCGGTTCCGTATATTTTTAAGCCTTCAATGGCTAAAAGCGCCTGGGTGGCGTAGTCTAAAAGTTCTTGTTCGTAGGCTGCAATCTGGTCAAAACCAATTCCGTGCATATAATCTAAGGCGGCGCCAAAGGCAATCCCGCCACAGATGTTTGGGGTTCCTGCCTCAAATTTGTGGGGCAGCCCAGCATAGGTAGTTTTTTCAAAGCTTACCGTAGCAATCATTTCTCCACCGCCCTGGTAGGGAGGCAGCTGCTCTAAAAGGGCCTGCTTGCCATAGAGTACGCCAACACCCGTAGGGCCGCAGAGCTTGTGGGCAGAGACCGTATAGAAGTCTACCCCTAAGGCCTGAACGTTGGCCTGAAGGTGTGGGGCGGCTTGCGCGCCGTCTATCAGGACGGCTGCACCCACTGCGTGGGCCGCGCCAATGATCTCCTCTATGGGGTTTACGGTACCCAGTGCATTGGATACGTGGTTGCAAAAGACCAGTTTTACTTTGGGAGAGATCATGGCGTGGTAAGCCGCCATGTCCAAGGTCCCGTTTTGGAGCATGGGAATCACTTGAAGCTCTGCACCAGTTTTTTCACATAGCATTTGCCAAGGCACAATATTAGAGTGGTGCTCCAGGGCAGAAACCAAAAGCACATCGCCCGCCTGAAGCAGTTCCTGGTAACCAGAGGCCACGATGTTAATGGCATGGGTGGTGCCAGCCGTGAGAATAATCTCATGGGCATGGGCCGCATTAAAATGCTTTTGGATTTTTATTCTGGTCTGCTCATAGGCATCGGTAGCCTCTTGAGAAAGGCTATGAACCCCCCGGTGAATGTTGGCATTGTAGTGGCTGTAATAGTGCACTATGCTGTCTATTACGGCCTGTGGCGTTTGAGAAGTAGCCGCATTGTCTAAATACACCAACTCCTGCCCATGGACCTTTCTAGAAAGGATGGGAAAATCTTTTCTAATGGCTTTCACGTCTAGTAGGGACATAGGCTTATAAATCAAATCCCAATTGCACCCCTAATTTAAGGGCAATCAGAGCATTAATTCTTCTTTTGAGTTCTGGAATGCGCACAGAGGCCAGCACATTGTTGGCAAAGGCGTACATGAGTAGGGCCTGGGCTTCTTTTTTCCCAATCCCCCTAGACTGTAAATAGAATAGGGCGTCTTGGTCTAGCTGGCCAATGGTACAACCGTGAGAACACTTCACGTCGTCTGCAAAAATCTCTAACTGAGGCTTGGTGTTAATGGTGGCCTTGTCAGAGATAAGCAAATTGTTGTTCTGCTGGAAGGCATTGGTTTTCTGAGCCAGGCGGTCTACGATAATTTTTCCGTTAAAGACCCCAGTACTGCTACCGTCATAAATGCCTTTGTAGTCTTGGTGGCTTTCACAGTTAGGCTGGCGATGGTGCACTAAGGTATGGTGGTCTATATGCTGCTTGTCTCCAATAATGGTTACCCCTTTCATCGTAGAGTCTATACGCTCTCCATTCTGATAAAAATTCAGATTGTTTCTAATGAGTTTGCCTCCAAAAGAGAAGGTGTGCACTTTTACTACAGAATGGTCTTTTTGGTCTATATAGGTGTTGTCTACCAAACTGGCCGTGTGGGCGTCGTTTTGAATTTTATAGAAGTCTACTATAGCGCTTTTGTCTGCAAAAATCTCTGTAACGGCATTGGTAAACACCTCGTTTTCCGTGAGACTCTGGTGTCGCTCTACAATTTGAACCTCTGCATTTTGGTCTACTACAATCAGGTTTCTAGGTTGTAGCATCAGCGCGCTAGCAGCACCCGTAGCTAAATGAATAATTTCAATAGGCTTCATGGCCTGGGTATTCTTGGGAATGTGAATAAAGGCACCCTCCTTGCTAAAGGCCGTGTTTAGGGCCGTTAAATTCTCCTCCAAGGGAGCAATTTTATTAAAATAGGCCTCTATTACTGGCTTGTACATGTCTTTGGTTAGGGCCGCAGACATCAGACAAACATCAATTCCCTGGTGGGTGGTCTCCGAGAGATAAGAGCTGTACACCCCGTCTACAAAGACAATTTTATAGGTGTCTACCTCGTGTAAAAAGTATTCTTTAACTGCGCTGTACTCCAGAGATGGGCTGTTTTTAGGAAACAGACTAAAATCTATTTTCTCTAGAGATTTCAGAGAAGTGTACTTCCAAGCCTCCATCTTTTTGTTGGGAAAGCCCTGCTTTTCAAAAGTTTTTATGGCCGCAGAACGAACTTCATGCACCGGGTGGTCCAAGTCTAGCTGGTTTTCAAAGGCCATAAAAGCGTGTACTAATTTGTCTTTCAGTTCCATCTATAGTGCCATTTCTTGTTTAATCCAGTCGTAGCCTTTTTCTTCTAATTCTAGAGCCAAACTCGCGTCTCCAGATTTTACAATTTTACCGTCGTATAATACGTGTACAAAGTCTGGAACAATATAGTCTAAGAGCCTTTGGTAGTGGGTAATAACCACCACCGCGTTGTCTTTAGAGCGCAGCTTGTTTACCCCGCCTGCCACAATTCTAAGGGCGTCTATGTCCAATCCAGAATCTGTCTCATCTAAGATGGCCACTTTGGGTTCTAACATGGCCATTTGGAAAATTTCATTTCTCTTTTTCTCCCCACCAGAAAAACCTTCGTTAAGAGATCTAGACAAGAATTTACGGTCTATTTCTAAGAGCTCTGCCTTTTCTTTGATCATTTTGAGCATCTCATTGGCTGGCATGTCTTCCTGACCTCTGGCTTTGCGAGACTCGTTAATGGCGGTCTTCATAAAGTTGGTTACGGTAACCCCAGGGATTTCTACCGGATACTGAAAAGAGAGGAACACCCCTTTGTGGGCGCGTTCTTCAGGCGCATCGTCCGCCAGGTCTTCGCCTTCTAGTACCACGCTTCCTTGGGTTACTTCAAACTCATCTTTTCCGGCTACTACAGAGGCAAGTGTACTTTTACCGGCGCCGTTAGGCCCCATAATAGCGTGTACCTCCCCTGGTTTTACCACTAGGTTAATTCCCTTTAATATCTCTTTTCCTTCTACACTAGCGTGTAAGTCTTTAATTTCTAGCATTTTTTTATTCTTTATGTGTGGGGGTCCCAAGTCTGGGCCTATCCCACAGAGCCTTCTAAACTAATTTCTAATAATTTTTGAGCTTCTACTGCAAACTCCATGGGCAGTTTGTTCAACACTTCTTTGCTAAAGCCGTTTACGATAAGGGCAATGGCTTTTTCAGTGTCTATCCCGCGTTGGTTGCAGTAAAAAATTTGATCTTCACCAATTTTAGAGGTGGTAGCCTCGTGTTCTATCATGGCCGTTTTGTTTTTGGCCTCAATATAAGGGAAGGTATGCGCCCCACATTGGTCTCCCATAAGTAGGGAGTCGCACTGAGAGAAGTTCCTGGCATTTTCTGCTCTGGAACCCACCTGTACCAAGCCGCGATAAGAATTTTGAGATTTACCAGCAGAGATTCCCTTGGAGATAATGGTACTCTTGGTGTTTTTTCCCAGGTGTATCATCTTGGTTCCGGTGTCTGCCTGTTGGAAGTTGTTGGTCACGGCAATGGAGTAAAATTCTCCAATAGAGTGGTCTCCCTTAAGCACACAAGAGGGGTATTTCCAAGTTACCGCAGAGCCTGTTTCTACTTGGGTCCAAGAAATCTTGGCTCGGTTTTCACAAATCCCTCTTTTGGTCACAAAATTGTATACCCCACCTTTTCCCTCTTTGTTCCCAGGGAACCAGTTTTGCACGGTAGAGTATTTAATTTCTGCGTCGTCCAAGGCAATGAGTTCTACCACGGCTGCGTGCAGCTGGTTTTCATCTCTAGAAGGGGCAGTACAGCCCTCCAAATAACTCACATAGGAACCTTCATCTGCCACCACTAAGGTGCGCTCAAACTGTCCAGTTCCCGCCTGATTAATTCTAAAATAAGTAGAGAGTTCCATAGGGCAGCGAACGCCTTTTGGAATATAACAGAAAGAGCCATCTGAGAACACAGCAGAGTTTAGTGCTGCGTAGTAGTTGTCTTTCTGAGGCACTACCGTGCCGATGTATTTTTTAATCAATTCCGGATGCTCCTGTATGGCTTCCGAGATAGAACAAAAAATAATACCCTTTTCTGCCAGTGTCTTTTTAAAGGTGGTGGCTACCGAAACAGAGTCCATGACAATGTCTACCGCCACACCGGCTAGTTTTTTTTGCTCGTCCAAGGAAATACCCAAACGCTTAAAAGTGTCTAGCAACTCTGGGTCTACCTCGTCTATGGAATTGTACTTGGGTTTTTTGTTGGGCGCAGAGTAGTAAGAAATGTCTTGAAAATTAGGTTTTTCATAGTGCACATTGGCCCACTCTGGCTCTTCCATTTCTAGCCAGGCCCGGTAGGCGTCTAAACGCCATTGGGTCATCCATTCTGGTTCTTCTTTTTTCTTGGAGATGGCTACGACAATTTCTTCGCTAAGCCCTATTGGAAAAGTATCGGATTCAATGTCTGTATAAAAGCCGTACTCGTACTCCTTGGTCTCCAGTTCTTTTTTTAATTCTTCTTCCGTGTATGCCATTTTCTTTTTTTATAGGGTGGTGCGTGTTTAAAGAGAAAAACTCTCTCCGCAGCCACAACTGCGTTGGGCGTTGGGATTGTTAAATACAAATCCCTTGCCATTGAGGCCGCCAGAGTATTCCAGCACCGTGCCTACCAGGTATAAAAAACTTTTTTTGTCTACCAAAATACGCACATTGCTGTCTTCAAAAACCTTGTCCGTTTCTGTGGGTTGCTTGTCAAAGGTGAGCTCATAGGAAAGTCCGCTACAGCCACCACTTTTAACGCCTACCCTCACAAAGTCGGTCTGTGCATTGTAGCCCTCTTCTTCCATGAGGCTCTGCACTTTTTTACTCGCTGTTTCAGATACGCTGATCATTCTTAGATAGATTAATTCTAAATTAGACACAAATATACGCAAAGATTGTATTTTTGCGGCATGTTAGAAGCAAAAAACCCACAGAAGACCGACCTAGAAAATCTAGGAGAGTTTGGACTTATAGACCATTTAACCAAAGACTTACCTCAAAGCCAGCCTAGTACCAAGCTAGGAATAGGAGACGACGCTGCCGTCTTGGACCACTCCGAGCTGCAAACTGTGCTCACCACAGACATGCTGGTAGAGGGGGTACACTTTGATTTGGCCTATATGCCGCTACAGCATTTGGGCTACAAAGCCGTGGTGGTAAACCTTTCGGATGTGTACGCCATGAACGCTACCGCCACCCAAATCACGGTTTCTATAGCCGTGTCTAACCGCTTTTCCCTAGAAGCCCTGGAGGCCTTTTACGCTGGGGTGCGGCATGCGGCTCAGACCTATGGGGTAGACGTGGTGGGTGGGGACACCACCTCTAGCACCAAGGGGATGATCATTTCTATTACTGCCTTGGGCACCGCTGCCCCAGAAAAGCTATGCTACCGCTCCGGGGCTAAAGAAAATGACCTTTTGGTGGTTTCTGGAGACTTAGGAGGCGCTTATATGGGCTTACAGGTTCTGGAAAGAGAAAAGGCAGTCTATGCCGTAAACCCACAGAGCCAGCCAGATTTAGAGCCCTATCACTATATTGTACAGCGGCAGTTAAAACCAGAGGCAAGAAAAGACATTCCAGAACTCCTGGCGGCTTTAGAGGTAAAGCCAACGGCTATGATAGACATTTCAGATGGGCTTTCCTCCGAGATTTTACACCTCTGCAAGGCCAGCAAGCTGGGTTGTGACCTCTATGAAGACAAAATTCCATTAGACCCCACGGTTATCTCTAGCTGTGAGGAGTTTCATTTAGATAGCACCACCGTGGCCCTTTCAGGAGGGGAAGACTACGAGCTGCTCTTTACCATAGCCCCCTCTGACTATGACAAAATAAAAGGCAACCCAAACTTAACAGTCATTGGCCACATGACACAGGCGGCTGCTGGGGCATATCTGGTAACCCGTGCCAACACCAAAATTCCACTCCAAGCCCAGGGTTGGAATGCTTTTGAGGATAAGAAATAAGGGGTTTGTAGCAAGATTTATACTGCTGTGCCATTTGGGTGCTTTAAAATATTTTAAGATCAAAGTCTTAGAAAAACATGTTTTGCAAGACCGTCTTTATCTCTGTACTAGTTTTGGGGTCTAAGCTTGTAATTAGTCCAGCCAGCCTGCTCTTATCTATGGTTCTAATTTGGTCTAGCGCAATGCTTCCTTTTTTCCCATCTACACGGACATTCACTCTAGTTGGATAGTCTTTAATGGTGCTAGTTAATGGTGCTACGATAAGCGTATTTAAGTGGGCATTCATTTCTCTAGGGGAAATAACCACACAAGGCCTTTTTTTATTTATTTCACTTCCTATGGTGGGGCTGAGGTTTACCCAGTAAACAGAATGTGTTTTTACCATGTCCAGTCTTCAAGAAGTTCGTCTTCAAAGACCTCTGGCAAAAGGTTTGCTGTTTCTTTGGGTGCCTCCGCCTTTTTAAAGCGTTTTTCCCAGTCCTGTCTAGGAGATTCATGGGTGGGTAATATTACAATTTTTTGGTCTTCAATTTCTATTAGAGCCTTGCTTCCAAAACCCAATAGTTTTAAGAATTTTGCTGGAATAATGACCCCCTTTGAATTACCTACTTTAATAATTTTTGATTCCATAAGAACTGCAAGATAACAAAAATAACAACAATGTTATAACAAAATTTACACCAATTCCAAAGAAAGTAGCTCTCTGCCCAGACCGTGGAGTGCCTTTTCAATTTTTTCTGCCTTATCTTGGCTCAAAATTTAAAACTCATGCGCCAAAAACTACTCGCTGCTTTTGCCTTATTTTCTCTTTTCTTTGGAGCGGGGAATCTGATTTTACCACCATATTTGGGCGTACAGGCCGGTGCAGATTGGCCTGTGGTGGCCCTTGGTTTTGTGATTTCTGCGGTGCTTATTCCCATTTTGGGAATATTTGCGCATGCCAAATTACAGGGGACCATCTACGATTTTGGAGCCCCTTTAGGCAAGGGATTTTCTCTGGTATACGCAGCTTTAATCTATGGCATTGCGCTGGCGCTGCCCGCGCCCCGCACCGCCTCTGTTACCCATGAGATGGCCATTATGCCTTTTACAGAAAGTCCTTACTGGCTTAGCAGCCTGGTGTATTTTAGTTTGGTGTTGCTCGCGGCCTTAAACCGTTCCAAGCTATTAGATCTCTTCGGAAAAATTACTACCCCAGTTATTTTAGTGGTACTACTGCTGCTGATAGGTTTGGCTGTGGCCACCCCTGCGGTGCCTTTAGCAGCCGCCAGCATGAACAAACCCTTTGCTAACAGCCTGCTGGAGGGCTATCAAACCTTTGACGCCATTGCAGCTGTAGTAATAGGTGGGGTGTTGCTTGTCTCTATAAAAAATATGCAGGCCAAGGGGAAAGTACCTACGGCTACCTACGCCCCACAAAAAAGCACCCTGCGTTTTGCTGCGGTCTTTTCTGCTACAGCATTGGCGGCCATTTATGTGGGTCTGATTTACGCTGGTGCCCAAAGCCAAGGCGATTTTGGCCCAGAGGACACACGTTCCCATATTTTACAAGGGGTGGCCCAAAGCTATTTGGGCCCATCGGCCCCATGGGGATTGGGTATATTGGTGGCTCTAGCCTGTTTTACCACCGCTACGGGCATAGTGACAGGCACCGCAGATTTTGTAGCGGCTTATTTTGAAGGGCCAAAGTATGCGCCCCATACCGCCAGGAAGGTCTTTAAAGCGGTAGCCATAGCTGGCGCTGTTTTGGGAGTGCTCATGGGTCAATTTCCGGTAGCCTACATTATTGCCATAGCCGTACCCGCTTTGGTTTTTATTTACCCCACCACTATAATCCTGATGGTTTTGCATGTGCTGCCAGCCTCCTGGGCTACTCCAAGAGCCTTCCAGGCCAGTATAGCCGTCTGTTTTGTTGCTAATACCCCAGCCTTTTTAGATAGCATAGGGTACCCTGCCCTGCAAGAGGCTACTGCTTTTATGCCACTCACCTCCCAGGGACTGGCCTGGGTGATCCCTGTGGTTTGTACGCTGCTGGCCCTAAAGATTTTTGGCGTATTTTTAGCTAAAAAGTAATTTTGCGCCCTATTCTTAAAAATTTGCAATCCCAAGGCCTCTCTAGGCCCTCTAGCCAAAACCCATTGGTACCGTCCAAATTACGTGGCAGTAGCGCTGGGAGCTATTTTCTGCTTTTTTTGTTCTGTTTTTCATGGAGTTGGGTCCAGGCCCAAAAGACCTTTAAAGGCCAGGTCTTAGACGCTACCGACCAGAGTGCTCTGGAGGGGGTTTCTGTCTATTTTGACGGCAGCTCTCTGGGGACCATCACCAATGCTCAGGGTTACTTTGAGTTGCAGTATCCGACGAGCTTAAACGCCCCACTGGTCATTAGCTATTTGGGCTATGCCACTAGATCTATAGAAGACCTACAACAGCTTAAAGAGGGGGTTACGGCCAAGATTTATTTGGAGGAGCTGGCGGTGGCCTTAGAGGAGGTAGTGCTAGAGCCAGATACCTGGTCTAGGGAGCGTAAATACCGTATTTTTAAGCGCTCCTTTTTGGGAGAAGACGCCGCCGGACAGCGGGCTAAGATTCTAAACCCAGAGGTGCTGCGTTTTTATTACAACAAGGCCCAGGCCACCCTCTATGCCTATGCCTCTGCCCCCATACAGATTGCCAACAGATACTTGGGCTATTTGGTACAATATGAACTCCTAGATTTTGAGCTGTCTTTTTATACAGACACTGTAACGCAAGAATGGCCCGAGGAATATATAGTTTATTACTCTGGCACCTCTTTTTACAGCCCCCTTTCCCTACAAACCAAGGCCAAATACGAGCGGCACCGGGCGCAAATTTTTGAGGGTTCTGCACTGGCTTTCATGCGCAGCCTTATTCAAGGGCGGCTCAAGGAAGATGGCTATCGTTTTTTTTACGAGAGAAAAGAGGTAGACCCGGAGCTTTTTATAGACACCAAAAGAGAGGGGGAGCTGCTACAAGTAACCCATAAGGTTCCTAGGCTTTCTATTTTGTTCCAAAAGAGACAGTCTGTGATAGAGGCCACCAAAGGACCGTATTATGTAGACGAATTGGGGAATTTTTCACCGGCCTATCGCATTTCTTTTGGCGGCTATATGGGGAGCAAACGCGTAGCGGCCATGCTGCCATTAGATTATGGCCTTCCAGAGCCTGAGTAGTGTTATGAACTTCGCTGCTCTGAGTTGTTTAATACATAGAATTAGTCTGTACTTATGAGCTTTTTCAAAATACCCAAGAGAATTTTTATACCTTTATTATTTAAAGAAATTCCATGAAATACCACCGCATTCCCAACAGTCTATTTATAAAGAACCGCAGAAAATTTACGGATCAAATGTATCCTGCAAGTTTGGCGGTATTTAATTCTAACGATATATATCCGGTGTCTGCAGACAGCACCTTGGCTTTTGCCCAGCATTCGGACATTTTATACCTCAGTGGGGCAGACCAGGAGGAGAGCATTTTGCTGCTCTTTCCAGACGCTATAAACCCGGCCCACAGAGAGATTCTTTTTGTGAGGGAGACCAATGCGCATATTGCGGTTTGGGAGGGTCCCAAATACACCAAGGAGCAGGCCAGAGAAATTTCTGGCATAGAGACCATTATGTGGCTTTCGGATTTTGATAGGGTCTTTTTTGACCTCATGACCGAGGCCCACACCATTTATTTTAACACCAATGAGCACTACCGCCAGGCGGTGGAGACCCAGACCCGCGAAGACCGTTTTATTGCCAAGTGTAAAAGGGATTTTCCCGCCCACAGCTGGCACAAAAGCCAGCCTATTTTACAACAAATTAGGGGGGTAAAGGAACCCGAAGAAATTGCGCTTATGCAGCAGGCCTGTGATATTACAGAAAAAGGCATCCGCCGGCTTTTATCCTTTATAAAGCCAGGCGTTTGGGAGTACGAGATAGAGGCAGAATTGCTACACGAATTTGTACGCAACCGCTCCAAGGGCTTTGCCTATACCCCCATTATAGCCTCTGGAGCCAATGCCAATGTGCTACACTATTTGGAGAACAACCAGCAGTGCCAGGCGGGAGACCTCATTCTAATGGACGTGGCTGCAGAATATGCCAATTACCGCTCGGACCTCACCAGGACTTTTCCTGTGAGTGGGCGTTTTACGGAGCGTCAGGCAGCAGTGTATCAGGCGGTTTTGCGGGTAAAAAAGGAGGCCACAGCCATGCTGGTTCCCGGCACCCTGTGGGCAGAATACCATAAAGAGGTGGGTAAGATCATGACCTCAGAGCTTTTGGACCTGGGTCTCTTAGACCGGGCCAGTGTGCAGCAGCAGGACCCAGAAAGACCAGCCTACAAAAAATATTTTATGCACGGCACCAGCCACCATATTGGGCTAGACACCCATGACTATGGCGCCCTAAAAACTCCTATGAAAGCCGGTATGGTCTTTACCGTAGAGCCTGGTATTTATATTCCTGCAGAGGGCATGGGCGTTCGCCTAGAAGACAATGTGGTAATCCAAGAGCAGGGGGCACCCAAAAACCTTATGGCCAACATTCCTATAGAAATAGAGGAGATAGAGGCGCTAATGAACCCATAGGGGCGTAAAGGCATTGGTCTTCATTGCTAAAACTAACGGTTCCGAGGTAATCTTTGTATTTTAAAAGATTTTTCATTTTAAATGCGCTATTAATTGTCTAATGATATAGGTTTTTTTATCTGTAAGACTATTAATTACACAACAAATTTGTAACTAAAAAATAGTGGCAGAATAACGCCTACTCTTTATTAGCAAAAAGTGTTTATCTTAGGAGGTGAAAAATAAGACCAACCTCATGAGAAAAGTACTTTTTGTAGCCCTTTTGGCCGCTGGATTTAGCGGTATAGCCCAGGATATTTTACCTACCTCTGCCGCAGAGGTGCAGGCCAGTTTGCAGCAGCAGGCGGCCATGCAAGCCAGTTCACTACTTAAAAACATTCCCTTTGAATCTATTGGCCCTACCGTAATGAGTGGGCGGGTGGTAGACCTGGCCGTAAACCCAGATAATCCCACAGAATTTTATGTGGCCTATGCCTCTGGGGGGCTTTGGTATACGGACAATAACGGGATCTCTTTTTCGCCTATTATGGACAACGCACCTACCCAAAACATTGGAGATATTGCGGTGCACTGGGCCTCTGGCACCATTTGGGTGGGCACGGGGGAGAACAACTCTTCTCGTTCTTCCTATGCTGGAATAGGGCTCTTAAAGTCTACCGACCAAGGAAAAACATGGGAGAACATGGGGCTCCCAGACAGCCACCATATTGGGCGCATACTCATAAACCCCAGCAATCCCAATGAGGTCCTGGTAGGGGTCCTGGGCCACCTGTACACCCCCAATGAGCATCGAGGGATTTACAAAACTACGGACGGTGGCGCCAGCTGGACACGCACTTTATTTGTGTCTGATACCGCTGGGATTATTGAGCTGCAGGCCGCTCCAGAAGATTTTAATACCCTCTATGCAGCCAGCTGGGAAAAAGACCGCAAGGCTTGGAATTTTGATGGGTCTGGTGCGGCTTCTGCCCTTTACAAAAGTACCGACGCAGGAGACAGCTGGGAGCTTATTTCTACCCCTGAGAGTGGCTTCCCCACCGGTAGTGGGGTAGGGCGTATTGGTCTGGCGGTATACGACGCTCAGACGGTTTACGCCGTGCACGACTCTCAGTTTAGAGAGGAGAAAGCCACGGACCCCAACGCCAGACCCTCGGACGCCCTACAAAAAGACGATTTTAAAAGCATGTCTGTAGCTACTTTTATGAAGCTCTCAGACGGCAAACTCAATGCATATTTAAAGACCAATGGCTTTCAGGAAAAATACCGCGCTAAAAATGTGAAGCAAATGGTGCAGTCTGGAAGCGTGAAGCCTGCAGACCTAGCTACCTATTTGGAAGACGCCAATTCTGTGATGTTTGACACCCCTGTAATTGGTGCTGAGGTATACCGCTCTAACAATGGAGGCCAGACTTGGACCAAACAAAACGAGGCTCCCATTTCCAATTTATTTTTTAGCTACGGCTACTATTTTGCTCAGATTTCAGTGGCGGCGTCCAATCCGGACTATGTGGTGATTTCTGGAGTACCGCTTCTGGCATCGGCCAACGGCGGGAAAAGCTTTGAGAATATTGGCGGAGACAATGTGCACTCGGACCACCACCATGTGTGGGTAAACCCTAAGAACCCCAAACACCTGATAAACGGTAATGACGGCGGGGTAAATATGTCTTATGACGGTGGGGCGCATTGGAGTAAGCTCAACAGCCCTGCAGTAGGTCAGTTTTACTATATAAACACAGACAACGAGAAAACCTACAATGTATACGGCGGCCTGCAAGACAATGGCGTTTGGAAGGCTGCGCATACGGCGGCAGTAAACACCCGCTGGCACGCCTCTGGCCAAAACCCCTGGCAGTCTATTATGGGCGGCGACGGCATGCAGGTGCAAATAGACCCCAGGAATTCCAATATAGTCTTTACGGGTTTTCAGTTTGGAAATTATTTTAGATTGGACCTAGAAAAAGACAGCCAGACCTACATACAACCCAAGCACGCCTTGGGAGAGGCCCCGCTGCGCTTTAATTGGCAAACCCCTATTTTACTCTCCCCCCATAACCCAGAGGTGCTCTATTTGGGAGCCAACAAACTCTATCGTTCTATGGACCAGGGAGACCATTGGGAGGCCATTTCTGAAGACCTCACAGCGGGTGGGAAAAAGGGCAATGTGGCCTTTGGTACGCTTACTGTGATTGGGGCATCGGCCTTTGATTTTGACCTGCTTTACACCGGTTCTGACGACGGCCTTATACACAGAACCACAGATGGTGGGGGCTCCTGGAGCCTGATTTCTGACGGCCTCCCCCAAGGTTTGTGGGTGAGCAGCCTTGAGGCCTCTGTGCATAAGGAAAACAGAGTAATTGCCGCCTTAAACGGCTATAGAAACGACCATTTTAGCCCCTATATTTACCTCTCGGAAGACCAGGGCGCCAGCTGGAAAAACATTGGAGCTGGGCTACCCATGGGCGCGGTAAATTCGGTGACGGAAGACCCCAACAATCCCCATATTTTATACGCTGGTACAGACAACGGATTGTACGCCTCCTTAGATTTGGGAGCCAGCTGGCAGGCCTTTTCTAAAAACCTGCCTGCAGTAGCCGTACACGATGTAGTGGTCCAAGCCAGAGATAAACACCTCTTGGTGGGTACCCACGGCCGCTCTATTTACAAGGCAGCCATAGATAAATTAGACCCTATAGCAAATGATCTGGCAGTTGGAAAGGCCCCTAGCCTGAGGCTTTTTGAGCTGGCTGGGCAGCGGGTGTCTCCCAGATGGGGCATGCCAGGACGTTCCGGGGCACCCTATGTGCCAGAAGTGGCCTTAAATTTCTTTGCCGCTGCCGCTGGCGAGGTCTCGGTACAGGTTCGTACCGCCCAAGGTGTAGAAGTGGCAAGCTTTGGCCTTACGGCTAGTGCTGGCTTTAACAGCAGCAGCTACGCCCTTCAATTTTCCAAAGCTGGGCTTAAAGCCTTTTTAAAGAAAAATAAAATGCGCTTAGACCCAGCCGCAGACGGCCACACCTATTTGCCCAAGGGCAGCTATACGGTAGAAATTATTATGGGTTCTGAGACACAGCGTCAAACTTTAGAATTAAAATAAATAACCAGATTTAATTCCCAGCTTTCAAAAACCTCTGACTTGTCTTTTAAGTACTAAACTATAAGAAAGATAGGGATCTGTATTTTTTTTGATTTTTATAGCATTAATTAGATGGAACTTGGTCTACTTTGTGAATAATTAGCTCAATTTTGATTTTTCTAAATGAAGCGCCATAACCCTCTGCCTGTTCTGAAAAATGGTTAAATTCATTGGGGTTATTTTCAAATGCAGTAGTTTTTTCTTTGATGTATTCTCTACCGTTTTTGGTAATTTCCTGCTCTGGTATAATTCTTGTGCCTGGAGCCCATGGCTGCTTAAAAGTAGTCCTAAAGCAAAATAAATCTGTGTGAATTTTTTAATTTTCATCTGTTTTGTTAAGTAGGTTAATTTTAATTTGGACAGGTAAAATTAATTATTTTAAAATAAAATTAATTTAGGTGCGTTATTTAAGTTTTGGATCTGAATAAATACGGGTGTGTCATAATTGTTAATAACTTTAGTTTCATTGATTTTTTTTTACTTCTGATGCAATTTAAATTCAGTCTCAACAAGCGTTTATGAGACAAAAAAATGAAAGAATGTTTTTTGTTTATAGTTAATAAGTCTATTTTTACTGATTAAAGTAACCTAACCTATTGTGCAAAAAAGCCTTAATGGTGCTTTTTGTTTGTTTATGAAATTAAAAAGCCTGCTTCTCTCCCTAATTAGCCTTGGATTGTATTTGTTTGCAAATCAGTCTTTGGCTCAAGTAACCGCTAGTTCTCATGCGGCTGTTACCGTAGAAGCATGTACTTCATTTTCTTCCACCCAAACTAGTATTCCTTATACTTTTACTATTAGTGAAAACAATACAGACGACATAGGCCAAGGCACATTCTATTTAGAACTACCTGCTAACTTCACTTTTTCTGGAACAGTTACAGCAAGTAAGACGGGTTCGGACCTCACTTTGGTAGACGCTGCTATAGATGCCGCGCCCAACAATCGTCAAATTATTATTACCCTAAGTGGTACCGCCACAGCCACCATAGACAGCATAAGTATTAGTGGGCTTGCCGTAGTGGCAGCCTCTGCCAATTTATCGGGGAGTTTAACCTATAAAGAAGGAACAGCCACTATTAATGGACTTTCAGATGGCTATGAGTTTATGCCTATTAGCTCTGCTGCAGCTCCTATGAATGTTTCTGGTGGAACATTGAGCGCCACTGCTACCTACTGTTTAAACGAGACTGCAGCAATACTCACCGTAAGTGGGGGGACCACCTCTAGTACTACCTCCAATACCCTCACATACCAATGGCAGTCCTCTGTGAACAACATAAATTTCACAGATATTAGTACAGCCACTGGGGCCGAGTATCAGCCTTTGACCAATGCCATAGGTACCACCTATTACCGGAGAAAAATCACAGAATCGGCCAACGGCCTAAGCTGTGAAGATTATAGTAGTAGCGTTTCTATATTGGTGAAAACCCTAGATGCAGGTGAAATTTCAGGAAACGAAGAGCTCTGTTATGACGCTATCCCCAACGCTATAGGTTCTGTTCGAGACGCTTCTGTAGCCGGAGAAGTGGTTACCTATGATTGGGAGCAATCTTTAGACGGGGTGAGTTGGACTAATGCGCCCAGCACCAACGGACCTACACTTAGTTTTGGGACCAATACGCTTACTCAAACCACCCAATATAGAAGAATTGCTTTTTCTACCTCTTGTACCGTAACTAAGAGTTCTAATGTTGTAACTAAAACTGTTTTTGGACCTTTAGACGGGGGTACCATTACGCCCAGTACCCAGCTGGTCTATTTAGGGAACACACCAGCTAGTTTAACGGTTTCTTCTACAAGTAATAGCGGGAATGTTTCAGGAACCTTAACCTATCAATGGCAAAGTAGTACGGATAATATTAACTTTACAAATATTTCTGGAGCTACTGGAAATACATATCAGCCTTCAGGTTCAGTAACAGGAACCCTTTATTTTAAAGCCATTAGTACTCTAACTAATGGAGATGTGATTTGTGAGCAAGAAAGTTCTGTGGCAGATGTTACGGTGTATATGCTAAACCCCGGAAGTATTTCAGGAGACCAATCGGTTTGTGCAGATCATATTGCTTCAGATCTAACCGCCATTGGGAGTGTGAATGCCAGTTTAAGCCCGCCTAACGCAGGAAATCCAATTAGCTACACTTGGGAATCTTCTACCGATAACAGCACTTGGAGCACTGTTGTGGGTGCTCAACCCACCTTCTCTTTTTCAAATGCGATTACACAAAGCACCTATTACAGAAGGGTGGCAAGCATACAGTCTGGAGTAATCACTAGAACTTCCAATACGATATTAAAAACTTTACTGAGTTCAGTTACTGGAGGTAGCATGGCTACAGTGAGTGCTACCTTATGTTTTGGCACTCCTATACCTGAGCTGATTGTTAATGGAGACAGCAGCTCTGGCACTCTATCTTACCAGTGGCAGTACAGCTCGGATGGAAATACTTTTGCTAATATTTCTGGTCAGACGGGACAAAGATTAAGCCCAACAGAAACCGCTGTGGGCACCCACTATTACAGAAGAAACATCACACAAACCACGAATGGGGTAGCCTGTACAGCCACCAGCTCTGTGACTACTATTTATATTAAAAGTGTAAGTCCAGGAGAAATTTCTGGAGATCAAAGCATTTGCAGCGGAGAAACTCCCGCACAGTTTTTAAGTACCACAGACGCCAATGCAAACGGAGACGCCATCACATATTTGTGGCAGAGCGCCAATTCCATTTCAGGACCATGGAGTGCCGCTTCGGGTACTAATAGTAATACTACCTATCAGGAAACAACCCCACTAACCCAAACCACCTACTACAGAAGACAAGCCAGCACTTTAGCTTGTACCAGCTCTGTAACTACCAATATTATAGAAGTAACTGTGGCCCCTGCAGTTACTGGGGGCACCATGGCTGCGGGTTCTGTGAGCCAAACAATTTGCTTGGGAGATACTCCTACTATGCTCAGTGTAAATGCTGCCGCTCCAAGCGGTGGTGTAGTGAGCTATCAGTGGCAGCGCTCGGTGGGGGATAATACCAATTTTACAGATCTTCCAGGGATTACCTCTGCTACCTTTTCCCCTACGGTGCCTACTGCAGCAGGTGAAATTTACTTTAGAAGAATAACTAACGTACAAAACGGGGAGGCCATTTGTACTGCTACTTCTTCAGAGTCGCTGCTACTGGTAGTTGGGCTTACACCAGGAACCATAGGCGGGGAGCAAACAGTTTGCCATGACACTTCTGCAATTACTATTACTAATGTGGCTGCCGCCGATGCGAGTGGAGAAATACCCAGCTACTCCTGGGAGCAATCCATAGACTCTGGGGCCAATTGGGCTATTATTCCCGGGGCTTCCGATTCCAATTATGTAACTGGGCAAGTGACCCAAACCACCCAATTTAGAAGGTGGTCGAGTAGTCCTACTTGTACCACCTCTAAAACCACGAATGTCGTGACTATTAGCGTTATCCCAGAGCTAGTAGCTGGAACGGCTTCTGGGACTCAGACGGTTTGTGTGGGAGAAACCCCTTTAGATTTAACGGTTAGTGGTGCCACCAACAGCGGTGGAACCCTATCTTATCAGTGGCAGTCCTCTAGTAGTGTAGCTACCAATACGTTCTCTAATATTACTGACAATAGCAACGCCTTTAACGAGCGTTTTGCGCCTCTGACCAATAGTACTGGAACCACCTATTACAGAAGGCTTACCATTGTTAGTAGTGGTGGCCAAAGCTGTGAAATTCCAAGTTCTATTGTTTCTGTAACTGTTGTAGATATTGTAGGTGGTTCGGTAGTTACCCCTACCCAAACCCTTTGTAGTGGAGGTGCTGTAGCAGACATACAAATTACTGGAACTACTCCAGTACCAGGAGAGGTGTATCAGTGGCAGCAGTCTACCAGTAACACCAATTCTTCTAGTTTTAGCCTGATTGCTGGAGAGGCCGCAGCCTCTTTCACCCCTTCAAATACGCAAACGGGTACTACCTACTACCGAAGAATTACCTCTGTGCCAGGCTCTAGCTGTGTGGCCTATTCAGACGCCGCCTCTGTGATTGTGACTGATTTGAGTCCTGGAGTTATTAGCGGAGACGAGACTTTATGTTACAATGCCAATGGGACCCTAATATCACAATCTACCCCAGCAGTAGCCTCCGGTAGTTCAGGATTGACCATTACTTATGAGTGGCAACAGCGTATAGGTACTTCAGGTACTACATGGACTTTAGCTACTGGGACCAACGATGGTGCTACCTACAACCCAGGACAACTGACCCAGACCACGAGCTATAGAAGAATTGTAAGTACCAACAGCTGTACTGCTACCCAGACCTCAAATATTATTGTAAAAACTGTATTGGCAGAGCTTGAGGGTGGTACCCCAAGTAGCGCTACAGCCACTCAGACGCTATGCGTAGGGGGTACGGTAACGCCTTTGGTAGTAGAGAACAGCAGCGGCAGCACCAACTATCAGTGGCAAAGTTCTAGCCAGACGGGCACTGGTTTTACGGACATTTCAGGGGCTACCAATGCTACGTATACCCCAGCAGCTACTGCAGGGACTACCTATTACAGAAGAATTATTAAAAACGGCAGCAACTGCGAGGCTATCAGTGGAGAGTTTGAGGTAAGCGTAGTGAGCGTAACTCCAGGAAGCATAGACGGCGCCAAGACGGTTTGTTATGGCGGAGACGGAGGTACCCTAGGTTCTGTTGCAGACGCTACAGCAGGAAGTTTAACTATAAATTACGTTTGGCAAGAAAAGATAGGTTCAGGACCTTGGACCAATAGTACTAGGACTGGAAACAGCAGTACCACGCTTAGTGTAGGGACTATTACCCAAACGACTTCTTTTAGAAGACAGGCCAATGCTACTAGCTGTACGGCTACCGTGACTACCAATGCGGTAGAAGTGACTGTAACCCCAGAGCTTAATGGAGGAACGGCTGCAGGCAGCCAGACCCTTTGTACAGGAACTACTACAGGCATTATAGATCTAACAGTAAGTGGTGCCTCACCGAGTAGTGGAGTGAGTTATCAGTGGCAGTCTGCCGCCAATGATAACCCTGTAGATTATACAGACATCTCGGGGGCCACTTTCGCGAGTTATACACCTTCTACGAGTGTTTCTGGCACCTTGTACTATAGAAGACTCATACGATCTACGGCAGCAAGCGCTTGTGTAACGCCAAGTAGCGTGGTTTCAGTAACGGTAGTAGATGTAGTAGGTGGTAGTGTGGTAACCCCCACCCAAACTCTATGCTACAACAGTACGCCACAAGAGATACAAATTACAGGCTCTGGTAGTGGTCTTTCTGGCCTCAGCTATCAGTGGCAGCAGTCTACAAGTTCTGCTACAGACTCTAGTACCTTTACTATAGTGCCAAATGAGGCATCTGCCACTTTAATTCCTTCAAACACACAAACGGGCACTACCTACTACCGAAGAATTACCTCTGTGCCAGGCTCTAGCTGTGTGGCCTACTCAGACGCTGCAGCGGTAACGGTACAGCAGCTTTTCCCAGGAACTATTGAAGCAGCTGAGACGCTTTGCTATAACGCTACGGCCTCTACTATTTCTTCTCCTTCAGAACCTGCTAGGACTTCGGGTGGCCCTTCTATGACCATCACCTACCGCTGGGAGCAGCGTATAGGTACTTCAGGTACTACATGGACTTTAGCTACTGGGACCAACGATGGCGCTACCTACAACCCAGGACAACTGACCCAGACCACGAGCTATAGAAGAATTGTAAGTACCAACAGCTGTACTGCTACCCAGACCTCAAATATTATTGTAAAAACTGTATTGGCAGAGCTTGAGGGTGGTACCCCAAGTAGCGCTACAGCCACTCAGACGCTATGCGTAGGGGGTACGGTAACGCCTTTGGTAGTAGAGAACAGCAGCGGCAGCACCAACTATCAGTGGCAAAGTTCTAGCCAGACGGGCACTGGTTTTACGGACATTTCAGGGGCTACCAATGCTACGTATGCCCCAGCAGCTACTGCAGGGACTACCTATTACAGAAGAATTATTAAAAACGGCAGCAACTGCGAGGCCATCAGTGGAGAGTTTGAGGTAAGCGTAGTGAGCGTAACTCCAGGAAGCATAGACGGCGCCAAGACGGTTTGTTATGGCGGAGACGGAGGCACCATAGGTTCTGTTGCAGACGCTACAGCAGGAGGTGCAGAAATAGCATACACCTGGGAGCAATCCATTAATGCGGGCGGCACATGGACTACCATAGCTACCAATGTGAGTAGTACTACATACAACGTAGGTGCGCTTACCACTACTACTTTATTTAGGCGTTCTGCTTCTGTGAGTGGAACCATCACATGCAGCCAAACCGCTACGACCACTTCCGTGGAAATTAAAGTGCTTTCTGAGCTACAAGGAGGTACAGCTGTGGGTAATCAGACGGTTTGTGTGGGTGCTACACCTTTGTCAGATCTCACTGTTAGTGGGGCTTCTGGAGCTGGAGTGAATTTCCAGTGGCAGTCCTCTGCAACTAATATTCCCTCAGATTTCACCAATATTACAACAGGAGTGAGCACGGCTACTAATTATATCCCTGACACATCTACGCAGGGGACCTTGTATTACAGAAGGCTCACCATGCACAATACCATTCCGAGCAACACTCAAACCTGTACAGCAATTAGTTCTGTAGTTTCTGTAACGGTAGTAGACGTAGATGGTGGCACCATGGACACCCCTACCCAAACCCTGTGTTATGGACAGCCTGTTACAGAGCTCACCATAACATTAGGCAGCGCTACAGGAGGTGCTAATTTAACTTATCAGTGGCAGTCTTCAACTACAGCTCCAGGTACAGATTCTAGCACCTATTCTCTTATTTCAGGGAATGGACAAAATTATACCCCTTCCAATACCCAAACCGGCACCACCTATTACAGAAGAATTACCAGAATTACAGGCTCTTCATGTGTCTCATATTCGCAGCCAGCTCAGGTAACGGTGGTGCAGCTACTCCCAGGAGAAATTTCAGGAGACCAAGAGTTGTGTTATGGCGCAGACCCTACAGTGATTACCCAAACGACACCAGCAGTAACTTCTGGAAATTCTGAGCCTATAAGTTATAACTGGCAACAGCAAATAGGCTTAACCACTACCCCTTGGGTAAATGCCATAGGTACTAGAGATGGCGCTACCTATGACCCAGGTACCCTGACGCAGACTACCAGGTACCGCAGGATAGCCTCTATTGGTACCTGCTCCTCTAATACAGTGACCTCTAATATTGTGGTTATTACTATTTTAGACGAAATAGATGGGGGGACCTTTAGCAGTGCAGAACAAATTGTGTGTCAGAATGAGCCAGCCAGCCCTCTCACCATAAATAGCAGTACCAACACTGCCACTCTTTCAGGTACATTAGAGTATCAGTGGCAGCAGTCTTTAGACAACATTCCTGCTAATTTTACCAATATTACAGCCACTAACGCCAATAGAGAAACCTACACCCCTTCTAGTACCTTAACAGGGACTACTTTCTACAGAAGAGCCACCAGCCTTACCCAAGGAGGGCGTACCTGTACAGAATACTCAGACATACAACGTTTTACAGTCATTGGATTAGACCCAGGTGCCATAGACGGGGATCAAGAGTTATGTTATGAAGAACCTCTGGTAAACATTAGCCCCATTGGAAATCTAAGATCTGCGCTTATTACGCCTAATACCGCCGGGGAGACTCTCACCTATGTATTTGAGCAGTCTATAGACAATGGAGCCACTTGGAGCCAGATACAAAGTGGAGTGAACCCATCTTACGATTTTAGTAATACCCTCACCCAAACAACCTGGTTTAGAAGATTGGTAAGCTCTCCTAATTGTAGCAATACCGTGACCAGCACTATCGTGATTAAAAATGTGACTTCTGAACTTATTGGGGGAACCATTTCTGGGAACCAAACCATTTGTGTTGGGGAAGATCCTGTTGCTTTAAGTATTACTACGGCCACCAATTCTAGCACCGTGTCTGGAACACTAACCTATCAGTGGCAGAGTTCCAGAATCAACAATGCAGCTAATTTTACCAACCTTACAGATACCAGCGCAGCTGGAGAAACTTATCTGCCTGATAATTCTGCTACTGCTACGGGAACTATCTATTACAGAAGGGTAATGAGCATAGATGGTAGTAGCTGTGAGGCCATTTCAGATGTGGCAGCGGTAACTGTTGTGGGCATAGACGCAGGAACTATTTCTGCCACTTCCTACGCTTGCTATGAAGAAGAGGTAATTATTGGAAATACGCGCACAGCGTCTACGGTAGGGGGAACTGCAGAAAGCATTACTTACACCTGGCAGCGACAAATTGGAACGGGCAGCTGGGAAGACCTGCAGTCTGGAACTACCAATACCACCTATACCATACCCTCTAATCAGATCACCCAAACGGCTAATTACAGACGCTTGGCCTTGAGTACTGCTTGTAGCACCAATGATAATCCCTCTAATACCATTACTATTGAGGTATTGCCAATTATTACTGCAGGTACGGTAAGTTTAACCAATAGTGGTCCAACAACAGTTTGTGAAAACGAAGCTCCAGGGGAACTCCGGGTAGTAAATGGCACCAATACCAGTACTTTTAACCTGAGATACCAGTGGCTCAGTAGAACAAGCCCAACAGGAACTTATACCAATATAGCGGGTGCAGTAGGAAATGTTTACAATCCGGGTACCCTTACTCAAACCACTTATTTTATAAGACAAGCCTATTTCTTGGAGCGCCCATCTTGTACTGTAAATTCTGCTGAGCTCCAGATTACAGTACCTCAAATTAATGCAGGAACCATTACAGGGACCAGAGTTGTCTGCGAGACAGAAACTAATATTTTAATTTCAAGTACTGCTGGTGCAATAGTTTCAGACGGTGCTTCTGTAAGTTACACATGGCAAAAGGCCGCACGTTTAAATGATCCTGATTTATGGACCCCAGTTTTAATAGGAAACGTTACTCAGACTTCAGAGTCTCTGACCATTCCCTCTGCGCCTACTAGTGACACCATTCACTATAGAAGAATGGTAGAGATAGAGGGCCAAGACTGTCCTGCTTATTCAAATATTGTTACCCTCAAGATGAATAGATTCTCTGCAAATTCAAGGATCAGATTCGATGGTTTTGGTGCAGAAAACATTCAATTATGCGGAGATCAAAGTATTCCAGCTTTAGGTTTCACAGGGTCTCAGGGAGGTACAGGTAGTATTAGTTATAGTTGGGAAATATCACCAGACAACACCAGCAATTGGCAAACCATGACCCCTACCACCCAAGGGATAAGCAGTCAAGACATCGAAGAAAAAATTATTGCCATGGGTACAGGTTTTCAGAAAGATTATTTCTTTAGAAGGACTACCACATCTGTTCTAGATGGCACCACATGCACCTCAGTAAGTAATATTGCAAGTGCACTCTATGGTTCTGAAAACCTGACTGTAAACCCAGGGAGCATAAATATTTATTTGTCAGAGGCCAACAATAGCCTCACAGAGCAGGTTATTTGTTCTGGAGGGACTCCTGGAACATTCAGTGGAACTGTGGCTTCTGCATTTATCAACAATGTGTCTCCAACCACTGAACTTACAATAAATTACTCCTGGTATTCCTCTAATTCAGAAAATGGACTTTACCGTTCACTAGGCGTAAACACACAAAATTACACGCCAGCGGCAACTATTACCCAAACCACTTATTTTAGGAGGTATGTAAGTGTGGCAGACCCTTACGACGAGTGCTTCTATATGTCTGCCAACACCCTCGCTATTATAGTACCCCAATCAAGATCTATTACTTCTGCTAATAAGCAAACCATTGTCTGTGCCGGAGATGAATTGGGTAGATTGGTTACGGTAGGGAGCATTCCTCCTATAGAAAGAGGGGCACTGAGCTTTAAATGGTACAAAAAAGGAAAGTCAGACTCTGCTTTTAGCTTAATTAGCGGTCAAACAGGAGAAACTTTAGCGCCAGACCCTATTTTAGAAACTACTACTTTTAGGAGAGAGACCACCGTTACTATCACTGGGACGGACAGCCCTACTTGTAATACAGGGCCTTTTACGGCAGAT
The DNA here is from genome assembly GCA_022239325.1 of Flavobacteriaceae bacterium LSUCC0859. Lineage (GTDB taxonomy): Bacteria > Bacteroidota > Bacteroidia > Flavobacteriales > Flavobacteriaceae > MAG-120531. Next base: position 183,242 of record JAKOGP010000005.1, on the reverse strand, counting down.
TATACCATCACCGTAAACCATGCAGAGCCAGGAGAGATTATTTACAATGGCACCTTAAGAGCTGGAACCACAGACATTATAGATGTGTGCTATGGCACTGAGCACGAAGGATTCAATTCCAATGGAGCCAATGACTGGGATGTATACGGCACCCCAGTTTTTGAATGGTATACTTCTCCAGATGGGATCAATTACAGTTCCACCAATATTTTAACAGAGACCTATCCTGCTACTACTATTACTGAAACTACCTGGATTAAAAGACGTATAAGCTCCGTATATACCTATACTATTAATACAGATGTGGTCACCAGTACTTGTACAGGCGTAAGTACAGACACCTCCTTCTCTAATATTTTTAAGATTAATGTACTCCCACAAGTAGAGATTCCAAGGCTTACTTCTACTGTAAATTCACAGGTGTGTGCTACTAACTTAAGCCCAGGAAGCATTACTATATCTAATATGTATAGCCCAACTTCTGACGGGGTGGTATACCAATGGTTTGCCTCAAGCAATAAAACCGTATGGACCAGTATAAAAGATCCATTAGATCCTACAGAAATATATGGAGGGGAGACTTATCAATTGCCTCAGCTCCTTCAAAACACCTATTTCAAAGTAAAAGCATCTGTGCTTTCAGATACGCTTTGTACTTATGAGAGTGATGTTTTTGAAGTAGAAGTCATTAATATTACACCAGGTGAAATTGCCTTTACCACCCCAACTGCTCAAGAGCACTATTATCAGACTTGTGGTGCAGCTACACCATTACTTACCATTACGGCTAAGTCTGGATTAAACCACAGTGTGTACCCTAATACTAGCAGTTATACAGTTACATGGCAGTCCAAACCCAAAGATGGGGTGTCTACTTTTACAGATCTTACTTTTGATAGCCAGCTGTCAAGCACACAATCCAATACCCTATTAGCAAGTAACATTACTAGCTCTATTTATATTAGAAAGAAAATACAAGTACTTAATGACGCTGGAGATGTTATTTGCGAGGACTTTACCAATTCGGTACTCATAGATTATGTTCCCGAACCCACTGTGAACATTCCAGACCCGAGTATTTATGTAATAGATCCAAGTTGCTTTAACGGAACGGATGGTAGTATTACTATTAGTCCAACTGCCATTGTAGGAGGAACCCCAACAGACAGGCCACAGCGGGTACAGTTAACGGTATCTGGCACTTACAGTACTACTGCTACCTTTAGAACTACTGTAGCAGGAAGCAACTATGATTTCACAGCCACAGTTAGCAATACTTCTATTGAAAGTATTACAGCTAGCATAACCGCAGTTTTGACTAACGCCCTATCCAATACGCTGGAGATTACAAGTGTGGGGAATCTCATTACTTTAGAGGCCAAGGACCCTACTCAAGACTTTAGCATCAATACCAGTATTTTAAATAATACAGAAAGTGTATTTACTTTAGAGTATCTAGATACAAGAGCCTTAGCGAATAGTTATAGCTGGAGAAAATTAGAGGGCGATTCTGGAAACCTTACAGACACCTCCTTTGTAGACCCTGGAACCTTGAACCTTACTAATTTGGCCGCAGGCCGATACGAATTAACGGTCACCAACAACCTAGATTGTACTGCCGTGACAGTGAGTCCCACTTTTAACCTTATTAATCCCAATCCGATTGTAGCTGGTACGCTTACAAGTAGTCTGGGAGATTTAGTTTGTGAGGGTGCTACACCTTTATTGTCTGTACCCAATCTGACCCTACCACCTAACCCTATTTATATTTGGCAACAATCCTTAGACGGAGATAATGCCAACCCAGTATGGACAACCATTAAAACGGCTGGAGTAACTGTAACTACTGCTACCTATTCCGTTACAGGAACCATTACCCAGACCACTTGGTTTAGACGTGGAATTAATAGCAATCTAGCTGCGGGTGTGAATTGTGCTCCGGACTACTCTTATACCCCTGCGCTTAAAATAGATGTTAATTTAGCTACTCCAGGAAGCATTCAATACAACGGTAATTCAGACAATGGCCGCATAGAAATCTGTTATAACGAGCAGCCTGCTAGCTTCTTAGATGGATCTACGGCCTACACTGTAAGTGGTGCCGTGTCTTTTGAGTGGTACAAAAAAGAAGTAGGGGGGAACTGGTCTCTTATTCCTGGTGCTACAGAAGTAAACTACCAACCACAGCCGCTCACTAAAACCACACAGTTTAGAAGAAAAGTGCTGTCTAATATAACAGTTGGTACGGTTACTTTAACTTGTGACGACTCTGACGAAGAAGACAATTTCTCCAATAGTTTTACCGTGGTGGTAAAAGAAGAAATGCCCAAACCCGCCATAGTGAGCAGCGTCAATACCGTTTGTGCTTCAGACCTTAGCAGAGGTACCCTAAGCCTCACCAATGCCACGGACATTGCCTTACTTTCAGACAATACAGAGCAGGTTTGGGAGAGTTCTACAGACTCTACTACCTGGTCTGCCATAGCAGACGGTAATGGAGGTTTTGAAGACAGCAACACCTATAGGTTACCCGCCTTGTTCCAAGAGACCTACTACAGGCTTAAATTGTCTTATGTAGCAACAGGAACCAATTCTCCGAGCTGTACTATTTACTCAGACCCAATAACTATTAAAGTAGTGAATATAGAGCCAGGTACCATTGTATTTAAAGAAAATCCAGTGGTAGAAAATGTGCTCAATACCTGTGTCTCTCTCGATAGTCCTATTGTGATTGGCGCCGCCTCTGCGGCTACAGAAGCCAAGGTACCTGGTTACGAGAGTAGTTTTGAGAGCTTCTGGGAAACCAAAAATACTACTGGAGGCAACTGGGGCTTACTCAGCCTTTCTGGAAATTATTCTGGTTCTGTGAACAATCAGGTACTTAATATTACTAACAGCATGCCCAATTCTATATATGTCAGAAGAGGGATTAGACAGGAAATTTCACCAGGAATTTTTTGTACAGAATACTCCAACGTATTACTCATTAATGTATTAGACGCTCCCACACTCAATATTCCAACTCCAAGAGATTTGGTTACAGATCCTACCTGCCCAGGTGGTGCAGACGGAGCTATTGAAGTGCCTGCAGCTGCAGTGCTAGGTGGCAGCCAAACCGCACAAGCCCAAAGGGTAAATATCACGCTTTCAGGCACCTATACAAGGTCTGGAACCTATACCCCTTCCGGTCGCTATGAGGTAACAATTAACAGCAATACCTATTCGTACACGGCAACAGCGTCTAACACTACCTTAGCCAGTCTCACAGCCAGTCTCACAGCGGCTCTTACCCCAGGCCCAAGTATTCAGGTGGTACATGTTGGAAGCGTGATTACCCTCACAGCTAGTGACACAGGAGTTCCTTTTACCATAAGCACCAATATTAGCAGCCGCACCACAGACACCAGAATGTCGGTAGAATATGTGAGGCCTGCCTTGAACACCAATAGTTTTAGCTGGGTAAAACTGGAGGGGGCAACTGGAGACCAAGTAGACAATACCGTGACCCTCTCTAACACCCTAAGAATAGAAAACTTAGACGCAGGCCGCTATGAATTTACAGCTACCAACAATACTACATGTGCTAGTGTGAGCCAGCGCTTTGAAGTGCTAGACAAAGTCTTGGTACCGGGAACCATAAGTGCTAGTACAAACGAGGTACTTTGTGTAGACCACAGCGGCTTTACCCTCACCGTGACAGGAGACTCTAGCTTTAGCAATCAAGAATACCTATGGGAACAGTCCTCAGATAATCTTACCTGGAGCCAGGTAATGAGCGGAACCAGCAGTGTAACCACGGCCAGCCTTAGCATAGGCACCCAAAGCAATACCACTTTCTACAGAAGGGGTGTACGTTTAGATAATGGTGGTACGCCTTGTACCACGGCCTATGCGTATACTGCACCCATAGAAATGATTGTAAATAAGGTCTCTCCAGGCTCTGTAAACACCGAAGAGCTCATTGTATGTGCCGGCTCTAACCCATCTATACCCATAAGCCAAACTGCTGCAGCAAATAACCAGTCTAGAGGGGCCATGACCTACTTCTGGGAGGCCTTACCATCAGGGGCTAGTGTTTGGACCACTGTTAGCGGGGCTACCGCAGAAAATTTAACTTTTAGTACGCCGCTTAATGAAACTACAGCTTTTAGAAGAATTACCACCAATACTATCAATGGCATTGCTTGTAATTCCATCCCTTCTAACGTAGTGACCATTACCACCGTAACGCCAACTACCTTTGACAATGCCGCCATACTTACCCGCGTAGAAAACGTGAGTTGTAACGGTGTGGCAGATGGGGCTATACGCGTAGAGCTCACAGATTTTGTGAGTAGCCACCCTAGCCCTACTTTTGAGTGGCAGAAAAGAGGAGACGGAGGTTTTAGACAAAATACCATGCAGGCTACTGGTCTCACTCCTGGAGATTATAAGCTTTCCATTAGCACATACACCAACACTATAGAGGGCGTGGTGGTTCCAGTTTGTATACAGTCTTCAGATTGGTTTACTATTACTGAACCTGCTGCATTGAGCCTCACTTTGAGTGCTACCTGTGACGGACTTTTAACTGCTACAGGAACCGGAGGGCTAGAGAATTATATCTATACCCTCACCAGCACCAATACCCCACCTGTAACTATTGCGGCAATAGACGGAAGTGCCCATACCTTCCCCAACCTAATAAAAGGGGCAACCTATACAGTTACCCTTTCTGAAAATGGCCTTAGAACCTGTTCGCCTATATCTCAGCAAATTGTTATGCCTATTGAGTTAGACATAGACGAGAGCAAGCTTAGCAGTACAGACGCTACCTGCTTTGGGGTAAATGACGGAACCATTACCGTGGCAGATGATTTTGTAGTAGGGGGCAGTGGCCGCTATACCTTTGAGTGGAAGGGTCCTGCAGGAGTCACCTACTTTACAAGAGACCTGAACAACCTTGGACCAGGACAGTATGAGCTTACCGTAACAGACGCCCTAGGCTGCTCAGACACCGCCATCATAGAAGTGGGTTCTGTCTCTGAACTTTCTATAGTGAGATCTCAGCTTACCAATGCCGTACTCTCTTGTAATGGAGACACAGACGCCGCCATAGAGGTACAGTTTAGCGCAGACCCCAATGCAGATCTTCAGATTGTATGGACCAACAACAATGGAACTGCAGTAACGGCCTCAGTAACCAACAATAACAATACCACTTCTATTAGCGGTTTGGGTGCTGGGGTGTATAGGCTCACCATTTCGGACCTTAACTCTTCAGATGGCGCCTGTAAAATTGAAGAAACTTACACTATTTCGGAGCCAGAAGCATTCAACGCAACTCCGATTGGAGAAACCGAGAGCCCGGCTTGTTTTAGTAGTAACGGAGGCACTGCCAGCTTTAGAGTCACAGGTGGTACCCCACCATACAAATATTCTATAGATAATGGCGCTCAGATAAGCTTTGGTACCAGCTCTGTCACTGCAATTACCAAAAGTATCACAGGCATTCAGGAGGGAACCCACACTATTTCCTTTACAGACGCCAACAATTGTGCAGTGGTGGTCATACCAAATATTGTGGTGACCATTCCAGAGGAGATAGAAATTTCTGAGCCTACGATTACAGAAATTCCCTGTGGCGGCTTTGGATCTATTGCCGTAACCGTAAGCGGTGGCAGCGGCAATTACAGCTACCAGTGGACCGGCCCAGGCATTAATAGAGTTACCACCCAGCCAAGCTTGAACGTAACAGAGGGAGGTTCCTATACCCTTTTGGTCACAGACGCCAATAGATGTACTAAAACAATTAACATAAGCATAGATCCTCCCGCGGCTCCATTTGAGGTGATAGGTACGGTAGATCAATCTAGCTGTTCGGTAAACGCTGCAGACGCCAGCATTAGCCTTTCTGTTTCCAATGGAGTTAGTCCCAATGTGGTTTGGGAGAAATGGGAACTTAAGTCTGCCGCAGGCGGAACCGTCTCTACCACCACTTCTACCTGTACGGTAGACTGCTACGAGTGGGCTAACCTAAACAGACCTGGAGATCTATTGCTCACTGGCCTTACCCCTGGAGAATACCGGGCTACCATTACCGACAGTTCTGAAGAAGCCGGCGCATGTAATACCGTAGTGAAAAACTTTACTATTGGTGCGGCACCCTTAGATATTTTTAACACCAAAGTAACACCTCCTACTTGTGAGATAGAAACTGGCTCCTTTGCCTTTAGGCTTAAGCATACCAATGCCCTGAAGTTCTTCCTTAACGGCAATGAGGTTTCTATTGCTAATGGACAGCTCAAATACAACAACACCACACAGCAGTACCGTATTCCAGAACTTACAGGAGGTTCTTATCTGCTGCGTATTATAGAGCAAATTCCACTTACGGGAACCCAAACCGGAACCACCAATGGCTGTGAAATCTTTGAAAACTTTACCCTTGGGGCTTTTGAACCCATCTCCTACCTAGGAGAAACAGACTTGGTATTAGATGTTTGTGATCCTAGCAATCAGGCCTTCCCTAACACCGCTTTAGTTAGTGGGGGTACCCCATTTGTGAACGCTGCTCAGGAGCCCTATTATATATACAGATGGACAGGTCTGGCCAGTGGCGTACCACTCACAGGTACTGGAAGCACTACTACAGGCACTGCAACACCTACCACAGGCACGGCTAGTGCTACCACAGCCTCTGCCACCACAGACTCTGCCCTTGGTTTTGTGTCATTCATTAGCACAGAGGCGGTACCATTAAACCCTGGCAAGTACAGCCTAGTGATAGAAGACGCAGAAGGCTGTCTTTCAGACCCTATAGAATTCCTCATAGAGGCCAATATAAAACCCATTAGTGTTACCGTAAATACCCAAGAGCTTAGCTGTGGTATAGATCCTTCAGACGGCGCCTTTAGCATTGCCATAGAGGGTGGGGCGGCACCTTACAACATTATATGGGAGCGTGAAATTCCAGGGAACGCTCAAGACCCTAACCCTAGCTACGAACTTGTGGGGACTAATTTATTAGCAATCAATAATTTGGCCGCTGGCCGATACCGCTTAAAGATTGGCTCCTCTCTTGTGAACTGTGCCAATTCACAGGCCACCAATTTTACAGGCTTTTACACCCTCTCTCCAGCAGAGACCATACAAATTTTAGACGGCCCATTCCTTAGCAGATCCCTCTGTATAGGAGAGCCGGGGACTCTAAATATTAAGGTTTTTGACAGAGACTCCGATGACTTTAGTTTCTATTACCAGGGCAGCCTAGTGAGCAGCAACTTTATTGGAGACGACACCTACGAGGTAACCATAGACCAGCCGGTAGAAGACGGCATTCTAAACGTCATAAACGAGCAGGGTTGTGGGGTTTCTGTGGCTATTACAACAGGGGTAGGGGAGCCAGAATTTAGCTATAGTTCTACCAATTACGACCAGTCTGGTATTATTGCGGCCAACGAAGAGGTTACCTTCACCAATAGCTCATTAGACCTGTATACTAAAATGACTTGGGATTTTGGAGACGGTTCAGACATCTTAGAAGTAACTGCAGAAAACGCGGCCACCACAGACATTGTACACAAATACAGAACCCCTGGAACCTTTACCGTGGCCATGCGTTTTTACAACGCTCTGGGCTGTTACAAAGAAACTACTCAAGAACTCATTGTGGGTAGGGGGTATTTGGTAATTTTCCCTTCTGCCTTCACACCCAATGCAGACGGTATAAACGACGTCTTTGAACCTAAGTACACCGGAATAAAGTCCTTTAAATTAGACATCTATGACATGTGGGGCAATCTGGTATTTACCACAACGGTAGAAGAGCTTCCTGTGGCCACCGGTTGGGGATGGGACGGCAACCAAATTACGGGTATTCCTTATGCGGCTAAAAACTTTAGATTTAGCTTTACAGCCATTACCCATGACGACAAAGAATATACTACCAACGGAGAAGCTATCTTACTGCGCTAATGAGCACATTAAAAACCACATATCTGATTGTAGGGTTATGCCTTTTTGGGCTACAAACCTTTGTGGTACAAGCTCAAGACCGCTTTATTCACAATATGAGCAACCTACCCCATTCGGTAAATGCTAGTTTTTTTAGCTTTAAAGATCCTTCTAAAATTGGGGTAGTGAGTGAGTTTGCTAGCGCTCAGGACAATAATGTGTCCCAGCATCAGTACGCCTACGCCACTACCTTCTTTGATAACTATGACTTTCAATTGGGTATAGAGTATATGAATTCTAGGTTAGACAATTCTGGTTTTAACAATTCTATGCTCAAGCTCAGCTATATTTACAAGCTTCAGTTAGAAAATAATTGGACCTTTTACCCTGGAGTAAGTGCTGGCTATGGAGGCTTTATGTATGACTACACCAATTTGGTCTTTTCAGACCAAATAGATATTCTAAGCGGCCAGGTAAACACCCAAACTATAGATCCTATAAGTGCCACAGACAATATGGGCTTCATAGACTTTGGAGCCTCTTTTATGGCTCATAATGACTACAATATGGCCTATGGACTCTCTATCAGGCATATTAACAAGCCTAAAACCTCTACGGAGCTCTCGGAGGTAGCCATAAGTTTAGACATGCTCATTGGGGCTCAATTTGCCTATGAGTTTAACCTTAACCGTTACCAGCAGGGGAGGTTACCCTCTTATTCCTATCTCTATTTGTTTAACAATGTAAGCCGCCAGGGACCCAACACCCGGGTAGATCTATACCAAGAACTCATATTAGCCAATATTTCTATTGGAATTAATGAGCATGTGTCTAGTTTAAACGGTTTTAATCTGTTCCAGCTTGGCGTCTCTGCCGGCATGAAAATAGAGGCCTTAGACATTGGTTTTAATTACTCTCTTCCCATGGGCGCCAGCCAAGCCGCAGCTCCCAACGCCTTCGAGATTTTTGTAAACTTTGACCTCTCTCCATTCAGAGACCGCAACCGCCGCGATTTTTCTAGGTTTTACTAAGAAGCGGTATGCATTTCTAGAGCGTTAACTTTGGAGATAAAGGTGTCTGCCACATAATCTAAATCTTCATTTTTTCCAATATACCTCAGGAAGTTGTGTTCTCTGGAATGCCCAGTCATTCTCATAATAATAGGAGTCTCTATTTTTCCGTAAAAATTAGTAGCAAAGGTTCTCCTTAAATCATGGGAAGCCATGATCTCACATTTTTTATATTCTCCAAATTCTTTGCGTTTGGTCTTTTTATTGAATTTATAGCCTTTTACCTTTTGGGTAACACCTGCTAAGGCTAGTACCTCCTTAAGCAACTCATTAAATAGCTTGCTATTGATCTTTCTAGGCAGGCCTTCTTCTATAATCTGAATGGCATTTTTATTGGCCACCCCTATGGTAATTTTATGACCCGTTTTTTGTTGGGTAAGGTCTACATAGTAGCCCACCACATTGGATTTTCTAATGTTTGCTTGGGTAATATTGAGCAGATCGGAAACCCGTTGCCCTAGCCATACACCAAGGATAATCCACCTTCTGGCATTGTCTAAGCGTTCAGAGTCTAATTGCAACTCTGAGATTTTCCTAATCTCCTCTAAACTCAGGGTATTGATTGTTTCCTGATCTTTGGGTCTGGAAAAGCCCTTTATATATTTGCAGTACTTATGTACTTTATAGTCACTTTTTTTAGCCTCGGAACACAGGGTTTTCAGAGTACCAAAGTGCCGCCCAGCGGTATTGGGACTAAAGTTTTTTTCTTCTAGAAGCCAAAACTTAAAATCTTCTACTACTGTTTTATCTAAATCTCTAAATCGATAGCTTTTGAGCTCGTAGGCTTCAAATAACACCCACATTTTTTTAAATACTAGGTAATTATTAACCGATTTTTGTTTTAGCCCTATTTGGCCGTTGTTAGCTTCTCTAACGGTAATGGTTCTAATAAACACGTCTAAGAATGCCAGTATTTTAATGTCATTTTTCATTTTACTTGTTTTTAGTTGCTTACCACGCCACAATTGTATGGCTTTTAAAAAACAAGTAGGTTTTATTTTACACTTATTGTATTGAGGGTATCTAGTGAATTACTCTCAATACATTTTGACTATTTATAAGATTTTGGGAATTTTTAATGCATTTTACCTTAAATCTTTAATTTAAATGCATTGTTTTAAACAATTAATTATAAATGTTTTAAAACAAAAGATGCCACCCTTTCGGGTGGCACCATTTTGTAGATGACTATGGGTTATTTCTAGAATATTCTAGAGATTATAGCCACGAAGTGATGTTTTTCTTGTTGGCAGAAACACCATTGTCTTTATCAACTTCTTCTACTCTTGTAAGTGTATTTGAATAAGGAACTCCAGTTTTATGGTATTCTCTAGTTCCGTCTGTACTATCATAAGTAGAATCCTCATTTATTTTTGCTATTACAGCTGTTGCAATAGTGGTTGTAGCTCCATCTGCCATTGAAACAGCCTCACTTCCACTTGCAATAAATGTATTAGAAGTCCCATATAATTCATCTGTCACTGTAATTCCAAAATCTGATTTAGCAATTGAAGTAGCAATTGTTGGTACATTTGTTGTATTTGGTGTACTTGTTGCAGGAACTAAATCTGTGAAGAGTGTGTAGACTGGTAAATTTCTTGCACCTGAGGTTAAATCAATAACTGTTTCTGTTGCAGTTGCAGAAGTGTAAACAGTTTTTAATGGTTGAAGCGTCACAATTCCACCTGCAGCAGTTGCTTTATACATTGATGTATAATCAACAGTTGTTGTTGTGTATGTCCCACTAGCAGTATAGGTGTATACTTTAACTTTTGTTTTGTCATTAAAGGCTGTAGCAAAAGCTGTTGCATCGTCAGATGCTGCATTCCCTGAAGATGCTGCAACTAAGATTTCTACTTTTCCGTTTGTATAAGAAGTTGGGGTTACTACCGCAGAGGAATAACCAGTAGATCCAATTAGTAAAGTTGCAGTGTATGCACCCTGTGCAGCAGTGGCATCATCTGTTGTAAATGTTAAATCAAGATGTTTGTTAATTCCAGTAAGTTTTGTAAGACCAACACTATTTGCTGAAAGTGCATCAGTATCTACCACTCTAGAAACAAATTCACTTGCTGTTTCTGTAGTGGCATCTTTTGTATAACTTACAGTCCCACCATTTGCAGCAATAGTAATTTTGTCATCACTACCATCCATTAAATCTTTAATTATATAAGAAGTTCTGTTTGGAAACTTATCAGCCCCTTCTGCAGGACTTATATATACAATCTCAGTATATACATTATTCCCTTGACCTTTAGCACCTACCGTAAAGTTGAATGGTCCAGTTTGTGCATCTGCAGTGTCAATATAAGTTTCTACAGTGTCAAATGAAGCATAAACAGAAGCACCAGCAGTTGCAGCAGCTTTTGTTGCAGCAGCACCTAAATATGCTTTTAAATCATCCATTCCAGAAGTAGTAGTAATGGACCCAGTACCTCCTGCAGCTGTAACAGCATCAGTAGAACCGTTGGTATCTTTTTCAACCACAGATGCGGTTAAGTTGTTATTGCTAACATCTACAACTGGTACTGCGTCTACACCAATTCCAGCTAATTTAGCAAAACTAATAGTCTCTAAAGAAGTGTTGCCAGTAATAGTAAGATCTGCAGCATTAACTAATGCGTCTACAGTTAAAGAGGCAAGTTCAGTATTACCTTTGATTGTTAAATCTGCCTCATCTTTATCAGCTGCAATTGCTGCACCTGTATGACCTAAAACTAAAGCCTCAAGAGAAGTAGCACCTTCAACAGTTACACTATTTATAGCTCCTGTTACGTCTACATCTGTTAATGAAGTATTTCCTTTAAGATAAAGTTTATAGAGCTTTCCTTTTACAGTTAAGTTAGTTAAGCCAGACGCACCATCTAAATCTAATGTTGGGTGATCACCACTATCTGTATCTGAACTTTCAGCAACACCACCAAATATTAAAGTATCCAAAGAAGTTGAGCTTGAAGTATAGTCTTCTTCGTATACTTCTAAATGAAGGTATTCAGTTTTAGCAAAGCTATCTCCTATGTTACCCTCATATTTAGCCAATACTACTTTTTCAGAAGAATCTGCAATAACTTTACCACTTGTAAACTCTGGTAAAGTCACTTCTTTTGCTCCTTTGATTGTTAAATTAATTGGGTTTTTAACACCAGCAGCTGTTTTTGAAGTCAATTTTGCTAAGTCTAAAGTAAAATCTAATTTACCTTCCAAAGTCAAACTTGCGTTTTCATAATTAGCTAATTCTGATAAAGTGATAGCGGTAGCTTTTGAGAATTTAATAGTGTTAGCATCTGACCCAGTTTTAAAGCTTGTAACTTTAGAAAGCTTTGGAAACTCTACAGAAGTTACGTAGTTTTTGTGGGTGTCATCTAATACAACAGCGCCAGCATTCTGTAATTCAGGGAAGTTAATAGCTCCAGATACATCTAGATTAAGACCACCAACTGATGTTAAATTATTAAATACTGCCTGAGTAGAACCGTTAACAGCCATAGTGTAAGTTACATTTCCTGTAACTGTCACCATTACATCTACCACAGCTTGCAAATCTTCTGCATCCATAGAAGAGGATTGAGTAATGGTTACACCTCCGTTAATGATAGCTAACTTCCCTCCTAAACTCTTAGCTACATCTAAAGTAGCCTGAGAATTAATAGTAAGATCATTAGAATATACATTATTAGAAGCTAATAACTCAGTTAAGTCTGCTTGTGCAGCAGCTAAAGCTGTTTGTAAAGCAGTAACTTCAGCAGCGGTTGCAGCACCAGCTAAATCAGTCTCTAATGTAGTTAATCTAGTAGCTAAAGCTTCTAGTGCAGCGGTCAATGCAGCCTGTCCGGATTCTAGACCAGAATCCGGTAAGTATTTTCTTACATATTGATAATTAAATAGTTATGATTGTAAGAATTCATTTACAATTTTAAAATAAAATTTAAATTTTTATTTCTTTTAAACCTTCCATAAAACTGTTGGCATAGAGGTCTTTATTTTCTCCAACTCCTATATAAGACAAAAAAGTACTTTCTCTGGAGTGCCCTGTCATTTGCATGAGTACTGGAGTTTCTATTTTCCCAAAGAAGTTAGTGGCAAAGGAACGTCTGAGGTCATGTGAAGAGAGCAGCTCGTATTTGGGAAATACACCCTCTTCTTTTCTTTTGGTCTCTGGGTTCATCTTGTAACCTTGGACCATTTGAGTGAGTCCAGCGTCTTTGCAGATTTCTTTCATATATCTGTTAAAGCATCGTGCTCCAATGGTTCTTGGAAATTGTTGGTTTATAATTTTGAGGGCTAGGGGGTCTATGACTCCAAGAGTTACTCGTTTTTTTGTTTTTTGTTGTACTACATCTATATAGATACCTCCATTAGGGGCAGGTCTACATTGGTCTGGGCTAAGCTTTAGTAAATCAGAAACACGTTGCCCTATCCAAAAACCTATAATGAGCCATTTTCTGGCGTTGTTTAGGCGGTCATTCTTTCTGTAATCTATGGCTATAATCCGCTGGTATTCCTCAAAACTGATGGTGTGAATTATTTTATCTTGCTGAGGTTTTGAAAATCCTGCAATGAGATGGGTAGCGTTTCCAGTGTCTATCTGGTAATTGGCTGCCGTTTTACAAACGGTTTTTAAAAAGCCCATGATCCGTCCAGCGTGGTTTAGACTGTATTTTTTCTTTTCTAACAGATATTGCTTAAACGCATGTACGCTCTGCGCACTTATCTCATTAAAGCACCATTTTTTCTTTTGATAAGTGTCATAAGCAGCCATTATTTTGGCAAAGTTTTTATAGTTGGAAAGCGCTCTTTTACTGAGTCCTAACTGCCCGCCCTTTACCACTTGGTATTGAGCATTTTCTATAAAAACAGCCATATAAGATGCTATGCTAACTTGTTTTTTAATTGTTTGCATAGTAAGTAAGTTTATTAGATTTGGGAATCCTTTAACTTAATTTAAGTTACTAAAAATTAATCTATTAAGTAATAATTTTAGATTAATAACACCCTAATATAGACCAACATCACAAAAAAAAAGACCCTCCAATTGGAGGGTCTTTTATATACACTACACAGAGTGTTTCATTCAAACTTAATTACTCTTAGTTGGCAGTGATAAGCGCATTGGCTTCTTCACTTGCAATTGCACCGGCTGGTAAATCAGAACCTGTTACTGCTGTTGCGTTTTGAGTACTAAACGCAGCTACAGAAGTTCCTTTAGTAGTAGCAGCAGGATCTAATGATAATGAGATCATAGCTGGGTCTACATCATATACATCTTGGATGTAAGCAGATAAACTTCCTAAAGAGGCAGAAACAATAGTAGCTTCTGCAAAAGCAGTAGCACCACTTGCAGCTGTTGCAGGAGTAAATGTAGCAGTTAGTGAGTTTGTCCCTATTGCTATGGTTACAGAAGCAGTTGCAGCAGTATCGTTTATTACATTGGCATATGAAGAGAAATCTGCAGCAGTTAATACATTGTTACCTGTAACTGTTAATTCTGCAAGATAGTCTGTACTTGTTGTAAGTGATCCTAATTTAGCATTGTTTACCACTTTAAGGGTAGACACATCTGCAGAAGTGTGAGCGAAATCTACGGCAGCCAATTTAGTTGTTCCAGATACAGTTAAAGATTCAATAGTACCTGCTGTGCTTAAAGACTCTAATTTAGCTAAAGCACCTTCTACGCTAGCAGAAGCAAACTTACCTGTTAATGAAATAGTAGCTAATTTAGCAGCGTTTCCAACAGTTACACTAGTTGTAGATGCAGATTTTCCATTTATAGTTAAGCTAGTAAGTTCCGCTGCAGTTCCAACAGCAAAAGCAGTAGCTTGGTTGTTTAATGTCAATTCTTTTACAGTAGCTAAGTCTGCAATATGTGAAGCAGTAGCAGAACCTAATACTACAGTAGTAGCAGAAGCGGTATTGATAGCAGCAGAAGTTACGAGAACCCCAGCATTAAAAGTTACTGCATTGTCTGCAGTAATAACACCAGCAGTTTCTAAAGCAGGAAGAGCAACAGCGTCTAAAGTGCTTATTGTTAAAGCAGCTGCTGTTTTTAAAGCAGGAACACTTAGGGCTTCTGTGTCAAAAGAAGCTGCAGCGCTTAAAGTTTCAAGTGCTGTTAAAGTAATTTCGTCTGCGTTAACTGTAGTTGCAGCAGCATCTGTTAATAAAGGTGCAGAAAAAGAACCAGCAGAAACAGTTAATGCAGCTACATCAGTTGCACTTGGAAAAGATACTGCAGAGGTAGCTGTTACCGTAGTGGCTCCAGTTACTTTTGTAGCTTTTACTACAACAGATGTTGCAGAAGCTGTGTCTATAGTTAAAGAAGCTAGAGTTCCAGCATTGTGCAATTCAACCTCTAAGGCTTTTGGCGCAGTTAAAGAAACAATAGCAGCTCCAGATCCAATTTTAACAGAAGCAGCAGAATCTAAAGATAAAGTACCGCTGTTAACAGATCCTGAGGTTAATCCTGAAAAGTCTACAGCAATTGTACCTGTTACCGTAGATGTTTTGTTTGTGATGGTTACGGCACCAGCTGTTACTAAAGCAGGTTGTGTATATGCACCATTGTAGTTTAAAGTAACTCCGTTAGCAGAAGCTAAAGCAGCGTCATCTACATCATGACCAGTAACTGAATAAGAGGAACTTACTGCAGTTAGGGCAGAAAAATCTAGAGAAGCGTCTGTAGTAACTGTTACACTTCCAACTACAGAAGCTATTTTTGAAGTTACAGCAGAAACTGCTTCAGCGTCTAAGTCATCACTGTCTACAGTTACCACAACATTACCGTTAATGATAGCTACTTTGTCACCTAGGGCAGTGGCAAAAGCTAATTCAGCAGTATTAGTGATGCTTAAATCACCTGTATAAACATTATTATTTTCTAAGATGGTAGTAATATCTGCCTGTGCAGCTGTTAAAGCGGTTTGCAAAGCTGCAACCTCAGCAGCTGTAGAAGCGTTAGCCAAAGCGGCTTCTAATTCTGCAAGCTTAGTTGTAACTGCCTCTAATCCAGAGCTTAATGCATCTAGGTCTGACTCTAGACCAGAGATGTCAGTTGCAGGAGTTACAGGAATGTTAGCTACAGCAGACTGTAAAGAAGCTACAGTTCCTTGTAAAGCAGTTAATCCTGAAGATAAAGAAGAAAAACCTTCAATCTGGCCTTTCAAGCTATTTATCTGTGAGTTCAGATCATCAAATTGATCGTCGTAGTTTGTACATGATGACAAAACCACCATGGACGAAATTAATAAGTAAGAAAATAGTTTTTTCATGTTTGAAATGTTAAATAAGTAATTAAGTGTTGAATTTAAAGAAAGTTCTTGTGTTAAAATTTGATTAGTAATGCGTTTTTGGTTCATAGTCATTAGTTAAATTCGAATACAGGTACAATTTGGGAACATGTATACCGTGCAAAAGTGTGAAACTAAGCATTGGTCGTTTTCACTTTTTCGACGAAATACCGTATATCTATAGACGAGTGGTTAATATCCATCGGCTAAAGAAACAGTAGTTTCGCTGTATAAATTTCCAAAAAGGGACTGTATACCCTATTAATACTCAAAGCTACATTTTTTTTTATCATACTAAAAATATTATGCAATAATTGATGTCAAATTGTTGTGAATTAGCATTATGAGCACTTTTTTGTAAAGTTTTGTAGTTTTTTTCTTACATTTGCAATCCCCAATACATCTTGCTACTTATTTTGCCTAAGCTGTGCCCCAGCTTATGAGTACAAACCTTGTGAATACGTCTATAGTTTCTTACTTAGACCATTTTATCGCCAACGCTAAATTTAGAAGTATGAGTGGCGGTAGAGTGGGCTTGTCTTCACGTGCTATAGCCAACTACACCAATTTTAGAATTGTTTTCAAAGAATTTGAAATTGATTTTTCAGGTACCCTCTATTTTTCAGACCTCAATAAAAAAACCGTAGATCGTTTTAAACAGTGGCTTTTGCAGGATAAAAATTATTCTGAAAATCATGCAGGTAGGCTTATGGGAACCCTGAAAACTATTTGTGTAGACGCCAAGAAAAATGATATTGCGGTACACCCCTACACCAATTATGTGTCCGGTTTTGCACAATCTAGGCAAGATAAGCTCATTAACATACTCACCTTTTCAGATCTCGAAAAAATTCAGCAAATTAGACTGCCTTCTGAACGTCTTGAAAACACCAGAAAATGGATTGTTATAGGCTTTTGGTTGGGCCAAAGGGTCTCGGATTTACTGGCATTGACCAAGTTAGATATTAGAACCGCAGCTAATGGTGGGGTATATGTAGACATTTTACAAAAAAAGACACGAACTGCGGTAACTGTAGGAGTTATAAACCCCTTAGCTGTGGAAATTATTAAATTGGATTTTCCCAGGCGTATAAGCGATAGATGTTTTAATAGATATATGAAGGAGGTCCTAGAAATGGCAGGGATAAATGAAGAAGTTAAGGGCTACCAATACAATCCAGAAAGCAAGAGAAAAGAAATTGGCTTGTTCCCCAAATACCAGGTAATTTCTTCCCATGACTTACGTAGGTCCTTTGCCACCAACTTCTTTGGTAAGATTGAAACCCCTATTCTCATGAACATGACTGGCCACTCAAGGGAGAGTACTTTTTTAAGTTATATTGGAAGAAACAACAACAGGGACGCCTACGCCGATATTTTCATGTCTGGGGTGCTCAAAATACAAGAAAAACAAAGTTTTAGCGAAGGTTATGCCAGGGCAGTAGCACAATAAAAATTTTTAATTAGCCTTTAAAAGCCTGTAATACATAGCATTACAGGCTTTTTTTGTGAAGTTTATTGTTTGTGTTTTGGGTCTGACCCTGGTCTAGAGTCGTCACTTGAAACTTTAGCTGCTTCTGTAGCCGAGTTACAAGCTGCATTGGCAAATGCTGCAACTGCAGACGAAGTAGCTGCTTTAGCTACTGCTTTGGCTGCTCAACAAGTAGATTTAGACGAGTTGCTAGCACAAAATAACATATATGCTCCAACAGGATCTATTCTTACAGTTTCAAGTCAGTCAGAATTAGACTTTGCTCTTGCTTTAGGTGATAAGGTTTCAATCATTAACGGAGGAGTTCACATCACTCATACTTCTACAATGAATGACGCTGATGTTGCTTCATTAATGGCTAAAATGGTTTCTGTTACTGGAACTGTTACTTATACAGCTACTGCAAGTTCAACTACACAAGGAGTATTCACTCAGTTGAACGGAGCTAAAAACGTTACCATAAACCAATCTGGTGATATTTCATTGCCAGCATTAAAATCTACAGGCGCTTTGAGTTTATCTGGGGATGACTTTACTACATCTGTATCTTTACCGGCACTCACTCATGCAACTTCAGGATTAGGTTCTCTAAGTTTTGCAAAAGCAACAAGTGTAGATTTATCTGCATTAACTGCTTATGATTCTGCTATTTCTATTACTACTGCAGACAATGCTTCAGTAAATCTTTCTGCTTTCACGAACCTAACTAAAGTAGACGGTACTGCTGCTACTACATTTGAGTCTTTAACAATAGTTAATGCATCTACTCTTATTGCCCCTGTTTTTGCTAAAGGTGATATTGTGGCAGATGCACTTACTTCAGTAGACTTACCTAAATGGGAATCTTTATCTGCTTCATCTTCTTTTGCGAAAGCAGACACTGTTGTTTTGCCTTCTGTAAATCCAGGTAAAGCAGCAGGAGCTACAATTGCTATAGATACAGTATTTGACAGAGCAACTTCTGTTCATATTGTTGCTGCAGCTTCAACAAAAACTTCTGTAACAACTGCACAGCATTTAAATGTTACTTCTAGTTCTTCTAGATTAGAGACTTTGATTTTAGGTGGTACTTTTTCTAATGTAACTATATCTTCAGGTTCTGATTTAACTTCATTAACTTTTGATGGCACAGCTTTAAATGTTAAGGTTGCTGGAACTGATCTGTCTACATTGGATATTCCATATACATCAGCTGCTAAAGGTTCATTAGAAGTTAGTGGAAATTCTGATTTAACTTCCCTTACTGCTGATAATGTTGATGGTCTTCACAAATTGATTGTAAAGAACAACAGTGAATTAGATACAATAAGTTTTGCTGCTTTAAATGACGTTGGTGCTGCTACCGCTGCTGTAGTAGATATTCAATCTAATGACTTAACTATCGAATCTATTCAACTACCTGGAACATCTCCAGTTGTTGCTCACGTAATTACTTCTGCAGACTTCGAACCTTTGTCTGACTTTATTGCTGATGCAGCTGGTCAGATTGGAACTGCAGGTTCTGTAGTTGTAAAAGCAGATAATATTGGAAAAACAATTACTGCTGCTGGTGTAGAAGACTTAACAGTTGCTGCAACAGACTTAATTTACGATACTGATTCTGTTTCTGGTGCTGATACTGCTGCTGGTGTAATTGCTAATGTAGATTATGAAGCATCAAACGCTGTTGGTGGTGTAAGTCAGGTAAGAGAAATGTTAATTACAGGACTTGATGGTACAGATTCTAATAATGGAATTCAAGTTGGTGACGATATTGTATCAATCATACCAAGTACAGGTTTAAGTTTATACTATGATGTTGCAAACTGGGCTGCAGATGCAGGTACAGCGGCTCAACTTTCAAGTGTTGGTGTAGCTATTGATGGTTACGGTAAAGGTGTTAATACAGCTTCTATCGAGTTTAAAGGACTTACCAATGTATCAGGTGTTTATGTTTTAGATGCAGGAGATGGAGCTGCGGTTTCTGTTACTTCAGGTTCTGCTTCTTCTATTGCAGAAATTGCTACTGCATTCAAAACTGCTTTAGATGCTGGAACTGGTGTTGCTTCTAAATATTATTCTGTTGCTACTGGTACAGGAACTGGTTTATCTAAATTAGACTTTACTTCACTAGCAAAAGGTTCTCAAAAATCAGTCTTTACTTTTGATTTAGATGTTTATGCCTTAAGTGGTTCAGTAGCTTCTACAACATCCCTAGGTTTTAATTCAGCTTCTATTGTGTTAGGTGACAATACTGGAGATGTAGGTTCTGCTTACGTTACTTTCAAATCTACTGCAGCTGGTGTAGCAGGAGCAAAAACAGTTACTTTTACAAACGGTACTGCTACAATTCTTACTGCTAGTGGTATTAATACAGGTGCCGGTAATCTAGTTGGAGATGACGAGAAATGGGTAGATGCTAAAGATGGAACTGGTCAAACAAATGCTGATTCTATTGCTAGAAAAAGTGTAAACTTTAGCTCTAAGTTAGCTTCGTAATAAGTATTGAATTTATTATATTTAAGCCCCTCCTTTTGAGGGGCTTTTTTTTATGAAAACATTTTTCCCTTATTCACTTTTAGGCCTTTATCTTTTTGTTTTTTTAATACCTCTTTTTGGTGCGGTCGATTTTGCGGGACCACAATGGTTGTATCTTAGCATATTGAATACAATACTTTTAACAAGTTTTTTATTCTTTAAATTGCCAGTTTTTGAAGTTAAAAGCTCAGTGCTAAGTGTTTTTTCTTTTTTTTCTATATTTTCCTTTTTCTCTTTTCTTTACGCAATAAACTTGACCCTTTGGGCTCATGATTTTTTTAGACTAATTAATGTCTTGGTTGGCCTTTTTGTTTTGTCTAGTTTGTTTAAAAATTTTCAACTTAAGTTTTATGTAGTCTCAATTCTTATTGCTTTATCATGTATTATTGAATCTTTTTTTTCTTTGAGTCCACTAATAATTGAGTTTATTGATAATGGAATGCTTATTTTTAATATTGACACTTTAAATGTAGATGCTTTTAAGGGCGTTACGGGCAATCGAAATATTACTACAGCCTCAATTGTAGTAAAAATTCCTTTTATTTTTCATCTGATTGTCCAAACAAAAAAAATAATCCCTAGAATACTTTATTCTTTTTTTGTTTTAATGCCAACACTTGTTTTGTTTCTAATTAACTCAAGAGCAGCATTATTATCACTACTTTTAATATTAATTATATTATTCTTTTATTTAATTTTTAAGCTCCATATCACAAAGAAAATCAGGTATTTATTTCTTTTTTTCTTCATTTTTATTCCAACCTTTTTATCATATTTTTTATCATTAAATATTCTACCTGCTTCAAATAAGTCTGCAATTACTAAAGTCTCACAGATCAGAGTTACTAATGAATCTAGTAGTAACAGGTTTGAATTGTGGTCAAATGCCTTAGATTACATATATAATAACCCTTTCATTGGAGCTGGTTTGGGAAATTGGAAAGTCGAATCTTCTATGTATTGGGGTTCTTTGGGTGAAAACTATTTAGTACCATTTCATGCCCACAATGATTTTCTTGAGTACACAACTGAACTTGGTCTAGTTGGTGGAATTTTATTTTTGTTGATCTTTTTTTATTCCTACAAAAGATTGTTGCTTTACATTAAATCTCAACCTTTTAATGTAGTAGTCCTATTTTGTTCACTTTCAGCATATTTAATAGATGCGTCTTTAAACTTTCCTTTTGAACGACCAATAATGCAAGTTATGTTTATGGTAATTCTCTCTCTCATTATTAACATTCAAGCTTTTTCTAATGAAAATTAAGAAAGTTTTATATTTCCTTATTTATCTATTCCTGCTTGCTTCTATATTTATAAATTATCAAGTGTTTAGCTCTCACGTTATTCAAAATAAAATATTAAGTGACTTAAAAAATCCAAGTGGAATGCAGCTTAAATTTGACACGATTAATGCCTTGCTGCCAAGTATACCTAACGTTACTATTACTGCAATGCCTTTGGATGTTTATAGGGTAAATTATCTTTTAAATGAGGGGAGATTGTCAGAAACAGACAATTTTATATCTAAAGCGATTGAAATTAATCCTCATGTTAGAATCGGAGATTATTTAAAAGCAAAAGTATTAATTTATCAAAATGAGTTTACAGATGCGCTCCCTTTTGCTAAAAGCGCTTTTGAAGGCTGGCCTAAAAATCTGGATCATTACAATACATATTTAGACGTACTTGAAAAGGTTAGAGATACAACTTCATTGATAAATGCATATAACTATCTACCAAGCAAATTAAAAGCTAATACTAACTATTTTCAAAGGTTCTACGAATCTTTTAATAAAGTTAAGTTGAGTTTCTTGGTTACTGAGTATGAAGACCAACGATCTATTTCGCCTAAGGAACTTACTGGCCACTGGGAAAGAGTGTATAATTTTCCAAAACAAATCATAAGAGATACAACACTTCATTACATCTTTAAATCAAAAAATTTAGTAGAGTCAAATTCTGGTGACGAATATTTATTTACCATCACTAAAGACACATTTAATTTTTTTTTCAAAAGCAAACCTTCAAAACCAATTTTATCATTTCCAGTTTTTTACAGTGATTCACTAGAAACACTTATATTTAGAAATGTACCTCTAGAGGGCGGTAAATTTCAAGATCAATTTTACAGAAGAAAAGCCCATTAAATTTGCTTAAAAACATAAGATTAAGTACTTTTATTACTTGAAAATAAGTAATTCAAATTATTAGTAAGTGCTAGGTGAATTGATAACCTCAAAAACAAGATTGCGCCTGTTGATCAAATTCTTTGTATCGCAGGCCAATCGAGGTTATTTAAACGGTCTAGCTACGGAGATGGGCGAATCTACAAACGCCATCCGTAAGGAACTCAATCACTTACACAACGCAGGTTACCTTCAAAAAGAAAAAACCAACAATAAAATACAATATAAAGCCAACACAAAGCACCCCATGTTCTCTGTATTGCAAAAAGTCATTCTCAAACACCTTGGACTTGAAGATACAGTAGAGGTTGTCTTAGAGCGAATGGGAGACGTGGAGCAGATTATTCTAATTGGCAACTACGCCAAAGGCATTGATAGTGGTAAAATTGAAATAATCGTAGTAGGCCAGGATTTAAACACCTCCTACGTTACAAACCTAGAGGAGAAGCTTGAAAAGCTCATAAACAGAAAGGTTGCTTTCTTTTTATCAGCTAGTCACAGGCTTAACGCCGATGAGCTTATTTTATTTAATAAAAATGAGTAAAAGCACCTTAAATTATACTAGCCACCTACCAGCAGTAGTAAAAATCATTAATAATCTTTTTTAATTTGAAAAAGCAAAAAGCCATCATCGTTTCAGGATACTTTAACCCCATTCACAAAGGGCATCTAGAGTATTTTAATAATGCTAAGGCTTTGGCTAACAAACTTTTTGTGATTGTAAATAATGACCATCAAAGAGAGTTAAAGGGTAGTAAGGAGTTTCAGGATGAGAATGAGCGTATGATCATCGTTTCAAACATTAAAGCCGTAGATAAGGCCATTCTCTCTATTGACACCGATAGAACCGTATGTGCCACCATTAAAATGATTGCTGAGCAGTTTGGAGAAGAGTTTGAATTAGGATTTGCTAATGGAGGAGATCAAAATAACGATACAATTCCAGAGAGATCTGTTTGCGAAGACATGAATGTGGCACTCATAGACGGGCTTGGAGATAAAATACAGTCATCTAGTTGGCTGCTTAAGAAATCATAGATGTTAAGCACACTTAAAAAAATAAATTTTCTAATAACTAAAAGGCAAAGAAAAGGGTTAGTGATCCTTACTTTTTTACTTTTTATAGGAATGATTTTTGAGCTTTTTGGGCTAGGGATTTTATTGCCAGTTTTGACTATTATTACTGATCCAAATTTGATTGATACAAATATTTATCTTGTTAAATTTGCTGAGATTTTTGAATTAGAGAAACATTCTGATTTTATATTGTTTGCTTTAATTTCATTAATTGTATTTTATTTAATTAAAACTATTTTTCTTGTAATACTTAGTTTTATTCAAAATAGATTCTTAGCAAACATTATATCAACAACAGCTAGAACACTTTTTTCAAGATATTTGAGCCTGCCATATAACTTCTTTTTAAAAAGAAATAGCTCAGGTTTAATTAAAAATTTTCAAGTTGAATTACATAATTATTGGAATTTTTGGGTAGCTTTTTTAGCACTGTTAACCGAAACCTTATTTCTGATTTCTTTTGTAGCGATTTTAATATATATAGAACCATTTGGAGCAATTGCCACAGGTTTTTTTTTAGGAATTATTTCAATTTTAATTTATCAAATAACTAAATCTAAATTAAAATTATGGGGACTTAAAAGGGAAGAATCTGACATTATTATATCACAAACTCTAACTGAAACATTTGGTTCAATAAAAGATATAATGCTTTTAGATAAAGGCAGATTTTTTAAAAATATTTTTGATGATTCAATGTCACTAAAAACAAGAGTATGGTCAAATAATGCCACAATTTCTCAGTTTCCAAAACTCTTTTTTGAATTTTTAGCTGTTTTAAGTTTAGCTTTATTTATTATAATACAATTATATCAAGGGAAAGATGTGAAAATAATTATTCCTGTTCTGGGGGTTTTTGTGGCATCTACTTTTAAAATAATTCCTTCTCTTAATAGAATTCTCTCTTCTTTTCAAACATTAAAATTCTATTTGCCTTCAGTAGATATTTATTTCAATGAGTTTAAAATTCCATATCAAAGTTTTGAAAGTAATATTTTATCCCAAGCTCGCTTCAGCCATAATTTAGAAATAGTAGACTTGAGCTTCGGATATAGTAAATCTGAAGATTTAGTTTTTAAAGAACTGAATTTTACAATTTTCAAAGGCGAAAAAATAGGAATTGTGGGTAGTTCAGGTTCAGGCAAAAGTACACTAGTCGATCTTTTAATGGGACTATATTCTCCTGTAAGCGGGGAGATAAAATATGACGGCATTAATATATATAGCAATCTTAAAAGTTGGCAAAAAAATATTGGCTATGTTCCTCAAGATATTTTTCTATTAGACGATTCTATTAAAAATAACATATGCTTTGGAATTTCTAATAGTGAAATAGATAATATTAAATTGTGGAAAGCCATTAATGACTCTCAATTAACAGAATTTGTAAATAATCTAGAAAATGGTGTTGAATCTAAAGTTGGTGAAAGAGGGGTTCAGATATCTGGGGGGCAAAGACAAAGAATAGGAATAGCTAGAGCGCTATATAATAATCCTAATATTTTGATTTTAGATGAGGCGACCTCTGCACTAGACAATGAAACTGAAAAAGAAATAATTAATTCTGTTAAAAATTTAAAGGATAAAACAGTTATTATGATTGCTCATAGATTAACTACTTTAGTAGATTGTGACAGGATTTTTGAATTAATTAATGGAAGATTAAGTATAAAAAGTAACACTTTCTAAAAAAGTTATTTTATGTTAAATGATAAAACCATACTTATTACTGGAGGAACAGGTTCACTTGGTAAAGAAATAGTTAAATCAATTTTTTCTGAACATGAAAATGTAAAAAAAGTAATTATTTACTCCAGAGATGAGCAAAAGCAGTATGAGATGGCTAAGGAGTGGCCAGTTTCAAAATATCCAAAAATTAGATTTTTCATTGGAGATGTAAGAGATAGGGATAGATTAATTAGGGCATTTGAAGGTGTAGATATTGTTATTCATGCTGCTGCAATGAAACACGTGGATATAGCAGAATATAATCCCGATGAATGCATTAAAACAAATATTGGCGGGGCTGAAAATGTAATTCATGCAGCATTAAATAAAAATGTTAGAACTGTTGTTGCATTATCTACAGATAAAGCTTGTGCTCCGATTAATTTATACGGAGCCACTAAGTTAACTTCTGATAAACTATTTGTAGCTGCAAATAATATTAAAGGCGATAAACAAATAAATTTTTCAGTAGTAAGGTATGGAAATGTATTAGGGTCTAATGGGTCTGTTGTTCCTTACTTTAACAATATTAAGGACTCAGGAGTTTTTCCTATTACACATATAGATATGACTAGATTTAATATCTCTCTAAAAGAAGGAGTAGGCATGATATTCTATGCCATAGAAAATTCTTTAGGTGGTGAAATATTTATCCCTAAAATACCATCTTATAAAATCACAGATGTTGCTAAAGCTATTGACTCAACATGCGAAATTCAAGTGGTTGGAATTCGACCAGGGGAGAAACTACATGAAGAAATGATATCAGCTTCTGATTCTTTTAACACTTTTGAATTAAAAGATCACTATGTCATTTTGCCAGCTAAACCTAATTTTTCGATTGATTTATTCCTGCAGAAATTTAAGGCAAAAAGAGTGGTAGAGGGATTTTCGTATAATTCTTTAGATAATTCCCAATGGGAGACTGTCGAGAGCTTAAAAGATAAAATTAGTAAGTTAAATTTGCGATAATATGGATTCAAAAATCGAACTACCGTATATAGAAAATCATAGTTTTCAAAATGAATTAACAAGTTTGTTAGATGAGTTTGAAATGTTGTTAACGGATTTCAAAAAATCTAAATCGGATGAAGTTAGAAAATGCATTTTAAATAAAATTGAAGAAGTTTTTGATTTACTTCAAAAATGTTATGAAAATAAAGACGGGAAGATATTCTTAGATGAACTCAGAGATTACTCTAAAAAAATATTGAAAAATGACTTAGATTATTTTAATAGGCTAAATACAAATTCCCAAAAGCCAAAAAATCAATTTTTTGAATCTAAAATAAGCAGATTTAGTTTGTTTATCTTGAAGATTATTTTGTTTAAAAATAAATCAAAAATCACTAAAAACTTTCAAAATGGAAATTTAAAAAGGGAAGAACTAACAACGGATAGCGGGATAGCTATAAATTTAGCAACCATTTTACTAAATATAGATTTTAAATTTTCTGGAATTTTTTCAAGCCTAAAAAAAATGACAGGAGAAAATATGTCTGTAGTAGGTTGTGCTTTAGAACTCAGCACCCAAGAATCAAAGTGGTGGCTACTAAGTGATAAAGAAAAAACACCCAAAACAACCTATCTTCATCTAGATGAAGGCATTGGTAATCCAAAAGCAATAACTTATTTATCAAGTGTCAGTCAAAAAAACGGTCCCTTTTCCGTAATAAAAAACCAAGATGATATTTTTAAAATAAATTATATTCAATCTTTAATAGGTAGGGCTATAGGCCAGGTTGGAAGACAAAATTCAAAGATAAAAAATCTTTTTAATCATAAGTATCACCAAACTTTTGGTTGTAAGAATTTTAAAGAACTTTTTGAATTATTGCCAAGTATAGTAAAATTTAATTCTCATTTTGGTTTTGATGTTAAACCAAATTCTCTACTAGAACAGAAATTAATTCAAAATGAAATCATTTTCACTGGCATGCCTGGAAAAACTGTTGTGTTTGATGGCTCGAGTGTTTTGCACAGAGGAGGACTAATAATTGAAGGTGAAAGATTAGCGCTACAAATTGTTTTAGGTAAAAAAGAGCAATTTTATTATTTAAATAAAATTTTGAGATATGTTAAAAGTTAAGTTTTACATAAAAAAGATAATTGAAGTCATTAAGATATTATTGTTTAGATCTTTTCGGTATAAAATAAGAGCAAGAAAATGCATAGATTCTCTATTAGAAGGACAAGTTATAATTGATGTAGGCGCTTCATATTATCCTCATCTTAAATGGGATATTTTCATAAATAATTTAAAAACAAATTGGATAGCAATTGACCCAAATTCTCATAATTTGTTGTACTGCGATAATTGGCTTTACAAATCAAAAATTACAAAATTGCCATTAGCTGTGTCTGGTGAAGGGGGAACAAAAACACTTTATATGACTAATGTTGATACTGGGTCTTCACTTTTAAAGCCTGTGATGAATTCTAATTGGGAGCATAGAGTATCATATTCATATTTTTTTCCATTAAAAGAATCACTCATTGAAACAGTTAGTTTAAACTCAATAATTGAAAAACATGTTTTTAATAAACCTTTTGCATTGAAAATTGATATTCAGGGTTCAGAGTTTGACATAATTAAAAACCTTTCTAACCATAATCTTAAAAATAATTTATTAGCTGTTGAGGTTGAGAATTCAATGCAGGCTCACCCAATAATGCTTGGCACAACACCTTTTGACGTTGTCTATGAATTTTTTATTTCAAACAAATTTGAATTAGCTTTTGTTAAACCTATATCGAGTCCGCATAGAACAACAAACAATAAGATTAAATCAAAATATATTTTGAACGAATGCGATTTTGTTTTTTTATTGAGATTTGATGAGATAATTAAAAGAGATTTAACTCAATGTTTCATGATGCTTGGGCTATATTATAGTTATGATTTATTTTCTGAAATATTAGCTTTAGCTAATGTTATTGATAAAAGAGATCTTAATACAAAACAAAGAGAGTATTTAAATACATTAATAAAAACCTTAAGATAATTTTATTTTCATTTCTCGAATTTTATAAACAAAAAACTTGTATGAATATTTAAATAAAGCTTTTTTTTTGGCACAAACTTAAATAAAGATAATTACTATGATTCCATACGGCAGACAAGATATATCTATAGAAGACATTGATGCAGTTGTTTCTGTTCTTAAATCAGATTTTCTTACACAAGGCCCTACAGTTCCTGCTTTTGAACAATTAATAGCAGATTATTGTAACGCAAATTATGCTGTTGCAGTTAATAGCGCTACAAGCGCACTTCATATAGCTTGTTTAGCTTTAGGTGTTAAGAAAGGTGATATTGTATGGACAAGCCCAATTACGTTTGTTGCTTCCGCAAACTGTGCCCTGTATTGTGGTGCAGATGTGGATTTTGTGGACATTGATTCTGCAACATATAATATGTCTATTAGTGTTTTGGAAGAAAAGCTTATTAAAGCAGAGAAGCAAGGTCGTTTACCAAAAGTTGTAATCCCAGTTCATTTAGCAGGACAATCTTGTGAGATGAGTAAAATTCATGAATTAGGTCAAAGATATGGTTTTCGTATTATCGAAGATGCCTCTCACGCTATCGGAGGAAAATATAAAAACGAATCAATAGGTGGTTGTCATTTTTCAGACATAACAGTTTTCAGTTTTCATCCAGTAAAAATTATTACTACAGGAGAGGGCGGGATGTGCCTGACTAATGACTTAAAATTAGCTAATCTTTTAAATCGTTACCGAAGTCATGGTATAGTTCGTAAGCAAATTGAAATGACAAATATTTCAGAGGGTCCATGGTATTATGAACAAGTTGATCTTGGTTATAATTATCGAATGACAGATATTCAAGCCGCCTTGGGAATAAGTCAAATGAAACGTTTGGATGAATTTGTGTCTGCTCGTAATACCATTGCAGCACGTTATGATGAATTATTAAATCAAGAATGGTTACAATTACCTTGGCAACATCCAGACAATTACTCTGCATTTCATTTATATATAATTAGAGTAAAGGAAAGTAATCAGTGGATTTCTCACCTACAGCTTTTTGAAAAGCTAAGGAGTGCTGGAATATTAGTTAATTTACATTATATACCTGTTTACAAACATCCCTATTTTGAAAAAATTGGATTTGATAAAAGTGAATTTCCACAATCTACATTATATTATTCAGAGGCAATTAGCATACCTATTTTTGCCAGCTTGACAGAAAGTGAGCAACAATTTGTGGCTGATGTCATAAATAAGGCCAATTACATATAATAATTTATTCTAATGCATACACAAATCGTTAAATTAGAATCTAAAAGATTAATGTTATATCCTATGGATGAAACATTCTGCACGGAAATTTATTTAAGCTGGTTAAATGATCCAGAAGTATATAAATATTTAGAAACAAGGGGTGGCCTTAATCTAGATGGGTTAAGAAAATATATTAAAAGGGCAGTTAAAGAAAAAGTATTTTTTTGGGCTATTATTCATAAAAAAAGCGGTAATCACATAGGAAACATTAAAATAGACCCTATTAATTTTTATCATAAAAGGGGAGAATATGGCATTTTAATAGGAGATAAAACTGTTTGGGGAAATGGTTTTGCCAATGAAGCTTCAGAGCTAGTAATTAATTTTTGTTTTAACACGCTTAAATTAAGAAAGTTGACTTTGGGTGTTGTCGAATTAAATAAAGAAGCCGTTAAATTATACTTAAAATTGGGCTTTGTTATAGAAGGAATTTATGTAAATCATGGTTATTATGAAAATAAATTAAGTAATATATATAGAATGGCTATTTTCAATAAACAAATTTTAAATGAGTAAATACACTTTAGGGACAGTTCAATTTGGCATGAATTATGGAATTAACAATAAAAATGGCCAGCCAGATAAATCAAAAATCAAAGATATATTTGACCTTGCTCATGACTCTGGAATTGTATCATTAGATTCTGCGGAGGCTTATGGAATTGCACATACAATAATTGGTGATTACCATCGATCTGGAAAACAATTATTTAATATAAATTCAAAATTTTCTTCTATATCACCTGAATCATTGATAAATCGTGTAAAGTACGCATGTGAATTGTTAGCCGTTGAGAAGTTGAGTATTTGTTTTTACCATAGCTATGCAGAATACAAAGATAAATGTATCAAACCTTATTTTAATAAACTTTTAAACGATAATTTAGTTGAACAATTAGGGGTTTCTGTCTATACAAATGATGAGTTCGAGGATGTAATTAATGATCCTGATATTAAGGTAATACAAATTCCTTTTAATCCTTTTGATAATTTTTTTCGTAGAGGAAACCTTATTTTAAAAGCTAAAGAAAATGGTAAAAGGATTCAGGTACGCTCCATATTTCTTCAGGGATTGTTTTTTATTTCACCTAATAATTTGAAAGGTAAATTAGTAGAACTTAAAGAAGAACTTATTAAATTAAATGAAATTGCTCAAACTTCCAATATGACAATGTCTAATCTATGTCTTCAATATGCATTACATTACAAACAAATTGATGATTTGATTATCGGTGTTGATACCTGTGAACAATTAAGTTTAAATTTACTTAATAGTACTAGTGATCTTTCATTAGATGTAATAGAAAGTATAAATAATATAAGAGTTAAAAATAATGATTTGTTATACCCATATAATTGGAAATGAGTTTTACAATTATTACACAAGCACGTATTGGATCTAGTAGATTACCAGGCAAAGTATTAAAGAAAATTAACGGTCAAACATTACTCCAAATCCATTTACAAAGATTAAAAAAAGTTAATGGATTTGAAAAAATCATTGTTGCAACAACACTTGAGCCAGATTCTGATTATATTGTGTCAGTTGCGAAAAATGAGGGTTGTTTAATTTATCAAGGCTCTACAGAAGATGTGCTAGATAGGTTTTTTCATGCGAGTCAATTGGTTCAGTCAACCCATATAGTTAGAGTTACAAGTGATTGCCCTTTAATTGATCCAGTTTTAATTTGTCAAGTAGTTCAATTTGCACTTAATAATGATTTTTCTTATTGCGTTACGAGCAGTAATTTTCCAGATGGTGTTGATGTTGAAATTTTCAAAAAAAAGGATTTAGAAAAAGCATATTTTAATGCAAGATTATCCTCTGAAAAAGAACACGTTACACCATATATCCGAAATCAAAGCAAATCAAACGGAACCTTTGGTGAATTTAAATGTAACGAAGGTGATTTTAGAAATGTCAGATTCACTGTAGATGAACAGGTGGATTTTGAAGCTATAGAATTACTCATAAATAAATTAGGACTTAATTGCTGCTGGTTGGATTATTCTGATTTTATACTAGCTAACCCTACTTTATTTTTTAACCAACAAATAATTAGAAATGCAGGATTTTTAAAATCAATAAAAAATGACAGGAAAGCATAAAATAACTAATTTCAGTAAATCTGATATATATCGCAATAAAATTCACAAGCTGATTCCAGGTGGGGCACATACTTACTCTAAGGGAGATGACCAATTCCCAACTCTTTCACCTGCAGCAATTTCCCGAGGAAAAGGAGTATTTATATGGGATTTAGATAATAATAAATATCTTGATTGTTCAATGGGGTTAACAAGCGTAAGTTTAGGACATGCTTTTGAACCGGTAGTTGATGCAGTAAAGAAAGAGTTAAGCAATGGCGTCAATTTTCAACGACCATCTCATCTTGAAATGGAAATGGCTGAAAGGTTTTTGGAAATTGTTCCTCAGCATGATATGATTAAATTTGCTAAAACCGGTTCTATTGTTACTTCTGCTGCAGTTAAACTAGCAAGAGCATTTACAAATAAAAAATTAGTTGCCTTTCCTAGCGACCATCCTTTTTATTCATATGACGACTGGTTTATTGGCACTACAGATTGTAATAAGGGTGTTCCTTCAGAAATATCAGAAATGTCAGTGACATTTAAATCTTGTAATTTAGACTCTCTTAAACAGTTATTTGAGAAATACCCAAATCAAATTGCGTGTGTCATTACGGAGCCAGAAAAGAACACTTGCTCTAATTGTAATTGTGGTAGTTCACCTGAAACATTCCTTAAAGAAGCAATCAAACTATCTCATAAATATGGTGCGCTTTTTATTATAGATGAGATGGTGAGCGGCTTTAAAGCCTCATTCCCAGGAGCTATTACCAAATATGATCTAAAACCAGACATGACCACTTGGGGAAAGGGTATTGCAAACGGATTTTCTTTTTGCGCATTAACTGGTACAAAACAAATAATGGAATTAGGAGGTATTTTAAACAAAGGAGAAGAGAAAGTTTTTTTGATTTCCACTACTCACGGTGGAGAAACTCATGCTTTGACAGCGGGTTTAGCTACAATTGATTTCTTTCAAAATAATAATGTAATTGAACACAACCAAGAAATTGGAGATTTGTTTTTATCTAAAAGTTTAGAGTTAATTAACAAATTAGGAATGATTAATTATATAGATATTTTATCATGTAACTGGTTGCCAACTCTTAATTTTAAAGATAATAGCGGAGTTATTTCCAGTGCATTTAGAACTTTAATAATGCAAGAAATGTTTGCTAGGGGTGTTTTTTTTCAAGGATATTTTTGTCCAAGTTTTAGTCATACACCTGAACATGTTAATTTGATCATAAATGCATTATCAGAATCGCTTATTGTTTATAAAGAAGCACTTGAAAATGGAATTGAAAAATATTTAATTGGAGACGAAGCTAAACCAGTATTTCGAAAATATTTATAAACTTGATTTTAATTAGGGTAGAAGATAGAGAACAATTTGGCCAAGGGAATCGTTCTAGAGCTATTGCAATTGCACAATCTCTCCACAGATTAGGGGAGAAATATTGTATTATAGCAAGTTCAAGTAAGTGGCATGAATATTTAAAATTAAACAATTTTAGCACTGTTCTTATTGAAAATAATTATGATATTTCACTTGAAGTGAACATTATTAAAGATAGTTTTACTGATTCAAAAATCTACTTCATAATATTGGATGGCGATCGGTTTGGTTCAAAATATATTAATCTTTTAAAAGTGAATCAAATTAAATCAGTTATTATTGATGATGTTGCAAAAATTAAAAGAACAGAGGCATGGACATTAATTAATCCAAATATTTATGCTTCTATTGATTTATATAATGGCTGGAAAATACCATTACATGTTGGTCCAGATTATTTACTTTTAAGAGAACAGTTTCTTGTTAGGACAAATATCCAACCTATAAAGAATAAAATTTTACTAGCCCTTGGAATCATGATGAATCAAGAATCGACGTATGAAATTAACGAAAGATTTATTAAAGAGGGGTATATAACAAAAATTGCAAAAGGATTAAGTCCAGAGCAAATGGTTAAAGAAATTGATTCCTCAGTCTTAGTGATTTGTGGCGCTAGTGTAACACTTCATGAAGTATGGTATAGAAAAAGATTAGCACTTCCGGTTTATCAGGCTAAAGATCAAGAATTATTTTATGAATTTTTGCAAAAAAATGATTTACCTCATGTTATTTCAATTAATAGAAATAAAAAAGATGTTATTGAAGAGATTTTAATAAAATCCCAGAAGGTTATAAGCTCAAATGAAACTCAGAAATTCATAAAAAAGGGGAAAATAGATAATTTACTAATCAATCTTATTAATTATGCTAATTAAATTTTCATGAAATTATTAAAGAAAAACGAATATGGATTTTTTCAAGTTAACCCTACTCCAAGTATAGAAGAGCTTGAAAAATATTACAGTGAAAAATATTATCAATCGCCAGTAGTTGCAACATACTCTAAAAAATACAGTGATGAGGAACTTAGGCTTACCGAAATCGCAGCCGAAGTAGCAGATTTTGTAATGTCAAAAATGATTGTCAATTCTAAAAAAAATCTATTTGATATAGGTTGTGGAGAAGGTTTTTTTATGTATTATCTTCAAAAATTTGGTTGGTCTGTATATGGAACAGATTTTTCTCAAGCAGGTTTAAAAGCAATGAACCCGGATTTATTAGGACATACAACATTTGGAAATGCTTATGATGATTTAAATTTTAGAATAAAAGATGGTCAAAAATATTCATTAATTAATTTAGGAAATATTTTAGAGCATGTGGTGGACCCTATCTACTTTATTCGAAAAGTAAAAAAATTAATGCATAATGATAGTGTTTTAAGAATTGTCGTTCCTAATGATTCTTCTCAATTTCAAGATCTTTTAAAAAAAATGGGAAAAAGTAATGATGAATGGTATTGCCCTCCAGATCACCTTTCTTATTTTAATTTTGATTCATTAAAAAATTTTGTAACAAAAGAGGGCTTATGTGTAATTGATTCATTTGGTGATTTTCCAATTGAAATATTTTTAATGAATGATTTTTCAAATTATTATAAAAATAAAGAAAGCGGTACTCAAGCACATTTAGCAAGAGTTAAAATCACCAATTTCATAAGGGACCAGGGTTTGGAATCATATATGGAATGGTCTAAAGGTCTTTCTTTGACAAAGTTATCAAGAAGCTGTATTATTTACTGTAAACTTAAACCCGGTGTATTTTGAAAATTGCAATTCTTTCAGATATTCACGGAAATGATTTTGCTTTGAAAGCTGTTTTAAAAGATATAAAAAAATGTAAGGTTGAACAGCTTTTTATCTTGGGAGATATAGTTGGCTATTATTATAATCCTCATAAAGTTTTGGATTTACTTTCAGATTGGAAATGTGAAATGATTCGAGGTAATCATGAAAATATCTTAAAATCTTTATTGAATAGCGATTTAGATTTCACTACTGTTCATAATCTTTATGGAAGTGGACATAAGAGAGCTTTAGAAATTTTGTCTGAACAACAATTAAACTTACTTTTAAAGCTTCCAGATAAAAAAAGTCTAGAAATAAATGAATCAAAATTCCTCCTTTGTCATGGAAGTCCATGGTCACCAGATTTTTACATTTATCCGGATACTAAAAAAGATATTTTAGAAAAGTGTATTGATTCTATTCATGATTTTATCTTAATTGGCCACAGTCATTATCAATTTGCAGTAAATATAGGTAAACAAATTTTAATCAATGTGGGTTCTGTAGGCCAGTCAAGACAAAAGGGCGGAGTTGCAAATTGGGCATTAGTAAATACGGTAAATAATTCTTTTGAATTGAAATCAACAAGGTATAATACAACAGAATTAGAAAAGGAAATTTCTCAAAATGATCCGGGAAATAATTATTTATTAGAGATCTTGAAAAGATGATGGATAAAAGCTATAATATACTTGTTACGGGAGCTGGCGGTGATATTGGTCAAAGTATTGGTAAAATTCTTGGTTCAAATAAAATATGCAAAACGCTGACTGGAGCAGACATTCAATTAGAGTCTGCAGCAAAATTTATTTTTACTAATTTTTGTATTTTACCTTCTTGTAATTTAAATAGTTATATAGATGAATTAGAGTACTTGGTTAATAAAAACCAAATAGAGATCATAATCCCCGCATCAGAGCAGGAGATACGATTTTTCACTTCAGATAAAGAAGCTTACAATAAATTTGAGGACAAACTTATTTTAGCCAATTTAGAATCTCGTGAAGTAGGTTTAGATAAAATGCAAACTTATTTATTTCTAAAAAGCAATAAGTTTAAATATCCTAAAACTAAAATATTAAAAGATGAAATAAAACCAAACTATCCTCTTATTATTAAGAGTCGGTTTGGGGCTGGTAGTAAAAGTATATTTATTGCCGAAAATAAAGAGGATTTCTCATATTTTAAGAGTAAATATCCTCATTATCTTTCTCAAGAATATATATCTTCTATTGATCAAGAATATACTTGTGGTCTATTTCAGTCAGGTAATTCAGAATTCAGAAATATTATTATACACAGAAGATTAATGGATGGGGGACAAACTGGATTTGGAGAAATTATTGAGAATGAAGAAATAGAAAATTTGTTAATAGGCTTAGCAAAAACATTAAAATTAAGAGGCAGTATTAATGTTCAATTAAGAATGTCCAAAAGAGGTCCAATTATATTTGAAATTAATCCTAGATTTTCAAGTACCATTTTATTTAGGCATTTACTTGGCTTTGAAGATTTAATTTGGAGTATTTACGATAAATTCAATCAGCCAATTAATTCATATATTGCTCCTCCAATTAATTCTAAATTTTATAAAGGATTTTCAGAATATGTTACAATCAATTAAACTCAGTAACTTTATTATAAGTAAAGACTCTAAACCATTTATTATTGCAGAGATGAGTGGTAATCACAACCATTCAATCGAAAGGGCTTTTGCTATCGTACGCGCTGCTGCTGCTGCTGGAGCTAATGCATTAAAATTACAAACTTACACTGCAGATACAATGACCATAAAAGGGGCGCTTAAGATCAATGATCCTAAATCATTATGGAATGGCAGAGAGTTGCATGAACTATACCAAGAAGCCTATACTCCATGGGAATGGCATAAACCAATATTTGATTTAGCAAAGGAATTAGGTATGATTGGCTTTAGCACACCATTTGACGAAACTGCTGTGGATTTTTTAGAAAACTTAGATGTTGAGCTATACAAAATCGCATCTTTTGAAAACACAGATCTGCCATTATTAAGAAAAGTAGCTGCAACAGGTAAGCCAGTTATAATGTCAACTGGAGCTACTAATTTGGCAGATATAGATGAGGCAGTTCGTGTATTACGAGATGGAGGATGTAAAAACTTGGTTTTATTAAAATGCACCTCTACTTATCCAGCTACCCCAGAAACAACTAATCTTTTAACAATTCCTCATTTAAAAAATGCATTTAATTGTCATGTTGGATTATCAGACCATACAATGGGTATAGGAGCTAGTGTAGCTTCCATTGCATTAGGTGCAACAGTTATTGAAAAACATTTTACTTTAAAAAGAGCAGATGGTGGTGTAGATAGTGCTTTTTCTATTGAGCCTTCTGAATTACAAAGTTTAGTTGTAGAATGTGAGAGAGCTTTTTTATCTTTAGGAAGTATTCATTATGGAGTTCAAGATGCAGAGAAAAACAGCGTAAAATATAAACGTTCAATCTATGTTTCAAAAGATATAAAAATTGGAGATAAATTTACAGTTGATAATATTCGTATAATAAGGCCTGGAGATGGGCTGCCCCCAAAACTTTACGACTCGGTATTAGGTAGGAATGCAAATTTTAATATTAAAACTGGCACACCATTAACTTGGGATTTACTATGAAAACTTATTTATTAGTAACAGAAAAAATTTGGCATCATGAATTGTTTGAAGATTTGTTAAAAAGTAAATCTGGCAATTGGTTTATAATTAACCAAAAAGAAAATTTCACACTTAATAATATAGAAAGTTTAAAACCTGATTATATTTTTATTCCTCATTGGTCTTATATTATTCCTTCTGAAATATTTTTAAGATTTGAATGTATATTATTTCATATGACAGATTTGCCTTTTGGCAGAGGGGGTAGT
The DNA here is from genome assembly GCA_022239325.1 of Flavobacteriaceae bacterium LSUCC0859. Taxonomy (GTDB): domain Bacteria; phylum Bacteroidota; class Bacteroidia; order Flavobacteriales; family Flavobacteriaceae; genus MAG-120531. The sequence continues at coordinate 145,470 of JAKOGP010000005.1, read as the reverse complement.
CCTTTACAAAATTTAATAGTTTTAGAATATAAAGAAACAGTCATTTCAGCTATACGTGTAGAAAAGGGCTTAGATACAGGTCCTGTATATTTGAAGTCAAAATTATCACTTTTAGGAACGGCTGAAGAAATTTTTATTCGTTCAGGGTTGATTATTAAAGATATGATTTTTTCAATTATAGAAAATAATATCTCTCCCCAGCTCCAGTCAGGTCAGATATCAAATTTTAGAAGAAGGAAAAGATCAGAAAGTAATATATCCTCACTTTCTGATATAAACAAAGTATATGATTACATAAGAATGCTTGATGCTGAAGGTTATCCTAACGCATTTTTAGAGACAGAATCATTATTATTTGAATTTACTAGAGCTTCTTTAAAAGCTAATAAAAGTATAATAGCGGATGTTAGAATCACTAAAAAATAAAAAAATTATGATTGTAGTCGCACATCCAGACGACGAAATACTGGGTTTAGGTGCTACTATGAACCTTTTAATTAATGATTACAACGTTAATGCTCATGTGTTAATTTTAGGTGAAGGTATTACTTCAAGATCAGTCAACAAAAATTCGATTGAAGTAAAAAATAAACTTCAAATTCATAAAAAAAACATTCAGAGCGCAATAAAAAAAATTGGCTATCAATCAGTCTCAATTTGTGACTTTCCAGACAATAGATTTGACACTATTCCATTGTTAGAAATCATAAAAATTATTGAAGAAGAAAAGAAATTATTTAATCCAGAATATATTTTCACCCATCATGGTGGAGATGTCAACATTGATCATCAAATTACTTTTAATGCAGTAATAACAGCTTGTAGACCACTGCAAAATGAGCAAACACATGGAATAATAACTTTTGAAACCCCATCTGGAACAGAATGGCGCGCCTCAAGTGATCCAAACCACTTTATACCAAACTTTTATGTTGAAGTTAAAGAAAATCACTTAAACGCAAAAATTTCTGCAATGGAATGTTATGAATTTGAACGACGAATTTCACCTCATCCCCGTTCACCAGAGGCTTTGAGAATTATAGCTCAGAGGCTGGGAATTATTGTAGGAGTCAATTTTGCAGAAGCATTTTGTTTAGTAAGAGATGTTTTTAAATTCTAATTTAAAAAGTAAGAATGTTTCATATTATAAATAAAAAAATTTCGATTTTTGATGCAAATGAGAGTATATATTTAAAAAGAGAGTGCACGTATAATAAGAATAGTAAAAATAAAGTGCTAGTTCAATGTCCACATGACTATTTTTTTCTAGTATTTATCACAAAATTCATAAAAAATAATAGAGATTTAACTTTTGTAGGAGTATATCCTGAGGCTTTTTCGCCAAAATTGGTTTATTTTTTTTTCCCCCCTCTTTATTTTCTTAAAAAAGTTATTTTTTCATTAAGAAAAAAAAAATGGTTAAGGCTATATAAATCAGCAGGTGTAGATTTTTATTTGCCAAAAAAAAATTCCATAACTACCACTTATAAAATTTTTCTGGATTCCTTAAAAGTGTTTTTTTGTTTAAAATCTAAAAAAGATTTACTTAATGTTAAGTATAAAGAAATTTATTGTGGAGATTTAATTTATGATTCTTATTTGAGATTTAATAATAAGCACACTTTAAATTTTAAAGACTTTGTGTTATTGATATACATTTTTAGGGCTTTTTTAGATATTCATTTTTTTAAACAATTGAACACTCATTATTTTAAGTATTTATCAACTTATTCTTCATACATAAAGCATGGTATTCCCGTTAGAGTTTTGATAAAAAAACAGACTGAAGTATTCACTTATTGTTCACATAGAATAATTTTCAAAAGACTTTCAAGTAAAGACTATTTTCATTTACCAAATTTCTCAAACTTTCATCAAGATTTTAAGAATCTTAACTTAAGTAAAGATGAATTACTAAAAACTGAAAATAAAATTAAGGATTTATTTAACGGTAATTTTAAATATAGTTATTTGGAATCATCCCCATTCGTTGAATATGATAGTGACCTCAAAAGTTTAAACTTAGATGGAATAGTTTTTTTACATGAATTTTATGACTCTCCACATTCCTATAGATATATGATTTATGAAGACTTATATGAATGGGCGGTAAATATTTTAAAAACCCTAAGGAATTACAATTATAAAGTTGCGGTTAAGCCTCATCCAAATAATAAAAATTCAAAATTATTAAAAGATCTTCAGTGTGAATTTTTTGATTTTATTTGGTTAGATAAAAGTTATTCTAATTTATCAATTTTTGATTCTGGAATAAAATTTGGTATTTCAAATCATGGAAATGTTTTATTTGAATTAGCATATAACAATATAATACCCATTTCCACAGGTGAAAATCCATACATTTCTTATGATTTTATTTTAAAGGCGAATAATGTGAAAGCTTTAAATGAATTATTATTAAATATTTTAAATTATAAGTATAATTGTAAAAAACATCAATTAATAAGTGCATTTTATATGAATAATATTTTCACAAAAGATGACCTTGATTCAGGTATTGAAGTAAATGAATCTGAAATAAGGGATTTATATAACAGCAATAACTTATTAGATGTATAAGTTGGTATTAATATCTTAAATACAAGAACATTTTTCTCGTATAATTTGTATATTTTTTTAACTGGTTTAATTTTAAAGATAAGGTGAATATGAAAACAGCTTTAATAACTGGTGTTACAGGTCAAGACGGAGCTTATTTGTCTGAGTTCCTTTTAAAAAAGGGTTACACAGTTCATGGATTAAAGCGACGCACATCATTATTTAACACTGACAGGATAGATCATCTTTATGAGGACCCCCATATTGAAAACCAGAAGTTTATTCTTCATTATGGAGATATGACTGACAGTACTAATCTCATTAGGCTCATTAAAGAAATCCAACCTGATGAGATTTATAACTTAGCCGCTATGAGTCATGTCCGTGTCTCTTTTGAAATGCCAGAATATGTTGCAGACACAGATGGTATTGGAACATTGAGATTGTTAGAGGCTATCAGAATTTTAGGTTTAGAAAAGAAGACTAGAATTTATCAAGCTTCAACTTCAGAATTATATGGAAAGGTTCAAGAAGTTCCGCAATCAGAAACGACTCCTTTTTATCCTCGATCACCTTATGCTGTAGCAAAGATGTATGCTTATTGGATAACCGTTAACTACAGAGAGGCTTACGGCATGTTTGCATCAAATGGTATTTTATTCAATCACGAGTCTCCTATTCGTGGAGAAACTTTTGTTACTAGAAAGATTACCAGAGCTGTTTCAAGAATTGCTCTTGGTATTCAAGATAAGCTATATTTAGGTAATCTAGATTCCAAAAGAGATTGGGGTCATGCAAAGGATTATGTTAGAATGATGTGGATGATACTTCAAGCAGAAGAATCTGAAGATTGGGTTATTGCTACCGGAAGAACTACAAGAATCAGAGACTTTGTTAAAATGGCATTTAATCATATTGGAGTTGAATTAGAGTTTCTTGGAGAAGGCATCAATGAAGTGGCTAAAATAGCTTCTTGCTCGAATCCAGAATATCAATTAGAAATAGGTAAAGAAGTATTATCAATAGATGAGAAATACTATAGGCCTACAGAGGTAGATCTTTTAATTGGGGATCCTACTAAAGCAAAACAAAAACTTGGTTGGGAGCCAGAAATTACTTTAGAAGAACTAGTAGAAGATATGATGAGTTCAGATTTAAGATTATTTAAGAAAGACAAATATTTAAAAGACGGAGGTTTTAATACCCTTAATTATTATGAATAGCACCATTACCTTAGACTCTAAGATTTTAATAGCAGGTCATAATGGAATGGTAGGTTCTGCTTGCTGGAGAGCATTAAAAGGGAAAGGCTACAAAAGCATCATTGGATTTAGTTCTAAAGAATTAGACTTAAGAGACCAAAGAGCAGTTTTTAAAATGCTTGAGAAAGAAAAGCCTGAGGTAATTATAGATGCAGCAGCTAAAGTAGGTGGCATAATAGCTAATAGTACTTACCCTTATGAGTTTTTAATGGATAACATGCTTATTCAAAACAATCTCATTAAAGCAGCACATGAATTAGATATTCCTAAGTTTATCTTTCTTGGGAGCTCGTGTATATATCCAAAGATGGCTCCTCAGCCACTTAAAGAGGAATATTTACTCACTGGGCCACTTGAAGAAACAAATAAGTGGTATGCTATTGCAAAGATCTCGGGAGTGAAGTTAATAGAAGCACTTCGAGAGCAGTACAATAGAGATTATGTATCCCTAATGCCAACCAATTTATATGGCCCAGGCGATAATTATGATCTTAAAACTTCTCATGTTTTACCAGCAATGCTAAGAAAATTTCATGAAGCCAAAGAAAGCAATAATTCAAATGTAGTTCTTTGGGGAACAGGGTCACCCAGGAGAGAGTTTCTTCACGTAGACGATTTGGCAAATGCAGTAGTTTATGCATTAGAAAATAAATTAGATCGATCTTTATATAATATTGGATCCGGAGAGGAAGTTTCAATAAAAGAATTAGCAAGTTTGATAAAAAATATTGTGGGATTCAAAGGTGAAATTATTTGGGACAACTCTAAACCAGATGGAACACCAAGAAAATTATTAGACTCTACTAAAATAAATAGACTAGGTTGGAACTCAAGAATTAATCTAGATTATGGAGTCAAAAAAGTTTATAGATCTCAATTTTGAAAAAGATATTATTTTTTACTAATATTTTCCCCCATTACAGATTTGCTATTTGGAAAAAACTTATTGGTTCAAATAAATTCGTATTTGATATTTATTTTTCCCCAACTAATCCTTTAAACATTCCTACTCCAGATTTAAAAAACTTATTTGATGATCAAGAAAAAGCTAAACTCCATTTTTTAAAAAATTATTGGCTTAATAAAAAAATTCTTATTTGGCAATCAGAGGTATTAAGACTCACAGCTTTTTCTAAATTTGATTATGTAATGCTTTTAGGTGAGATGTATATTATTTCCTCATGGATTGCCTGTTTAATTGCAAAAATCAGAGGAAAAAAAATCTATATGTGGTCTCATGGCCTTTATGGAAATGAAAATTTTATAAAGAAGCATATAAGGTTAACCTTTTTAAAATTAGCAGACGTTATTTTTCTTTATGAAAACAGGGCTAAGAAATTATTGGTTAAAAATGGTTTTGATGAAGGCACCCTAGATGTAGTATATAATTCATTGGATTTTGATTCGCATCAAAAACATTACCATAATCTTAAAAAAGAGGATAACACTAAAGTTAAAAAGCTATTTAAAGACGGATCTTTACCTATAATTCTCTTTATTGGGAGAGTTACAGAGAAAAAGAAAATTGATTTACTTATTAAGGCAATAGAGAAATTAAATCAGACAAATATATCTTATAATTTGTTAGTTGTTGGAGATGGAGATAATCTAGAGTTTTATAAAGCCTCAAATCAAAAATATATAGATAAAGGTTGGCTCAATTTTTATGGGAAGTCTTATGACACTGAAGAAACAGGGCAACTTATTTATAACTCAGACCTATGTGTTTCTCCCGGGAACATTGGCTTAACGGCAATACATTGTTTATCATATGGAACTCCTGTGGCATCTCACAATAATTATAATAATCAAATGCCAGAAGTAGAGGCTATTATTGATGGTAAAAATGGTTTTTTATTTACAGAAAATGATTATGTTGATTTAGCACATATGATAAATTTATGGTTTTCCAAAAAGCATAAATTTGATAGAGATGAAATTAGAAAAATAGTTATTGAAAAGTACAATCCGGATAATCAATTAGCTATTTTTACAAAAAGATTTTTGAATGGCTAAATTTCTTAGTATTCCAACTTTTGTTGATTCAAGAGGCTCGTTGTCAGTTATTGAAAAAATGCTTCCTTTTGAAATCAAAAGAGTTTATTATATATATAATGTTAATGACTCTGACAGGGGGTATCATGCACACAAAAAAACTATTCAAGCTCTAATAATGATTAATGGATCTTGTGATGTTTTTGTGGGAAAAACTAAGAAGTCTATTAAATATAAAATGGATTCTCCTTCAAAATGCCTACTATTAAATCCAGAGGATTTTCATTGGATGAGTAATTTTAGTGAAAATTCTATTTTACTAGTTTTAGCTTCTGAGGAGTTTGATAAAGAAGATTATATTTATGAAAATTAAGCATCATTCTGTTTTTAATGAGCTATCCACAAATACAATTGATTGGAGTATAATTAGGTCAAATAAAAAGGAAAAAGGATATTACTTGCCAGATAACCTCGATATTTATTTAAAAGATCGTAAAAGCGAAAAAAAACATGAAGGGACTGTAAAAGAAATAGGCAAAATAATTAAAGCTAATAATGTTAAAAGAGTTGTTTCACTTGGATCTGGGTTAGCAGCACTAGAATATCATTTAAAAAATGCTATAGAAATTCAAATTGAAGTTTCTGATCTTGACCATTCAATTAAAATCTTAGATTCATTTAAAATCTTTGATAAAGTTTTTCCTTTAGATTTAAGATCTGATTTTAAAATTGAAGCAAAAGATTCTTTAGTTTTATTATCAAGGATCGACACTGAACTAACAGATGAAGAACTGAAAACTCTTTTTGATAGTCTTTATAAGTCAGGGTCTAATATAATTTATTTTATCCCTGCTCAGATTTTAAATTTTTCTACTATAGTTAGAGAAATTAAAATAATACTTTACTCTTTTTTAAAGAATAAAAAAAGAGTTTTTTGTGGTTATTCGAGATCAAAAAAATCATTTATTAATTCTTGGAAAAAAAGATATAAGCATAAATCTTTAAATTCAAATAATTTTTTACTCTTTAAATGATACCATTTAACTCATTCAAAAAACATACACTTTTTCATAAAAAAGAAATACTTGATTCAATTGAAAAGGTCTTTGATTCTCAGTGGTATGTTTTAGGGAATGAAGTTGAAAATTTTGAGTCCAGTTATTCAAACTTAACAAAAGTTAAAAATACAGTAGGAGTTGCAAGTGGTTTAGATGCGCTAGTAATTGCTTTGAAAGCCCTTAATGTTGGACCAAGCGATGAAGTTATTGTTCCTTCCAACACTTACATAGCCACTTGGTTAGCAATAAGCGCTGTTGGAGCAAAAATTATACCCGTTGAGCCAGATATTAATACGTTTAATATTTGCCCAATTTCAATTGAAAAAGCTATTACTAAAAAGACAAAGGTAATAATGCCCGTTCATTTATATGGGCAATCGTGTGATATGGATGCAATAATGAAAATTGCTAAAAAGTATAATTTATTTGTCGTTGAGGATAATGCACAATCACAATTAGGAACTTGGAACGGTAAGTATACAGGCTCATTTGGCGATATTAATGCAACTAGTTTTTATCCAACAAAAAATCTTGGTGCAATTGGTGAGGCAGGAGCTATAACGACAAACACTGAAAGTTATAAGATTTTTGCAAAAACCTATAGAAATTATGGGTCTAATGAAAAATATGTAAATATTATAAAAGGCGTAAATTCTAGAATTGATGAACTTCAAGCAGGAATTCTAAATGTTAAATTAAAGTATTTAAAAGAATTTACTAATGAGAGAAAAGAAATTGCAGCTAGATATAATAATAACTTAAAGGATTTAAGAGAAATAAATATTCCATATGTTTCTCCTGAAGCTGATCATGTGTATCACTTATACGTTATTAAAACTTCTAAAAGAGAAGAACTTATCAAGTTTCTTCTTGAAAATAACATTCAAACAGGAATTCATTATCCTATACCTCCTCATCTTCAGAAAGCTTACTCTGAATTGGGATTTAAAAAAGGAGACTTCCCAATTGCAGAAAACATGTCAAAAATATGCTTGAGCCTTCCTCTATATCCCGGACTAACATTTGAAGAAGTAGATTTAGTTTGTGATCGAATAAAAAAATTTTATAGATGACACATTTTTATTGTACTCATTTTGATAGTAATTATCTAGGACATGCTAAAAATCTACTATATTCCCTTGAAAATTGCGAGACAGATTTTAGGTTATTCATGTTTTGCTTTGATCATGTTTCTTATGATAAAATATGTGAATTAAATAATCAAAATATAGTTCCCATATATCACGAGGAGCTAGAATCATTTTACCCAGAATTAAAAATAGCAAAGCAAAACAGAAATTTTGTTGAGTATTTTTTTACTTGTAGTCCTGCTACCTGTAATTACGTTATCTCTAATTTTTCTGAGGTTGACTTAATTACATATTTAGATGCGGATTTATTCTTTTTTAGTTCACCGAATGAAATTTTCAATGAATTAGTAGACAGCTCAATAGGAATCATTAGTCATAGATTTAACTTTTTCACTAAGAGGAATAGGGTTTATGGGAAGTACAATGTTGGCTGGGTTTCGTTTCGAAGAGATACTCAAGGGTTGAAATGTCTCAACGATTGGATGAAAGATTGTATAGAATGGTGCTATCAAAAAATTGAAAAAACTAGGTTTGCAGATCAAAAATACCTTGATTACTGGCCTGATAAATATAAAGGGGTCAAAGTAATTGAAAACATTGGAGCAAATGTTGCTATTTGGAATGTCAAGAACTATACTTTAAACTTTGATGGTTATAATATTATGGTCAATAATAAGCCATTGATATTTTATCACTTTGCAAACCTAAAGCAAGTTGATAAAAATTTATTTTCAACTGATCTCAGTAGAGTTTTCGTATCTTTAAAAGGAGTCCTTTTAGATCGAGTTTATAAGCCCTATGCTAAATTATTACTTCAAAATAAGCTTGGCGCTTTTCAAATTCAAGCTAAGAAAGACAACCATGTAGCTGGTTTTAAATCAATAATTAGAGAATTTTCCAGAAAATTAAGATCTACATTTTATAGCGATAAATTGTACATAAATAATCAGTAATGAAAGGAATAATTTTAGCAGGAGGCACAGGCACTAGGCTTTATCCAATTACCAAAACAGTTTCTAAACAACTGTTGGCAATATATGATAAGCCTATGATAAATTATCCATTGTCTGTTTTAATGTTAGCGGGGATTACAGAGATTTTAATAATATCAACGCCACAAGACCTTCCAAGTTTCGAAAAACTTTTTGGAGATGGAGCAAATTTAGGATTAAAACTTTCTTATGCCGAACAGCCCAGTCCTGATGGCTTAGCCCAAGCATTTATAATAGGAGAGGATTTTATTGGTTCCGATGATGTTTGTTTGATTTTAGGAGATAATATATTTTATGGGCATGGACTAACAGAACTATTGTCTAATGCTGTAATTAATACAGCAAGATATAAAAAAGCAACTATTTTTGGCTATTACGTCAATGACCCTAAAAGTTATGGCGTTGTAGAATTTGATGACAGGGGAAATGTACTATCGCTGGAAGAAAAGCCAAAATCCCCAAAAAGTAATTATGCAGTTGTAGGGCTTTATTTTTATCCTAATTCTGTAATTAAACAAGCAAAAAAAGTTAGACCTAGCGCCAGAGGAGAACTTGAAATCACTTCTTTAAATGAGTTATATCTAGATCAGAAAAAATTATCAGTTGAAATCATGTATCGAGGTTTTGCATGGTTAGACACTGGAACTCACGAATCAATGCTTGAAGCTTCAAATTTTATACATACCATAGAAAAAAGACAAGGTTTAAAAGTAGCTTGCTTAGAAGAAATTGCTTATGATAAAGGATTAATTGATAAGGCAATGCTAAAAGATCATATTAAAAACTATAAGGGTAATGCATATGCTAATTATCTAAAAAGAAAATTAGTTTAAAGTTGAAAATCTCTATTATCACCATCTCTTTTAACGCAAAAGCCACAATTGAAAAAACACTTCAATCTGTAGCTAATCAATCCTATAAAAACATCGAGCATATTATAGTTGATGGGGGTTCTAAGGATAATACACTTGAAATATGTAATTCATTTCCTCATGTTTCAAAAATTAAATCAGAGCCAGATAATGGAGTATACGATGCATTTAATAAAGGGTTAAAATTAGCCACTGGAGATGTAATTGGTTTTTTAAATGCAGATGACATTTTTTATAATGATAATTCAGTTCAAGAAATTGCAAAAGCATTTTCTGAAAACAAAGCCGATATTGTCTATGGGAACTTAGATTACATTAGTGAAAATGGGAAAGTAATTAGAAATTGGATATCTAGACCCTATGAGATTGGTCTTATAAAAAAGGCTTGGATGCCTGCGCATCCAACATTTTACTGCAAAAAAGAAGTTTACGATCGTCTAGGAGGTTATAATGATAGCTTTAAAATAGGCGGTGATTTTGAGTTATGCTTAAGATTTCTAGAAGTAAACCAAGTATCTTCTTTTTATTTAAATAAAAAACTTGTTAAGATGCTAATAGGAGGGATTAGTAATAGTGGTTTAAAAAGCAAATGGACTATTTATAAAGAGGAACTTAGGGCTTTTAAGATTAATAAAGTTTATGTTAATTCAATAATATTTTTTGTTTACAAGCTAAAAAAGTTGAAGCAATTTTTTTAATTGCAAGTGGTTAGTTATTAAAAGAGTATGTTAAAAACTTTAGTGTAATTCATTTTTCAAAACAGTACACCTTGCTGTAATTTTGAAATATGCCATTTAATTCAGAAACAGCTAAAATCGCAGGTCAAAAAGGAAAAAGAGGCCCCTCTAAAACATTAGATCCAAACATTAAAGAGAAAATGGAGATTTTGTATGAAGGAGTTCTAGATCATTTAATTATGCACCAAAGTGAACTCTCAATGTCTGATAGAGTTAAACTTCTACAGAGTCTTTCTAACTATTTACTTCCAAAAACAAAATCAGTGAGAGATGAGTTCACTCTTGATAAATTAGCCAAAAGGGGTAAAAATTGGTTTGAAGAGAAGGGTCCAGATCCTACAAAGTAGCAGCAACTTTCATAAAAGCATCTGCATAAGTGTCTTTGTTTACCTGTGTTCCAATATAACTTAAAAACGTACTTTCTTTAGAGTGACCAGTGATTTGCATAAGAATAGGCGTTTCAATTTTCCCAAAGTAATTCGTAGCAAACGATCTTCTTAAATCATGAGAAGAAATTATGCTTGATTTTGGGTGTGTACCCAATTTTTTTCTTCTTGTTTTAGAGCATAATTTATAACCACTTACCATCTCATTTATTCCAGCAATTTGACATACATGTTTTATTTGTCTATTAAATAATTGTGCTGAAATATTATAAGGAAATTTGTATTGCAAAATTTTAATTACGTCAGGATCTACCACTCCAATAGTGACATTTTTATCTGTTTTTTGTTGCGTAATATCTACATAAACACCATGCTCAACAAATCTTAATTGTAAAGGATTTAGAATTAACAAATCAGAAACTCTTTGACCTATATATAAACCAATTAGCATCCATTTTCTAGCATTTTCAAGTGTTGAGGGTAACTCTTTAAGGGATTTAATCTTTTTTATTTCTTCAAAAGAAATAGTTTGAAGCACTCTATCCCTACTTTTTTGAGTAAATGATTCAATATGTCTTGTATATGGATTAACGGGAATACTCATTCTTTCCGCCTCCTTACAAATCATTTTTAACAGCTTTAGTTGAAGTCCAGCATTATTTAAAGAATAGCTTTTTTCAGTTAAAAGCCATTCTTTAAACTTATTAACTAACATGTGATCTATAGCATTTAACATAATTTGATTTCCTATGTGCTTTTCGAAATCTTTAATCAGCTTCTCAAATACCATTAGATTTCTAACTGAATTATCAGATAATCCTAGTGAACCACTTCTTTTTATTCTTCTATAAGGCGCATGCTTAATATAATTCGAAATTTGCTCAAGCAATAGTCCATTATTATTGTTTTTGTGATACATTGTAAAGCGTTTATTAGCTAAAAATTCAGTGTAAAGTTTGTAAAGTTTTTTACATGGAATTACATTTTGTATAGAATGTTTCTTTACAAAAAATTACTGTATTTTTAGTTTTTGATTACACTTAAAGATACGTTATTTTTTATGTTAATTTACGTGAAACATCAGTAAAATAGGGGTTAACTGATCTTTTATTTTAAATACTACGGGCTGTAGTTGAAAGTTTTATCTTTGCTTTTTATTCATTCAAAAACATGGTTTACATCACCGGTTCCACAGGCTTTATAGGCCAAAATCTGTCCCAGTATTTGGGGGAGGGGGTAGTGCATGTAGATTTGAGGAGTGGGGAGCCGCTCTCCTTTGAAAAAGGGGCGGCGGTGGTACATCTTGCTGGGAAGGCGCATGATCTTAAAAATACATCAGAGCCTTCAGCGTATTTTGAGGTGAATACAGAACTCACTAAAAAAGTGTTTGACACTTTTTTGGCCTCTGAGGCTTCTGTTTTTGTTTTTATGAGTTCTATTAAGGCGCAGGAGGCCCAGGAAGAAGTAAAAGGAGCATCGGCTTACAGCCAATCTAAGTATATGGCAGAGCAGTATATATTAGCCCAAAAACTGCCAGAGGGGAAAAGGGTGTATGTTTTAAGGCCGGTGATGGTGCATGGTCCTGGGAATAAAGGGAATTTGAATTTGCTATTTGGGGTGGTGAAGAAGTTAGGGGTTTGGCCTTTAGCGGCCTTTGAAAACCAGCGGTCTTTTTTATCTGTGGAGAATCTGTGTTTTGTGGTACAGGCGCTTATAGAAAAGGAGAGCGTAGCTTCTGGGGTCTATGATGTTGCAGATGAGCAGCCACTGAGTACCAAGCAAGTGGTAGCGCTAGCGGGCGAGGGTTTACAGAAGAAGGTGCTTTTTTGGAAAGTACCTAAAGGTCTTTGGTTTCTTTTGGCCAAGCTGGGAGATGTGTTACCTTTACCCATAAACACAGAACGTTTGGAAAAACTCACCCAAAATGCGGTAGTAGACGCAAGCCCTCTTATGAAACAGATAGGCCAGCCATTGCCGCTGCAAGCGGTGGAGGGCTTTAGAAAAACCTTTGCTTCTTTTAGTACTTATGAATAGATGTATAGCCCTTTTAATGCTGTTGCTGCTGTCTCCGCTTTTTGTATTGGTGGCTGTAGTTATTTATTTGGAAGACGGAGCGCCGGTGTTTTTTGTACAAAAACGGGTGGGTAAAAACTATAGTTTTTTTAGCATGTACAAGTTTAGGACTATGAAGAAGAACACCCCCAATGTAGCTACTCATTTATTAGAAAATCCAAAGCAGTACCTGCTTTCTATGGGAGGATTGCTGAGAAAGCTGTCTTTAGACGAGCTTCCCAATCTCATTAATATTGTAAGAGGAGAGATGGTATTTATAGGGCCTAGGCCCGCACTCTACAATCAGGAAGATCTTATGGCACTGCGAGTAGCAGCAGGGGTAGACGAGCAAATGCCGGGGATTACTGGCTGGGCGCAGGTGAATGGTAGGGACGAGATTTCTTTAGAGCAAAAGGTGGCCTTAGAGAAGGAATATATGGAAAAGCGTACTTGGAAGCTAGACCTTCAGATTATTTTAGGCACCTTTTTCCAGGTCTTTAGACCCAAGGGCATCAGCCATTAAATTCCTATATTTGTCCTCCCAAAGTATTTGAGATGATAAGCCTATTACAGCGCATATTTAAGAACCACTACAACAAGACCTACGCTTACGTCCTAGACGTATTTTCTTTAGCGCTGGCCATACGTATTTTATTGGTACTAAACGGAGCCAAGGTGATTATTAATGAATACCAAGATTTGGCGGTGTTTGGCATACTGGCTATGGGGTGTTTGTGGGCTATGGGAGCCTATAAGATGATGCTCCGCTATACGGCGCTTTTAGACGTAGCCAGAATAGGAGCTGGGCTTTTTATAGCCACGCTTTTATTTGCCGCCTACAGCGGGGCCAACAGCCGTTTGGAGTACCGCTATCTAGTGCTGTTGTTTTATTTTTCGCTGAGCTTGCTCATTGCTTATAGGGTCATGATTAGGCTGTTGTACCACCAGTCTATTAAAAAAAACGAGAAAATACCCACCCTACTCTTTGGAGCCGGGGAGAATGGGATGAATGCCCATAGGGCGCTGCTCAATTCCAATCAGATTGCGGTGCTGGGTTTTATAGATGAGGACGCCAAAAAGATAGGGCGTTCTATAGAGGGATTACCGGTATATGGTATGGGGAAGGGGCTGTTGCCTTTGCTTGCCAAAAAGGGAATAGCCCAGGTGATTCTCACCACGGAGCAGCTAGGCCCCGCCAAGAAAAAAGAACTCTTTGAATTTTTTAAGCAGCAGCAGATAAAGATCTTTACCCTCCCCTCGGTAGACCAGTGGGTGCAGGGTGGTGCTACGGCCAATCTACAGGCTCTTAGGATAGAAGACCTGCTTAAAAGAGACCAGATTGCCATAGATTTAGACCGCAACAAAGAAATGTACAGCGGCAAGCGGGTACTGGTTACCGGAGCTGCAGGGAGTATTGGGTCAGAGATTGTACGACAACTCTTGGTGTTTAAGCCAAAGGAGCTGCTTCTGGTAGATCAGGCAGAGACGCCGCTATTTCATTTAAAAAATGAATTACTAGACCAAGGATGTAGCACATTTAATTGTTTCATTGGGTCTGTGACCGATGCGCCTTTTATGGAAACCATTTTTAAAAGTGGCCCCATAGACGCTGTCTTTCACGCAGCCGCCTTTAAGCACGTCTTTATGATGGAGGCCCAGCCGCAGCAGGCATTGCTTAATAACGTATTGGGAACTAAGATTGTAGTAGACCTGGCCATAGAACATCGGGTAGCCCAGCTGGTGCTGGTCTCTACCGACAAGGCCGTAAACCCCTCCAATGTCATGGGGGCTTCTAAGCGCTTGGCAGAGTTGTACCTGGCGGCTCAGTTGGAAAGGGCAGGGGCCACCAAACTCATCACCACCAGATTTGGCAATGTGCTGGGATCTAATGGTTCTGTGGTGCCTATTTTTAAACAGCAAATAGAAGCAGGGGGCCCAGTAACAGTCACCCACCCAGAGATTACGAGATATTTTATGACCATTCCAGAGGCCTGCCAACTAGTCTTAGAGGCGGGAGCCATAGGCGAAGGCGGAGAAGTCTTTGTCTTTGATATGGGCGCCCCGGTAAAAATTGCAGACCTGGCGGTAGACATGATACGCCTTTCAGGCCTTTTAGAGGGCCAGGACATAGAAATTAAATACACTGGTCTTAGGCCAGGAGAAAAATTATACGAGGAGCTGCTCACCCAAAAGGAGGCCTTGCTGCCTTCCCACAACCCCCTTATTTTTAAGGCCAAAAAAGACCAGATTTCTGCCGCAGCGGCCCAGAGCTTAGAGGCACTAATGGCTCAGGCCCAAGAAGGAAGCCCAGCGATGGAATTGGTAGCGGCCATGAAAAAATTGGTTCCAGAATTCAAGAGCATGCATTCCGAGTACGAGAAATTAGACTAACTTTGTTTAAAAATTGATGACCATGAAAAAAGGATTATTTGGCTTAGCTATAGCTGCTAACTTTTTATTGTCCAGCTGTGGAGAGGCCCCTACGAACTGTGAGTGTAAGAATACCCTAGACTTGGTGGTAAACCACGAACAAAATGCAGCTACTACCTATGTAGGCCAATTTGACAAAGACGTATACGATGCCTGCATAGACCAGTTTAAAGAATCCAAAGGAATTAAAGGAGAGGTACTTATTAAGGTAGCCTACCGCTCTTATGAAGAAAGCTGTATAGAGTAATGGGTAAAAAAGGACTCTTACTCGTAAACTTAGGCTCCCCAGATAGCCCTACTAAAAAAGATGTAAAACCCTATTTGGCAGAGTTTCTCATGGACTCTAGGGTCATAGATGTACCCAAAGCCCTGAGAACCCTACTGGTAAAAGGGATTATATTACAAACCAGACCCAAAAAATCTGCTAAGGCCTACGCCAAGATTTGGTGGGAAGAAGGATCTCCCTTGGTGGTTATCTCCGAGCGATTTACCGCCAAACTAGCCGCACAATTAGACATGCCTGTAGCCTTAGGCATGCGCTACGGTTCTATGAGCATTAAAAAAGCCCTTGCGGAATTAGACGCTAAGGGCGTAGAGGAGGTGCTATTGGTCCCCTTATACCCACAGTACGCCATGAGCTCTTATGAGACTGTGGTGGTGAAGGTCTTAGAAGACCAAAGGGCCCATTTCCCTAGCATGAAGGTGCAAACTCTGCCTGCTTTTTACAAGCAGCCAGACTATATTAAAGTGCTGGGAGACCATATAAAGGCCCAATTAGAAGGCTTTGAATACGACCAGATCTTGTTTTCGTACCACGGCATTCCGGAGCGTCATATTAGAAAGTCCGACCCTACCAAGTTTCACTGTGCCATAGACGGTCACTGCTGCAGTATAAATTCTGTAGCCCACCATACTTGTTATAGGCACCAATGCTATGAGACCACCAAATTGGTACGGGAGTATTTGGGCTTGCCAGAAGAGCAGGTGGCCCTGTCTTTCCAGTCTAGATTGGCCGGAGACCCCTGGTTAAAACCTTATACAGACTACGAATTTGAGCGTTTTGCCAAGGAAGGCAAGACCAAACTTGCTGTGATTACCCCTGCCTTTGTCTCGGATTGTTTAGAGACCTTGGAAGAAATTGCCATGGAGGGGGAAGAAGAATTTAAAGAAGCCGGAGGCGAAAGCTTTAAGCACATTTCCTGTTTAAACGACTCAGATGCCTGGGTAGCGCTCATGAAAGACTGGGTGCAGCAGTGGGAAACCACCAGCGAACTGCCTTATGGCTAAACCCACTACTAGTGCTCTAGGTACCCAGCCCATTGGCCCACTGCTCATAAAACAAGCGGTGCCGGCCTCTATTGGAATTCTGGTGATGTCTCTCAATGTACTCATAGACTCTATTTTTGTGGGTAACTGGATTGGCGCCCTGGGTATTGCCGCTATTAATGTGGTGCTGCCCGTTTCTTTTTTTATTGCTGCTTTAGGCATGGCCATTGGAATTGGAGGTTCTAGCATTCTCTCCAGAGCCCTGGGCGCTGGCCAAGATGAAAAAGCCCTGCACACCTTTGGCAACCAGATTGCTATGACGCTGCTGGTTACGGTCTCCATGATTTCTCTTGGTTTGTATTTTGTAGACGCCATAGTGCCAGCCTTTGGCGGCCAGGGCGCTATAGCCCCGCTGGCCAAAACCTATTACACCATTGTCTTGTACGGCGTGCCTTTTTTGGGCCTTTGTATGATGGGCAATACGGTAATTAGGGCAGAGGGCAAGCCCAAATTTGCCATGGTGGCCATGATCATTCCCTCTGTGGGCAACCTGCTCATGGATTATATTTTTATTTACCTTTTGGATTGGGGTATGGCCGGGGCGGCTTGGGCTACCACTGGGGGCTATCTGCTTTGCTTTGCCTACGTATTGTATTTTTTTAGATCCAGACACACCAGCCTCAAGCCCAAGCTCAAGCATTTTATATTTTCAAGGCCCATTGTGAAAGAGATGGGGGCCCTGGGTTTTGTAACCCTGGCCCGCCAAGCCGCCACTTCGGTCACCTATCTCATTATGAATACCCTTTTGTTTTCATTGGGGGGCGAGGCCCTGGTAGCTGTTTACGCCATAGTGGGGCGCATGCTCATGTTTGCCCTTTTCCCGGTTTTTGGGGTCACCCAAGGCTTTTTGCCCATTGCGGGCTACAATTATGGGGCCCAGCAGTGGCAGCGGGTGCGAGAGAGCATTAACACCGCTATACTATACGCCTCCGTTTTGGCTACGGTAGTCTTTGCAGGCCTGATGATTTTTCCCGAGACCCTCACCAGCCTCTTTCTCTCTTCTAAAAATTTAAGCCCAGAGGGGGCGGCCTTAAATGCCTATGTGTTAGAACACACCCCTGCAGCCATGCGCTGGGTGTTTGCAGCTACCCCTATTATTGCGCTGCAGCTCATTGGCGCTGCTTACTTCCAAGCGGCTGGTAAAGCCATTCCAGCCCTACTGCTTACTTTAAGCCGTCAGGCCCTCTTGTTTATTCCCCTGGTTTATATACTTCCTTACTTTTTAGGCACCCTTGGGGTGTGGTTGGCCTTCCCAGTTTCAGACCTGCTGGCTACCCTGATTACCGGATATTTTTTAAGACGCGAGATGAAGCGGTTTTTTTCTTAACTTTAAGTTTCTAAAAAAACCAACACCACCATGAAAAAATTATCCTTTTTGGGGCTGCTGTTATTGGCACTGTCCCTCATCCCTTTTCAAGCCCAAGCACAAAGAAGAAAGTCCAAGGCCGCCAAGGCCCCAGACGCTGCTCTGTACAGCGGTTTAGAATACCGAGAATTGGGGCCCTTTAGAGGGGGCCGTTCTGCGGCCGTAACCGGCGTAGCCGGAAAACCCAATCTGTTTTATATGGGCGCTACTGGAGGTGGGGTTTGGAAAACCACCGACGCTGGAACCACTTGGGAAAACATTTCAGACGGCTTTTTTGGCGGGAGTATAGGAGCCATTGCCGTAGCGCCCTCAGACCCCAACATTATTTATGTAGGTGGTGGCGAGGTGACCCTGAGGGGGAATGTCTCCTCTGGCTATGGGATGTATAAATCTTCTGACGCCGGAAAAACCTGGCAGCATATTGGACTGCCAGAAAGTAAGCACATTCCTAGGGTTGGTGTAGACCCTAGAAACCCAGATATTGTGTACGCAGCGGTGCTAGGTAATATTTATAAGCCCACCCAAGAGCGCGGGGTGTACAAGAGTACCAATGGAGGGAAAACTTGGAAAAAGACCCTCTTTGCCAATGAAAACGCAGGCGCCGTAGATCTTATTATAGACCCCAACAATGCACAGGTATTATACGCCACTACTTGGCGGGTGAATAGAACTCCCTACAGTTTAAATTCTGGAGGCGAAGGCTCCAAAGTGTGGAAGTCTACAGACGCCGGAGAAAACTGGACAGAAATCTCTACCAATAAAGGCTTTGCCAAAGGTACCTTGGGTATTATGGGGGTAGCGGTGTCTCCTGTACAGCCAGACCGCGTTTGGGCCATGGTAGAAAACAAAGACCAGGGCGGATTGTACCGCTCTGAAAATGGAGGTGAAAGCTGGACCAAGATCAATGAGGAGCGTAAGCTGCGCCAAAGAGCCTGGTATTATACCCGTCTCTATGCAGACACTCAGGACGCCAACGGACTCTATGTGCTTAATGTGCGCTACCACAAGAGTACAGACGGCGGGAAGACCTTTAGTACTTACAACGCGCCACACGGAGACCACCACGATTTATGGATTGCCCCAGAAGACAACCAGCGTATGATTATGGCAGACGACGGCGGTGCTCAGGTGTCGCTTAACGGTGGGGACTCATGGAGTACCTATATGAATCAGCCAACGGCGCAGTACTACCGCGTAACCACAGACAACAGCTTTCCGTATAGAATTTATGTGGCTCAGCAGGACAACTCTACCCAAAGGGTAAAGCACCGCTCAGACGGCTACGCTATTACGGAGGCAGATTGGGAGTCTACCGCAGGGGGTGAGTCTGCTCATATTGCAGTAGACCCCTTGGATAACGACATTGTATACGGAGGCTCCTATGGTGGCTTTCTCACTAGGGTAAACCACAAAACAGGAACCACCAGAGGGATAAACGTATGGCCAGATAACCCCATGGGCTATGGGGCAGAGGGCATGAAGTACCGCTTTCAGTGGAACTTCCCCATTGTGTTTAGCAAGCACAATCCCAAGAAAATATACACCTTTTCTCAGCACGTACACGCCTCTACCAATGAGGGACAGAGCTGGGAGATCCTAAGTCCAGACCTAACTAGAAATGAGCCCAGTAAATTGGTTTCTTCTGGAGGGCCTATTACCCAAGACAACACTGGGGTAGAGTATTACGCTACTATTTTTGCTGCCGGTGAAAGCCCGCTACAAGAAGGGCTTATGTGGGTAGGTTCAGACGACGGTCTGGTTCACCTCACTAGAGATGGCGGTGCCAATTGGACCAACATCACCCCAAAACAAATGCCTACCTGGGCCATGGTAAACTCCGTAGAGCCCTCTCCTTTTAACCCTGCGGTCTGTTATATAGCAGCCACCTCTTACAAATCTGGAGATTTTACGCCGTATTTGTACAAGACTTCAGATTACGGAGCTAGCTGGACCACTATTACTTCTGGCATAGACCCCGAGCACTTTACCAGAGTGCTTAGAGCAGACCAAAAAAGAGAAGGATTGCTGTACGCTGGGACAGAAACAGGGATGTATATTTCTTTTAACGATGGCGCAAGCTGGGAACCCTTCCAGCAAAACTTGCCTATTGTTCCTATTACAGACTTGGCCATTAAGGACAACAACCTCATTGTGGCCACCCAAGGAAGATCCCTTTGGATAATAGATGACCTGAATCCGCTGCAGGCTTTAGAGGCCACTGCCAGTACCAAGGAGGCCCATCTGTTCCCTCCTAAGGACGCTTACAGAACCAAGGGCGGAAGCTCTGGAAGAAAGAACCTCACAGCGGGTACCAACCATCCTGCTGGGGTACTGACTCATTTTTATCTGCCTGCCGGAGCCGCACAAGACTCCGTAGCCCTAGATTTTTCTAATGCTAGCGGTGAAGTTGTGGCCAGTTTTAGCAATAAGGCTACCGAAAAAGATCAGAAAATGAGTGTTAAAGAAGGGGGCAACACCTTTGTGTGGGACACCAGAGGGGCAGGCGCAGAGCAGCTACCTGGAATGATATTATGGTGGGCCAATTTAGACGGTCCCAAGGCGGTACCCGGAGACTACAGTGTAGCTATGAGTGTAAACGGAAATCCGGTGGGCAGCCACAGCTTTAAGATTCTAGCAGACCCCCGTGCAGAGGCTACTGTGGCAGACATGCAGGCCCAATATGACTTTATCACGGCGGTAAATACCAAGGTGCAAGAGGCCCACGACGCCATAAAGAACATTAGGGCGGTAACCAAAAAGTTAGACGCCTTTAGCGCGCAGTACAAGGGAGACGAGAGCTTAAAAGCCCTCTTAGACCAAGCCAAAGCGCTTAAAGAAGGGCTTTCCAAGGTAGAAAAGGCCTTGTACCAGACCCAAAACCGCTCCGGCCAAGACCCGCTCAATTTCCCCATTAGGCTCACCAATAAGTTAGGCCACTTAAACTCCCTAGTAGGTTTAGACGATTTTGGCCCTACGGCACAGGACCAGGCGGTTCGCGAGGAGCTCACTGCAGCTATAGATGCCCAGCTGGCCACCTATGAAAAATTAGTAGGGGCAGACTTAGACGCCTTTAACCAGGCCTTTAACCAAAAGCAATTGCCTTTCTTAAAGTTAGAAGCCACTAAATAAATCCTTATTTTTGTGTCTATGGAATTTAGCATAGACACTTATTCACTAATAAAAGCCCTGCACCTGATCTTTGTGATCACCTGGTTCGCAGGGCTTTTTTATATCCCCAGGCTCTTTGTATACCACCTAGAGGCCCTAAAAAAACCAGCCCCCGCCCCAGACTATTTGGTTCCCCAGATACAGCTCATGACCCGCCGTCTCTGGTACATCATTAGCTGGCCCTCTGCGGTCTTGGCCACCGTCTTTGCCCTAGGCCTCCTTTGGCTCATGCCGGGCTGGCTCACCCAAGGGTGGATGCACCTCAAACTTTTCTTTGTAGTCCTCCTCTGGCTCTACCACCTCAAATGCCACCAAATGGTACGCGAACTCCAACGCGGCCACATCCGCCCCCGCTACACCCCCACCTTCATGCGGGTCTGGAATGAGGGCGCTACCTTGCTCTTATTCGCCATTGTTTTCCTGGTGATTCTAAAAAACACCCTCGGTTGGATCTTTGGCCTCGCAGGCCTTGTGGGCCTCGCCATCCTACTCATGCTAGGCATCCGCTCCTACAAAAAATACCGCCACAAAAAAGGCGAGGAATAGGCTTCAGTTATAGTCGCATCGGCCGGGAGGCCAAAAAGAAAGTGGGTTGCAGAGAAAGGGGGCTATTAGGCCATTTTTATAGCGCCTATAATTTGCTGTTCTACGGCTGCAATTTGCTGGTCTGCGGGGCCAGCTTGTTCTTGAGCAGGGTGAATGATCAGGCTAATGTGGCAGCCCAGTCCCATGGGGAATTGTCCCCAGCGGACCATTTTCCATGAGTTGTTAATAGTTACAGGGAGCAGTAGGGCAGAGGGGGCTTTTTTCATAAGCACCTTAAGGCCAGTGGTTTGGAAGGCCTTAGGGTGTCCGTTTCTAGAGCGGGTGCCCTCGGGGAAAATCACGGCACAACGCTTGTGTTTCTCTATATATTGGCCCAGTTGGCTTATAGCAGCTATGGCCTGTTTGGGATCTTTACGGTTTATAAGTACCGAACCGCCGTGCTGTAAATTATAAGATATAGAGGGAATGCCCTTGCCCAAGGAGGCCTTGGACACAAATTTGGGTTCTAAGGAACGCAGCCGCCAAATAATGGGAATAATGTCATACATACTCTGGTGGTTGGCCACCAATATCACGGCCCGGTTTTTGGGTAAGTGTTCTAGTCCCTTTATGGTGTAGCGGGTGCCCAAAACACGGGTACAGCCCATAAGGCAGGCGTTTAGAAGTGCTACCGAGCGGCGGTGTGCCTCATATCCTAAGCCCCTAAATGCAAGTACCTGAATGGGATGGAATACCAAAAGCGTGACTCCAAACAACAAGAAATACAGCACACTTAGGGGGTAGGATAGCAGTTTTAACAAGGCGTATGGTTTTGAGTGTCCGACTTTTTTAGCAGAACTCGTTGTAGGCTTCCATGAGGTTTTCTGCAATGGCTTGGGCTGCGCGGCCTTCTATGTGGTGGCGCTCAATCATATGCACCAACTCTCCGTCTTTGAAAAGGGCCATGGAGGGCGAAGAGGGAGGGAATGGAACCATCATGTTTCTGGCCTGGTCTACGGCCTCTTTGTCTACGCCTGCAAAAACCGTTACGGCTCTGCTTGGTGTTTTCTCTGCGCTTAAACTCATTTTAGCAGCAGGTCTGGCGTTGGCAGCGGCGCATCCGCATACGGAGTTTACCACTACTAGGGTGGTACCTGGGGCGTTTATGGCTTCTTTAACAGCTTCTGCTGTAAATAATTCTTGAAAACCGGCTTGGGCCAAGTCTTGTCTCATAGGTTTTACAAACTCTTCTGGGTACATAATTGCGATTTTTTTTAACCTTACAAAAGTACAACATAGAAAGTTTATTTTCCAGGGATCTTCACATAATGTTTGCCCCTCAGTTTTTGTGAAAAAAGTATCTTTGATAAAATTTTTAGCATGATTAAATGGTTGGCGGCCCTTCTGGGGTTTTTTATTTACCGATTCCCCGGGGCAGTAGCGGGCTATTTTTTGGGAAGTTTTATAGATATGCTCCAAAGCGGCAAGGCCAAAGTTACGCTGGAGTCTATGAATGCTCGCGGGCCCTTGCAGCCCCAAGACTTTGAATTGCAGCTGCTTTCTTTGTGTGCCATTGTGATTAAGGCAGACGGCCAGGTGAGCCCAGCAGAGAAGGAATTTGTAAAGCGCTATTTTTTACAAACCTATGGCCAGCAGCGTGCCAATGCTATTTTTAGAACTTTTAATGAGCAGGTAGACAAAAAAGACATGTCGCTGGCAGACATTTGTGCCCGCCTAAACCAACGCGCTCCCTACGAGCTTAAATTACAACTCCTGCACTTTCTCTTTAATATTGCTAAGGCAGACGGCCAAGTGAGTGCGCCGGAGGTGGCCAAATTAGAGGAGATTGCTAGATTGTTGCGCTTGGGCTCCGCAGACTTTAACTCTATTAAGGCCATGTTTATTGCCGCCACCGACGGCGCCTATACCATCCTAGAAATTGAAAAAACTGCTACTGATGCTCAGGTAAAAAAAGCCTATAGAGACATGGCCAAAAAGTACCATCCAGACCGGGTGAACACGCAGGACGCTGCCATTAAAAAGGGAGCTGAAGAAAAGTTCAAACAGGTGCAAAAAGCCTACGAGGACATTCAAAAAGAGCGGGGGCTCTAAGATATTTTAATATTTTTAAAGAAGATAATTAGCTAAGTATCCCATGATAGAAATTATAAAATTTTACTTGGAAATGGGTTTAGAGCACGTACTAGACCCCAATGGTTATGACCATGTGTTGTTCTTTGCTGCTTTGGTGCTTCCATTTGCCCTAAAAAGAATGCTTCAGGCGGTGTACCTGGCCTCTGTGTTTACCATAGCCCACTGTATTTCTTTGGCGCTCTCTGCTTTTGACGTAGCCACGGTAAACCCTGCGCTCATAGAGTTTCTCATTCCGCTGAGTATTTTGCTGCTGCTACTAATGAATGTTAAAAATGCCCTGAGGCGTACGGTGGCCGCTACTGGAGTCTTGGCCTATGGGAGTACAGCCCTATTTGGACTCATTCACGGATTTGGTTTTTCCAATTATTTTAAGATCTTAATGGCTGGTCAGGAAAATAAAGCTACGGCCCTTCTGGGTTTTGCAGCGGGTATTGAGCTGGCCCAGCTGGTGGTGCTCTCTGTGGTAATGTTAGCCAGTGCCCTTTTTATTAGTATCTTTAAAATTCAAAGGCCGCGTTGGGTTTTGGTATTCTCTGTGCTTTTGTCGCTGGTGACCATTCCTTTGGCCTATTCCAGTTTTATGGCGCTTTTAGACGCCCTTTAAGTACGTGCTATGAACATAGATAAACAATACAAATACGACCAAGCTTATTTGCGTATGGCTGCAGAGTGGGGAAAACTCTCCTATTGTAAGCGCAAACAGGTGGGGGCTATTGTGGTAAAAGACCGCATGATTATTTCTGACGGTTACAACGGTACTCCCTCTGGTTTTGAAAATTTTTGTGAAGACGAAGAAGGCTACACCAAATGGTACGTCTTACACGCAGAGGCCAATGCCCTGTCTAAGGTGGCCAGTTCTACCCAGTCTTCTCAGGGGGCTACCCTCTACATTACCCTATCTCCTTGTAAGGAGTGCAGCAAGCTCATTCACCAGTCTGGTATTCAGAGGGTGGTGTACGCCAAGGCGTATAGAGACACCACTGGTATAGATTTTTTAGAAAAAGCGGGTGTAAGTGTGGTGCATATGCCTATTTCAGAAACCGAATAGAAATGACCTACTAAAAACAAGTTCTCTAGACCCCAATATGAAAAGCAAGCTAGTCGTTTTTTTTCTCACTTTGGCCATTTTGTTGGGCGGGATACTCATAGGTAGCCAGCTCAGCGTATACAATTACAAACACGGAGCAAGCCTCAGTGGCTCTCCTTCAGAAGTGGCCCAAGAAAAAATGCAGCGGCTGCTTTATTTTATTGAGCAAGACTATGTAGACGCCGTGAACACAGACAGTATTGTGACGGTGACCATCAATGAAATTTTAGCCAAATTAGATCCCCATTCTCTGTATATTCCAAAGGCCGCCCAGGCCGCCGTGGCGGAACAAATGCAGGGCGACTTTGTGGGCATTGGGGTGAATTTTTATCGTTACAAAGACTCGGTGGCCGTGATCAGAACCGTCAAAGGCGGCCCCAGTGAGAAGGCGGGTTTGCTGGCGGGAGATCGTATTTTATTGGCCGAGGGAGACACCCTATACGGTAATGGCATGCCCAACGAAACCCTTGTAAGTAAGCTCAAGGGGCCTATGAATACCAAGGTGAATCTCACCGTGTTTCGCAAGCAAGACCAGTCCTTTAGAGATTTTACCCTCACTAGAGACCGCATTCCTATTGTTTCTGTAGATGGCCACACCATGCTCAATGACTCCTTGGGCTATATTAAAATTAATCGCTTTGCGGCCACTACCTATGAAGAGTTTGAACAGGCTTTAGAGGCGCTTAAAGCACAGGGAGCCCAGCAGCTGGTCTTAGATCTCAGAGATAATTTGGGGGGTTATATGGGAATGGCTACGCAAATATCAGACGCTTTCCTCCCCAAAGACACTCCCATTGTATACACTAAAAATAAAGAGGGCGTGACTGCTATAACTATGGCTACGGCCGGGGGTAGTTTTGAGAACAAAGCGGTTTACGTTCTGGTTAACGAGAGATCTGCCTCTGCCTCTGAAATTATTGCTGGGGCCCTTCAAGACAATGACGTGGGTACTATTGTGGGCCGCAGGACCTTTGGTAAAGGCTTGGTGCAAAGAGAAATGCCCTTGGGAGATGGCTCTATGGTACGGCTTACCATTGCGAGATATTACACCCCCACTGGGCGCTCTATTCAAAAGCCTTATGGGGATGAAACCTATGAGAGCGCCCAGGACCGCTATCGCTCTGGGGAATTACAGTACAAAGACAGCATACCGATTGTAGACTCTTTGGCTTACCAGACTCCCGGGGGAAAAACAGTCTATGGGGGTGGCGGTATTATTCCAGATGTATTTGTACCCATAGAAGAAGATGGAGCTTTGGTGGTTCAGGAGTTGGAGCGTTTGGGGGTTTTTTCCTTTTATAGTTTTGAGCAGCTAGACGCCCACCGGGAAGACTACAAAGACCTGTCTCAAGCAGAATTTGTTTCCCAATATCAGATAACAGAGGCTCTGTTTGAAGATTTTGAACGCTACCTCAGTGGCAGCGGGGTGGTCTTTGATTTTGAGACCCACAAAGAGGCTATAAAGCAAGAGCTCAAAGCGGCTTTGGCCTATCAGCTGTTTGGAGACCATGCCGTGTTGGCTATTAGAGCCCAAACAGACCCCATGATTAAAAAAGTCTTAGAAATATCTGTTGCCCCTCCCCAGCTGCCAAACCAAACCAACAACATTCACCTGCTTCAATAAAGTCAGTTATATGCCCTTAAACGCTAATTTTTCTCTCAGGTCTCGAATTTTTGTCTCCATGATTGTCTTGGTGCTTTTGGCTTCTGTACTTATAGCGGGTATAACTATTTATCAGTATTCAGAGCAGGCCAAGGACTATCACGCAGATCGTTTGGAGCGCAAGGAAGAACAGCTACAGCGCAGTTTGTGGTACAGCCTTAAGGAGACGCCTTTGGTGCAAAATAAGGCCAATGTAGGGGATATTTTTAGGGAGTCGCTCTACGCCATTGCAGATGTTCAAAACGTGAATTTTAGCCTCTACAGCTTGTCGGGGGAATTCATTCAGACCGCCAACCCCAAGGCCAACGACCCCTTAGAGGCCGCACAGCAGCTGCCAGCAAATGTGCTTGAGGGACTGAGAAAAAACAAGCGTTTTGTAACGCCGCAAAGCGTGCAAGGACTCAGTTTTTTAGCCGCTTATTCCTATGTGTACGACTTGGAGAAAAAACCTTTGGCCATTGTGTATTTGCCTTACTACGAAGACAATTCTTTTAACAAAAAAGAGTTGGAAGAATTTCTCATGCGCTTGGCTGGGGTATACCTGCTCATGCTGGCCATAGCCATTTTATTGGCCTACCTAATCTCTACCTATATTACCCGCTCTCTAAAAACCATCTCGGACAAACTTTCTCAAACCCATTTAGAGAAACAAAACATCAAGATAGAGGTGCCGCAGTCTTCAGAGGAGATAGGCAGGATTATTCAGTCGTATAACGGGATGATAGACCAGTTGGAGGCATCGGCCGCGAAGCTGGCCAAATCGGAGCGAGAACAGGCCTGGCAAGAAATGGCCAAGCAGGTAGCTCACGAGATTAAAAATCCGCTCACGCCCATGAGGCTGCACGTGCAGCTTTTTGCTCAAAAATTTGATCCCAAAGACCCAGAGGCTTTTGAAAAATTAAAGGCCCACAGCAACACCCTTCTAGAGCAGATAGACACGCTTAGCAATATTGCCACGGCTTTTGCTGCCTTTGCCCAAATGCCTGCCCAGCAAAAAGAATCTTTGGATGTGGGTCAGGTGGTGGCCTTGGCTATTTCCCTTTTTAATGAATCTCATATTGAATTTGAGCCCCCTCAGCGTTCGGTGATGATGAAGATGGACCGCACCCAGCTCATTAGACTGGTAACTAATTTGGTAAAAAACGCCATTCAATCCGTTCCGGAAGAGAGGCAAGCAAGAGTACGGGTTCGTCTGGTGGAACAAGCCCAAGAGCTTGTCCTGGAGGTGTCTGACAATGGCTCTGGTATAGACCCCAGCATTCAGGCCCAAATTTTTGAACCCAAATTCACTACCAAAAGTTCTGGCATGGGACTGGGATTGGGGATGGTCAAAAACATCGTTGATAGCTACGGTGGTCATATAGAATTGGAAAGCAGCGCACAGGGCAGTACCTTTAAAGTGCACCTCCCTAAATAAAAATACAGTGTATGGAAAACCACCTGATTATAGAAAAAAAAGAGGCTATAGGTATCATAGCCATTGACCGTCCCAGCAAGCTCAACGCCCTAAACGCTGAGGTGATAGAAGCCCTCTCCGGGGCGATTAAAGACTTTCATTACAACCCCAACATCAGGGTTATTATTCTCACTGGCAGCGGGGAAAAGGCCTTTGTGGCTGGCGCCGATATTGCTGCTTTTTCCAAATTTGGACCCGCGGAGGGCCAGGCCCTTGCTAGCCAGGGTCAGTTGGACTTGTTCAATCTAATAGAGCAGGGGCCCACCCCAGTGATAGCCGCCATAAATGGCTATGCACTGGGGGGTGGTTTAGAACTGGCTATGGCCTGCCATATGCGGCTTGCGGCCAGTACCGCTAAAATGGGTTTACCAGAGGTGTCCCTGGGGCTCATTCCTGGTTATGGGGGCACTCAAAGACTGCCCCAACTCATTGGGAAGGGCCGGGCCAATGAACTTATTTTTTCTGGTCAAATGATTGGGGCCCAAACCGCCTTGGAATATGGACTGGTGAATAAGGTAGTGGCCTTGGAAGAGCTCATGAGTAGTGCAGAAGCCCTGGCTTTAAAAATTGCCCAGCAGTCGCCCACTGCTATTAGCGCAGCCATTGAAGCGGTAAACGCTGGCTTTGACCCCACTCAAAATGGCTACGAAGTAGAAATAAAGGCTTTTGGAAATCTATTTGGCAGCCCAGATTTTATAGAAGGCACCACCGCCTTTTTAGAAAAACGAAAGGCCAATTTTAGCGGCAAAAAATAGGGAGGGTTAGGCTAAGAATAAAAATTTTAGGCCTTAGTTTTGGCTTCTATCTTTTTGGAGAGGTTTAAAATAAGAAGCAAAACAGCTGCGGCCAAAGCGGCAATTCCCGAGACGATTGCCACAAAATTTTCCTCCGCCATAAAGTCGCTATAATCTATTAAATACGCATTATAAGCGGCTAGGCCCAGGGCGGCGATGAATAAGATGTAGAATAAAACTTGGTTCATAGTGTAGCGTTATGTATTCAATTTTTTTAGTTTCTATCAGGGATTGACTTTCTGTCTAATAGATATTTTCTTGTATTAATTTTTTTCGTTTACTCAGCCTAGTGAAACAACTCGTTAATATTGGCAGCAAATAGCTTCACGGCTATGGCCAGTAGGATAACGCCAAATACTTTTCTAATGACTGAGAGTCCGTTTTTGCCCAATATACGCTCTATGCGTCTGGAGGATTTGAGTACCAGGTACACAAAAATGATGTTTACTACAATGGCTACAATAATGTTTTCTACGTGAAATTCAGATCGCAGCGAAAGTAGGGTGGTAATAGTTCCGGCGCCGGCAATAAGGGGGAAGGCTATGGGTACTATGGAGGCTGTTTCTGGTTCGTCATCTTTATAAAGGGTGATGCCTAAGATCATTTCTATAGCTAAGAAAAAGATCACTAGGGCCCCTGCTACGGCAAATGAGTTTACATCTATGCCTATCAGGTTTAAGATTTCCTCCCCAATAAAGAGGAAGGCTACCATAATGACGCCTGCTACAATGGAAGCTTTTTCGGACTGAATGTGGCCTACCTTATTTCTAAGGCTTATGATAATGGGAATAGAACCCACAATGTCTATCACGGCAAAAAGCACCATGCTTGCGGTAAGTATTTCTTTAAAATTAAAGTGCATTTCCATGGTAGGTCTTTTTTTTGGCCTGCGTCACAGGAGTTTTTATTAGCGTTGTCTTCGCTTTGGTTTTAGTATTGGGCCGCGCTAATGGCGCCTGTTTTATGGGGCAAATTTAGGGCTTTTTATATTATC
Source organism: Flavobacteriaceae bacterium LSUCC0859 (assembly GCA_022239325.1). Taxonomy (GTDB): domain Bacteria; phylum Bacteroidota; class Bacteroidia; order Flavobacteriales; family Flavobacteriaceae; genus MAG-120531. The sequence continues at coordinate 115,503 of JAKOGP010000005.1, read as the reverse complement.
TTAGCGGCAAAACTTAGGCTGTGTTTCAAATTGACAAAACCCTGGTGTCTGAAGACCTTTTCGAATATGATTTTGTGTGTAACCTCAGTGCCTGCAAAGGAGCCTGCTGTGTAGACGGCGACGCAGGCGCCCCCTTGGAAGAAGAGGAAACAGAGATTTTGGTAGACATATACAGCGCTGCAAAACCCTTCTTAAGACCAGAGGGGATTGCTGCCATTGAAGCTCAGGGTGCCTTTGTGAAAGGCGAAGACGGGGAGTGGGAAACCCCCTTGGTAAACGGCTCTGAATGTGCCTATGTGATTTTTGACAAACAAGGGGTTACCAAATGCGGTTTGGAAGCGGCTTATAAGGCCGGGGCTACCTCCTGGAAAAAACCGGTTTCCTGTCATTTATATCCGGTGAGAACCCGGGAATACGAGTCCTTTACGGCGGTGAATTATCACCAGTGGGGCATTTGTTCTGACGCCTGTGCTTTGGGCGCAGAACTACAGGTTCCCGTGTATGTGTTTGTCAAAGAAGCCCTCATTAGAAAATTCGGTGCGGCCTGGTATGAGGAACTTTGCCTGGTAGCCAAAACCCTTAAGGAGGGCGGAGGAATTTCCTAATTTCTATCTTTTGGAACTGCCCATTGGAACTGCCCATTGGAACTCCCCATTGGAACTCCCCATTATACAGCGAAACGGCTTATTAAATAATGGAACTTCCGATCATATAGCGAAACTTTACCTCACATCCTGGAATTTAGTGTCCTGTCCAATTGAATTCCTTCGGTTTTTTGTTTTTTATCTGTAAGCCGTTTTGGCCCGCCGGGCCGATGCTTCTTTAGGAGCACCTCCCAAATGAATTTTGTCTTAAAATCTAAGCGATTTCTAAAGTGCTCTTCTAACAAAAAACAGACCAAATTTTTCTTGATTTTTTTGAAATAAGGGCTCAGGGTAATGTGGCTGGGGCTCCATCCTACATTTCAACAATTCATGTTAAAAACTTTAGTGTTAAGTCTCTGTTTTTGACTACCGTTCTTCTTCATTTTTAACCATCTTTGTTAGCCCAGCATTGCACTATATTGTGCGCTATGAAACCGTAAAAAAAACCCAGATGAGCACTCAAGTAGAACCTATTTTAACAGAAAATCCAGACCGTTTTGTAATTTTTCCAATCAAACACAATGATTTGTGGGAGTGGTATAAAAAATGTGAAGCTTGTTTCTGGACGGCAGAAGAAATAGACCTCTCGGAAGACATCAACGATTGGAACAATAAATTAAACGACGACGAGCGTTATTTTATCAAACACATCTTGGCCTTTTTTGCGGCATCTGACGGCATTGTGAACGAGAACCTTGCAGAAAATTTTGTAAGTGAGGTGCAATATGCAGAAGCCAAGTTCTTCTATGGTTTCCAAATCATGATGGAGAACATTCACTCGGAGACCTACTCCCTTCTCATTGACACCTATGTGAAAGATGAGAAAGAGAAAAATCAATTATTTAAAGCAATTGAAAATTTCCCTGCGATTAAAGAAAAAGCAGATTGGGCTCTAAAATGGATAGAATCGCCAAGCTTTGCAGAACGACTCATTGCCTTTGCTGCGGTAGAGGGAATTTTCTTCTCTGGTGCTTTCTGTTCTATTTTCTGGCTTAAAAAGCGCGGGCTGATGCCAGGATTGACCTTCTCCAACGAGCTTATCTCTAGAGATGAGGGCATGCACTGCGACTACGCCGTGCACCTGCACAACCACCACTTAATAAATCAGGTGCCTAAGGAGCGCATTCGCGAGATCTTAGTAGACGCCTTAAATATCGAAAGACAATTTATCACCGAGTCGCTTCCTGCCAGTCTCATTGGTATGAACGCGAAACTCATGACACAATACTTAGAGTTTGTTACCGACCGCCTCCTGGTAGAGTTAGGTTGTGAGAAAGAGTACAATGTGAGCAATCCATTTGACTTCATGGACATGATTTCTCTTCAGGGTAAAACCAACTTCTTTGAAAAGCGGGTTTCTGAATACCAAAAAGCGGGTGTGTTAAACAAAGAGCAGGACGAAAATGCCCAGTCTATTAGTTTTGACGCAGATTTTTAAGTAACAAACCTAAACGCCTACCAGCTAGCATTTTATAGCTGTAAAATACTGTTAGATTCATAGTCAGATCTACTCAAGCATGGTTTGGAGCCTTTAACCAAACCATCTTGGGTCAGTGTTTTAGCCCCCAATATCAACAACTAAAACCAAACAAAGCAAAAGATGTACGTACTTAAAAGAGATGGAAAGAAGGAGCCCATGATGTTTGACAAGATCACGGCCCGGGTTAGAAAATTATGTTATGGCCTTAATGAACGTGTAGACCCTGTAAAGGTGTCGCTGCGTGTGATTGAGGGTCTTTATGACGGGGTAACTACCTCTGAATTAGATAATTTAGCTGCAGAGATTGCCGCTACCATGACCACAACCCACCCTGACTTTGCCAAATTGGCGGCCAGGATTTCTGTGTCTAACCTACATAAAAACACCAAGAAGTCTTTCTCAGAAACCATGGAAGACCTCTATACCTACGTAAATCCCAGAACGGGAAAAGCGGCCCCATTATTGTCAGATGAGGTTTATGAAGCTATCATGAAAAATGCAGAGCTGTTAGACTCTACTATCATTTACAATAGAGATTTTGGCTATGACTACTTTGGTTTTAAAACTTTGGAGCGTTCTTACTTACTAAAGCTTAATGGTAAAATTGTAGAACGTCCTCAGCATATGCTCATGCGCGTTTCTGTGGGAATACACCCCCACAATATGGACGCGGCTATTGAAACTTATGAGCTCATGAGTAAAAAGTATTTTACCCATGCTACCCCTACGCTTTTTAACTCTGGTACGCCCAAACCACAGATGTCTTCCTGCTTCCTTTTGGCCATGAAGGACGACTCCATTGACGGTATTTACGACACCCTAAAGCAAACGGCTAAGATTTCTCAGTCTGCAGGTGGGATAGGACTTTCTATTCACAATATTCGCGCTACTGGTTCGTATATTTCAGGCACCAATGGAACCTCCAATGGTATTGTGCCCATGCTTAAGGTGTTCAATGACACCGCCCGCTACGTAGACCAAGGTGGTGGAAAACGCAAGGGAAGCTTTGCCATGTATGTAGAACCTTGGCATGCAGACATTTTTGACTTTCTAGACCTTAAAAAGAACCACGGGAAAGAAGAAATGCGCGCTAGAGATTTGTTCTACGCCATGTGGATCCCAGATTTGTTTATGAAAAGGGTAGAGGCCAACGCAGAGTGGACCCTCATGTGCCCCAACGAATGTCCTGACCTATACAACAGACACTCCGAGGAATTTGAGGAACTGTATTTAAAATATGAGTCTGAAGGAAAGGGTCGTAAGACCATTAAAGCTAGAGAGCTGTGGGAGAAAATTCTCGAGTCTCAAATTGAGACCGGAACACCCTATATGCTATACAAAGATGCGGCCAACCGTAAGAGTAACCAGAAAAACCTAGGAACCATCCGTTCTTCTAACCTCTGTACAGAGATCATGGAGTACACCTCTCCAGACGAGGTAGCGGTATGTAACCTGGCTTCTATTGCCCTGCCCATGTTTGTGAAAGATGGCGCCTTTGATCACAAAGAACTGTATCGGGTGACCAAGCGAGTGACAAAAAACCTAAACCAGGTGATAGATCGCAATTACTATCCGGTAAAAGAGGCAGAGAACTCCAATATGCGTCACAGACCTATTGGTCTAGGGGTACAAGGATTGGCAGACGCCTTTATTATGCTGCGTATGCCTTTTACCTCAGACGATGCGAAGAAATTAAACGAAGAAATTTTTGAGACTCTTTACTTTGCTGCGGTTACCGCCTCTATGGAAGAAGCCAAAGAAGTAGGGCCTTACGAGACCTACAAGGGTTCTCCTATATCTCAGGGGGAATTCCAGCACAACCTTTGGGGTGTTAAAGACGAAGATTTATCTGGCCGTTGGGACTGGGCCAAGCTCAGAAAAGAGGTTAAGAAACACGGAGTTAGAAACTCCCTTTTGGTGGCACCCATGCCTACCGCTTCTACCTCACAAATTCTTGGAAACAACGAGTGCTTTGAACCCTATACCTCTAACATTTACACCAGAAGAGTGTTGTCTGGAGAGTTTATTGTAGTAAACAAACACTTATTAGAAGATCTAGTTTCTCTGGGTCTTTGGAATGAGAACCTCAAGCAGGAGCTCATGCGTGCCAACGGATCTGTGCAGCATATAGACATTATTCCGCAAGAGATTAAGGAGTTGTACAAGACGGTGTGGGAACTCTCTATGAAAGACATTATAGACATGTCTAGACACAGAGGGTATTTCATAGACCAGTCTCAGTCTCTGAACCTCTTTATGGAAAACGCCAATTATTCTAAGCTTACCTCCATGCACTTTTACGCTTGGAAGAGCGGCCTGAAAACTGGAATGTACTACTTGAGAACTAAGGCTGCAGTAGACGCTATTAAGTTTACCCTAGACAATACCGCTAAGAAAGACGTACCGGTAAGCGTAGCTGCAGAGGCAGAGGTAGCTGCGGCCCAACCTGTAAAAAAGGTAGCGCCAGAAATTCCTGCTGCTTCCCAAGTACAGGTACAGGTAGAACCAGACGAGGTGCAGCCGCTCACTCCAGAGGAAATGCGCGCTATGATCGCCAGAGCCAAAGAGGGACAGGCAGACGACGACTGTGAAATGTGCGGTTCTTAGGACACAAACTTTTTATATTACCTTATAAAAAAAGCCTCCAAATCGGAGGCTTTTTTATGGGTTATTATTAAGCTATTGTGGCTGCTTAGCGGGTTTTTTATGGTTTCTTCTGCGGGGATATTGCCCAAAAATGAAGCGAACTCAAAGGACCAGAATAAATCTTCGCCAATGAGTTCGCAACTCCCTATATTCAACGTTCTTAAAATGAATTTTAAATCTTTTTCAGATGGTCGTGAAAAAGCAAGACCTAATAATTCTACTTACCCTATAAAAATAATATTTTTAGGCATTTGGCACAAGAGAAAAAGACCACCTATATATTTTTATAGACGAACGGTAGTTATTGTTAGTTAAATGAAACTTATGCCTCTTTAAAAGGTGTAAGCTTTGCCTCCCGTAAGGCTTTCCAAATCTTCACATGGAAGGTATTCTCCGGGTACCGGCAGGTACACCAATACCTCTTCTCCTATGTACTCAGAAGTTTTGTAAGACCAGATGGCCTTGCCTCTGAGTTCGTAGGCAAACTGAGTGGCTGCATCTGGCTCTGCATCAGGTTCTGGCTTGGCTTTTAGAGTTTTCTCCAAGGCTGCAGTAATTGCTGCTGCGTCACTTCCTCCGGCGGTATCCATAAAGGCTTTTAGCCCAGCTTGAAGGTTTTCTTGGTCTGCTTCCGTGAGAATCTCTGCGTAAAAACGATCCATAAATTGGGGTACGTTCACCTCAGAGGCTCCAGGCGTGTCTGTTTTAGGCAGGATAACATCTACCGCTGTTGTGATAAAATTGGCCTGCTCTTGGCTAAAGAACTGAGGTGCCCAAGCCCCTTCTGCCGCTGTGTTACAGCTCTGAAGCATGCTTAATATGGCTGGCGTTGCCGCCATATACCCCAATCCCAATCCTATATTTCTAAGGGCGTTTCTTCTTTCCATTATAAAAGTCCTTTTTTAAGTTGTTCTGCAGCAAAATTGGCTGCCCTGGCCGTAAAGGCCATATACGTCAGTGAAGGGTTCACACAAGAGGCTGAGGTCATAAAAGAACCATCTGTCACAAACACATTGGGACAGGCATGCACCTGATTGTGTCCATTGAGTACAGAAGTCTTCGGATCTCTTCCCATACGGGCGGTTCCCATCTCGTGAATCCCGAGGCCTAGGGCACCAGGGTTGTCGTAGGCGTTTACCTCTTTAAAACCTGCTTTTTCCAACATGGCTACCGCCTGGGCTTTCATGTCTTCTCGCATTTTCCATTCGTTTTCTTTAAACTCTGCGTCAAAAGTTAGGGTAGGTAAGCCCCACTCATCTAAACGCTCGTAGTCTAGCGTAAAGCGGTTGTCTGGGTGCGGTAGTACTTCTCCAAAGCCCATTATTCCCATGGTCCATCCGCCTGGCTTAAGCACGGCTTCTTTGAGCTCTTTCCCAAAGGCGTGTTCTGCAATGGCGTCTTCCCAGTTACCTCTAGAGGCACCTCCTTGGTAACCGAACCCACGTAAGTAGTCTTTTTTCTCCCCACCTTCTAAATTTCTAAACCTTGGGATGTATACTCCGTTAGGCTTGCGGCCTTTGTAGTATTTGTCTGCAAAGCCGTCAAATTTTCCGCTGGCACCCACACCCAATTGGTGGTCCATAATATTTCTTCCCAATTGGTCAGAGTCGTTACCTAATCCGTTAGGGAAACGCTCAGATTTAGACTGCATGAGGATGGCAGTAGAGGCCATGGCAGAAGCACAAAGGAAGATTATCTTCGCGTTAAATACCATGCTTTCTTTGGTTTCTCTGTCTATCACTTTTACGCCAGAGGCTTTGCCTGTAGCGGCGTCGTATATCACCTCATGAACAATAGAGTTGGGTCTGAGGGTCATGTTTCCTGTAAGCTCTGCAGCAGGTAAGGTAGAAGACACAGAAGAGAAGTAGCCACCAAAAGGACAGCCTCTTATACAGCGGTTTCTAAACTGACATTTGCTACGTCCGTCGTATTTTTTATCTGAGGTAATATGAGCCACACGTCCGGCGGTAACCACACGGCCGTCAAATTGCTCTGCCACCTGCTCTCTAAAGTGTTGTTCTACACAGTTTAGCTGCATCATAGGCTCAAATTTACCGTCTGGCAATTGGTCCAGTCCTAAATTTTCACCACTCACTCCTATGTATTCCTCTACTTTGTCATACCAAGGAGAAATGTCTTTGTAGCGCACCGGCCAGTCTACGGCCACACCATCTTTGGCGTTGGCTTCAAAGTCTAGGTCCGACCAGCGGTAAGAATGGCGCCCCCACATAATGGAACGGCCTCCTACGTGGTAGCCACGCATCCAGTCAAAGCGTTTGGTTTCATTGTATGGGTGGGTCACGTCGTCTACAAACCAGTGGTTGCTTTCTGCACGAACGGTATATCCGGTACGGGCCTGTTTTTCCTGCCTGGCCTTTTGCTCGGGGCTTAGGTCTCCATTGTTAGGTAGGTCCCATGGGTCCAAATTGGCTGTTGGATAATCTTTGATGTGTGTAACCATACGCCCGCGCTCTAGCACAAGGGTTTTAAGGCCATTTTCACACAGCTCTTTGGCGGCCCAGCCACCAGAAATTCCCGTTCCTACTACAATAGCGTCGTAGTTCTCATTGGAATCATTATTAGAAAAGGTGCTCATGATTGGTGATTGTTTGTTAAAAAATGTGACTAAATATAGAATTAATTTTTTACATTTATTCGCATTATTTTCAGAAAATGACAAGCGAAAACGTTGTAGTTTTCAAGTGTTTACACTCATTTTCACCTTAAATTTAAACACCAACCTTATGATTTTGAAAAACTTATCTACTCGGGCTCTTTTTATGGCCACCTTAGGAATTTTATCTGTTACACAAATTTCTTGTAAAGACAAAAAACAAGCTGCCGCTACAGAGCCGGTTGTAACCCAGGCTCCTTCGCCTGCTTTTAAATTGTCTTTGGCCCAGTGGTCTATGCATAAAATGATTAATGAAGAGGGTGTAGACCCTTATTCTTTTGCCCAAAAAGCCAGTGAATGGGGCTTTGAAGGCTTGGAGTATGTGAGCCAGTTATACAATAAGGAATTACAGCCCGCCAATTATTCTCCGGAAGCTATGGCCAACTTTGTGAGTAAATCTCTGGCGGCCAGCGAGCAATACGGAATGAAGAACCTGCTCATTATGATTGATGGTCAGGGTAATTTAGCCACTACAGACGCTGCAGAGCGGCAAGAGGCCGTGGAGAACCACTACAAGTGGGTAGACGCGGCAGCAGCCTTGGGCTGCCACTCGGTACGAGTGAACTTGTCGGGTTCTAATGACCCGGCGGTTTGGGTGCCTGCAGCCACAGATGGTTTAACGGCATTAGCTACCTATGCAGCCACTAAAAATATTAATGTGATTGTGGAAAACCATGGCGGTTTGTCTTCCAATGCGGCCCTGCTGGTACAGGTGATGGAAGGCGTAAATATGCCCAATGCAGGGACCTTACCAGACTTTGGGAATTTTTGCATTACCGCAGAATGGGGAGCTAGTGGCCGCACTTGTTTAGAGGAATACGACCGCTACAAAGGGGTAGAAGAACTTATGCCATATGCCAAAGCGGTGAGTGCTAAATCTCATGATTTTGACGCTGAGGGCCAGGAAATTCACACCGACTATCCTAGAATTATGCAGCTGGTGAAAGACGCTGGTTATACCGGATTTGTTGGGGTAGAGTACGAGGGCAGTAGCCTGTCTGAAGAAGCCGGAATTATAGCCACCAGAGATTTACTGATCTCTTTACAATAACAAATATTTTTGATGGTGCTGAGAAGGGCTGCATCGGCCCTTTGAAAAAGGGCCAGGAAACACTAAAAAAACTAAATAAAACTACATGAAGACTTTAACTAAAATTCAACTCTCCACCATGATGTTCCTAGAATTTTTTATTTGGGGCGGCTGGTTTGTGACCCTGGGGACTTTTCTGGGAAAAAACTTAAATGCTAGCGGTGCAGAGTCTGCCATGGCTTTTTCTACCCAATCTTGGGGAGCCATTATTGCGCCATTTATCATTGGGCTTATCGCAGACCGCTACTTTAACGCAGAGCGAATTTTAGGGGTGCTCCACCTCCTTGGAGCCGGGCTCATGTACCTGATGTACGGGGCCTCAGATTTTGACACTTTTTATCCCTATGTGTTGGGCTATATGATTGCTTATATGCCCACCTTGGCCTTGGTGAACTCTATTTCTTTTAAGCAAATGAAAGACCCAGCCAAAGAATTTTCTTTGGTGCGGGTGTTTGGAACCATTGGCTGGATTGTAGCCGGACTACTCATAAGCGCTTTGGCATGGGATTCCCAAGCCAACGCAGACGCAGGCATGCTCAAGAACACCTTTCTCATGGTGGCTATAGCCTCTGCAGTGCTTGGCTTATTTAGTTTTAGCCTTCCTGCTACGCCCCCTCAGGCTAGGGCTGGAGAAAAGCAATCCTTGGGTCAGATTTTAGGTTTTGACGCGCTAAAATTATTGGGCGACAGAAACTTTCTGATGTTCTTTTTGGCCTCTGTTCTCATTTGTATTCCACTGGCATTTTACTATCAGAATGCCAATCCTTTCTTGTCAGAAATAGGCGTAGCCAATCCCACAGGGAAAATGACCATTGGACAGGCCTCTGAGGTGCTCTTTATGTTGTTATTGCCCTTATTTTTTAAGAAATTTGGCTTTAAGAAAACCATTTTGGTGGGTATGCTGGCTTGGACGCTCCGCTATTTGCTGTTTGCCTATGGAAACGCAGGAGAAGGTGCTTTTATGCTCATTATAGGAATTGCCATGCACGGAATTTGCTATGATTTTTTCTTTGTTTCCGGACAGATATACACGGACACTAAAGCGGGAGCGCAGTTTAAGTCTGCCGCGCAGGGGCTTATTACCCTTGCCACCTACGGGGTGGGAATGCTCATTGGTTTTTGGGTGGCCGGACAAATTACAGACCATTTTGCCGCTGCAGACGGCAGCCACGATTGGGCCCAAATCTGGACCTTACCAGCAGCTTTTGCTTTTGTGGTAATGCTCTTGTTTGCGCTCTTTTTTAAGAATGAAAAAATAGAATATAAATCTTAGCTAGGACCTAGCTTACCATCAATTTTACAGAATAGCATGCAAAAAATTAGACTTGGAATTTTAGGCGGCGGCGGAGACTCCCTCATAGGAGTATTACACCGTGTGGCCTCTTTTATTAATGACAACTACGAGATTGTTGGAGGGGTATTTAACCCGGTTTGGGAAGACAATATTGGTTTTGCCAAACAGATAGGCTTACCCACCAATAGAATTTACAAAGATTTTGACACTTTAATTAGCGAGGAGCTTCAATTGCCGCCAGAAGAGCGCATTCAGGTTTGTTCTATTTTAACGCCCAATTTCTTGCACTTTCCCATGGCTAAAAAGCTGTTAGAAAACGGCTTTCACGTGATCTGTGAAAAACCTATGACCAACACCTACGAGGAGGCTAAAATTCTTTATGACTTACAGCAGGAAAAAGGCTTGGTGTTTGGTCTTACCCATACCTACACTGGCTACCCCATGGTGCGCCAAATGCGAGAAATGATTAAAAATGGGGAATTGGGGAATATTCAAAAAATAGACGTTCAATACTATCAGGGTTGGATAAATCCCATTATTCACGACAAAGAAAAACGCAGCAGTACCTGGCGTTTAGACGCTAGTAAGGCTGGTATTTCTTGTTGTATGGGAGACATTGGCACCCATGCCTTTAATATGGTAGAGTATACCACCGGCATGAGAATTGCCTCGCTATTAGCAGACCTGAACTACCTCTATGAAGACAATCAGATGGACATAGACGGGAATATTTTCCTTAGAATGGTAGGCGGGGTTAAAGGAATTCTCAGAGCTAGTCAGATTGCTACTGGAGAAGAAAATGGCCTATCTATTGCGATATACGGAGACAAAAAAGGACTCAAATGGGAGCAGGAAAGCCCCAATGTGCTAAAGGTGCTCTCAGAAGGCGCCGCTCTCCAAATATACACTCCAGGCCATGCGTATAACAGTGCCCTTTCTTTGGGAGGCACTAAATTACCTCCGGGACACCCAGAGGGTATTTTTGACTCTATGGCCAATATTTACCTTGGAGTTGCCCGAGCTATTAGAAACCAAAACCCAGACGCTGGAGAATATCCAACGGTAACAGACGGCCTTCGCGGTTTAAATTTTATAGAAAGCGCCGTGGCCTCTCACAAAGGAGGTAATGTTTGGGTACATTTAGACCAACAATCATAAAAAAAAATTCACTGCAGCGCTGCCTGCAAAAAAAATAGCAATAAATGAAAACAATCAAAGGGCCAGGCGTATTTTTAGCCCAATTTGTAGACGGGAAAGCCCCTTTTAACAGCCTAGAAGGTATGTGCCAGTGGGCGGCAGATCTGGGGTATAAAGGCATTCAAATTCCCACTTGGGAGTCTTTTCTCATAGACTTAGACCAGGCAGCCGCCTCCAAGGACTATTGCGATGAGCTCCAAGGGACCATTCGAAGTTACGGATTAGAGATTACCGAACTCTCTACCCACCTCCAAGGGCAGCTGGTAGCGGTAAACCCAGCCTATGACTCTATGTTTGACGCCTTTGCTCCTGCGCATTTGCACGGGAAACCTAAGGAACGTACCCAATGGGCTATAGAAACCGTTAAAAAAGCCGCAACAGCCTCTAAGCATTTGGGTCTCAAAGCCCACGCTACTTTTTCCGGAGCGCTTTTGTGGCACACCATGCACCCCTGGCCACAACGCCCCAAGGGGCTTGTAGAAATGGGTTTTGAGGAACTGGCCAAGCGCTGGTTGCCCATATTAAACCATTTTGACGAGCAGGGCGTAGACGTTTGCTATGAAATTCACCCGGGGGAAGACCTGCATGACGGAGACACCTTTGAGCGCTTTTTAGCCGCTACGGGCAACCACAAAAGGGTAAACATTCTCTATGATCCCAGCCACTTTGTACTACAGCAGTTAGATTATATTGCCTATATAGACCATTACCATGAGTTTATTAAGGCCTTTCACGTGAAAGACTCTGAATTTAATCCTACTGGTAAAAAGGGCGCCTTTGGCGGATACAACGACTGGCAAGACCGAGCAGGACGTTATCGCTCCCTTGGAGACGGTCAGATAGACTTTAAAACCATCTTTTCTAAGCTCACCCAATACGGCTGCGATGTATGGGCGGTTATGGAGTGGGAATGTGTGATAAAGTCTCCAGAGCAGGGGGCCAGAGAAGGTGCTATCTTTATACAAGACCACATTATAGAAGCCACTCAAAAAACTTTTGACGATTTTGCGGGTCAGGACACAGATCGCGAACAACTCCAAAAGATTTTGGGAATTTAACTCATTTCAAGAAATACAAACCAAATAAAATAAATCACATGAAAAAAATCATCGGCCTTTTGGCCTTAAGCCTAAGTATAGGAGCCTGTAAAGAGGCGCCAAAAAAAGCAGCAGAAACACAAGACCAAGCGGTAAGTTTGGCTACTGAAACCAATGACGCCCAACAATGGACGGTCCTATTTGACGGTACTGATTTTAGTGGCTGGCACGCTTATAACGGAACTGGAGTACCCGACGCCTGGAAAATTGAAGACGGGGCTATGGTTTTTCATCCTCGAAAAAGAGAAGCAGGTGAAAACTTAAACTTGGTTACCGACCAATCCTTTGAAAACTTTGAACTCTCTATAGAGTGGAAGGTGACTGAAGGGGCCAATTCTGGTATTTTTTGGGGCGTGTTAGAAGACCCAGAACTAGGAGAGCCCTATGTGTCTGGCCCTGAAATACAAGTCTTAGACAACGAGCGCCATCCAGACTCTTTTGTGGGCGAAGGCACCCATAAAGCTGGCGCCTTGTACGACATGATAGCGCCTTCCCAGGAGCCTAACCCTGCTGGAGAATGGAACCACTACCTCATTCATATAGACCATAATGCCAATGAGGGCTTTGTAGAACTCAACGGCCAAGAAGTGGTTCGTTTCCCGGTACACGGCGCAGAGTGGGAGGCCATGAAGGCCAATTCTAAATTTGCAGACTGGGCCGCTTTTGGTGCCACTAGAAATGGAAAAATTGGTGTTCAAGACCACGGAGACGAGGTGGCCTTCAGAAATATCAAAATTAGAAAGCTTTAAATTTTACCTACTTAAATTAATAGTCTAAAGCGGCTCTCATTTGGGAGCTGCTTTGGTTTTAACTTCAAAGATCCCCTTATGAAAACCCTCAAATTTATATTAGCCGCAGCTATTGGTGTTCTTCTCTTTGCTTGTCAGCCCACTACCCCCCCATGCCCAGAAGATAGCGGTGTAGTCCCAGAGATAGAAAGATCCGGCCCAGAACCTACCACTCCAGAAGAGACAGAGGTCTATGAGCCTGTACCACCCAAAGTAACTCCAGGAGCTGCAGCCACTGGTTTTAGCAGCGCACCTTCAGACGCGATAGTTCTCTTTGACGGAACCCACTTAGACGCCTGGTATATGGCCCAAGATTCTACTGCTGCAAAGTGGGCCCTCAATGCAGATGGCTCCATGACGGTGGCCAATAGAACAGGCAACTTACAGACTAAAGAAAACTTTGGCAGCATACAGCTGCACTTGGAATGGGCTTCTCCAGCAGAAATAATTGGGGAGAACCAAAGCCGTTCCAATTCTGGCGTCTTTATCCAGCAGCGCTATGAGGTACAGATTTTAGATAACAATGACAACCCTACCTATACCAATGGCCAAGTAGGGGCCTTGTACAAGCAGAAAGTACCTCTGGCCATGGCATCTGTCCCTTCAGGAGAGTGGAATGCCTACGACATAGTATTTCACGCCCCCGAGTTTAATGAGGCGGGCCAAAAAAGCAAATCTGGTACCCTGACGGTCTTTCACAACGGGGTACTCATTCAAGACCATGTGACTATTGAGGGCATTATTCAATATATTGGTTGGCCTACCAATGAGCCACACGGAGACGCCCCTATAGTACTTCAAGACCACGGAGACAACTCTAGGGTGCGCTTTAGAAATATCTGGCTTAGAAAATTAGACTAGGTTTTTTTCAAATCCCTACCTTTGTGGGTTAAAGAAGTATAGATGATTAAATCCATGACCGGTTACGGCAAGCTAAGTATTCAGCTGGCCCATAAAAAAATTAATATGGAGATAAAGTCTTTAAATTCTAAAGGCTTCGATCTTAACCTGCGCATGCCCTCCATATACCGAGAGCAAGAGCTGCCCTTTCGCAAAAAAATTGCTGCGGTCTTGGAGCGCGGCAAAATAGACTTTGGTCTTTTTGTAGAGCAAACGGGTGCCGCCGCTGCCGCTGCTGTTAACCCAGAAGTGGTGGGCGCTTATATGGATCAGCTCCGGGAGATTGTTCCAGCTGCAGAATCGGAACTTATGGCTTTGGCACTTAAATTGCCAGACACCCTCTCTACCCTAAGAGAAGAAGCAGATCCTGAAGAAATGACTGCTATTGAAGCTTTACTAGTGCAGGTATTGGAAACTATGGACCAAAGCCGCCGGGAGGAAGGGGCTTTATTGGCCACAGAATTTGAGCAGCGTATTGGGAATATCAGTACCCTTTTAGAGCAGGTAAAGGCCATGGACACAGAGAGAATGGCCGCCATAAAGCCCCGTTTGGAAAAGGCACTTGCAGAGATAACCGCGCCTATAGATCAGAATCGCTTGGAGCAGGAGCTCATTTACTACATAGAAAAATACGATATTACAGAAGAAAAAGTGCGTTTGGCAGGCCACTTGGATTATTTTACCCAAACCCTTTCTCTACAAGAGAGTCAGGGAAAGAAATTGGGTTTTATAGCCCAGGAAATTGGTCGGGAGATTAATACCTTAGGCTCCAAGGCCAATCATGCGCCCATGCAGCAGCTGGTAGTGCAAATGAAAGACGAGCTAGAAAAAATTAAGGAACAACTTTTAAACGCCCTATAATGTCAGAGGAAAACACAAGAGACAGCGCAGAGATTGGTGCCTCTAATGGAGACTTACACAGCCCAAAGGGGATGAGCTCTGAGAGCAAGAGTTCTAAGGGGAAACTCCTCATTTTTTCTGCTCCTTCTGGCAGTGGGAAAACCACCATTGTAAGGCATTTGCTAAGTAAGCCCCAACTTAATTTGGCTTTCTCTGTCTCTGCTACTTCTAGGCCCAGACGCGGCAAAGAAGTTCAAGGAGAGCACTACTATTTTATGACTGTGAATGAATTTAAGCAGCATATTAAAAACGACGATTTCCTGGAGTGGGAGGAGGTGTACAGAGACAATTTTTACGGCACCCTTAAATCTGAAGTAAACCGTTTGTGGGCCCAGGGTAAAAATGTCATTTTTGACATTGACGTAGCTGGGGGGCTTAGAATTAAAAAGAAATTTCCAGAACAGACCTTAGCAGTTTTTGTAAAACCACCCTCTATAGACGAGCTTAAGATCAGACTTAAAAAGCGCAGCACCGAGTCTGACGACAAAATAAATATGCGTATTGCCAAAGCTTCTGTAGAGCTAGCTACGGCGCCGCAGTTTGACGTTGTCCTCAAAAATAACGATCTAGACGTAGCCTTAGATGCTGCAGAAAAGTTGGTGGGAGATTTTGTTTCTAAGCAGGGCTAGGATTAGGATCTCATACCCAGAGATCTGAGAACCATTCAAATCATTGGAATCTTGAAAAAGCAAATTGGACTTTTTTTTGGCAGCTTTAACCCCGTGCATATGGGGCACCTGATCTTAGCCAATTATTTGGTAGAGGAGACCCCCTTAGAGGAGGTTTGGTTTGTGATTACGCCTCAGAGTCCCTTCAAGAAAAACAGCCGCCTGCTAGACAACCACCACCGTTTAGCTTTGGTAAATGAGGCCATTGAAGACTATCCCAAACTCAAGGTTTCTACTGTTGAGTTTGACATGCCTCCTCCCCAGTATACCGCTCTGAGTGTAGCCAGACTCCTGGAAAAGCATCCAGACTTGGAATTTTCCCTCATTATGGGAGCAGACAACCTCAAACATTTTCACAAATGGCACAATTACGAACATTTGCTAGAGGCGCATAAGGTTTATGTGTACCCTAGGCATACAACTGATGTGTCTGAACCCCCGAAAAATTTACAATCACATCCAAATATTGTGAGTGTAGACGCGCCTGTGATCTCTATTTCTTCTTCCTATATTAGAAAAGCCCATCAGGCTGGGAAAAACGTACAACCATTATTGCCTGCTGCAGTTTGGACCTATATAGATCAGATGAATTTTTATAGGTAATCCAGAAGCTGTATCTTGCTTCTAAAATATATTAAGCATGATGCAGTGGGAACCCCTCCTCTCTTTAAAGCGCCAAGGCGACACCCATAAAAGACTCAGAATAGAACAGGATCATAGCCGTTTGGGTTTTGAGGTAGACTACGACCGTATTTTATTTTCTTCTGCTTTTAGGAGCCTGCAAGACAAGACCCAGGTGATCCCCCTTTCTCAAACCGATTTTGTGCACACCCGGCTTACCCATTCTTTAGAGGTGTCTGTGGTAGGGCGCAGTCTGGGTAGGATGGCGGGAAAACAACTGCTAGAAAAGTATCCTGAGCTGGGGGCTACCCACGGATATATGGCTACTGACTTTGGCGCCATCGTGGCCGCTGCGGCCTTAGCCCATGACATTGGCAACCCCCCTTTTGGGCACTCTGGAGAAAAAGCTATCGGCGCGTTTTTTAGCCAGGGCGGCGGGGCCGCCTTAGCCGCAGGCCTAAACCCATTACAGCGTCAGGAACTCCTAGATTTTGAGGGAAACGCCAACGGCTTTAGACTCCTCAATGCCACTAGGCCTGGGGTCCCAGGCGGCCTCAGGCTGTCTTACGCCACCCTGGGGGCATTTACCAAATACCCCAAAGCCGCCCTGCCCAAAAAACCAAGCCCTCATATTGCACATAAAAAGTATGGTTTTTTTGACTCTGAAAAAGACCTCTACGCAGACATTGCTCAGGAACTAGGCCTTTTAAAGGACCCTAAAAACAATAGCTACGCCCGCCATCCCTTGGCCTTTTTGGTAGAGGCGGCAGACGACATTTGCTACACCATCATAGATTTTGAAGACGGGATTAATTTGGGGCTCATCTCTGAAGATTACGCTTTGGAATACCTCATTAAATTGGTGAAAGACAGCATAAATACCAAGACCTACCACGCCATGAGCCATCGGGAAGACCGGCTGAGCTATCTGAGGGCCCTGGCCATCAATACCCTAATCACAGACGCCACCCAGGTGTTCATGGCCCATGAAGCCGCTATTTTAGCCGGCACTTTTGATTGCGCCCTTTTAGACAAAAGCCAGTACAAGGCCCAGATAGAAGACATTATTAATCTCTCTGTAAAGCAGGTATACCAAGCGCCAGAAGTGATAGAAAAAGAGGTGGCGGGTTATCAAATTATAGCCCGTATTTTAGAGGTAGTTTGCAGCGCTTTTGTAGCCCAGTCTGCAGGCAGGCCCAGCACCTACGACAAACTTATTTTAAACATGGTTCCCAGCCTGCATCATCCGCAGGAGAAAGACCCCTACAGCACCCTAATGGCCGCTGCTACCTATGTGGCCAGCCTCTCAGACAGTGCCGCGGTCTATATGCACAATAAAATTTCAGGGAGGATGCTTTAAAATTCGTATACCACCCCAACACCCAGCAATTGTTTGAATTGGGTTTTGGGAACACCGGGGTCTATTACGCTGCCGTCTGCGGCCTTTTCTACGTCAAATTTAATGTCGTCGTCATAGATAATATGGGTGCCAATTTGGGCAGAGATGTATTGGTTTACCTTGAGATTAAAGTTCAGTTCCCAGTCTATATCTATGTTCCCAAAACTGTTTAGGTAGTCTGTGTAGAGGTTTAAGCGGCTAATCATTTGCACGTTTTCATACACTTCTTTCTCCCAGCTGTGGGTAACCAGAAAACCCAACTCCATAAGGGTGTTTTTCCCAGGAGTAAGGATGTTTCCATCGGGGTCTAAAATGGCTTTTTCCACCCCAAATGCCCCCTGGTTTGCCAATCTTTGGTCTAGTACAAAAGTGGCTTTCTGGGTGAGTGGAGAAATATAGAGGTTTATTTTTTTTGCCGCATCTATATAAGAGGTACCCACCCCGAGAAATAAGTATCCTGGAGCCATCAGTCTAGAGATGGGGGTTTCTGTATTGGGGTATTTGTATCCGTTGGCCAATTGGGTGTTAAAATTCAGTTTTCCAGAGGTATACCACTTAGAAATGGTGTCTGTTCGGTAACCAAAAGTAGAGGTAAAGCGAAGGGCGTCGTCCGTTTTTCTAATGCCCTGTCCCTCTCGCATGTTCAAACCAAACCTAAAGTCCAAGGCGTTTTCCCAGGAGATGTACCTAAAGGCATAATTGCGTTCAAAACGGGCAGCGGTGAGCACGGCTACTGAATTGTCTCCCCCTGCATTCCAGTTTACAAAAGCTACCTCGTTGAGGTTAAAAGACACCCTGTTTTTCTTGGTCCAGAAAGACGGCATATGAAAGCGTTTAATGCGCTGCTGCAAGGCAGCAGTTTTTTTAAGTGGTTCCGTATGGTTTTTAATCGCAGCCCCTGCTTTTTTAGTGCCTGCTTTTTCAGGAAGGCTTCTAATGACAATCGTACGCAGCGTACTGCTGTCTGTTTCTACCTCTGGGATGGAGTCTTGTTGCTGCTCTTGGGCATAAGAAGCAAAGGATAAGCAGAGAAATAGACAGGATAATGGCCCCAATAAAAAGGACCACTTGGTTTTTTTAATGCTTTTCATCGGTGAGATAAGATGTCAGTTTTTGGGCCAAACTCGCTGCGTCTAAGCCCAGAGATTCATATAATTTTTCTGGTTTTCCGTGGCCAATAAATTGGTCTGGAACACCCCAGTGGGTACATTTTATATTGCCTTGGCCCCCGGCCCGTGCCCTGAGGTAGCTGGCAACTGCCTGACCAAAACCACCTTGTACCACCCCATCTTCTAGGGTGATAATTTGAGCGTAATGGTCTTGAATGCGGTTTAAGAGCTCTTGGTCTAAGGGCTTGGCAAAAATCATATCGTAGAGTCCAAAGGTTTTTGATGCTTCTGGATGAGAGGCCTCCAAGAGGCTCAAAGCTTTTTGGACTTCATGTAATATGGGGCCCAGACATAGCACCGCAATCTTCGTGCCTTTTTTAACTTCTATGCCCTTTCCTTTGGTTAATTTTTTAAAAGGTTTTTTCCATTGGGGCAAGACCCCTTCTCCTCTGGGGTAGCGAATGGCCCAGGGCCCCATGGCCTCATGCGCCTTGTTGTCAAAGGCTTGCGTAGCGGTAAATAATAAATCTCTGAGCTGCCCTTCATCTGAAGGAGCGGCTATGGTCATATGGGGTATTGGTAGTAAAAACGCCAGATCAAAAACCCCATGGTGGGTGGCACCGTCCTGGCCTACCAGACCCGCCCTATCTACACAAAAGACCACCGGCAACTCTTGTAAGGCTACGTCGTGAATGAGTTGGTCATAGGCCCTTTGTAAAAAAGTACTGTAAATGACACAGTAAGGAAGTTTACCGGCAGTGGCCATTCCAGCAGCTAGGGTTACAGCGTGTTGTTCTGCAATGCCCACGTCAAAGGCCCTATGGGGCATGGCGGCCATCATGTATTTTAAGCTACTTCCTGTAGGCATGGCCGGGGTAATGGCCATGATATCTGGGTGTTGCTGGGCCAGTTCCAATAGGCTGTGTCCAAAAACGTCTTGGTATTTGGCTGGGCCAAGGCTTGGCTTGGGCGTTCGCTCTCCCGTTTGCACATTAAATTTTCCAGGGGCGTGATAGGTAATCTGGTCTGCCTCTGCCATAGATAGTCCTTTGCCTTTGGTAGTTTTTATGTGTAGCAGCCGCGGGCCTTTTTGCTGCTTTAAGATCTTGAGTTGTGCAATGAGCCCCTGCAGATCATGCCCATCTATAACCCCGGTGTAGGAAAAACCCAGGGCAGTAAAAAAGTTGGCTTTGGAGCTGGTGTTCAAGCTGTTATTGTTTGCTGTTTGGTCTTGCTGCTCTTCTTTAGCGATAGATTCTAGCATAGAAAAATGAGCTTTTAAGGCTCCCACCGCTGGGTCTATGCCCATTTGGTTGTCGTTTAAAATCACCAGCAGGTTGGCCGCTGTGGCACCCGCATGGTTAAGTCCCTCTATGGCCATACCCGACGCAATGGAAGCGTCTCCTACTACGGCAATATGGGTTCTGTCTTTAGAATTGGGCTCGCTCTCCTGAGCCAATGCCATGCCCAATGCGGCAGAAATAGCTGTAGAGGAATGGCCCACGCCAAAGGCGTCATAGGGGCTTTCTTTGCGGCTGGGAAAACCACTTATCCCACTCCACTGTCTATTGGTTTCAAAAAGATCCCTGCGTCCGGTTAAAATTTTGTGGCCGTAGGCCTGATGCCCCACATCCCACAGCAGATTATCCTCGGGCGTGTGAAACACATAGTGCAGGGCCACGGTGAGTTCTATTACTCCCAAACTGGCTCCAAGATGGCCTTCTTTGGTGGCCACAGCATGTATGATAAAGTCTCTGAGCTCCTTTGCCACCCCTAGAAGCTGCTCTGGAGATAGACGCCTAAGGTCTTCTGGAGATTGTATGTGAGACAATTGATTCATGAACATTGGTATGGGTAGCTATGAGGCTGTAAAGGTACAGTATTTTCATTTTTAGCCAGCTCCCATAAATAGCCTATTTTTGTGGTATGGAACTCATTTTTACGGATGACTATTTTATGCAGCGCGCTTTGCAAGAGGCGGCGGCCGCCTTTGAAAAAGGCGAGGTCCCCGTTGGGGCCGTCGTGGTGGCCCAAGACCGTATAATTGCTAGGGCCCACAACCTTACCGAGCAACTCACAGACGTAACAGCCCATGCAGAAATGCAGGCCATCACTGCCGCCACCAACCATTTAGGCGGTAAATATTTACAGGGCTGCACCCTCTATGTGACCCTCGAACCCTGCCTCATGTGCGCCGGCGCGCTCTATTGGAGCCAAATCTCCAAAGTAGTTTATGGCGCTAGTGACCCCAAAAGAGGGGGGCTTTCTATTTTTTCTCAGAAAGATCCCCAACTTAAAAAAGGCCTAAACGAAGCTTCAAACCTACCCCTACATCCAAAGACCCAAGTGGTGGGTGGGGTCATGGCCAATGAGGCTACCCAACTGTTGCAAGATTTTTTTGCCAAAAAACGCTAAGAGGTTATTATTTGCTTACAGTTTTGGGATATTTAAATCTGTTCAGTATTCTTCTTAGCTGAATATGCGAAAAGGAGCGGTACATGGTATAGGACGGGGATGGATTTTGACCTGGTTGATATGTTGGTCCGGTTGGGGGTGTACTTGCCAAGTATCGACGAATGGTATAGAGGGTGGGTATACCCTTTTTTTGAGGGGTTTGGAAAACCTAGTTTTTGTGCCCGAAACTAAAGAAATACTTTATATTCCGACACCCGATCTAGGAAAATGAAAAGGGCCAAAAAAGGGGTATATACCCCCCCTCTTTTTTTCACTTTCTTTTTTCTATTGGCATGGCGGCTGATTTCCCATTTAATGCAACTTTATATGGCGCCACATTCTCGCAGTATAGTTTGTTTATGAGCAGAACGATACAGATTAGGCTTCTATAATCTCAATGTCTGGATGTATGGCTAGCAGCTCGGCTATCATTTTGTCATTGGACTCTGGGGCTATATAGATTTCATCAAATCGATTGTAGTAAATAATTAGTCCTTTGGTGGCCAGGGCCGGTTTGAGTCCTACCCACAAGGTTTTTCCTTTGACGATCTTTCTGACATTGGCCACTGGGATTTGCCCCTTTAGAAAGGCAGAACGGTAGTGTAAATGAGCGTCTTTAATTTGGTATTGGGTAGTGAGATATACCCATAAAAAAAGTCCAAAGGGTGCTAGAAGGGGGAGAAGTATAAAAGGGTTTTTGCTAATGATTTGCATGGCAGACACTTCGTTCTCCCCAAAAGGATTTAGATCTATGAATATAAAGAGTAGTATAGGAAGCGTGGCAGTTCCTATGAGTAAGTAATGGACCCATCCTTTTTTGTTGGCTTTGTGTACACTCATAAAAAAAACCCCAAACAGAGGCTTGGGGTTGGAATTTTTTTTGACAACTTGTCAAAATAAGTTTTTAGGTGAAAGTATGTTATAGCATGGCTACATTTACGGCAGTCATACCTTTTTCACTTTCTTGTTCTTCGTATGAAACCTTGTCGCCCTCGTTAATTTGAAGTCCGTTTAAAGCGGTGGCATGCACAAAAGTGTCTTTACCTGTTTCATCGTTGGTTATGAATCCGTAGCCTTTAGATCCATTAAAAAATTTTACTGTTCCAGTCATTGCAATAGAGTTAGAGATAAATAATTAGTACTAAGGTACTGAATTTTAATGTCTTGTAGATCAATACCTAAAAAAAAACAGTAGAATTGCGAATTTTTAAGTGTTTTTTGCACTTTTATTATTTTTTTTTGAGTCCTTTTCTGTTTTTGCTCTCATTCTTCTAATGTTCTTTTCATTAAGCATATAATCGTCTAGTTTCTTCCCTCTAGACTCTGAGAAAATAAACAGCGGCATGGACACTAAAAATAAAAATAGGGTTCCAAAACCTATATAGGAATTGCCCAACGATGGATCCGTTTCTTTAATAATTAGGCCGTAGACTATGGAAATCAGACATCCCAAGGCCAATAATCCAATGAGGGTTCTAGTGAAGGATTTGTTGTTCATGATTTATTTTTGATTGTGTTTGTTGCTGTGTGTTTTTGTACTTATGAGGGTATCCCTTGTGTGTTTTTGTTCCTATGAGGGGCTTAGTGTGTTTTATTTTTTGTTTGGGTCTGGAGGCTGTGGCTTGAGATTAAGACTTGTATTTCTTTTTTAAAAATTAAAATGGATGAGTTTTCTGCGGTAGGCCGTCAGTAGTTTGGATTTGGAAATAAAACCGTGGTATTTCCCGTTTTTAATGAGGGGGAGGTTCCAGGCCCCGCTCTCTTGGAACTTCTGCATAATGTCTTTCATTTTGTCTCTGTCTACATCTATTATGGCAGGGGGGTGCTGCATGAGGTCCCGCACTTTTATTTCGTGGTAGAGGCTTCTTTGGAACATCACCGGGCGCACATCGTCCAGCAGGACCACGCCTAGAAGCGTGCTTTCTTCTGAGACTACTGGGAAAATATTCCGATTGGATTTTATAATGGCATCCTGTACCATATGTCCTAAATCTTGGCCGGGAGAGAGGGGGATAAAATTAGTTTCTATCACGCTTTCTATGTCCATTAAGGTGAGTACAGCCTGGTCTTTGTCATGGGTAATGAGTTCTCCTTTTCTGCCCAATTCCATGGTGTAGACCGAGTGGGGGTGTATGTATTTAGTAATGGTATATGCTGTAGCAGCGGTGATCATCAGGGGGATAAATAGTTCGTAGCCTCCGGTGAGTTCTGCTATGAGAAAGATGGCGGTGAGTGGGGCGTGTAAGACTCCGGCCATGAGGCCAGACATGCCTACCAGGGTAAACTGAGTCACGGATACCTGGGCGCCAAATAGGTCTAAGTGGTTGATTATTTTTCCAATGCTGTGGCCCAAGACGGCGCCCATAAATAGGGTGGGTGCAAAAATACCACCCACACCGCCAGCACCAAAGGTGAGGCTTGCAGCAATTATTTTAAAGAATACCAGCCCCATGAGCAGCGCTATGAGCATATAGAAGTTTTGGGGGTCTATTTCGAAAGGACTGTTTTTGAGCACGGCTGTTGGGTTTCCTTCCAGCAGGCTGTTTACCACCTCGAAGCCTTCTCCGTACAGAGGAGGGATGAGGTAGATGAGCCCTCCCAAAAGGGAGCCGCCCACCAACAGTTTGTGATGGGGCTTGCTCAGGCGATCGAAGCCTTTTTGTATGTATTCGTAAGTACTGGTAAAATAAATAGAGATTCCCCCGGCCGCTAGGCCTAAAAGGAGAAAGTAGGGAACATCTGCGGGGCTAAAGGCATCGGCCAGTTTCACTGGCAATAAAATATCTGAGCCAAAGAAAAAATAGGAGGTGAGAATGGCGGTGATAGAGGCTAATAAAAGGGGCAGCATGGAGGCTGTGGTGAGCTGCAGGCTAAAGACTTCTACCGCAAATATAATAGCGGCTATGGGGGCCTTGAAAATGCTAGACATGGCTCCTGCGGCAGCACAGCCTATAAGCAGGTTGCGCGTAGATTGGTTCATGTGAAATAGCTTGGCTATATTGGCAGAAATGGCGGCACCGGTGGCTACCGTGGGTCCCTCTAATCCTACAGAACCTCCAAAACCAACGGTGATGGGTGCGGTGAGCATGGAGCCAAACATCTGATGGCGTTTCATAAATCCCTTTCTCTTGGCCATGGCGTAGAGGGTAGAGGGTATGCCGTGGCTCACCTTATTTCGTATGCCGTATTTGATAATGAGCAACACCAGACCCAAGCCAATGAGGGGAAAGACAAAGTAAAAGGCTTGGTGATATGACTGCACCAGGCGCCCTTCTAGGAGGTGTTGGAAAAAGTGGGTGGCGTTTTTGAGTACCACAGCCCCTAGCCCGGAGGTAAACCCAATAAGCATGGCCAGCAGATATACAAACTGCTTGTTGCTAATGTGTTTGGCCCGCCAAATGAGAAAGCGGGTTAGGGCATTTTTCTTTTTTGCGTCCATATATGGGCGGCCCTTGGATAGCGGCCTATTGTTTGTTTGCGCTGCTGCTCAAATAGAGCTCCTCTAACTGTTCTTGGTCTAGAGGGGCTGGCGCGTCTATCATGACGTCTCTTCCGGCATTGTTTTTTGGGAAGGCAATAAAATCTCTAATGGTTTCTTGGCCTCCTAAGATAGACACTAACCTGTCTAAACCAAAGGCTAGACCTCCGTGTGGTGGGGCGCCGTATTCAAAGGCGTCCATGAGGAATCCAAATTGGGCCTGGGCGTCTTCTTTGGAGAAGCCTAGCAGGCTTAGCATTTTGGATTGGGTGTCTCGGTCGTGAATTCTTATAGACCCTCCCCCAATTTCATTTCCATTGAGGACCAAATCATAGGCATTGGCGTTTACCGCAGCTGGGTTGGTGTCTAACAGTTCTAAATGCTCTGGTTTGGGTGCGGTAAAGGGGTGGTGCATGGCGTGAAAGTGTCCTGTTTCTGGATCTTTCTCCAACAATGGGAAATCTATAACCCATAGTGGGGCAAACACTTTGGGGTCTCTGAGGCCCAAGCGTGTGGCCAGCTCCATACGGAGCGCCGATGTTTGCGCTCTGGTTGCGTCTATATCTCCTGAAAGCACACAGATGAGGTCTCCGGCGGCGGCGCCTGTGGCCTTGGCCCAGGCGGCCAAATCTTCTTGGGTATAAAACTTGTCTACCGAAGATTTGTAGGTTCCGTCTTCATTGCAGCGCACATAAACCATGCCTTTGGCCCCTACTTGTGGTCTCTTTACCCAGTCTATTAAAGCGTCTATTTCTTTTCTGGTATAGCTGTTGGCTCCAGGTACTGCAATACCTACCACAAGTGCCGCCGCATTAAAGACATTAAAATCTCTGTGCTGAGCCAGCTCGTTAAGCTCTGCGAATTCCATACCAAAGCGAATGTCTGGTTTGTCATTCCCGTAAGTTTTCATGGCATGCGCATAGGTCATTCTAGGGAATTCTTTAATATCTATCCCGTGCACCTCTTGGAGCAGGTGTCTAGTGAGCCCCTCAAAGACATGAAGTACGTCTTCCTGTTCTACAAAGGCCATTTCACAATCTATTTGTGTAAACTCTGGTTGGCGGTCTGCACGCAGGTCTTCATCTCTAAAGCATTTTACAATTTGGAAGTAGCGGTCCATACCGCCTACCATAAGCAGCTGCTTAAAAGTTTGTGGAGACTGTGGTAGGGCGTAAAATTGTCCAGGGTTCATGCGGCTGGGCACCACAAAATCTCTAGCTCCCTCTGGGGTAGATTTTATGAGGTATGGCGTTTCTACATCTATAAAGCCTTGGTCTGACAAGTATTGTCTCACGGCCATACTCACCTTATGTCTGAAAATCAGATTGTTTTTTACTGGGTTTCTGCGTATGTCTAAATAGCGATATTTAGCGCGTAATTCTTCGCCACCATCCGTCTGATCTTCAATAGTAAAGGGTGGGGTTTTGGCAGCATTGAGCAGCTGGAGCTCTTGCACCAATACTTCTATCTCTCCTGTGGGCATATTGGGATTGGCGTTGTTGCGGGCAATGACCTCTCCTTTAATTTTTATCACCGTTTCTCTGCCCAATTCTTTGGCAGCCTGCAAGAGTTCTGGAGCTGTGCGCTCTGCGTCAAATATAAGTTGGGTTACGCCATAGCGGTCCCTGAGATCTACCCATCCAATAAAGCCTTTATCTCTTAGTTTTTGAACCCAACCGCAGAGGGTAACAGTCTTTCCTATGTCTTTGGCGCTTAGGGCGCCACAATTGTGACTTCTATACATGCTGTGAAATATAAGATTACAAATTTAGTATTTATGCAAAACAATGTGGCTATGGGCTCTCTTTTTTATTTAAGTAAGATATTACTTACAAAATACAATTTATTAAGTAGTTGATTTTAAATATTTTAACTCATAATGTTATCCTAATGTAAATTAAATGTTACCTAAAAGTATATTTTATGTAAATTAATCTGTATATTTGTAGTGTACACTGGAAGAACGGAGAAGTAAAGTGTCTTTTTAATAAAAACTTAAAAACATTTAGATATGAAAAATGTATTACTTATAGGCCTTTTGATGATGGGATTGTCATTGGCCGCACAAAACACAAAACCCACTTATGAGAGAGAAGGAGATTTAGTGAAAGCAACCTTTTTTCACGACAATGGTCAAGTAGCCCAAACCGGTTTTTATTTGGGTACCAAATTGCATGGAGAGTGGAAGATGTACAACAAACAGGGCGACAAGATTGCCATGGGAAACTACAAAGAAGGAGCCAAGTCTGGAAAATGGTTTTTCTGGGAAGGCCAAGCCTTGAAAGAAGTAGATTATATTTCTAACAAAATTGCTGCTATTACGCAGTGGGACAGCAAAGGAACCGTGGTTTTAAATAAGTAAGGTTCCTGTTTTGACTTTATAAAAAAGGCCCCATTTGGGGCCTTTTTTTATGGGTTAAGGGTTTGTGATTTCTCCATGTACCCTACTTTTATACAGACCTATCTTTATGCGGTAGCTAATAAAGAAAAGTACTGGTACAATAATTAGAGTGAGGAAGGTGGCTACAATAAGTCCAAAGATTACTGTCCATGCCAATGGTCCCCAGAAAATTACGTTGTCTCCTCCTATATATACTTTGGGGTCAAAGCTTGCAAAGAGAGAGAAGAAGTCTATATTGAGTCCAATAGCCAATGGGATAAGTCCTAGAACCGTAGTTATGGCGGTAAGTACTACTGGTCTGAGCCTAGCTTTACCAGCCTGAATAATCATTTTTTTCACATCTGGCTGTGAAAGCAATTGCTCGTCTGCAATACCGTGCTTTACCTTAAAACGGTCTATGAGTAACTGGGTGTAATCTAGGAGTACCACGCCATTGTTTACTACAATTCCGGCCAAGGAGATAATGCCTACCATGGTCATCATAATCACAAAACTCCAGCCGGTAATAATGAGTCCGTAGAACACCCCTATAAAACTCAGGAATATAGCAATCATAATAATGAGTGGTTTGGATACCCCACCAAATTGGAAAATGAGTAGCAGCATAATCAGTCCTAGTCCAGAGAAGAAGGCCCCCATTAAAAAGGCCATCTGCTTGTTTTGCTCTTCTATTTGGCCGGTATAGTCTATGCTAATATCCTTAGGAATGTCCGTGTAATTCTGCATTTCTGATTGGATTTCATTCACTATAGCCTGTGCGTCTGTGAAACCTGGTTCTAAGCCGGAGTATACCGTGACCACTCTTTTGTTGTCTCTGTGTTTAATAGCAGAGAAGGCCGCAGTATTCTTTTGTGTCACAACTGAAGAGACGGGAATCTCTTTAATGCGCCCTGTAGCTTGGTCTCTAAAGATGATGTTCTGATTAAAGAGCGCAGATTTGTTATAACGTAGGTCTTCATTAAAACGCACATTAATGTCGTAATCCTCACCGTCTTCTTTGTACACCCCTGCTTTTTCTCCAAAAAGAGAGCGTCTGAGCTGCATGCCTACTTGGCCTACAGCTACCCCTAGAGTTCCTGCTTTTTCACGGTCTACGCGAACCAACATAGCAGGTTTCCCTTTGTTTACGTCTATTTTAAGCTCTGCAATCCCAGGAATATTTTTGGTGTTAATGTAGTTGCGCATTTTTTCTGCGGTAACAATCAGGGCGTCGTAGTCTGGTCCCTCCAACTCTATATTAATGGGGTAACCGGCTGGCGGACCATTCTCGTCTTTCTCTACAGAAATAGCCACCCCTGGGTAGACCCCTTTGAGGCTTTCTTGTACTTTTTTACGAAGTACTTCAGTGTCCATACCTTTGCGGTATTTAAACTCCCTCATAGAGGCTGTGATTTTTCCCCTGTGTGGCATTTCTGCGCTGGAGCCCCCGTCTGTTTGTGGGTTACCAGCTCCTTCCCCTACTTGAGAGACCGAGGCTTCTACGAGGAAGTTTTTACCGTCCTCTATTTGAGCAGGGTCATTCAATATGGCCTGTACCCTTTTTTCAATATCTAGGGTGATGGCATTGGTTTTTTTGATGTCTGTACCCTGAGGATATTCAATGTAAACTATAATCTGGTTGGGGGTATTGTTGGGGAAAAACTCAATATTGGTTCTTCCTGCACCCACCGAGATGCCAAAAAACATAAAGGCAGAAATTAGAAGCAATACGGTGGTTCCAAAATACCAGTATACATTTTTACCTGTGAGAGCCCTACGGACCTGTCTTTCGTAAAAATTTTCAAAACGCACTAAACTACTTGCTTGGAAGCTCTTGGCCCATCTTTTAATCCCGTATTTGTAGGCCCAGAAAAGAGCCGCAGTAAGAATCATGAGGCTGCCCAAGCCACGCATGGCACCACCAAAAACAAGGATAAAGATTCCAAAGCCACCAAGAATAGCTGAGATTCTTAAGAGTTGTTTTTTACTCAGTTCTTTGTCTCCTACTTCCATAAATCTAGACACCAACATAGAGTTCATGAAGATGGCTACAAAAAGGGAAGAACCTAACACCACAGAAAGTGTGATAGGGAAGTAAATCATAAACTGTCCAAAAATCCCTGGCCATAGCCCTAGGGGTACGAAGGCTGCCACTGTGGTGGCTGTGGAGATAATAATAGGAAAAGCAATTTCACTAATACCCTGTTTGGCAGCTTCTATTCTTGGAACGCCCTCAGACATAAGCCTGTATACGTTTTCTACCACAACAATTCCATTATCTACCAGCATACCCAGCCCCATAATGAGTCCAAAAAGGATCATGGTGTTGAGGGTGTAACCCAGTAGGGAGAGCACCACAAATGACATGAACATAGACATAGGTATGGCAAAACCAACAAAGAGGGCGTTTCTGAATCCAAGGAAAAACATCAAAACGGTGACCACTAGGATAATTCCAAAGATAATGTTGTTCACTAGGTCGTCTACCTGGTTCAGGGTTCTGGAAGAAGAGTCATTGGTAATGACCACTTCTAGGTCTTTTGGTAATACCTCTGCTTGGGCCTTGGCAATAAGTGCTTTAATCTCTTCTGCCGCTTGGATCATGTTTTTACCTGCCCTTTTCTTAACTTCTAACATCACTACACTTTCCCCTTCTTTTCTAGCATAGGTGGTTTTTTCTTTGTCTTTAAAGTGAACCTCTGCAATATCTCTGAGATACACGGCACCATTGTCAGACTTTACAATAAAATTTTCTAGTGCTTCTGGCTGTTCAATCTCTCCAAGAATTCTAATGGTTCTTCGCTGTCCAGAACTCACTAGGTTTCCAGCAGAAAGGGTCATGTTTCCGTTGCTAATGGCTCCCAAAATATCGTTAAAGCTCACCTGAGAAGCCATCATTTTGTAAACGTCTACAGCTACTTCTACTTCTTTTTCTTGGGCCCCGCGAATGTCTACTTTTTTAATTTGAGGGAGGTCTTCTATGCGGTCTTCTAGGTATTCTCCATACAGTTTTAA
Source organism: Flavobacteriaceae bacterium LSUCC0859 (assembly GCA_022239325.1). Classification (GTDB taxonomy): domain Bacteria; phylum Bacteroidota; class Bacteroidia; order Flavobacteriales; family Flavobacteriaceae; genus MAG-120531. Next base: position 85,669 of record JAKOGP010000005.1, on the reverse strand, counting down.
CTTCTCTACAGGGTAGTCTCCCGTGAGGTTAATATTCATAATGGCAATTTCCTCAGATAGGTTTAGGTCAAACACATTAGGCTCTACCTTGGCCCCGTTAAATGTGGGCCAATCCTCTCCAGCCTTTTCAGAGTCTACCTCGTCTTTTACCTTTTGTTTGGCCGCCTCTACGCTAATGTCCTCGTCAAATTCTACGGTAATAATAGCGTAGTCTTCCTGAGAGGTAGAGGTAATTTCTACCACATTGGATACGTTTTTTAAGACATCTTCAAGGGGGTCTGTGATAAGCCTTTCTATGTCTTCTGCGGTGTTGCCTGGGTAGGGAGTAGAGATGTATATTTTAGTTTCTTTAATTTCTGGGAAATCTTCTCTGGGCATGTCAAAGTAAGCCGAGAGTCCTAGAAAAAAGAAAATACCAATCATGACATACACCACAGAAGGGTTGTCTATGGCCCAGGAAGAGAGTTTAAACTCCTTGTTGACGTTTTTTTGCTGCTTACTCATCAGATGCTTTTAAGATTTTAATATTTTGTGCGTCTTTGACACTTCTAGCCCCCTCTTTAATCACGAGGTCTCCTGCCTCAATACCGCTCAGAATCTCTACAAAATCTCCCTGTGTTTTACCCGTAGTTATAATGTGTCTTTGGGCGGTGGCTACATCTCCTTGGAGTTCTGCTACATAGGCGTATTGTTCTCCGGCTGCATTTTCAGAAATAACAGACTGTGGGATAAGTAAGGCTGCTGGGTTGGTGTAGTCGTTAATATGTACTCTAGCGTTTAGGTTGGGTTTGATCTTCCCTTCTGGGTTAGGTACAGAAATTTCTGCAGTAAAAGAGCGGTTGTTGGGGTTAATATAATTTCCGGTTTCTCTTACTACAGCAGTCACACTATCCTGTAATACGGGAAAAAACACCCCCGCTTTTTTTCCTTTTTGAACGGCACCTAAATAGGTTTCTGGAACATCTACCTCTATGTACATATTGGAGAGGTTAATAAGTCTAAATATTTCACTTCCAGATCCTCCTGGTGCTACCAGAGTTCCAGGATCTTTTAATATCTGGTCTACCACTCCAGAGAAAGGAGCGCGAATGCTGGCCTTGGCCAGAACCTTTTCCAATTGTTTTACGGCATTTTCTTGGGCCTCTGCCTGAGCTTTGGCTTGTAAGTATTGAATTTCAGAACCAATGTTTTGTTCCCACAATTTGGCCTGTCGCTCATAAGTAGTCTGTGCCAGGGCAGCCTGGGTTTTTAATTGAGAAAGTTGGTTGCTCATACCACCATTGTCAATCACGGCCAAAAGCTGTCCTTTTTTAACACGATCCCCTTTTTTAACTAATACCTGCATCAGGGTCCCTGACATTTCAGGGTACAGCAAGATGTTTTCTTTAGTTTTTACATTGCCTTGTAAATCTACATAGTGATTAAAAAGTTGGGCCTGTACCTCAAAGGTGGTTACCAAAGGAAGGTTGGCCACAGGGTCTAGCTTGGCAATAGCTGCGTCTAAGGCGGCCAATTCGGTTTCTATGCTATGGAGGTTTTGGGTGAGACTGGCTTTTTGAGCCCTAATGGCGTTTAGATCTTGGCTGTCTATGATGTCTGAGGTACTGCTCTGGGGTGCACCACAGCTGGCAAGCAAGAGGCTAAAAACGAATAAAGAATAGATTTTTTTCATGATGTGTGTATTAAAGACGCTTAATTAAGGGGGATAGGTTGTACGATTTGAGATAAATTGGTTTTCTGATTTATTACCGCCACCATAGTTTCTAGGTAGCTTTGCTGTGCGGTGTATAATTGTAATTGGGCCTGGCGCAGTTCAAAGCTACTGGCTAAACCTGCCTTGAATTTGGTTTCATTTTTCTGCGCAATACGGCTGGCTAGCGCTAAGTTTTCTTTAGCGGTGCGATGGTTTTCTATGGCTAGCGTAAAATCACTTTTGGCTTGTTCCCACTGCAGGCGAATGCTCTCTGCAGCCTCTGTAAGTTGAGTTTCAGACTTTAGCAGGGCTATTTTAGTTCTTTTTGTAGTGGCGTCTCTGCCAAAGGAACTAAAAATAGGGATCCTGAGGTCTACTCCCAAAACAGAGGATTGGAACCATTGTTGTCCACCATTAAAGAAGCTAAATTCATTGGAAAAGGCATTGGTGCCGTAGTTAATAAAACTAGTGAGTGTTGGCAGGGCTCTAGACTTGGCTAATTTATGTTCAAAATAACGCTGCTCATTTAAATTGAGTGCCATTTTGTAATCGGTGTTGTTTTCTATTTGTAGCGGTTTGCTCAATAAGGCTAAGTCTGTGTGTTTGCTTGCCAAGGATACCAAATTGTCTGAGAGGCGGGTAGGGCTTTCTATGGGCAGTCCCAAACTCAGATTAAACAATTGTAGGCTAATCTCGCTTAGTCTTTTAAAGTTACGCAGTTGGCTTTCTACATTGGCCAGGGTAATTTGCAGCTGTTCTGCCTGCTCTTCTTCTGCCAATCCATTCGCTACTACCTGCTGTGTTTCTGCTAAGCTGGCCGCCAAATTATCTCTGTTGTTCTGAATAATGGCAACACCTTCTTGGGCCATCAGAACATTTCCGTAGGCCTGAGTGACCATTTTAGTAACTTCTTGGGCTGTTTTTTGCTGGTTGTTGGCAGAGTAGTCTACGAAAGTCTTCACGGCCTGTACACCTACTATATAGGAGCCATCGAAAATCTGTTGTCTGAGGGTAACGGCAGCTCCAAGCCCTTGTGGAACCCCAAATATAACTGGAACAAAGGTGCCAGGCTCTCCACCTGAAAATTCTGCAGGAATAAGCGAAACGGGCTGTTTGAGCTGGTTGTTGTAATTTACATTGGCGTCTATTTGTGGTAGACCGCTAGAAATAGTGACCCATTTTTGCAGTTGGGCGTCTTTGATGTCGCGACTGGCGTTGATCATTTTGTAATTGTGATCCAAGGCGTAGCGCACCGCCTCCTCTAAGCTAAAACTATCTGGTATGTTTTGAGGCTGGGGGGTCACTTGGTTTTGAGCCAGACTTAGCTGAGTTGCTAAAATAAATAGGGTAATAAATTGTTTCATAAGTGTTTCTATGGTGCGTTGTATTAGTAGGTGTTCATTGGATTTGTTACAGATTTTGTTGATTTTCAGGGGTTTGAGATTCTAAAATATTTTTTAACAGGTGTAGCCCCTTGGAAGAAACAATGCCCCGAAGGTGATACTCCAGGTATTGCTCCATAATTTCTACAATACCATTTATAGAAGGTGGAAAAAGCGCTACGTCTTTAATGGCGTTTACGCCTGAGAAATATATTTTGACAATAAACTCAGGATCTAAATTATCCCGATAAATCCCAGAGGACACCCCTTTTTTAATATTGTTTAAAAAACAACTTTGCATCATTCTATACTGTCTTTTCTGTAGTTTCTGAAAAGTTTCTGGATAGAATTTTTGAAGCTGATACTGTGGGGACGTCTTTTCATTTTTAAGGTGAAGCATCACATACCTCTTAATCTCGTAAAGCTCCTCTATGGGGTTTTTGTCTAGGGTACAAATATGGTCTACCCCACAACTTATAAGGTCAAAGAGTTCATTAGTGGTAGCGTCTACCAGCTCGCTTTTGTTGTTAAAATGGGCGTAGATGGTTTTTTTGGAAATCCCCATTTCTGCTGCCAAAAGGTCCATGGTTACGGTTTTAAAACCATGGGTTAAAAAGAGGTCCGTTGCTTTTTGTAAAATAGCGTTTCTCATGGGCCACAAAGATACATATGGAAACTATAAAAACAATAAAAGTTTCCAAAGTTTTTATATTTAAATGTTCTATTTTTGGCAAAAACACCCAGCTATGCAAACCCTTGCCCAGTATCAGGACGCTTTTCTCGCTCATTTAGAGACTAAAAAAATTAGTAAAGACCCTCTTAATTTATATACCCCTATAGATTACATAATGAAATTAGGTGGTAAAAGATTGAGGCCTGTTTTAGCACTTATGGGTTGTGAGGCTTATGGGGGGACTCTTCAGCAGGCTATGCCAGTGGCCACTGCCATTGAAATTTTTCACAATTTTTCTTTAGTCCATGACGACATCATGGACAAGGCGCCACTGAGAAGAGGCGCTGTAACCGTTCATGAAAAATGGGACATTAACACCGGAATTTTATCTGGAGACGCCATGCTTATTATGGCCTATCAGTCCTTAGAGGAATATGAACCTTCTTTGTACAAGGCACTTAATCAGCTGTTTTCAAAAACAGCCTTAGAGGTGTGCGAGGGCCAGCAGTGGGACGTAGACTTTGAGCAGATGGATCAGGTTCCCGAGGCGGCCTACCTCAAAATGATTAGCCAAAAGACTGCTGTTTTGGTGGCTGGAGCCTTAAAGATGGGCGCTATGGTAGCCGGCGCCTCCTTAGCTGAGCAGGAAAAAATGTATGCCTTTGGTTTGCAGTTAGGGATTGCTTTTCAGGTACAGGATGACTATTTAGACGCCTTTGGAGATCCTAAGACTTTTGGGAAAACTGTAGGGGGAGATATTATAAACAATAAAAAAACCTTGCTATTTATTAAAGCCTTGGAAATGGGAACTACAGCAGAGCAAAAGGCATTGACAGACCTATTTAGCTTGTCTCCAAAAGATCCTACCTCTAAAATTACAGCTGTAAAAGATATTTTTAATAGTTCTGGAGCCGCTACCCATATCAGGGCTCAGATAGCGCATTATACCCAAGAAGCCTTTTCCGTTCTAGAGACCATGGAAGTGTCTGAGCCAAATAAAGCCGTACTCAAAGATTTTGGGCTTTGGCTCATGAAACGCTCAGTTTAACCACCAAAGGAATACTTTTCACTTCTTATTTCTCGATGGAAGAAAGCTTTGAGCCATGACCCTAAAAAAAGCTTTGGTAAAGCGCCATAGTGGTGCGGCACTCATGATATATAATTCCTGTAAAAAGTGAGTGTCTTCTGCTAGGAATTTTAAAATAAGGGGGGCAGATCGCTTTTTAAATAAGCCTTCAAAAATAGGTTTTCCTTGGCTGTTGTCCTGAGAGAGCACCCTCAATAAAATACGGTCGTACCACCAAAAGCGGTTTCTTTTGTGAAATTTGTGTAAGGGCTTTCCAGTTTTAAGATAGGGAATTAGGGCCTGTATTTTTTTATGACTATTTTGAAAGGTATATCCTGTGGAAGGTTTGGACCAGCCCCCTGCCGTTCCAATTTTTAAATAATGGGCGTGGTTCTCTTGTTCAAAGGGATAACAGCTCATGGGAATACTTCCGGTCTCTGTGCGTTGTACCTCATAGTCATTGGTGCCTAGTCCCAAGTTGGATAGATAATCTTCAATGGCCTTTTCGTACTCCTTGGTTTGCAGCCTTGTAGGTGAAAATAAGGTGTACTCTACCAAAGCCTCTGTGGGAGAGCTAGGTAAGAGGTACATAAATCGGGTATTCCCTTTTTGTGGCACACTAAAATCCATAAAAACCGCCTGTTGGCTATTAAATACCGCCTTGTTACTTTTTACAAACCACCCAATAAAGTGCTGCTGTAGCACAGGGTATTGCTGCTGTTGTAATAGGGGTTTGTAGTTAAAACGGCTGTCGAAAACCTGTCTGGATAAATAGGTGCGTGCCTCTGTGCTTACAGCCATTAGTCCTAGCGACCGTTCCTGAACCTGGCTTACTGCTTCTTGTTTTAGGGAGATCTGTGGCGCTGCGGAGAGGCGTTTTTTCATGAGTGCATAGAAGGGAGCGGCCTCTACCAAAGTATAGCGATAAGGGGCTATGGTATGATCTACTATATGGTTTTGGTAGCTAACCCCTATATGGGACCAGTAATGGGGCTGCAGGGCCTGCCAAGGCTCAGCCTCTTTCTCTTCTTTGGACCAAAAGCACCAGCTTCTGTCGTTTTTGTCTTTGGGATCTGGATCTAACAGCAGGATTTTTTTGGAAGAGAAATAGGGGTCTAATGCCATGGCGCTGCCAAGCATGAGACCCGCAGCCCCCGCACCCACAATAATGTAATCGTATACTTCTGTCTCTTTCACGCCTAAGCAAGATAATTAAGTTTTAAAAATATAACTATGTTTAAGGGCAATATAATTTTAAAGTGCCCATTTTATGTTGGCTAAAAAAACAAGTATCTTTACATCCTTAAACGGTGGTATGCGACACCCTTTTGTGAAGCTGTAAACACTTGATTGCTATTATTTTAAATTCAAAAAAATGAGTTTTAAATCCTTTTTTTTCACAGTTTCTTTATGTTTTGTTACCACTGTTGCCTTGGGCCAGCAGCAGCAAAAAAACGGGGACAAAGCTGCTCAAAGAGCTGCTGTAGCTCAGAGCACCCTGATCACAGACCGTCCAGACGCTACCGAGTCTCCCAATACCGTTCCGGTGGGTTTTGTGCAGTACGAGGGTGGTTTTCTATACACTAAGGACGCTCCAGGCACCAATGGGGTAGAGCAAACGGTATACAATACGGGTCTTTTTAGAATAGGCCTTTTAGATAATCTAGAGCTCAGGTTGGGCTACAATGTGCTGGAAGAAAAGAGAGAGCGACAGCAGGGGCTTTTCAAAGCCGAGGAATTCTCTGGTATAGACCCCATGCTTTTTGGATTTAAGGTAGCCATTAGACAGGGAGAGGAAGGCAAGGCAGACATTGGCGCCATGGGGCATGTGTATTTACCCTTCACGGCATCGGCCGCCTTGCGGCCAGAAACCACAGCTGCAGATTTTAGATTTTCTGTGGCCCACACCCTTACAGAAAGAAGTAGTTTGGCCTATAATGCCGGGGCAATGTGGGGGGCAGATTCTTCAGAAATGGCCTATGTGTACACTATTGCTTACGGCTATTCCCTCTCTTCAAAATGGGGGGCCTATGCAGAATTGTACGGAGACCTTCCTGAAAATTCTAGTCCGAACCACTCTTGGGACGCAGGACTTACTTATCTCGTATCCAATTCGGTGCAGTTAGACGCCACTATTGGCTCTGGTATTTCTACTGACCAAGAGATTTTATTCTCTGCTGGGGTGAGTGTGCGTCTGCCCAAATAAAGACCTCTTTTAGATCTATTATATAATATAATTAAAAACATTCCCTTTAAAACTTTTTTCCTATGATGTACGACATTATTGCCTATTTTGAGTCTATAGATCCGGTATTGGCGGCTTTCTACGCCACCCTTTTTACTTGGGGGCTCACGGCTGCAGGAGCTAGTTTGGTCTTTTTCTTTAAAACCGCCAACCGAGCGGTCTTAGATGGCATGCTTGGTTTTACGGGCGGGGTGATGGTAGCCGCCAGTTTTTGGAGTCTTTTGGCTCCTGGTATAGAGATGAGCCCTGGGGAGGGCTTTGTTAAAGTAATTCCCGCAGCGGTGGGCTTTTTATTAGGGGCCCTCTTTTTATTTGCCCTAGATAAGGTGCTACCCCATTTGCATATTAATTTTAAGGAGAGTGAAGCAGAGGGGATAAAGACTCCTTGGCACAGAACTACCTTATTAACCCTAGCCATTACTCTACACAACATTCCAGAAGGTTTGGCGGTTGGGGTACTCTTTGGAGGGGTAGCGGCTGGTTTTGACGGTGCTACCATTGGGGGTGCCGTGGCATTGGCCTTGGGGATTGGACTGCAGAATTTCCCAGAGGGATTTGCTGTAGCTATGCCACTGAGACGCCAGGGACTCTCTAGAAAAAAGAGCTTTATGTATGGTCAAGCCTCTGCTTTGGTAGAACCTATCGCTGCCGTATTGGGAGCCTGGGCCGTGATGACTTTCCAGCCTATTTTACCCTATGCCTTAGCTTTTGCTGCAGGTGCCATGATTTTTGTAGTAGTAGAGGAGGTAATTCCTGAGACCCAGCAAGACCAGCATACAGACATTGCTACCATGGGCTTTATTGGAGGCTTTATTATTATGATGACCCTAGATGTGGGATTGGGTTAGTCATTCTAGTAATTAGCTGTTATATTTGTGTAAAAGACTTTTGCTATGAAATGGTTCTTCCTGGCCCTATGGCCCATACTCTTATGGTTACATTCCAAAAAAGCACCAACTTATACTAAGCTTACCATTCAAGTGCAGGAGGTTAAAGAACCTCTGGGGGTGCTGCGAATAGCCTTGTATGACAAGGAAGCCCATTTTTTAGATTTTAAGCAGGTTTTTGCCAGTAAAGTGGTGCCTGCTACCAAAGGAACCACTACCGTATTATTAGACTCTCTTCCTGCTGGAACCTATGCCATAGCCCTGTACCAAGACCAGAACAATAATGGTCAAATGGACAAAAACTGGATTGGTATTCCCACGGAACCATTGGGGTTTTCCAAGGCTAAACTCAGAACCTTTGGACCTCCAAAATTCAAAGATTGTATGTTTAATGTAGACGGAGACATGCGTATAGACATTCCTTTAGAAAACAATTAAAAGACTTCATATGTTGGTATTACTCACACAGTTTTTAGGCGCCCTTTTGGGTATGTTAGCGATTATATTTGGAGCTTTTGGAGCACATGCTCTACAAAAAAAAGCATCGGCCAGCCAGCTGGCCAGTTTTGAAACTGGGGTAAAATACCAAATGTACCACGCGATTGTTTTGGTGGTTTTGGGGTATAACTTTAGCTATAATAGCCCTGTAGAAGACTATATTATTCTTTGTTTTCTGGGAGGGACCTTTCTGTTTTCTTTTTCCATTTACGGCTTAGTGCTTTCAGATATAGCGGGAAAAAAATGGCGTTTTTTGGGACCGATCACCCCTATAGGAGGCTTGCTACTTAGTATAGGATGGGCACTATTGGCCTACAGCTTTGTAGCTCATATTCTTTAGGTATTAGAACAAAGTGTGAAGTCCCTTTTATTTGAGGTCTTTTGGAGAAATTTTATTGGGTGCTTCGCCCAGGACACTGAAAGATTTAATGGCTTGGTTTGGAGCCATAATGTTGTATCCTTTCCAAAAATCCGGGTCATAAGCAGGGAGGTAGGTGGGCAGCACCTCGTTTTTTTCTAGGGTGTTTTTGTAGTCTTCTTCCGTGAGTGGCTCTTGACTAAAGACCACCACCTCATTTTTGTTTTGGGTGTTTATCTCAAAGTGAAAATCTAATTTCAACTGATTTTGCTGGCGCCTTCCTTTTACATATTTATTTTTTTCTACCACCTTGAGGGGTCTCTTCACACCTACCTTTTCTCCAGTGGTTTCTTCTAAATAAGACAGCTCATAGCCCAAAGCCTCTGTTTTGCTAAAAAAAACCTTGCCCTCGCTTAAATAATTAACATAGGAAATGCCAAGAAGTTTAAAATTGCTGAGGTGTTGGTTGTTTTTATAGTCCATTCGCACCACAGCAAAGTCGTCTGCGTTTACGTAGAGGGTAGCGTTGTAGTCCGAGCGGCCTTTGGAAATAAAACGCAACACATATACGGGCTGGGTTCCCATATAGGTAAAGTCTTCTAGACTAATTAGGTAGCGATTTTCTTTAAATAGGAAGTTAAAGGGGCTGTCTTCAAAAATGGGCAAACGGCTAAAAAGTCTTGCCAATCGGTTTTTTCTATACCTGGCAAAGTTGGTCTTTCTCTCGAGGGCTTGTTTCTTTTTGGCAGCTGCTATGGAGTCTAATAAGGCGCTGTTGCTGCTGTCTATGGCTTGATCCTCTCCAAAGAGCTCGTCTGAGGAAATTTTGCTGGAAAAGAGACCAGACTTCACCTTCAAGTAAGAGTTCTTTTTTACATTGGCCTCAAAAATGGCATTGAATTTTTCTTCTATCCCCTCCAAGCTCAGTTCATTTTCTTTGTCGTAAAGGTTGGAGGCCTTAATGAGGTTAATTTTTTGCTGCTCCTTACTGTAATCTCCGGAGAGGTCTGCTAAGATTTCTGTGTAATAAGCTCCTGTTTTAGGTATCTTTTGCAGAACGGAGTCTAGTAGGGGGCTATTAATTTCTGCGATACTCGATTTTTTAATTTGAGCCTCCATGCGGTTAATCTGCTGGGTTTCACTGGCCCGGTAAAAAAGCCTTTTGCGGCTGAGTTTTCCAGGGTAATTTTTAGGCAAAGCTTCCTGCACTTTGGCTACAATTTCTGCTGCGGTGTAATTTTTATTGGAAACAATCACCTCCTTGAGGTTAATTTCTACGGCATGTAAAAAAAGACTGTCTTTAAGCTCTGAGAGTGCCACGCGGCTATTGCTGTAACCCATACAAGAAATGTAGAGGGAGTCTGAAGCCTGTATGGCCCTATCTAATTCTATGCTAAAGGCGCCTTCTTCATTGCTTATGACCCCCTTTTTGTTTTTTAGCATGAGGGTGGCATAGGGAATGGGTGCTCCCGTTTGGGCGTCTACAAGCACACTGGAAACGGACTGCGCTTGTGATTTAAAAACACTAAAAATAGCTAACAAAAGGGCCAGAATAACTTTAAAAAGAGTGGTCATACATAAATGAAATTGAGTGCTACCTATAAGACGCTTTACAAGCGCTTTGGTGACATGATCACTCAAAGGAAATAAAAACATTGCCATTGGAGTAAAAAATGGGAAAGTCTTAAGACCTTTTTAATAATTCTTTAAGAATGGATAGGCCTTTTAAAAAGCTATTTGCCATGCACCCATAAGCTGTTTTCATAACAGGGGCTTGTAAGGAGACCTAAGCGCAGCCGCAGTTCCCAGAATTGCAGTCTTTGAGTCCCTTCTTTTTACTGCCCTGAAGTAGCCGTGGAAAAAACCAGCGCAGCAGCAGGTAGCCCAAGGCTCCTATGAGGGTAATTGCAACTAGTATGTTTTGTACTTCCATCATTTAAGATAAAATTTGGTAAGCCGCAAAGGCCACAATATAGGCCAAACCACTCATAAATACAAGTTGTAAGGCGGGCCATTGCCAAGAATTGGTTTCTCTTCTTACTACCGCCAAGGTGCTCATGCACTGCATGGCAAAGGCGTAAAACAACATAAGCGAAACACCAGAGGCCAAATTAAATAAAGGCTTTTGGGTACGGGGATTTTGCTCTGCGCGCATTCTGTTTTGAATGGTGTCTACCTCGTCGGTACCCACCGCATATATGGTAGCCAAGGTGCCTACAAAGACCTCTCTGGCTGCAAAGGAGGTAATCACAGCAATGCCAATTTTCCAGTCATAGCCCAGCGGAGCCACTACAGGGGTAATGGCCTTACCCATATATCCTATATACGAGTTTTCTAATTTAAAACTAGCTATCTCTTGGTTTAGGGCGCTCAGGGCCAAAGCCGCTCTTTGGTCTTCTAGGGCGGCAGAGCGATCTATCTCTTGGCCTGCTTGGAATAGGCTATCCAGCTCCTGGCCATACACGGCCATGGCTGCAGCCATATTTTTTTCATTAAAATCGCTAAAACCTTCCGCAGCTATTTTTTGGGCCACCAGGCTTTCTGCGTTCTTAAAGGCTTCTGAGGAACCATTAGACCCCAAAAACCAAAGAATAATAGAAATGGCCAAAATTATTTTACCCGCACCAAACACAAAACTCTTGGTTTTTTCTGCCACGGTAATGGCCACGTTTTTAAGAAGGGGTAATTTGTAATTGGGCATTTCTATGAGAAAGAAAGTCCGTTTTTTAATGCGTAACACCTTGTGGAGTATCATAGCGCCAAGAATGGCTGCTACAAAACCTATGAGATAGAGCCCCATAAGGGTGAGCGCCTGATAGCTGAGCCCTAGGAAGCGCCCCTCTGGTATAACCAAACCAATAAGGATAAGGTACACCGGTAGCCGGGCAGAACAGGTGGTGAAAGGGGTTACCAAAATGGTGATGAGCCGTTCTTTCCAGTCTTCAATAGTTCTAGTAGCCATCACTGCCGGTATGGCGCAGGCCGTTCCAGAGATTAGCGGAACAATACTCTTCCCGCTGAGTCCAAAGGGTCGCATAAGCCGGTCCATGAGAAATACAACCCGGCTCATATAGCCACTCTCTTCCAAGAGAGAGATAAAGAGAAATAAAAATGCAATCTGAGGGATAAAAATTACAATACCACCTATACCAGCCACCACGCCCTCTGCCAATAAGTTGGTAAAAGCCCCCGGCGGTAAATTGATTTTTACCCAATTGCTGGCCTGGGCAAAGAAGCCGTCAATGAGGTCCATTGGAATGTTACTCCAGTCGTAAATCACCTGAAATATACCAATCAGTATAATAAAAAAGATGAGGTAGCCAAATATGTGGTGGGTGAGTACGCGGTCTAGAGAAGCTCTGAGTCCTTTAGCGGCAGCAGCGTTTACCTGATAGCCCTTTTTGAGCACCTCATTAATAAATTGGTATCTCAATATGGTTTCTCGCTGTTGTAGTCTTTTGAGGTCTACCTTAGATTTTGTGGTGAAATTGGAGGTGTCCGGGATGGGATTTTTTTCAATGGGCATGAAATTCACATCCTGGGTTATCACCAGCCACAATTTGTATAAATCTTCCTTGGGGAAGGTGTTTTTTAGCTTTTCAAAATAAGTAGGGTCTATACGCTCTGTTTGCGTGATAGGTGCAGAGGACAGTTTTTTGTAATCTGCAATATAGCCCTTGAGCTGGTCTATCCCCGTTCCCTTACGGGTACTAACCAGGGCAATTTTAGTGTCCAAGGCCACTTCCATAGCTTCTATGTCTAAGCTAATGCCTTTTTTAGGCATGCGGTCTGCCATATTAATTACTAAAATGCTCGGAATTTTCAGGTCTTTAATCTGGGTAAACAGCAGTAGGTTGCGCTTTAGATTTTCTACATCTGTGATTACCACGGCTACGTCCGGATAATCCTTGTCGTTTTTATTGAGCAGCAACTCAATTACTACAGACTCATCTAAAGAGGTAGTATTGAGGCTGTAGGTGCCGGGAAGGTCTATAATATGCGCCTTAAGGCCACGGTCTAACTTACAAATACCCTCTTTTTTTTCTACGGTAATCCCAGGGTAGTTCCCCACTTTTTGGTGTAATCCCGTAAGCTGATTAAACACAGAAGTCTTCCCCGTATTGGGGTTTCCAATGAGGGCTACATTGAGTCTTTTACTCATGAGCGCTTGGGCTTAAAGGCGTTTGAAGCTTTACTTGAGCCAGGTCTTCAGTAGCAGAGTCTTTATGCGTTGTTTTAGGCCCTAAAGGGCCGATGCAGATTTTTTCTGCCACCTCTCGTCTAATGGCAATATGGGAGCCGTTTACATTCACATACAGGGGATCCTTGAGTGGCGCCAGCTGTATGAGTTCAATCTCATTGCCAGGCAAACAGCCTAATTCTAGCAGTTTTATGGGCAGAAAATCATCAGGGAATTCTAAGATAATTCCTTTTTCTCCTCGCTTTAGATGGGCTACAGTCTGCTGCAATGTTTATTTAGATTGATTATAATTAAGTTCAAAAATAAGACAATTAGTGCAGTTAGAACAGGATTTTTATCATTTTTTGTGACCTAAAAATAGCTAGTGCTGGTTTGGGTGGAAGCCTCTGTTTTAATCGGCCTTTTCCTCGTAAGATTTTCTGAGTAAGGCCAAGTCTTCTAGGAGCTGTTCTACAGACTCAGAGTCGGTACCGTCATAGTAGCCTCTAATTCTTTTCTGCTTGTCTACCAATACAAAATTCTCTGTGTGTACCAGGTCAAAGGGGCCTGCATTGCCACCGTTTTCTTCTTTAGCTACCAAATAGGATTTTCTGGCCAAATCGTAAATTTCTTCCTTGGGCCCTGTGACCAAATGCCATTTATTGGCATGTACGCCCTTTTCTTGGGCGTACTGGTACAGCACCGGTACAGAGTCTCTCACCGGAGTTACAGAGTGAGAGAGTAGTAGGACGTCTGGCATGTCTAAAATACGGGATTGTATTTGAGCCATATGGTCTGTCATGATGGGACAGATGGTGAGGCAGCTGGTAAAGAAAAAGTCTGCGATATATATTTTTTGGTCAAAGGTTTGAGCAGTTACCGTATCGCCCAGCTGGTTTATTAAAGAAAAATCAGGAATGCTGTGGTATTTCCTAATATATTGAATCTCTGGGTCTACCAATTCCGTGTTCACCATGCTGGGCTGATATATAGGCAGCACTCTTTTGGGCTGTAGGGCATTGTAAAACAAATACATGATTACTGCAGAGAGCAAAGAAAAGGCAATCCAGAATTTTTTATAGGCCAAAAAAAAGTTCCGCATGGGTAACAAAATTGGGTTTATCTCTACAAAGATACCACATGGCTTTGGGCTCTCAAAAAACCCAGAGGGCTTTGTGTCTTAATCTTATCTTAAAAATGACGGATTGCGCCCCATCCTATTTTTTTAACCGTGTGTAAAAGTGTATTTTTGATCCCTTATAAATAAAAGCTATGAATCCGATTCTCATACAAGCCATACAATTTTTCTTAAGCCTTTCGTTGCTCGTTATTTTACACGAGTTAGGCCATTTTATACCTGCTAAACTGTTTAAAACGAAGGTGGAGAAATTCTACCTCTTTTTTGACGTTAAATTTTCTCTCTTTAAAAAGAAAATTGGAGAAACAGAGTACGGTGTGGGCTGGCTGCCTTTAGGGGGATATGTAAAAATTGCTGGGATGATAGACGAAAGCATGGACACCGAGGCTATGAAAAAAGAGCCACAGCCATGGGAGTTTAGATCTAAGCCTGCATGGCAGCGTCTAATTATTATGTTGGGTGGTGTTACGGTAAACTTTGTGTTGGCAGTGATTATTTTTATTGGGATGGCTTTTGCTTATGGAGACCAATATATTGCCAATGAGAGTGTAAAGGATGGCTATTATGTGACAGATACTGAAATAGGAAACGAATTAGGCATTCAGACGGGAGATAGAATTCTAGCGGTAGATGGCAATCGAGTGAAAACATTCAGAGGCCTCTTTTTAGAAATTGTTAATGGGAATGTTATTACTATTGAAAGAGATGGGCAGGCTCAGGACATTCAAATTCCAGTAGATTTTATTGAAACGCTCTTGGATAACCCAGAGCGCATGAGATTCTTGACTATGAGACAGCCTTTTGTGGTAAAAGGACATGATCCAGCCCATGTGGTAAACCCAGAGGTAGACTTTAGGGCCATGGACCAGGTGCTTTCTATAAATGGAACTACGGCTTATTATTTAGATCAGGCCAAGCCTATTTTAGAAGCGAATAAGGGCCAGGAGGTTCGTGTGGTAGTTGCGCGTGAAAATGGGGAGGAAGCTAGCCTAATGGCAAAAGTGAGTGACTCTGCCACTTTAGGGGTGTCCCTCCAGCAGCTAAGCATGCAGCAGTTCGTAGACAAAGGACTTATGCGGGTAGAAAATGAGCAGTACAGCTTTGTAGAGTCTATTCCTGTGGGAATAAACAAAGGCTGGACCACCATGACGGGCTATGTAAAACAGCTCAAGAAAATATTTAATCCACAGACTGGTGCCTACAAAGGGGTAGGTGGTTTTGCAGCCATTGGCGGCCTTTTCCCCGACGCATGGGATTGGCAAGCCTTTTGGGGAACTACAGCACTTCTCTCTGTAATCTTGGCCTTTATGAATATCCTTCCCATTCCTGCCTTAGACGGAGGGCATGTGATGTTTTTACTCTACGAAATGGTTTCTGGCCGCAAGCCCAGTGACAAGTTTTTAGAGTACGCTCAAGTAGTTGGTTTTTTCCTTCTTATGGCGCTTTTGCTCTTTGCCAACGGCAATGATCTCTATAAACTCATTTTTAAGTAGAGAAACCCGTTTTTTTGTTTTGAAGATTAGAAAAAACATTTATATTTGCAGCCGCTAATGCAGTAATGCACGCGACACTCCTCCTTAGCTCAGTTGGTTAGAGCATCTGACTGTTAATCAGAGGGTCCTTGGTTCGAGCCCAAGAGGGGGAGCAACTTATAATGATAAAACGGTTATACTATTACATTGTAGCCGTTTTTTTATTTTTGAGCATGAACGAAAAACAACTTGATTTCATCATTTCCTTACACACAAAACTTCACCGACAAGGACCTGGAAGTGACGAGGAAACCCTTAAAGCCATTCAAATCACAGGACTAAATGCATTAACCGCACTTAAAATTTTGGACTTGGGATGTGGCACCGGTGCTCAAACCAAAGTACTCAACAATAATCTAAATGGGAACATTACTGCATTAGATTTATTTCAACCCTTCTTAAGTATATTAGAAGAGAAAATTAACAGCAAAAATGTTTTCGCTTTTCAAGGATCCATGGAAGACTTACCCTTTGAAAAAAAAAGCTTCGACCTTATTTGGTCGGAGGGGGCCATCTATAATATGGGGTTTGAAAATGGATTAAAATATTTACATCCATTCCTCCAAAAGAATGGAGTCATAGCATTAAGTGAAATCACTTGGTTAACAAACGAGCGTCCGGCTGAGATTGAAACCTTTTGGAAAAATGAATATCCTGAAATTGACACTGCTAAAGGAAAGATCAAAATAATTAATGAATCGGGATATCAACTCATTGATCATTTCATTCTATCTGAAGAAAGTTGGCTCAATAATTACTATGGCCCATTAGAAGAGGAGCTTCACAGGATTGAAATGGAAGATTCTCTGGATGATGAGTTGAAAGAAATCGTTCAATCCTACCAAAATGAAATTGATTTATATAAAAGGTTCAAAGAGTACTTTGGTTATGGATTCTATGTAGCGAGGAAAGTGAATTGAATAATTCTTGGATGCAACTTTGAATAATAGGGGGAGCAACTTATAATGACAAAACAGTTATATTTCGATAACATAGCCGTTTTTTTCTTTTATTTAAAATAAATAAAGTATATTTCAATAACCTAAAAAACCCAGAAATAAATGGAAAAAAATATTTCTAAAGTAAGAGCACACGATGCGATTGTCGGAGTGTTGTATTTAATTAGTGCAGGTTTAACACTGTACACTACCGACTTAAATTTTCTATGGATTGCAGTAGCGGTTGGTGGACTTCAACTTATTAGTCCAATGACGAAGTTTTGCCCAGTTTATTTCGTTTTAAACAAACTTATGCCCAAAACTGACCCTATTCAGAACGGTAAGTAAAAGTTAATCCACTAAAAGATTTAGTTGTGCTGCATCTTTGAATAAGAGGTGGAGCAAAATCTAAGCCTTTACATTTCTGTAAAGGCTTTTTTTGTGACCCCTCGCGGGCGAGAAGAGCCCAATGAGGCGCACGAGCGTTTAAAAATAGTCCAGTGGACTATTTTAGCGAAGGGCCGAGATGGCGCGCTACCAACCCCCTTTTTAAGAGCCAGTCCCGGAGAATTGCGAGAGGAAGTTGCCTATGGCTTGTTTTATTTGGCATTGTATATTTTTTGCACAACAAAAAACCATAATTTTGCACAATGTAAAGTATTAAATTTGCACAATGTAAAGTCTTAAATTTGCACAATAAATTTTTTTAATGTAGATTTAAACAAAGGGAAGAATAGCTTTATGGAGTATATAATAAGGTTGGTTGAAGACGATTTGGAAGACAAACTCGCAGCCTCAGGAGCAGTGCTGATAAAGGGTCCAAAGTCTTGTGGGAAAACAGAAACAGCAACACAATACGCAAAAAGCGTCTTGCGTATGGATCGTGATCCACAAGTTCCGGTCATTATGGCAACCAATCCACAATTGTTGTTAAGAGGAGAAACCCCTCGATTGCTCGATGAATGGCAAGAGCAGCCAGAAATATGGAATTATGTTCGCCATGAAGTCGATTACCGTAAATCAAAGGGTCAGTTTATCCTTACTGGATCGGCCAATCCACCTGAAAATGTGAAGCTGCATAGTGGTGCCGGTCGATTTACGGTGGTACAAATGGATACCCTGTCTTGGCAAGAATTAGGCTATTCTACTGGAATTGTGAAATTATCAGATTTACTTCTTGGCCATTTGGATGAGTATTATGCCCCTGAGATTTCCTTAGATTTAATTCTTGAAAGATTATGTATTGGAGGTTGGCCGATATTGATTCACGAGCGTTTAAAAAACGCTTTGAAATTAAATAGAGGTTATGTGGATTTACTTTGCGAGGTAGACATGAGTCAAGTTTCGGGAGTGAAGCGAGATCCAAATAAAGTACGGAGCTTATTGCGTTCAATTTCTAGGAATATAGCCACCTTGGTAGATAACAAGACCTTAGAAACAGATGTAAAAATCAATGAAGTCAATGAGCTATCCAGAAATACGCTGTCTGATTACTTAGGAGCTTTGTCCAAATTGATGATTCTGTATGAGCAACCAGCATTTAATCCACATATTCGCTCGGCAGCATCTTTGCGAAAGTCAACCAAAAAGCACCTTTGTGACCCTTCATTGGCTGTTGCAGCTTTGGGTTTGGACAAGGAAGCATTGCTAAAAGATTTAAAGTACACAGGTTTCCTTTTTGAGTCATTAGCAATTCATGAATTGAATGTCTATGCAAAGGCAAATGATGCCACTGTCTACCATTACAATGATTCGTACGGGAATGAAGTAGATGCTATTGTACAGAAACGAAATGGTGATTATGCTGCTTTTGAAATAAAATTAGGGGTAGGATATATTGATGAAGCGGCAGAAAATTTAAAAAAATTCTCAGCCAATATTGATACTGCCAAAATGGAGGCTCCAAAATCGCTTACTATAATTACTGGTACAGGAATGAGCTACCGTCGCTCGGATGGTATTCATGTAATTTCCTTGGCTTCATTGGGGAAATAAATTTTGACAGGCAGGCTAGGAGAAAGAAGCTGGTCACAATTTCTTTGCGGCCTGCCTGCCTACCGTAGGTAGGTCTGCCAACAGCTAGGCTTGGCGCCTTTGCAAGTAACAATTCTACCCGAGATTTTCAGTTTGTGCCAAGAGTTGGTTTTATTCGGTCCGGTTTTAACTTTTTAAAGTACGAACTAATTTCAATCATTAGATTACCAACCCCCCGAGGCGCCACCACCTCCTCCAAAACCTCCTCCGAAGCCTCCACTAAAACCTCCACCAAATGCTCCGCCTGATGAACCACCGCCGAAACCTCCTCCAAAGCCACCGCTCCTTCTACCGAGAGAGCTAAGAATGATAACGTCCATAAGATCTGGGCCGCGCATACCACCAGAGGACCCACCTTTGCCGCCTCTGCGTCCAAAGACACTAATAAGTATAACAATGAGGAGAATTAAGAAGACTAAACTAACAAAGGCCTCCTTTTTTGATCTCCGAGGTTTAGATTCTTCGGTAAAGGAACCGGTAAGGACCTCGAATATGGCATCGGTACCCGCGTTTAGCCCCTTATAGTAATTGCCCGATTTAAATTCGGGAATAATAAGCGATTCAATGATTCGTTTGGAAAGGGCGTCGGTAAGTCTGTCCTCGACGCCATATCCAGTATTTATTCCTATTCTACGATCCTCTTGGGCCAATAGAATTAAAATACCATTATCTTTTCCAGCCTGACCAATACCCCACTTACTGAGCCAGTTTGCTCCTAAAAATTGGATGTCTTCCCCTTGGGTACTCGCAATACTTACCAGTACAATTTGGGTTGAAGTAGCGTTTGCATAACGGAGCAGTTTTTCAGTAAGTGCCTTCTTTTCGTTAGCCTTTAGCACACCGGCATAGTCATATACTGCTGTTTGCTTTGATGGTTTGGAAGGAATTTCAAATTGCCCCCAAGAGAGCGAAAAGCTAAGAAAACATAATAGGAAGAGACTAGCCCTTTGAAATAGAATCATCTAGCTCGTTTTTATCGTTGGATTCATACGGAAAATAATCTTTTAGAGCGCGACCTGCCTCGCCAATTCCGGCGATGAGGCCCTCTGCGAAAGCAGAGCGCCTAAATGCTTCTTGCATTAGGTCGCGCGTGCTGTCCCAAAATCCTGGGGGAACCTTTTCGTTAATTCCTTGGTCTCCGAAAATGCTAAAGGCATGGTCCTCATAGGCAAGGTAAAAGAGTACGCCATTTCTAGCCTGGGTTTGGTGCATTTCGAGTTCTTGAAATACTTCTACAGCTCTATCTATAGTTTCTTTGCCCTTTCTGGAAGCTTCTATATGAACGCGAATTTCGCCAGAAGTATGCTTTTCTGCAGCAACTATTGCCGCAACGATTGCGCTTTCTTCTTCTTTGGTAAATAGTTCAATGATCTTCATTAAAACTCAAAGTTTACTTCTGGTGCATTTTCAGCTCCGGATTTCGCATTGAATAGAGCAAGCTCAGTAAAACCAGCCATGCTGGCAACCATGCTCGCAGGAATCTTTTTGATGGCAATATTGTAATCTCCGGCTATATTGTTATAGCGATTTCGCTCTACATTAATGCGGTTCTCAGTGCCTTCTAGTTGAGATTGAAGTTCGAGAAAATTTTGGTTAGCCTTAAGCTCAGGATAACGCTCCACGGTTACAAGCAGCCTTGAAAGGGCAGAGGTCAATTGACCCTGTGCTGCCTGGAACGCTTCTAGTTGAGATGCGTTTAGCTGATTGGCGTCTATAGTTGTACTGGTTGCTTTAGAACGGGCCTCTACCACAGCTGTTAAGGTATTACGCTCAAAATCGGCCGCACCCTTGACCGTGTTTACTAAGTTGCCAATAAGATCTGATCTTCTTTGGTAGGAGCTCTCCACATTGGCCCACTGCTTGGTGGCGTTCCCTTTTAATTCTACAAATCGGTTGTTGGTATTTACATACCACATAATTATCAGAACAAATACGCCTACAATAGCGGCTAGTATTAGATAAATCTTTTTCATATGAAGCTTTTTAGATAATTGAGTTGTTGTTTTATAGATACTAATTTACGAATGATTTATGCATTAATAATGATGTCTCCATCTCTTTTTGGAAATATATCACAGAGGACTTTTCTTAAAATCTTATGATAGGGGGTCCTCCAATAATGATTAAAGGTTATACTTTAATAGTGTATGTTTTTTTTAATTTTAGTCAAAATGAACTCTATGAGAAAATTGATCGAAAACTACATCTCTCAAATAGAAGAGATTCAGTATGGGAAACCCTGGGTTGGGAATTCTTATTCTAAAATATTAAAAACGGTGGACAAGGAAAACTGCTTTATACAACCTGTACATGGAATGCATAGCATTGCAGAGATCTTTTCTCATTGCACCATGTGGAGAAACGAAGCAATCCTAAAAATAAAAAAAGGTGTTGGAACTAAAACAGATGAATCGGAAGAAAATTGGATTTTAAACTCCGAGCTCAAAAAAAAGGGATGGGCTTGTATCTATGACGAATATAAGTTAAGTGTAGTAGAGTTTATTCAAGTGTTATCAAGCAAAGAAGATGAATTTTTAACAGAAACCTACTATGATATAGACTTTAAAAAGGTATGTACATATAGGTTCCTAGTAGATGGAATACTCCATCACGACATCTATCACCTAGGCCAAATAGGGCTAATAAGAAAGTTTACAAAGGAAGTTTAATCCATTGGATGAAATTTATTGTGATGCTATATGGGAGTATTATATATAGTACATACGACCACTTTTTTGTAAAGTTGTACCAGTAGTAAAACCATCATATACAGAGCCTAGTAATAAAACCGTTCTTGCAACTTCCTCTACATTTCCTGATGGTTGTATTTTTTTGATTGCTACTTCTTATCACCAAAATAAGACACTGTTCCACCACTGAGAAAATCCTCTCTTACTGGGCTAAATGTGTCAATTAATATTCCTTCTTCTAAGCATACTGCACTATGTAATAGATTTGGTTCAATATATACTCTATCACCGCCACCTAAGGCTTCCCATTCTATATTTTTTGTATTAAGATATTTTTTACTAGATCGTTCCATTTTTTTTCATTTTTGATTTGTGTCTTTTTCCATTAAACAACCTATATCTTTTATTGTTAATAATAAATAATACGAATGCTTTATTGTCTTTTGTCAAACAAACTTTAGGATACTTTAAAATGCTCATTTAGCCACTTATTTAACCAGTTAATATTTTATAACTGAATAAAGTGTTGATATATAGTAATTTGAAAACATAGAGCATCCACAATTTTTGTTCTTTCCGAACTGTTATTATAATTAAGACTTTTTTCAAATGATTCCTGAACAAATTACTCATTATAACATGTTAATTATTGTTATATTTAAATCTAAATTGGTTGCAATTAATATTTTTACAACAATATGAAGGTATTTTCTGATGGTTTTTTTTCAATAGATCCTACAAATGGATTTTTGCCAATTTCAGAGCCGCTATCGGTTCTTCCTGAAAGGTACTCTGAATTACAAAGATTGTTAGATAATATGCCAATAAAAAAACCAGATGGCAATCCAGGACTTTTAAGTTTTGAGGGTGAGTTTGAAGCTGAAGCAATAAAAATTACAAACTATAAAAATTTAGTATGCAAAGAAACTGATAAGTTTGTTTTAGCTTCTTTGTTTAGGGCCTATAGTTTTATAACATCTGCCTATACTTTAGCACCAGCACACCATACATTTTTGAAAACAGGTAAATATGGGAAAGCCCATGATTTACTTCCAAAAAATATAGCACAGCCTTTTGTAGCCGTTTCGGAAAAATTAGAAGTTTATCCATGGATAGACTATCATTATGCATATAGCTTAGGCAATTATGTTAAAATAGACAAACTAGGAGGATATGAATGGACAAATTTATCCATGGCAGTAAAATTTTCAGGCATGGATGATGAGCGAGGATTTATTATGCTTCATGTTGATATCAATCAGTATTCTCCAGACATGATTAAATCTGTTTTTGCCATAGTTGATAGCAAAAAAACTGGAGTAATATTAAATGATTCTGTAAAGTTACTTGCCGATACTTTACATAAAATGAATGACCGAAGAAAATTAATGTGGGAAGCCTCGCGTTGGAAACATTATAACGACTTCAGAGTTTTTATAATGGGTGTAAAAGGGAATGACGATATTTTTCCAAATGGTTTATTATATGAAGGAGTGTGGGACGTACCTCACGCATATAGAGGTCAAACAGGGGCTCAAGACAATATTATCCCTACAGCAGATATCGTAAGTGGAGTAATAAATTACTATCCCAAGAACCAATTAACAGAGTACTTATTGGACCTTCGACAATATAGACCAATGTGTGTTCAAAAGTTTTTTTCAGAACTAACACAACAAATGTCACAAAATCCTCTTGCAAATCGATTAATTTGTGATGACGATCAATTGGGCATGCAAGAATTGATGAAAGTTTATGAAGAAATATACTTATTCAGAAATGGTCACTGGCAATTTGTTCAAAAATATATTATGCAGAATACCGCATACCCTAAAGCAACAGGTGGAACTCCTATTACTCAATGGATACCAAACCAGATAAAAGCTGTTCTAAGCGCAATGAAAGTATTATCTGAATCTATGAAATCAACATTTGAATTTTCATTAGAGGATTGGAGTCAAAATTATCAAAGAAAGGTAGACTTGCTTAACAAACAACTAGAGATAGTTTCTATAGATGCTTTTAATCCAGAGGATGTTTTTAAACTCAATAGTGATTTAGGTTATCAGGACTTTTGATTAAAACAAATATTAATTAGGTTCTAAATAAGACTAAATATTTGCTTTTTTATGAATTAATATCACTTTTCAACCTTTATATATACTCTGAAAATTAACACACTTCCCCGCAACCAGTCATAACACCATTCTAAATAAAACTATTATACTATTATAGTGTGGCGGTTTTTTCTTTTTAGTGATTAATAAGTTTAAATTCAATTTATAGTCAGATGGGGAAGTACCTGTTTGATTTTTGAAAAACCTCGAAAAGTGATTGGGGTATTCGAAGGCTAGTGCAAGAGCAATTTCTAACTAAACACTTATTGTAATGAAAAAATTATTTGCTATTTTCTTGATTGTTAACTCCCTATATGCTCAAACACAGACTAATCCATATGAAGTGTCTTCTTATATGGAGGAAGGTTTTAAAGCTCCAAACACTAACTATTTGGGTGAGGCTTGGCTTAATCCTTTGTTGCGCACCAATGCGTCTACGCCATTTAACATTACCAAAGCTACTTTTAAGGCTAATTCTACACTGAATTGGCACAAACATACAGACTCTCAAATACTTATTGTGGTCTCAGGAGTTGGCTATTATCAGGAAAAAGGGAATCCCGCTATTCTGATTAAGGAAGGGGATGTGATTAAGTGTAAGGCCCAAACGGAGCATTGGCATGCATCGTCCAAAGGACAAGACGTTACCTATTTAGCGATTTACAAGGGGGAAACCGAGTGGACTGAGGTATTAACCAGGGAGGCCTACGACCAGGTGGCTGAGCAGTTCCATAAGACTGAAAAATGATCCTTGTAAAATGCTGGGTAATGCTTATGTTGGCCAAGGAATTTAATGGCTTACACCATTGGGATGAGGGCTAGGATTTGACCGAGTTCAACACCTAGATTAAAACTGATAATCTCAGATATTTTTGACAAATAAAATACCACGCCCAACAGAAATAGGAGGTGGTCATAGCTAGTGAGCATATGTTTGGCACCTTTCATATGGATTTGGCGTATGAGAAAAAGAGTATATTCCAACTTTTTGTTAAAGTTAAAGCTATTGTTGGTGTCCGATCTTAGAAGTATTATCTTAGATTTATCAAATTTTTAACTCATGAAATTAACTTCTAGGAGCCTTCTGTTGGCCCTACTCCCGGTTTCTCTTCTTTGTATTCCTGCTCTTGGAATGGTTTTTTCAAATCAGGTAGTATGGTCTCCATTTGATTTTTTAGTGATTGGTATTTTGTTGTTTGCCATGGGTTTTAGTATTCAGTACCTGCGCTTTAAAGGATTAAAAAAGAAACTCTTTTGGAGGTATTTGAGCTTACTTATTATAGTTTTTTTACTGCTGTGGGCAGAATTGGCAGTAGGGGTCTTTGGTAGCCCTCTGGCAGGTCATTGAGAATCATTAAATTTTAACCTATAAATTCAATTGGTAGAATAAATCTGCCCTACTAGCTTCAATGCACTATGTGTCATACTTTTTAAGTAGGGCGCTCATAAAGAAAAGATCTGAAACTAGGGCACTTGCCACCGTTATGACACATAGTATTCCGAAGTCTATTACGGATGGTACAGCGCTGGTAGCTATAATTAAAAATCCAGCTACTAGCGAAAGGGTGGCCGTGAATAAGGCCTTCCCATTATAGTGTAAAGACTGTGAAATGCGCTGCTGGCTTGGACGTGGCGGTATATTTTGAGGTTTGTAGTGGTAGAGTAAATGAATGCTGTCGTCCATGACAATGCCCAGCATAATGGGAGTGATCATGGCCGTAGTAACTCCTAAAGGAATCTCAAGGACTACCATTGCCAAAATGAGTACGGCTAAGGGGAGGAGATTGGGCAAAAGGATAAGCAAACTGGTCTTTAGTTTTTTTACAAATAGCAGTAGGCATATAAAACTGCCAATAATGGCCAGCAGAAAGGAATACAACTGGCTTTTTAAAATAAATCTATTTAGTTGGGTGTACACTGTGGCAAATCCCTCAATACCTAGCTCGAAATGGGTGCTATCAAAATGTTTTTCATACAAAGCTTCTATGCGCTCTATAAGCACCTCTAATTCTGAGGTATTCATTTGCTTAAAACTCAAACTTAAGGATACGGTTTTTCCGTCTTTGGAAACTATTGGGAAAAATGAATTGGCAGGAAGTATCTGACCCAATGGGATTTCTGTGGGACTAAGATCTATAAGTTTGCTTTGGAGGAGTGGGTTTCTTTTTTGCAAAAATCGTTGCAGGTTTATCAGGGACACAACAGATCCAATTTGCGGTACAGCTTCTAAGTCTTCTTGAAAATTCATAAGCGGCTTAAATACAAAGGGAGCATTTGGGTTTCCATCTGTTTTAGATGTGATATTGAGCTGCAGTCTGGAGCTCCCTCCAACTTGTTCCTCAATTTGGAATAAGGCGTCTTTCACCTGACCATCACTCATAAGATCTTTGGAATTGGTGTCTATTTTAATTTGGAGCAGAGCTAGTATTCCACCACATAAAACCAACATGCTTAGCACGATGATAGTATTTTTATGTTGGCTGCTTATCTGGTCTACCCAATGGATGACGGAGGTAAATGGGTCTTTGGATTTGACGGAAGGGATCTGGGTTTTTTTTTGAATGTTAAAAATAAATACTCCTAAAGCCACCATAAAATAGACCCCCACAAAGCTTAAAAGTAAACCCAATACCGTGATCATGCCCATAGAGGTAAAAGCGGGTAAAGGAGACACACTCAGGGCTAAATAACTCAAAATAGTAGTTAGGGTAGTGAGGCTACAGGGTACAAAACTCTTACGAAAGCTTTTAGCGAGTAGGCCTACTTGGTCCATCTCTGGATATTTGAGAGCTATCCGATGAAATATGTTTATGATATGAACGGCGTCACATACGGTATATACCAATAAAATGGTCGGAATGAGCATGGAAATCATATTGAGACTAAAGCCTAATAAAGAAGTGATTCCAAATAAAATAACAATGGGAACCCCAATGGCCGCCAGTACCATTGGGAGGTATTTTTTATGGGGAAGCAAGAACCACAGCATGAGGGAAATCACAAAAATGCTAAGGAGCCCAAACCACAGACTCTCTTTAAAAACACCCTCGTTATAGGCTTCATTTAAAATGGGAGGACCACTTAGGGAGGCGGTCTCAAACCTGGAGCTTACTGCCTGACGTATCTCCCTTATAATTTGTTTTCTCTGGGCCTCTATGCTTGTAATGGGCTGCAGCTGTATATAGAGTAGGAGTTGTTTTTGGTCCTGTCCCAACAGAAGTTTTTTAAGGGTAGGGAGTTGCTCTAGTAGCTTTTCCTGACTTCTTTTTGCTCTTTTGGAACTGTAAAGCGGTTTGAATTGTAAGCTATCTCCCCATAGTAGAGGATAAGAAGCGTTGGATAGGCTCCATGTGTTTTGTATGTAGGGTTTTTGCTCTAGGAATTGGGAAAGCTCTTCCAAACGACCCACTAGGCTGCTGTCTAAGGGCTTGTTAGTTGGTATAAGCGCAATAATAATCTCATCGGAACCAGAGGTCTCTTGATAATTAATGTAGTTTTGATAACTTGGATTATCTTCTAGGAACCAAAGACTCAGTCCATTGTCTATTTTTAAATTAGAAAGAGAGAGGTATCCAGACCATACCACAAGCACCAATAGTAATAGGGAAAAAGACCATTTAAGTCGTTTGATAGACGTCAGAAGCTTTTCTAAAAGAGGGCTTGTAATACGGAGATTTTCCACCACATAAAGTTAGCTAAATACAAGGGCTTTTATAATAAAGAATCATATTTATGTGATTTGAATTAGGAAATAACTTTCACAAATCAAAAATAGATATCTCATTTCTGGGTTTAGTTTAAGAAAAAAGTTTTTAGAACTTTAAAAGGGCATATCCTTTTAACTGATAGGTGGTAAGAGTAGTAAGAGCAGAGGTGGCCACCTCTAAGCCTTCTACCAATTCTGAGGGGGCTATGTTTCTTTTGAACATAGACTGGGAGCAAACCACAATTTTAACCCCACTATCTAGTAGTTCCTTGTACAATGCAATATTTGGGTTGGCGGTTTTAAATTTTTTATAATACATCTCATTATTCAGTACAGACCATATGGCCCCTCCATGAACAGCCACTACTACATGAAGATTCTCTTTTGGGACCCCTCCCATGACGTGTAAATTTAACAGCCTGGCTACATTGTTTAAAGAAAATAACAAGCTGCTTTTGTTGTCTTCACCACTTGCTAGGTCTACCACTATATTGTAGGGGAGGCTGGGGTCTGGTTTTTCTGTAGCTAGGTCTGCTTGGCCAATGGTTCCAAAGTTTTTAATGACAGGATTTACAAGCTCTTGGGCATTTGTAAAAGGACTGCTAAAAAGCACTAGGATCAGCCCCAAAAGAAATCTGTTTTTCATGCTGAAAATTTTAAATAGGTAGGCTGTATAAATATAGTGTTTTCGAGTATATTTATACTCTCAAACCCATTATGAATGAAACATATCCTTTTTTTCTGTACTGTAATTATTAGTTTATTTTCTGTAGTTTCCTGTAAACAACAAGAATCTAAGGGAGAGGCCAAGTCTAAAGAATACGTCCTAGTGTGGGCAGACGAATTTGACACCCCTGGTTTGCCAGACGCTTCTAAATGGTTTTTAGAGACAGAAGCTCCTGAGAATGGCGGATGGTATAATAATGAGCTGCAGCATTATACAGACCGTATAGAGAATGCTCAAGTGAGTGAGGGGACCCTTAAAATTATAGCTAAAAAAGAGGCCTATACCCACAATGGGAGCACCCAGCAGTTTACCTCTGCCCGTTTTAATTCAAAATTTCATTTTACCTATGGGAAAGTGGTGGTGCGAGCCAAGCTTCCTAAAATGCAGGGCACTTGGCCTGCCATATGGGCTTTAGGCACTAACCTAAATGAGGTAGGTTGGCCAAAATGTGGGGAGATAGATATTATGGAACAGCTTTTTGAAGACCATCTTAGCATACAGTCTGCGGTGCATGTAGGAGGCAGATATGGTGACGATCCAGCCAGAAAACAAGTAGCTGTTACAGACGTGACAGAAAATTTTCATGACTACGGCATGATCTGGACCCCAGAGAAAATAGATTTTACCATAGATGGATCCGTGTTTTTCACCTATGAGCCCCAAGATCGTTCCATAGATTTTTGGCCTTTTAAGGCAGATCAGTATCTATTGCTCAACGTAGCTGTGGGCGGGAGTCTTGGCGGAGATGTAGCCTCAGATTTTACGCAAGACCAAATGGAGGTAGATTTTGTTAGGGTATACCAATTACAATAGTTCTTCAAAAAAAATTAGACTTAAGCATAATAATTTATTATGTTTTTTATTAAAAATATAAATAAAAATATATAGGATAAGTTTCTCAATTTTGCCCTCCAGTATGTAACCATTAAATATTTACATTTTGGAGTGGAAACTTTTAGCAGACAACCTCACTAACCCCTCTTTATTGTTTTTTTGCCTAGGTCTTTTGGCCGTACAACTTAAAAGTGATTTAGAAATCCCCTCAAATTCTTCAAAATTTATTACCCTGTACCTCCTGTTCTCCATTGGTTTTAGAGGAGGTCAAGAGCTATCCCACTCTGAGATAGAAGCAGAAGTAATTTGGACGATTATTACCGCAGTCTCTCTTTCTTTACTCATTCCGATTTTGGCCTTTTTCTTGGTAAAAAATAAGTTAGGGGTAGAAAACGCAGGGGCTATTGCAGCGGCCTATGGTTCTGTGAGTGCGGTTACTTTCATTACGGCAGTTTCTTTTTTAGAAGCTCACAGCATTCATTTTGGCGGGCATATGGTAGCTGTTATGGCTCTTATGGAGGCCCCAGCCATTATTGCAGGGGTCTTGCTTATTTCTCTGTACCGCAAAACAACAACTAAAAAATCTAACTTAGCAGCCCTAGTAAAGCACGCTTTTACCAATGGTAGTGTACTCATGATACTGGGTAGTTTGGTTATTGGTTATATTGCCAGTGACAGCCAAGCAGAGGGGATTGCCCCCTTTACTACAGATTTATTTAAAGGTTTTCTGTCTATTTTTTTATTGGACATGGGTATTACCAGCGGGAGAAAACTAAAGACTTTTTGGGATAATGGTTGGTTTTCCTTTGGTTTTGCAATTCTCACACCGCTTTGCATTGGAAGTTTAGTAGCGGCAGCCAGTCTTTGGGTTAGTCCTCAAGATGGGAATAGGCTACTTCTTACGGTGCTAGCAGCCAGTGCGTCTTATATAGCTGTGCCTGCAGCCATGAAATTGGCAGCTCCTAAGGCCAACCCTGGCTTGTATGTGCCCATGGCACTGGCCATTACCTTTCCCATGAATATTATTTTTGGTATTCCTTGGTATCTGTATATTATTCATCAATTCCCACTTTAAATAACCCAGATTTATCAAAACTTTTAGTAGCTTGTTGGGGTATAAAAAAGCAATTATATATGAGCTATTTAGAGACTACCAAAGATGTTTATAAAGCGGCCGCTCTCACGCCAGACGTGGGACTTTGTTGCACTACCACTCCTATTTGGCAGTTCCCAGGTTTGAAAATTCCTAAGATAATGCAGGAAATGAATTACGGATGTGGGAGTACGGTACACCCCAGGGATTTAGTAAACAATCCCAAGATTGCATACGTAGGCGTGGGCGGCGGCATGGAGCTCTTGCAATTTGCTTACTTCTCTAGGCAAAAAGAAGGGGTAATAGGTATAGATGTGGTAGACGAAATGCTTAGCGCATCGGCGGCCAATTTTATATTGGCCGAACAAGAAAATGACTGGTTTAAAAAGGAGTTTGTAACTCTTAAAAAGGGCGATGCCCTGGCTCTTCCCATAGCAGATAACTCTATAGACGTGGCGGCGCAAAATTGTCTGTTTAATATTTTTAAGATGGAGGAGCTAAAAAAAGCCCTCCAGGAAATGTACAGGATATTAAAGCCTCACGGCCGATTGGTTATGAGTGACCCCACCTGCGAGCAGCCCATGAATGAGACACTGAGAAACGACGAGCGACTCAGAGCGCTATGTCTTTCTGGCTCTATACCTCTTGCAGATTATATTAAAATGCTCACAGATGTAGGTTTTGGTACTATAGAAATTAGGGCGAGAAGGCCTTATAGAATTTTAGATCCGGCGCATTACGCCACCGATGAAAATATCTTTATTGAGAGCGTTGAGGTCTGTGCCATAAAAGATCCTATGCAAGCAGACGGGCCCTGTGTGTTTACCGGAAAATCTGCTATTTATTTTGGTGCAGAGGACTATTTTGACGACAAAAAAGGACATGTGCTGCTTCAGAACCAGCCTTTGGCTATCTGTGATAAAACAGCAGCTGCACTCCATGCCTTAGGCAGAGAAGATATTTACATTAGCGCTTCCACCTACCACTACGACGGTGGGGGTTGCTGTTAAAAACGGTCTGTTTCACTTACCACCTTTTTGTTATGAAAAAGTGTTTTTTTAGTTGTATGGCCTTGTGGCTTTTGTCTTGCTCCTCCTCAGAAAGCACAGAAAGCCAAATTGAGGAAGAGGCAGCTTTTGTAGATCAGGGAATTTCAAAATACGCAGATCAGAACCCGTATAACGATGTATGGTTTCAGGCGTTTTGGTGGGATTCTTTTAATGACTCTAAATTAGAGGCTTATCCGTCTTTTTATGCTTTCTTGGAAGATCAAATTGTAGCCTTGTCCAACGCCCACATAGATGGTATTTGGTTGCCACCCTCTAGCGAGGGAGAGGGTATGGGCTACCACCCCAGAAAGTTATTTGATTTTAACTCCTTTCACGGAAGCCGTACCGCCTTGGAATCTTTGCTCTCCAATATGAAATCTAGAAAAATACATGGAATGGCAGATTTGGTCATAAACCACAGGGTGGGCACCCATACTTGGAATGATTTCACGGAGCCTGCCTGGTCCTGCGACGCCATATGTATTGACGACGAGGGGTTCACCAATCCCGACGCCTTTGGCTTGGTGCCCTGTGGAGACTTAGACGAGGGAGAGGGCTGGGGAGGTGCCAGAGATTTAAACCACAAAAGCGAAGAAGTTCAATTGGGGATTAAGACCTATTTAGAGCAGCTTAAAGCCTTGGGATTTGATTCTTGGAGATATGATTTTGTTAAGGGTTTTCCAGCTAAATACGTAGGAGAATACAATGCTTCTA
The DNA here is from genome assembly GCA_022239325.1 of Flavobacteriaceae bacterium LSUCC0859. Taxonomy (GTDB): domain Bacteria; phylum Bacteroidota; class Bacteroidia; order Flavobacteriales; family Flavobacteriaceae; genus MAG-120531. The sequence continues at coordinate 54,115 of JAKOGP010000005.1, read as the reverse complement.
CTCCCTATTATTTGAGTGTAGGAGAATACTGGGATGGAAATGCCAATGCCTTGCGCTCCTGGGTAGACCAAACTTCTGAGACACTCAGTGAAAATGAAACTCCTACTGCTGCTGCCTTTGATTTTGCCTTAAAATACAAGTTGGCAGAGGCCGTAGTTCAGAAAAAGTATTCTGTGCTTTCATCCAATCCATCCTTAGCTGGCATAGCGGGCTATGGGGAAAAATCTATTACTTTTTTAGATAACCATGACACGGGTTGTATTAATAGAAATGATTGTGACAATGTGTTTTCAAAAAATACGATCGAATTAATTCAAGGCTATGCCTATTTGTTAACTCATCCGGGGATTCCCATGGTGTGGGGCTACCATTACTTTTTTTCAGATTCTTTTGGCTCGCTTCAGAAAGAGATCAATGCCCTGATTGCCATTAGGAAAGATTTTGGGATACATGCCAATAGTAATATAGCAGTGCTAGAAGCCAAGGATGGTGCTTCTGGATATTATGTAGCTCAGATAGATCAAAACCTGATGCTTAAAATTGGCAGTGGCGCCTATGCTCCAGGAAGCAGCTGGAAAGAGGAGAGAAAGACCGCAGCTTACACCATTTGGAGTAGATAAATATGCTGTAAGCTGCTTTTTTTCTTATAAAATGGGTTTAGGCAGAGTTTCTGCTCGCATTGATGTTTCCGTACAAGGATCGCGTTACAATTTTTTCATAAGTTTCCTTAAGCGGCGCGTCTTGGCCAATTTTCTGTAGCGCATACTGTTGAATGACCAATAAGGGGAGTACTATATTTTCTCTAATAAGTACGGACTCCCTAGAAACGGCCTCTTTTTCCATTAGGATATTTAAGCCTGAAATAAGTAGTAGTTTTTCTTTAGAGAGGAGGTATTCCTCATGTAGTATTTTCCAGAAATCGCCATATTCTGGGTCTTCTTTCATATAGCTAGTGAGTTCAAAATAGCATTTGGCCAAGGCCATCATGCTGTTTTGCATGAGGGCTTTGAAGTAAGGTACCTCTTTAAACATTTCTTGTAGTTCTCCTAGTTTGCCCTCTGCTTCTAGAGAGGCAATAGCAGTCCCAATACCAAAGTAGCCAGGTACATTCTGTTTGAGTTGGCTCCAGGAGCCTACAAAAGAAATGGCCCTGAGATCTGTGAGTTCCAATTTAGCCTTTTTGCCTCTTTTGCCAGGTCTAGAACCAATATTGGCCTTGGTGTAGTATTTAAGGGTACTCCTGTTTTCTAAATACGACATGAATTTAGGGTGCTGTTTTAAGGCGTTGTATTTGTTAAAGCTTCGTTCAGAAAGGGCCTCCATTAAGTTCCTGTGCGCAGGAGAAATACTGTTTTCTTTTCCAAAAATATTATTAGACAGCCCTGCAGTGAGCAACTGTTCGCAGTTGTATACAAATTGGTCTCGAGTCCCATAGGTACTGGTTATGGTTTGCCCTTGAATGGTTAATTGGATCTCATTATTGGCAATTTCTTTGGTTTGGGCGGCATAAAAACGGTGTGTTTTTCCTCCGCCACGAGCCGGTGGTCCCCCACGGCCGTCAAAAAATACAGCACTCACATGGTATTGCTTGCAAACAGCAGTGAGATTTTCCTTAGTTTTTAAAATAGACCAATTGGCTTTCACATAGCCTCCGTCTTTGGTGCCGTCTGAAAAGCCCAGCATAATGGTGTGTTTGGCGCCTCTTTTTTCAATGTGCTTCATATATTCCGGAGTCTGAAAGAGATCGTGCATACTCTTTTCAGAGGTGTCCATACCGTGCATGGTTTCAAAAAGCGGCACAATGTCAAAATGAATGTCTGCCTCTTTATAACCAGACCATCTGAATAAAGCCCATACAAATAAGACCGAAAATTTGTCTTCTGAGTTGCTAATAATGTATCTATTGCAACCGTCCGTACCGTTTTTAGCTTGAATGTTTTTTAGGTTTCTGATATTTTTTAAGGTGTCCGACACTAGCGCGTCTTCAAAGTCATCTGGCTGTACTTCAAGTTCTAAATGAAGTAATTTGTCCGTGAGGGCCTCTGCGCTAAGTTCGTCTAGATGGTCCTTTATATGACCACTTTGTTTTAAGATAGCGGTCACACTATTATAGTGAATGCTGTGGTCTTGTCTAATGTCTAAGGTGGCAAAATGGGTTTTAAAAATCTTGACTTTGTCTATTAAGGCGTCTAATTCTTCAAGATATAAGCCATAATATGTGGAGACTAAGAGGTCTTTTATTTTTTGAAGCTCAGCGATTAAAAAGTCATAAGAGACTAAGGCTTTTGTGTCAAACATACTGTTGTACAATGCTTTTCTGAGACCTATTAGGGGTTCTTGAAGCGCTGTAAAACTCAATTTCATATGTAGGGCTTTCAGGTCTTTGTAGTAGCACTTCATAAGGGTGGTTCTTAGTTCGTCTGCTACCTGATCCGTCATTTCTGTGGTTACAAATGGGTTTCCATCCCTGTCTCCACCAGGCCAAAATCCCAATTTCACCAAATTGTAATTGTCAAAATCTTTTAAAGGAATGTGGGCTTTTATGTGGCTGTATAAGTCTCCAATAGCGTCGTAATAAACATTTCTAAGGATGTGTATAATGTTTTTAGCCTCGTCTAAGGGGGTGGGTTTCTTGCTGTTTAACAGAGAAGTAAGCCCCAATTGTTGTAAACTTTTGTCTATTTCAGTAATGTTGTTTTCTACTATAAGTTTTCGCAAATCAGACATAATGTCTAGCACCGCTGGGGTGTAGAATTGGGTAGGGTGTGCTGTGAGTATAATCCGGGCACTAAAATTGGAGAGTTTCTCTGCCATAAGCTCCCAGTTCTTGTTCTTGTCTATGATCTGAAAGTAGTCTTTAATACTCAGTGAAGAACTGTGCTGGTGCAGTTTGGGAAAGGCAGCGTCTTCTACACTGTCATAAAGCACCACCTGACGTTCCACATACTGAATGATACGAAACATAAAGTCTATCTGAGATTCTTCTGAAGTGAGCCCGGCATAGTCTTTAAAAAAGGCTTCTAAGATTTGCTGTGGATTCTTACCCGCTTTTAACCCTTTTTTACTTTGGTCTAGCAGCAGGGGAATAAGCATACCTACATTTTCTATATTTCTGTAAGGTAGGTTTAAAAATAGGCTGTTGTACACATTAAAAGTGTTGTTTACCGATTTTTTGAAGACTTCTAGACGTTGCTCTTGCATGATAAAAAAATTAAGTAGTCGCTTTAATTTGCCCCAAGGCGCTACAATAAATATCGGGATATTCTTTGAATATAAGCTGTGGAGCGAGACTATTTAACAAAATGAAAATCAGGGGTGTTATTTAGTTGCTTATTGTAAATGAGGAGCTATAATTTTTGTCTTTTTAAAAAAAGGCATTTTGGATTATAAAGCCCCTTTTGCGATAAAGTGGTTACTGCCCCTGTAAAACTGTCCTTGTCAAGCTGTCCTTGTAAGGCTGCCTTTATCATGCGCAAATCATAAATGCAAAAAACCGGCTTTTCCGTCTGGGTTAAACAGATTTTTATTAAACTTGCGTATAACAATTTAAACTAATCTGTTATGAAGTTGCCCAAGTTCTTCCTAGCTTGCTTGCTGCTATGTCTTTGCCAATGTAGCTCCAAACCAGACTCCATTACGGGCCAACCAAACCCATTAGGCGCAGATAATATAGCCTATTATTGGGCTGCGGTTGCCTTAGAGGCCACCGCTTTAGACACGGAGCGTTTTGCGCCAAGACCCACCATAACTTCTAGGTATTTAGGCTTAATTTTCACAGCTGTTTTTGACGCTTGGTCCACATACCACACCACTGCAACACCGGTGTATTTAAAGCACCCTAAAGTTCAAAGCGATCGTTTAAAAGACAAGGAAATAGCCATTTCTTATGCTGCTTATTATACCCTAAGAGAATATTATTACGCAGACAGTAGCTTATTTAAGTCCAAAATGAAAGCCCTGGGCTTAGATCCTTTACAACATATAGAGAGAGAAGGCAGCCCACAGCGAGTGGGATATTTGGCGGCTATGGCGGTTATTCAGGCCAGAAAACACGACGGGGCCAATCAATACTCAGAAGCTGCCCCCTCCAAGCCCCCTTATTTTGACTACACCAATTATAAGCCTGTCAATACCCCAGATATAAACACAGACCTGAACAGGTGGCAACCCAAGTATTTCAGAGGAGCAGACAGTAGTCTGTTTGCTCCGAAATGCCTCACGCCCTTTTGGCAAAAAGTGACCCCCATCAGTTTGGATTCTCCAGACCAGTTCCGTTCTCCACCACCGCCCTATGTTGGATCTGAACAATTAAAAAAGGAGGTAGAAGAGGTGGTGGCCTTACAGGCCAATATGAGTCCGGAAGAAAAAGGTTTGGTAGAATTTATGAGAGACGGCCCACAGTCTGTACAACAGGCAGGGCATTGGCTCATGTTTGCTCAAAAAGTGTCTGAGCGGGACCAACACGATCTGGACACCGACGTAAAAATGTATTTTTTAAACCAGATAACTGCCATGGACGCTTTTATTGCGTCTTGGGACACCAAAATGTTCTATGATTACGCCAGGCCCTATGCCTTGGTACACCATTATTTTAAAGACCAAGATATTTGGGGCTGGGGTGGCTATAACACAGGTTGGACCAACCTAAAAGGGTCGCAATGGCGGCCTTATTCTCCAGAGGTTTTTCTCTGCCCGCCTTTCCCGAGTTATGTGTCTGGCCACAGTACCATTAGTGGGGCCTGTGCAGAGGCATTGAGATTGTTTAAGGGGTCGGATTACTTTGGTATTAGCGTGCCTTTTACTGCCGGCTCACTCACGGAACCAAAGGAGGAGTGGCAAGAGATTGTTTTGCATTTTCCCAGCTTTAGCCAGGCGGCAGAAATGGCCGGAATGTCTAGAGTTTTAGGAGGCTATCACATACAATCGGACAACACAGAAGGGCTTATTTTAGGGCGTAAGGTAGCCCAGCAAGCCTATGCCTTTTACCTCAGTAAAATGGGAGAAAAGCCCAGAGTAAAAAGCCCCATTTAGAATTTTTCACGCAGATTTTTTTTGAAATAGCGGGCACTATCGGCCACACTTTGCAAAGAGTTTACTGCAAAATTCCCACCCTGTTCTATATAATAGCGTTCCAGTCCAGCAGTTTTGGCACTGGGCAATAGACGGGTATAATCTATAGACCCGTTGCCCAGTTCTGTGTAGTCTCTGGAAAGCTTATCCATGTCTTTTATATGCCAAAGCGGCACCCTTCCTGCAGCTTTTTCTATGAGTTGCTTTGGAGTGACCACACCAGCATGCATGACCCAGTAAAAATCTACCTCTAGTTGCACATAGTTTGGGTCGGTCTCTTCTAGAACCCAATCTATCCCCATTTTGTTTCCATAGGTGTTAAAATCGTAACCAAAATTGTGATAGGCAAATTTTAGGCCTGCGGCCGATACTTGTTTTCCTATAGCGTTTAGCTGCGAAACCAATAGTTGGTATCCTGCTTCTGAGTGATACGCTGCGTCTAATTTGGGCCAGGTGATAAAAGCGTCCCCAAGGGCTAAGGCACCTTCTATACAACTTTCTACGTAGCGTTCCACTTCTATTGCTGTGGCTTCCATAAGCCCGTGAACCCCATAATGCCCGCTATAGGTGCTCAGTTCTAAGTCTGTCAAAATCTGTTTAAAATCTTCAGCTTTAAAACCGTAGTAGGACTTATTTTCAGTGTCATAGCCGTAGGTCTCAAAGTCTGTATAACCCATGGACTTTAATTTTTTTAAAGTACCCACTGGATCTTTGGCCATAAAATCACGCACCGTGTAGAGCTGTAAGCCCATAGGAAAGCGATCATGGCTGCTATTGAAGCAGGCAGTTGGTAAAAAGGAAAGGGTAGCCAGAGCACCGCTCTGCTTTAAAAAAGTACTTCTTTTCATGGGTTTTGTTTTATAATTTAAAGATATCATTTTTGATAGTATATTTATCGTAATATTGCAATATAATAATTAAAGGATGGGACTCACTAAAACAGAACACTATACGCCAGCGCAAAATAAGCTGGCCTTATTGGCCAAAGCACTAGGCCATCCAGCAAGAATTGCTATTCTTCAACAGCTTATGAAAACAGAAAGTTGTATTTGTGGAGACTTAGTTTTGGAAATTGGCTTGGCCCAGCCCACCATTTCACAGCATTTAAAATCTCTCAAAGAAGCCGGACTTATTCAAGGAAAGATCTCAGGTACCTCCGTTTGTTATTGTATAGACGCTAAGGCCTGGGAAGCGGCCCGTGGGGTATTTTCTGAATTATTTGCACAGGGTGTAGCCACTATTCAATGTTGTTAAATTATATTTATGTACCCAAACCTAATTCAGACCATAGAGGGTTTAGATCTAAGTTCTATTCCAAGCCAACGCAAAGAAATTTTAAAGGTTTTAGCTGCCTTTATTCAAAAAAAGAAGGGGGAGGGAGCTCCCATTCTACTGAATTTTATTTGTACCCACAACTCCAGAAGGAGTCATTTGTCTCAGGTATGGGCTCAGGCCTTAGCAGCTTATTTTAATGTGGAAAATCTCTTTTGCTACTCTGGAGGTACAGAGGCAACTACTGTATTTCCAATGGTAATAAAAACATTAATTAACCAAGGCTTTAGTAATAGTAACCTCTCTCAGCAGACCAATCCAATCTACGCCTTGGGTTTTGGCCCAAATAGCCCTTCCATTGTAGCTTTTTCAAAAAAATACGACCACCCATTTAATCCAGAGGAAAGCTTTGCAGCGATCATGACCTGTGACACCGCAGACCAAGGCTGCCCTTTTATTGCTGGGGCAGAAAAGAGAATTGCACTACCCTTTGAAGACCCTACGGTCTCCGATGGCACCCCAGAACAAGAAGCTACTTATGCAGCTCGAAGCCTCCAAATTGCCTGCGAACTCAAGTACGTTTTCTCTCAAATCACCTAGACCAAATAGCCTTTAAAAATGACCCCTTTAAGACCTACTTTCACATTACTCTCTCATGAAAAAAAAGCTCTCCTTCCTAGATCAGTATTTAACCCTTTGGATATTTGTCGCTATGCTGTTGGGGGTGGCCATTGGAAATATATTTCCAACATTTCCAGAATTCATTAATAGCATGAGTCAGGGAACTACCAATATTCCCATTGCCATTGGACTCATCGTAATGATGTACCCACCACTAGCCAAGGTAAATTACGCCCTTTTGCCTAAAGTTTTTAAAAATGTAAAGATACTGGGCGCATCACTCTTGCTCAATTGGGTTATTGGCCCTGTTTTAATGTTTGTGTTGGCGCTGAGCTTCTTACAAGATTATCCTGAGTATATGGTGGGGCTTATATTAATTGGATTGGCCCGTTGTATTGCCATGGTATTGGTTTGGAACGACTTGGCAGAGGGAAGTGCAGAATACGGTGCAGGACTGGTGGCCTTAAACAGTATTTTTCAGGTATTTGCATACTCTTTTTACGCTTGGATATTTATCACCCTGTTGCCGCCTTATTTTGGGTTTGAAGGCGCTATAGTAAATATTTCTATAGGCCTCATTGCAGAATCTGTTCTAATATACTTAGGGATTCCTTTTTTGATGGGTTTTTTGAGCCGCAAAATCCTAGTACCATTAAAAGGGATAGATTGGTATGAACAGAAATTTATACCTAGTATTTCTCCTGCAACGCTTTTAGCTTTGCTGTTTACCATTGTGGTTATGTTTTCTTTAAAAGGGGCCCTTGTAGTTCGTATCCCTTTAGACGTGGTGGTCATAGCCATACCACTGCTACTATATTTTGCCCTTATGTTTGTGATTGGTTTTTTTGTGACCAAGGCAGCAGGTGGCAGCTACGACAAAACTGCAGCGGTAGCTTTTACCGCAGCTGGAAATAATTTTGAACTGGCCATAGCCGTTGCCATTAGTGTATTTGGACTGAACTCTGGTCAGGCCTTCGCAGGAGTCATAGGTCCATTGGTAGAAGTCCCGGCCCTCATACTACTGGTGCGAGTTTCCTTTTGGCTTAAAAGCCGATATTTTAACTAGATGGAAAAATCATTGTAATTATTACGGACTACGTAAAAAAGTTATAGTTTTTATGGCGTTTACAATTTCATTATATTTAATGGAATTATATCCAATCTATAAAAACCAAGCACATGAAATCTCATTTTATTTCAAAAACCCTTTGTATTTTCACATTAGGTCTTCTTTTTTCCTTTCAAAATATTCTGAGTGGGCAAACCCCAGATCAGTTATCTTCTCTGAAGCAGCAAGCGGCTGAATGGGTAGGTGAAAATGAAAAACTCAGCCAGGTTATGGTAGATAAAATTTTTAGCTTCTCAGAGCTTGGATTTCAAGAGGAACGTTCTTCAAAATATTTGACAGACCTATTAAAAAAAGAAGGATTTGACATTGAATATGGTGTGTCTGGTATTCCTACCGCTTGGTTTGCCAAATGGTCTCAAGGGGAAGGCCCAGTGATTGCGTTAGGAAGTGACGTAGACTGTATACCTAAGGCGTCTCAGTACCCAGGTGTAGCTTATCACAAGCCTATTGTAGAGGGAGCACCAGGACATGGTGAGGGTCATAATGCGGGTATTCCTTTGAATATCACAGCTGCTTTGTCGGTTCAGAAAATCATGAAAAAAGAGGGCATAGGGGGCACTTTAATTTTATGGCCTGGTATTGCAGAAGAACTAGTGGCTGCTAAAGCTTGGTATACTAGAGATGGTTTATTTAAAGATATAGACCTTTGTATTTTTACTCATGTGAGTAGCAATATGGGAGTTTCTTGGGGTCAATCTTCAGGAACGGGTTTAATTTCTGTAGCCTATACTTTTGAAGGTGAAGCGGCACATGCAGCGGGTGCGCCATGGCGAGGTAAAAGTGCTTTAGACGCTGCTGAGCTTATGAATATTGGTTGGAATTATAAGCGGGAACATTTAGACCCTCTTAAAAGATCTCACTCTATTTTTACGGATGGAGGAGACCAGCCCAACGTAGTACCTTCAAAGGCCACTATATGGTATTATTTTAGAGATGTTACCTACCAGGGTATTATGGAGATGTACCAGACAGCAAACAACATTGCTAAAGGCGCAGCTCTCATGACGGACACTCAAATGAGTTCAGAGATTTTAGGCACTGCATGGCCCAGACATTTTAATAAAGTAATTGCAGAGACCATGGATAAGAATATTCAAGAAGTGGGACTCCCTGAATGGTCAGAGGCAGATCAGCAATTGGCAAAAGCAGTACAAAAGGAGGTGCAATCTTCTCAGATAGAAGGCCTTGCTACAGAATTAAAAGGTCTGGTTCCTCCCGTAGAAAAACCAATTAGTGGGGGTAGTGACGACATTGGAGACGTGTCTTGGACCCTTCCCACAGTAACCTTAAGGTTCCCTTCAAATATTCCAGGACTTCAAGGACATCATTGGAGCAACGCGATTGCGATGGCTACACCAATTGCGCATAAAGGAGTTACTGCAGGTGCCAAGGTTGTGGCTATGACCCTTATAGACTTTTTATTACAACCAAACTTAGTAACAGACGCTTGGGCTTATTTTAATGAGGTGCAAACAGCAGAGACTAAATATCAGCCAATGATTGGACCCAATGATGCGCCACCAACTTATTTGAATAAACAGATCATGAGTCAGTATAAAGCTGCTTTGGAACCTTTTTATTACAACGAAAAAAAGTATGATACTTATTTAGAGCAATTAGGGGTTTCCTACCCCACCTTAAAAATGCGGTAATATGAAAATGGCTTTTCAATCTTTAGTCTTAATTGCTTTACTTTGTTATGTGACGAGTTGCAGCCAGCTTAGGAGAGGGAAAGCTAGTTCAGAACCTAAAGAACTTACAGAAAAAGTGTCTGATACGGTGCGAATTGCTAATGATAGTATAGCATATGAAATTATCATAATAGATCCCGGTTTTAGCAGATGGATAAATAGTGTGGCAAGGTCAAGAGGCTATTATTCCCAAGGCTATTTAGAGCGTAGAAATGCTATTTTTGTCAATCATTGGAATATGAGAGTCATGGATACCAGATATAATAGGGATTTGTATCTCATGCGAATAGATTATGACCCGCAGACAGATTATGGGTATGAGGTAAATTACCTTTTGTATAACTACTTTCTTTTTTTTCAGCGGCAATACGACCAACAATTAGGTCCTTTTTTGCCCCGATTGCAATAAAAAAAGGCCTTAGATTTCTGAGGCCTTTTTAAAACTACTTATTTACTTTTTATTTCATGTCAAAGCGATCTAAATTCATCACTTTGGTCCAAGCTGCAACAAAATCTTGAAGGAATTTATCTTGGCCATCTGCAGTGGCATACACCTCAGACAAAGCTCTGAGCTCAGAATTGGAGCCAAAGATGAGGTCTGCTCTAGTGGCGGTCCATTTTAAGGCTTTGGTTTTTCTGTCTCTACCCATAAATAGGTCTTGCTCCTCTGAAGCAGCCTCCCATTGGGTATTTAAATCTAAGAGGTTTACAAAAAAGTCATTGCTTAGCTGCCCCTTGTTTTTGGTAAATACCCCATGAGAAGAACCGTCAAAGTTGGTGTCTAATACACGCATTCCTCCAAGTAAAACAGTCATTTCTGGCGCTGTGAGGGTCAGTAACTGCGCTTTGTCTATTAGAAGTTCCTCATCAGAAACGGTAAATTTGGTTTTGGTATAATTTCTAAATCCGTCTGCCTGTGGTTCTAAAACCGCAAAAGAGGTAGCGTCTGTTTGCTCTTGAGTAGCGTCTGTTCTCCCAGGAGTAAACGGAACTGTAATCTGATGGCCTGCAGCTGCTGCAGCCATTTCTATACCATAACCACCCGCCAAAACTATGAGGTCTGCCATACTTATTTTAGCGCCTTTTGCCTCATGTGCAAAAGTTTCTTGAATGTTTTCATAAACAGATAGCACCTTTTGTAACTGATCGGGTTTGTTTACCTCCCAATCTTTTTGAGGGGCCAGTCTAATTCTAGCGCCGTTGGCACCGCCTCGCATGTCAGACCCTCTAAAAGTACTAGCAGAGGCCCAAGCTGTTTCTACCATTTCAGAGGCAGAAATGCCAGACGCTTTAAGGGCTTCTTTGATTTTTGCCACATCTGAGTCTCCAACCAGAGGGTGATCTAATGCAGGGATAGGGTCTTGCCAAATCAGGGTTTCTGAAGGGACTTCAGGCCCTAAATACCTTTCTTTGGGCCCCATATCTCTGTGGGTTAATTTATACCATGCTCTGGCAAAGGCGTCTGCCAGCTCGTCTGGGTGCTCATAAAAATGTCTAGATATTTTTTCATAAATAGGGTCTTCTCTAAGCGCTATATCTGAGGTAAGCATGATTGGCGTATGGGTTTTACCCGGTATATGCGGGTCTGGAACGGTTCCTACGCCTCCGTCATTTTTAGGTTTCCATTGGTGGGCTCCAGCTGGGCTTTTGGTGAGTTCCCACTCATACCCAAATAGATTTTCAAAGTAATTGTTACTCCATTGTGTGGGTGTGGTAGTCCATGCTCCTTCCAAGCCTGAGGTAATGGTGTCTTCACTGTGCCCTTTTCCAAAGCTATTTTTCCAACCCATACTCATTTCTTCAATAGGAGCTCCAGCAGGCTCTGCACCCACGTATTGTTCTGGGTTAGCTGCTCCGTGTGTTTTACCAAAGGTATGACCGCCGGCAATGAGCGCTACAGTTTCTTCATCGTTCATGGCCATCCTACCAAATGTTTCCCGAATGTCTCTAGCAGAAGCCAGAGGGTCTGGGTGACCGTCTGGGCCTTCGGGGTTTACATATATAAGCCCCATTTGAACTGCCGCCAAAGGGTTTTCTAATTCTCGATCTCCAGTATAACGCTGGTTCTCTAGCCATTTACCTTCTTGCCCCCAATAAATGTCTTGTTCTGGCTCCCAAATGTCTGTTCTACCAGCTCCAAAACCGAAGGTTTTAAAGTTCATGGTTTCTAGAGCCACGTTTCCAGCGAGTATGAGCAGGTCTGCCCAAGAAATTTTTTGCCCGTATTTTCTTTTAATAGGCCATAATAGCAAACGAGCCTTATCTAAATTTCCGTTATCTGGCCAGCTGTTTAGCGGCGCAAAACGCTGGGCTCCTGTTCCACCACCACCACGGCCGTCTGCAATTCTATAAGTTCCTGCAGCATGCCAGGTCATTCTAACAAAGAAAGGACCATAGTGTCCATAGTCTGCCGGCCACCAATCTTGAGAGTCTGTCATGAGAGCTGCCAGATCTGTTTTGAGCGCTTGATAGTCTAGTTTAGAAAACTCTTTGGAATAGTCAAAGCTTTCGCCTAAAGGATTTGAAGCGCTGCCATGCTGCCTTAAAATATTTAGATTAAGCTGGTTAGGCCACCAGTCTTTGTTAGAGGTTCCCTTGCCAGCGGCACTTTTAACGGCACCCTGGGAGAAAGGACATGTACCAGATCCATTTTGATTGAAGTGTTCCATATTTGTGACTTTTAGATAATTGTAACTTAATGAGTGTTCTATAAAGATACATCACAAATATGTATGGAAAATCAAATCACGATCAATTTTTCTTATAACTTTATTGGAGACTTTTATTTTTACACCCTGTGATAGTCTGGCTTCCAGTTTTTTATGGCTGCTTTAATTTCTTTTTGCCCTAATTTTTCCTCTAATGCCCTTGCCATTAAAGCGTCATATTCTTCATCTGGGGCAAAGCGAAGTGCAATAATTTGAGATAGTTTTAATTCTGAGGGGAGTAGTGTTCCCTTGCGAACGTAATATCTTAGATTTTCTTCCGCACGAATGGCTCTATCTTGTGCTTTTAAAGGAAAGCTTCTGGTATACCACACCAGGACTGAAAAAATGAATGCAGTGATCAAAAGTAAAGTGGCTGGGTAGGCATGACCTGGAGCGCCTCTAAATAAGTAAGTTACTGTACCTATAATTAAGACTAAAATACCAAGGCTTAACAAGCCGTGAAACCCCTTAACGAGCCTAGCGTGATTTTTAAAATTTTGTGTTTTCATAAAGATGTATTTTTTTCAAAGATACATCTTAGTCATTCTAAATCATATCACTGGAGTTTAAATACCACCTAAAGACCTCTCTTTTCTTTTATTTTTCTTTCGCCTTCCCCACCAAATTAAAGTACCAGAAACTGGCAAAATAAGTATGGCTAAAGAGGCAAAAAAGGCCACAATTTTTCCTCCAATACCCAAGGCAGCTCCAGTATGCAGATCGTAGTTCATCTTAACTATACGGTCTCCTAAATTGTCGTTGTCTAAACGACCATAAATGTGGTCTACTTCTAACTCTTCTAGGGTATTTCCATCAAAATAGCGATAATCAATTTTCCAATAGGTACCGTCTTTGAAATTTGCATTGGCAGCAATAGGGCTGTTTTCCGCCTCTGGCGGATGCACCTCTATGCTTTTCACCTCTGGATATTCTTTTCTCATCAGCTCATACACCGCGTCTAAAGCAGCGCCCTGGTCCTCTACAGCAATGGGAGAGGCCATTGGCTCTATGTACTCCAGATTTGCTTTTCCGCCCCAAGACTTGTGGTAGGCCTCTGCAAACCAAGGGAACCCCCATACCAGGCCTGTAGCAGCAAAAAATATTCCGAATAACAAGCTGTAAATTCCAATGATTTGGTGAATGTCATAATTTTTGCGACGCCACTGGGTCTTTTTGTTCCAACTAAAGACCAATCTTTTCTTGAGGTCTTTAATTTTTTTTGGGACCCAAAGGAGGAGTCCAGTCACAAGCATGAGTAAAAAGACAAGCGTAATACTGGCCACAAACGGCTGCCCGATTTCAGGAGGTAGCCATAAATAAAAGTGTCCGTCTAAGATAAACCTAAAAAAGGTGGCGTACTCATCTCTAAGGTGGAGCACTTCTCCACTGTAAGGGTTTATATGAGCTATATAATAATAAGTGTCATTGGTCTCATAGTGGAAGTATATGGCCTCCAGAGCCTTTTCTGGCCCTTTATACAAAATAGCGTGCAATTTTTTGTCTGGAAGCAGTTCGTGAGCTATTTTTTGTACTTGAGAAGGTCTGAGGAAGGGAGCGTCCTTTGGAGATACATGACGGTAAGTTTCAGTCAGATCTTGTATTTCTTCTTGAAAGGCATAAATACAACCTGTAAGGGCAATAATAAACACCAAAAGCCCGGAACTTAAACCGAGCCAGAGGTGCATTTTTCTGATATATTTTTTAAATAGGTTCAATACTTAAAATTGATAATTTAAACCTAAAGATACTATTCGAGTTTGTTGAGGGCTCACAGTAGACCAGCCAGTAAAATACCTTTTATTGGTGATGTTATCTACTTTCAATTGAATACTGGCCTGATTCCACTGGTAAGCAATCACACTGTTGAGTACCGTATAGCTAGGCAGTGTAAACTGCCCTATATTGGCTCTATTAAGCGTATGATGTTCACTGGCGTAATTACCTCCAAAACCTAGTGACATATTTTTTAGTCCGCCTTCTAAAAAGGTATAATTGGCCCAAAAATTGATCAGGGTTTCAGGACCTGCCTCTTCCGGTCTAAGGCCCAAGTATCCACCCGCAGGGGTGTCTTTGGTAACCTCACTAATGTTATGTGCGTAACCAGCTACAATATTAAGCCCTCTGATGGGGTTGGTTACAATAGAGGCTTCAAAGCCTTTAGAAACAACAGCACCACCTTGAATGTTATTATTCACATTATTGGGGTCTGCCATGAGCTTGTTGGTCACATCTATATGATAGTAGGAGGCTGTAATGGTAGCATTGTCATTGATAATATTGAGTTTGGTTCCAAATTCATACTGGTTGGCCTGCTCAGGTTCATAAACTTTAATTCTTGGATTGCTCCCGTCTACGTCTGCTACTTGCGTTGGATCTAACTGAGTAAATCCATTCATATAATTTCCAAAGAAGGAGATACCGTTTTCTATGGGTTGGTAAACCAATCCAAATTTTGGAGATAAAGTAGTTTGTCCTGAGATGGATTCCTGAGCCCAGTAGCTTGGAATCCCCTCAAAATAATCCAGCCTTACAGACGCCATTGCACTGAATTTTTCACTAAAATTTAATACATTGGACACATAGGCGCCAAAGCTTTTGGTAGCAGCGGTACTAATCCCTTCAAATGACTCTAATAGTGAATTGTCTACCGCTTGGCTGGTGAGCACGCCACTATCTGTTTGATCTGCAAGAGCTACTACACCATGACCAACATATCCCGAACTTTGATTGTTAATCTTTCTGTCTAAATAGTCTACTCCAATTAATAGTTTATTTTCCATTCCTGCTAACTTAAATTGCCCCAAGAAATTTTGTTGAATGCCGCTACTCAATGTATGGCCATTTCTTTTAGATATGAATCTGGTAAATTCATTTCCATTCGTACTGTCCCATAGGTATTGGTAGTAACCGTCTGTTTTGGCATTACTACTTGAAAATATGGTCTCAGACTGCCACTTATCATTGAGAATCCACTTCATTTTTCCTTGAAAGCTGTATGAAGGATTTCGCATCACCAGATCATTAGAGGTAAAAGCCTCTAAATATTGATTTTCAAACACCTCAATATTGTCAAAACTCAATGGTGCAAACCTATTGAGGAATATCATAGGCGCATATGCTCCCTCTACTTCTTGAATTTCTGCATTTAAATCAAAACTCAATTTGTCGCTAGCTCTGTAGCTCAAGGATGGGGCTACAAAAAAGGATTTTCTAAATCCTGCGTTTTGAAAACTCTGTTGGTTTTGGTAAGCTGCATTTACCCGAATAGCCAAGTCTTTGTTCAGAGGGGTATTGTAGTCCAAGGTCAGTCTACTACCTCCATTTCCAAGGTGAATATAACTCAGGGCTCCAGCCTCTCTTTCAAAAGGCTTTTTTGTTATCACATTGATAAGTCCACCGTAGGACACAATATTCCCTCCAAAAAGAGTTCCTGAGGGACCTTTGAGCACCTCAATGGTTTCTATATTCGCTGGATCTAGCCCCATATTTGAAAAGCTAGCTACAGAATTAGTAAGGGTGGGTTGTACTGAGAATCCTCTAAGAGAGAAAAATGCAGCACCGTCTCCCCCTCTACCCGTAGATTCCCAAAGTCTGCTTACTCCGGTGGCATTTCTTAAGGCTTGGTCTAGTTGTGTTACCAGCTGATCTTGGAGAAGATTACTAGAGATAGAGCTATATACCTGTGGATTTTCTAAGTTTTTTAGGGGCATTCTAGCTACAGAAACACTGGTTTCTGTTTTATAGCGCTTATAAGCTCCTTTTACAATCACCTCTTCTAGTTTATTTGTGGTGATTGAATCTTTTTCTTGTTCTTGTGCCATGCTACTCATTCCAATGAGGCAAGCAAAAGCGATAGTAATATAACTCTTCATTATACTTATTTAGATTAATTAAAAATAATAAAACAAATATATATTAGGAATTTTTAACTATCAAATTTTATTTAGAAATATTCTAAATAAAAAATTTTTATATAAATAAAGCCATCCTCAGGATGGCTTTATTTTGTTTTAATAAAAAGATATTGTTCTAATTGATTTATTGTACTTAAAGGGTCATAGGTACCTCGAGTAACAAAATTTCTGTATCTGATTTTGCTTTTAGGTTTATTTCAGAGATTTCTGTAAGACCTAGACCGTCTCTGGCAGATAGTTTTTGTCCCTCTATATCTATTTCACCACTAATAATAAATGCGTAAAGTCCGTTGTTTTCAGGATCTTTTAATGTGTGTTTTACAGCGGTCCCCTTGTCTAAGGTGCCTAAGTGAAACCATACGTTTTGGTGTATCCAAACCCCAGCGTCATCTGGATTTGGAGAGAGAACTTGTTGGAGTTTATTTTTTCTATCCTCCTCCTTTAAACTAATTTGTTGGTACCTTGGAGGAACCCCCTTTTTATTTGGGATAATCCATATTTGTAAAAACTTAACTTCTTTGTCTGAGTTGGCATTGTATTCGGAGTGTTCTATGCCTGTACCTGCACTCATAACCTGTATATCTCCATTTCTAATAATGGCATTGGTACCTGTATTGTCTTTATGTTCTAGGTCTCCCTCTAAAGGAATAGAGATGATTTCCATATTGCGGTGTGGGTGGGTTCCAAAGCCCATTCCTGGGGCTACTTGATCGTCATTGAGAACGCGCAATACGCCAAAATTAGTTCGCTCTGGGTGGTGATAGCCTCCAAAACTAAAAGTATGATAAGAATTGAGCCATCCGTGATTGGCATGGCCTCTGCTTTCTGCGGTATGTAGTATGGTTTTCATAGGAATTTAATATATTGTTTATACAACTATTGTCTATACAAATGTAATGCAATTCTTTGAATGGGCAAATATTTTTTAATTTAGAGTTTACTTAAAAGAATTGGTATGCTGTCTCCTGAAATTAGAACTATAGCTGCTGTAAAGGCTATGGGAATGTCTGTAGAAATGTCTATGTTAAACCCCCAAAATACGCCTCTTTTTCAGTCTTTTATGCCAAGGCTTAAAGAGCTGCCCCACGCCCTGGGTTCCGAAGTCTATTCTTTACAAGAGTACCCGGAGGGATATTTTAACCGCTTTGACCCACAGCAAACTTTCAAGAAATGGGCCTTAGTGGCTATCACACCCAGCACCCATTTGCCAAATGGAATGGAGACATATGAAATTCCAGGAGGCCAATACGCTGTTTTTTTACAAAAGGGTATGGACACCGTTATTTTCAATGAGATATACAGCCAGTGGTTGCCGCAGAGCCCTTATGAATTGGACGATAGGCCACATTTTGAAATATTAGGCCCAAAATACAAGCACAATAGTCCAGACTCAGAGGAAGAAATTTGGATTCCGATTGTACCCAAGTCCTAGCTTCCAGATTCTAAATCCCAGGTCCTAAACCCCAAGTCTTTGTGCCCACTTAGTTTCCCTGCCCCAACCTTAGAATGGATAAAAATCATTTGATATTCTGATTTTTCTGATATATTTTTAACAAAAAAAACATGAAAACACTCTTTTTATCGCTCTTTGGATTTTTTTTAGTGAGCTGTGGCTCTCAAAAACAGTTAACCGCCAAGCCCGGAGAAGTTGCTCAAAGCGAACAGTCTCTCCATGGTCCTCAAACACAGAAGCAGGTGACTATTAAAAAGCCATTGCCTCCCAATACGGCTTCTAATAAGTACAGTGCCAAAAGGCAAAAGAGACACGGTTTCAAGCCATAAGCTGCAGAATCCAATGGTTTTATCTACCTTTAGGTAAAACACAATCTCATGCGATTATCTCCTTTTTTCAAGCTAAGTTGCTACTTGGCCTTCTTTTTATTTCCCGCTTATAGTTGGGCACAATCTGAAAACCAAATGGCATCGGCAGAGCTTTTGGAAAAAGCGATAGCCTACCACGACCCAAACAACCATTGGCCTAAACTGCTGGCTATTTTGAACATAAGAATGGAAACACCGGGCAAAAGCCCCAGGGAAAGTGTGGTACAGTTAAACAATGCCCAGGGTATTTTTTCTTTGGAAGCTTCCAGAGATTCTATGACCACTTCCTATAAAATAGGTCCTCAGGACTGCCATGTCCGCTTTAACGGCAATGACAATTTTAGCCCCCAGCAGGCTAAGGAGCACAGGCTTAATTGCGAACAGGGACGCAAGATGAAAAACTACTATACCTATTTATACGGCCTGCCCATGAAGCTCAAAGATCCAGGAACAAAGCTAGCGCCCGTGGCCCATAAAAAGGACTTTAGAGGCAGTGTGTATTGGGTGCTTAGGGTGGCTTACGACCCAGAGGTGGGTAAGGATGTTTGGTACTTTTATTTTGACCCTCAGACCTATGCCTTAAAGCATTATCAGTTTTATCACGACGAGCAAAAAGGAGACGGTGAGTACATTCTTTTAGACCAAGAAGTTACTGTTCAAGGGATTGTTATGCCCCAAAATCGCGCCTGGTATACCAATCTTGGCGATCGGTACCTGGGTACGGATTTCCTGACTGTTCCGAAGGAATAAAGGCCTGTCCAATTTAGATTTAAAAAAGGCCCCATGCGGGGCCTTTTATCCTTTATTTGTTTTGAGGAATGTCTTTATTTATATGCAGTAGGTCTACCTCAGTGGCGCTTACCCCTAAAAGGTGCTTGCTAAAGTGGTCTGCGCGCAACCAAAAAGCGTATTCGGTCATATTTCCAAAGCCGTGTCTTTGGCCTGGGAGTAATTTAAAATCAAAGCGTTTGTTGGCTTTTATAAGGGCATTGGCCATTCGGATGGTGGCCCCCGGATGTACATTGTTGTCTACATCTCCTGTAACCAGTAACAGCTGTCCTTTGAGGTTGGCCGCTAAATCCTGATTCTTATCTATGTCATAGGCATAGGTGATTTCTCCTTTGTCATTCATCTCTTCCATAACACCGTGGTGGGTTTCTGACCACCAAGAGTTGTACATGGAATTGTCATGGTTTCCGGCTGCAGAAACCGCAGCTTTAAAGAAATCTGGATACACCAGCATGGCTGCCGTAGACATAAAGCCCCCGCCAGAGTGTCCAAAAATACCCACCCTGTTAATGTCTATAAACTCGTGGCTGTCTGCCAACTGCTCTGCTACGTATTTTTTGTCTGCCAAACCGTAGTCTCTCAAATTACCATAGCCGTAGTTGTGGTACCATTTAGAGCGGTCTGGGTGCCCTCCTCTATTTCCCATAGTGGCTACTATAAAGCCCAATTGCGCCATACGGTCTAAGCGATCCATCCGTACTGAAAAAGCCTTGTTCACTGCCTCTGTTTGTGGGCCGGGATAGACGTATTCTAATAGTGGATAAGAAAGGCTGGGGTCAAAATCAAAGGGCTTATACATGACTCCATAGATATCTGTAATGCCGTCGTCTGCCTTTACTTTAAAACGTTCTGGAAACTGATATCCGGCAGCCATCAGTGCAGAGAGGTCTGCCGTTTCTAAAGGCATGACCAGGTTCCCGGCGGCATTTCTCAACTCTGAAACTGGAGTAAGGTCTACCCTAGAGTAATTGCTCACAAAATAGCTGTGGGTATCTGAGGGGCTGGTGCTAGAGGTGAAGTCTCCCGGGTTCAGCGCTTTGGGCTGCCCACCGCTTAGAGGTACGGAATAGAGGTGCTCAAAATAAGGGTCTATGCCCTTTTGCACCCCATGGGCTGTGAAATACACCGTCCCTGTTTTTTCATTTACTCCCTGTATGGCCTCTGAATGAAAGGGACCTCGGGTGAGTCTGTTAAGCAGTTTTCCATCTGTAGTATACCTGTAAAAATGTGCCCATCCGTCTCGCTCAGACCAATGCAATAGTTCCGTTTCATTTTTAATGAGTACAGGAGCCCGCTCTTCAATATAGGTATTGAGTCGTTCTTCTATAAGCACTTTTATAGTCCCTGTTTCTAGGTTGGCTACACAAATGTCTAGCTTTTTTCGGTCTCTGCTAATGCGGCTAAAATAAAGGTCTCCTTTTTTTGAAAGTAGCAGTCTGGGTCTAAAATCTGCGTCGTAATCTGAGGGTTTTGTAGGCCTGCTGTACACATTAATGCTCTGCTGGGCGGTGGTGTCCAAGGCCACTTTAATATGTGTTTTGCTAGGAATATCAAAGATTAAAAGCTCTCTTTTGTAATACTCCTGTTCTCCCGGCATATGGTATTTGTAGGTTTCTAGGGTAGGACGTTTTTTAGCTACAGAATTAATTACCCATAAATCTTTAATATGGCGGCTATCTGTTTTCTCAAAGACAAACTTTTTAGCATTGTCTGTCCAATGTCCATAGACGTATTTTCTGTCGTCTTTCTTTTTGGCTACCTCCTCATTGTCGTCCCCGCGAGAGCTGCCGCCATAGCCGTAATGTGCTTCGCCGTCTATGGTCCATTGGTGTTCTACAATAGTAGAATCTTTCTCATCTTTTACAGCTTTGAGAAAGTTTTCCTTGTCCATCCAATATAGGTTAAAATGCTTTGAAAAGAGTACAATACTGGAATCTGGCGCTATATTGGCCCATTTCTCGTAGTCTTTTTTGGCTTCTTTTTCGTTGCTCAGTACCCTGAGGCCATTGCCGCCCAATTGGTATTCTAGGTAATATACTTTTTTTTCTTTTTTGGGTTTTTTAGGGCCTTTGGCCGATGCCTTTTGAGTACTATCCTTCTCCTTAGCGTCTGCTTTTAGATCTTCTTCTACAGTTACGAGTTCTGTAGCTGTGACCCTAAAGCGAATGGCGGTTTCATTTTTTACAAATTCAAAATCAAACTTGGGAAGGTGCTGTCCGTCATAAGGATCTTTGGTAATTTCTGTGAGCCAAGCGGCCATTTGGTCATTGTTAAACAAGGGGGTTTTGCTACGCTTGTCTGCGTCTACCATATAGTATTGTGAGCCTGCAGTGGTTTTATATTGGTACCAAAACCTATTGCCATTCTTAAGCCAGTGGGGGCGTACCTCTGTAGAATGTACCATTTTAGCCAATTGGGTGGGGGAGAATTTAGCGGCTAGATCGTAATTGGGTTGGGGTCTTTCTTGCGACTGTGCAGTGGCCATCCATATAAAACATAGGCCTATGAAAAGTATTTTTGGGTTCATGGTGCAACGAGGGGTTTAAAATGGAACAATGTATACGAGGAACTAATTTAGCATTTAGTATTTTAATGTCTGCATTTGCTGCTGTAAATTTATGGCACAGATGTTGTAATTTGTTGATTATTAACTCTATTAAAACCCATCCCTATATAAAAAAGGCCGCAAGATATTGCGGCCTTTTTTTATTCTACTTGGTCCCAGGCCCTAAAGCTGGGCACTATTCTGGCTTTGGTAGCTTGCTCAAAGCTGTAAGCCATCTCTAAGAGAGTGGGCTCGCTCCAGGCCCTACCAAAGAATGAAAGGCCTACTGGCAGCCCGTGTACGTCTCCCATGGGAACGCTTATGTTGGGGTAGCCGGCCCAGGCGGCGGGCGACGAGCTACTTACATGATAGTTGTCTCCATTTAACCAATCTATACTCCAGGCAGGGGATCCAGTTGGAGCCACAAATCCATCTAATTGGTGCTCTGCCATGACCTTGTCTATTCCTTGGTCCTGACTGGCTTTTTTGAGCGCAGACAAGTGGTCTAAATAGGTTTTGCTGTCCAAACCTTCTTTTTCCAGAGCCATTTCTAGATAGGCCTGGTTATAGTATTTAAGTTCTATAGAATCTTGTTTGTTAAAGGCAATGAGTTCCTCTAAGTTTTTAATTTTAGCGTCTGGTCCCAAACTGCCAAAGTAGTCGTTGAGCCCTTGTTTGTACTCATGAAGCATGACCTGAAAGGAGTGTCCACCGGTGCTGCGTTCATTTATTTGTTCTATTTCTACAATGGTAGCACCTTGTGCCTTAAGGGTTTTAATGGCTTTAAGCGTTAGACTGTCTGTGGTAGCGTGATTGCCAAAAGCCGCTTTAAACCAACCTATTCTTTTGCCTTGTAATCCGTCTGCTTTAAGAAAGGGAGTGTAATCTGTGAGGGCATTTCCCTCACTGGCTAATGTTTTGGCGTCTTTACTGTCTACGCCAGTGAGTGCACCAAGAGCAATAGCGGCATCGGCCACCGTACGGGCCATAGGCCCTGCGGTGTCCTGGGTATAAGAAATAGGAATAATCCCGCTGCGGCTTATCAGTCCTACAGTGGGCTTTATTCCTACAATTCCATTTACGGTAGAGGGGCATACGATAGAGCCGTTGGTTTCTGTTCCAATGGCTAAGAGGGTGAGGTTGGCAGAGACAGCCACCCCACTTCCAGAACTAGAGCCACATGGGGTCCTGGTAAGTACATAGGGATTTCTAGTCTGACCGTTTACACCAGACCAGCCAGAGGAGGACATTTGGCCTCTAAAATTGGCCCATTCACTTAGGTTGGCTTTTCCCAAAATGACCGCTCCTGCTGCTCTGAGCTTTTTAGCTACAAAGCTGTCTTCTAAAGGCATAGAGCCTGCTAAAGCTCTGGATCCTGCGGTGGTAGCCATCTGGTCATGGGTGTCTATATTGTCTTTGAGCAGTACGGGTATGCCGTGTAAAGGTCCCCTGTTTTCAGGAGCTACCAGATCTAAGGAGTCTGCAATGGCAGCTGCCTCTGGGTTCACTTCAATCACCGACATTAGGCTAGGCCCACTGTGGTCTATGGCTGCTATACGGTTGGAATAGGCTTGTACCACTTTTGCCACACTCAGGCTTCCATTTTTATAGCCATTTTGGAGGTCTTCCACAGTGGCCTCCAAAAACTCAAAATCATTAAGGTTTTGGCTCTCTTGGGTTGTGATTTGTTTTTGGCAGGCTAAGGCTAAAAAAGCTGCTGCTGCGTATGCTATTTTTTTCATAGGTGGGTTGTTTGTGCTTTAAAGATACATTTTTAAGTAAAAATAAAGCCAATATCCCAGCATGCCCTAAGCCATTTTTGAGAAGCACCTAAAATGTATGTGAATTCCTTATCTTTAAGGCATGAGTAAAAAACTACTTGTCTTGAAGTGCTTCAGTGCCTTGCTTCTCGTTACTTTGCTAGGCTGTGTAGACGCTGCACCTACATTTGATAATGTTGCTGCTACTAGATGCTCAGATGGTATTCAAAATTTTGACGAGACTGGAATAGACTGTGGTGGAAACTCTTGTAATAGGGTTTGTCCTCCTTATCCCAATGAAATTAAGGGAGAAGTAGTTTGGAGAACCGTCTTAACTCCAAATAAGGAATATACTCTTTCTGGACCGCTGTTGGTAAGGGATGGCAGCATCCTGGAAATTAATGCGGGAACGGTTATAAAAGCAATTCCAGGAACCAATGCCCATATTGCTGTGCTTCCTGGCGCTAAATTATGGGTGTGGGGTACGGAGCAGGCCCCTGTGACCATTACTTCTGCTGCAGAAAATCCACAGCCTGGAGATTGGGGTGGGTTGCTTCTTCTAGGTCATGCTCCTGTAGTTCAAGAAGACAGACCCAGGTCTGTAGCAGGGAATTATTTTTATGGAGGTACACGGGAGAATGACAGCTCTGGGCAACTCAAATACTTACATATTGAATACGCTGGTGGGCTCTATGAAGACGGCACTTACTATGACGGCCTTGGATTGTACGGGGTGGGGACCTTTACCAATATAGATTATGTGCGTCTGAGTCATAATTTAGGTAATGCCATGGGTATTTACGGGGGCACTGCCTTTGTCAAACATATGCTGCTCACAGATAACCAGTCTACGGGGGTTTCCATTACCAACTCTTGGCGGGGAAAAGCAGCGGATTGGTATGTGTTTCAGACAGCTGCAAATGGTTTGTCTTTTGGAGATCCTCTGATAAGCGCTGCAGAGCAAACAGGTTTTGAGATCAATCGTTTGGTGGTTAAAGGAAGCCAATTGGCTGCCTTTAACTTTAAAACGGACCGTTTAAAGGGGACGCTCACCAATGTGGTTTTGTCTGGGGTATCACAGGCCTTCTCGAGTGAAAATGGTCTGGATTTGGGCCCACTTTCTGAGCGTGGTTTTGGAATGTTTGCCTTGCGTTTGGAAAACGCAGCTTCTCCATTTTCTTGGGATGGTTCATCTCAAGTGGCTCCATCTTTTGTAGATATGGCTCCTACCACACTTTCCAGTGAATTTCCGGATTGGGCAGTACCCCTTCAGTAGTAAGGTACTTGAACTTAGTTTGTAATCTTGTAGATGTTACGGAAAGAATAGGTGCGGCCTGCCTGGTCCTCGCCTTCAATTGACAGCTCAAAACGCCCTTCCATATCTGGCGCTTTAAAGCCTTTAAATGCACGAAGATCTGCTGTGCTTTGGTTGGGTAACCAAACTAAGGTATGTGCGTAATTTGGTATGTAATTTGGTGCATTTTTGGGTTGCTGATAGTATTTCTTTTTGAGCCTTGGCAGCTCTAGGTTTCTGATCTCTATATTTTTTTGATTTAGATAGGTCTTCGGAATACCTTCTTTAGTTTGAACATATACCAGACCATTCCAAATCTGATTTCCCATGACCAATTGTTGTCTGGAAACAGAAATTTTTTCAATTTCAGATGCGGGATAGCGTCTAAAAGCGTTCTGGTCTGGCACAGGAATACCGTCTATGAGCAGCAAAACAGGAGCTGCAACAGCTACATTCCTAACGACATTCTTTACAAATAATACCGCTCTGTCTGCCTTTGTTTTTTTATAACTCCCTTCCCTTACTATTTCAAAAATAGTTTCTTCAAAACTGCTAAAACGGCTGTATTCCTCCAAAGTATAGGTGTTCATTTCGAAGGCGTCTAAGCGGCTCATAGGCCTATTCTCTAGGGGAATGGAGTCTTGTTTATAAGGATTAAAAGCGTTTTCAATTTGGTTGTGAATGCTTCTGTTTTTTAAGCTTTCTAGGTCTGAGGAATACAGTCGCAGGGCTACTTTTTTAAGACGCTCTTTAGTTGGTCTTGGAAAGGAGTCTAACACCATCTGAAAGTCTGCTGGATGGTCATTCCAAACTTGCAGTACAGCTTGTGGGCTGTTTACGGTGGCTAAAAGGGGAAAATTAAACCGGCCTTCTGTATTGGTAGTGGTGAGTTTAAATGGCATATTTGGTCCCACAAAACTGAGTGCTACAGATACCCCATCTATTGGCTTTCTATTACTGATAAGCCTACCGCTAATACCTCCTTGGGTTTTTGTTCGTGTATTGTTTTGTGGTTTTATCTCTGGGGTTTCTACTTCTTTATTTTCTTTGAAAAAGGCCTCTGTTTGCAGGGTACTTATTTTTTTTACCGATAGCTTGTAGCGACCCTGTTGCGGGAAATTCGGGGGCAGCTCAAATGGAATCCATTGGTTGGGACTTCCTTGGATTGGGGTTTGTATAAAGGGGGTGGCTTTTCTCTCTGTAGGGGGATGGATTTCTATAATCTCTCCAGACCTAGAAGTGCTGTAGGGATTAAGTATAGCTATGGGAGTTTGGTGCAGTTCTTGACTGGGCCTGTCTAGCATTTGTGGGGTATAGCCCACCAAATTGTATCCGCCTGTGGCTAAGCTTGTAGGAATAAATAATTCTCCTTGCCCTTCATAGTTCTGGCCTATTTGTTCTAATAGAATTTGTTGTACGGCATGGGTCTTCCCCTGGCTGTCTGCCAAGGCAATATAAGCTAGCTGCGCTTGCCGCTCTAAGGGGTTTTCTATACTGGGTCCTTTAAATTGTATGCTGTAATAAAGGTATTCTCCGGGTAGGAGCTGCTGGGTATTGGTTTGAATGAGTAAGGCTACCCCTTGTTTGTCTTCTGTGGCGGGCTGCCCCCAAAGAGAGAGTTGTACAGATAAAACTAGTATGGCTATTATTCTTCTCATAGTTTAATCCACCCAAAAATTTGGTTTAATATTACTCCCTAAGGTGGTGCAGTCTCCGCAATTGGCAGAGACCATCAGAAAGCTACTCCCTCCAGGCACTTCGCCACGGTTTACCCCATAATAACGAACTAAGTTGCTATAAATGGCATTGAGTAACACCCTACTGCCCACCGGAGCATTTATGTCTGCCCCAGGTGCAGATAAAAGGCAGTCTACGATATATCCGGGGGGTTCTTCTCCAGGAAAGAGATCTTCAAAATTTACAAATATGCGCTTTTCAGAAACGGAAGAGACCTCAAAAAAACCTGCTACGGCCTCTGAGGGGTCTGCAATAGCAGTGATATTGCCCTGTAAAAATCCTGGCTGATCTTCTGAAAAAATATTTTCTGAAGCCATAGATAAGCGCTCCAGGGTTTGGTAATAGGCAAAGGTTTCTTCACTGAGTCCGTATTGTTTCACACCAATGCTATAGCGGTGTTGTAGTAGGTAGTTTTCTTTAGAGATAAATCGCAGCGGGAAATTCACTACTTCATTCCTGCTTAAAGAAGAGGTGCTGGTAAGCAAAACTTGCTCAGGTCTAGCGCTCCCGTAGCATACCCGCTCTTCTGTCTCTCTGTCTACCACCGCTAAATTTATTTGTGTTCTTCCCTCTGAGCGTACAATGAGGTCATAGGGAGACCAGTATGGGGCAATGATTTTCCAGTTTTCTTCAAAATCATATCTGAATTTTGTAGCGTTGGCCGGGCCGCTGCCGTTGGCTAGAATAGAAATGCCAGAAACTCCCTGATCGTTGGTGGTAGCCTTAGCATGGAGACTTTCTAGCGTAGTTGGCGGTGGCAAGCCCATGGGGCTAGAGACGTAGGCGTCTCCGGTGACCGTAGTTATTTCCAATTGGTAGCTCAGTCCTTCCTGGGCAGCAAAAGGCTCCAAAGATTTGTACACGCCTTTTGGTGTTTCGTAAAAAGAATAGGTTTGGCCGTTAGAGGCTGTCACTATCACCTGCGCCTCGGTCTCATACCGAGGGCCAAGGTTTTCAAAGCTGTAGGAACGGGAGAGAAAAATCTCTTGTTTCTTAAATTCATTGGTCAGTATACCGCCTACAACCAAGACTTCAGAGGAGCCACCAATAGTTCCTTCATAGTCTGTAATACAGCCTTGGAATAGGAGCAAGCAAGCAAGCCCCATCTTTTTAAGATGCTTCAGTAGCGACAGATATGTGGTCTTAAACAAGGCCATTAGAAATCTATGGTGTAGGTGATAGAGGGAACTGCTACTGCAAAAATACTACTTTGCAAGGCTTTGATTTCTCCTTCTTGGTTAATGAAAAATACGGAATAGGGGTTATTTTTTCCTAAAGCATTGTATACAGAAAGACTCCAGAATCCGTGAAAGGCTTTGTTTTTTTTGTGATTCCCTTCCAGATTTATCCCCAGATCTAATCGGTAATAATCCGGTATTCTATAGCTGTTCCGATCACTGTAAAGCACAAATTCAGCTCCGTTAAATTGATAATTTCCTACAGGAAAAGTAATGGGACGCCCAGTTTGGTACACCAAATTGGCAGAAAAACTGAGCCTTTTAGAAAACTGATAGTTAAACACGCCACTCAGGTCATGAGGTTTGTCAAAATTAGTGGGAAAAAAGGCTCCATTGTTAATCTGTAGACTCCTAAATTCGCTGTCTAATTGCAGCAGAGACCTAGAGTAGGTATAGGCCAACCATCCGCTCATTTTCCCTCTATTTTTTTGTAAGAATAGCTCTAGGCCATAAGCCTTTCCATTCCCCTGAAGTACTTCCTGTTCTACCCTGGGGTTGAGTACCAAGGAGGCTCCAGTTTTAAAATCCAATAAATTCTGTTGTAGTTTGTAAAATCCCTCTGCACTTAAGGTATACGTCCCACCGCCTTGATTGCTAAAGAGGCCTAAAGAAAATTGGTCGGATTGCTGGGGCGCAATATTGTTGTCTGAAAGTTTCCAAGAGTCATTTGGTGCAGGTGTCGTGGCATTGGAAAGGGTATGAATAAATTGGTAAGCCCGGTTGTAACTTGCTTTTATAGAGAGGTTTTCTCGGACTAAATGTCGGATAGAAATTCTTGGAGATACCCCCCCATAGACTTGCCCAAAACCACTGCCTATTGGATTTTCAGACAGCAGGCTCCCATTGCTAATGGGGCTGTTAGTAGCATAGATCCTTTCTTGGCCAGGGCCTATTTGGGTATAGAAATTGTATCGCAAACCCAATTCAAGGGCTGTTTGCTCTGAGAGCGTAAGTAGGTTGGATAAGTATACGGCCGTCTCTATGGCCTGTTCCCGGTCAATATCGACCTCCGTAGTGAGGTCTAGCGGGCCATAAGGCCTGTTAAAACCAGGTTGAATTTGATAGTGTTTTACCGCAAGCCCATAGCTCCATTGCTGCCGTTCTCCCAAGGCCAATTTACTGTCTGCCATAAGCTGGGTGTCTGTAAGCGAGTACCCCTGTTTAAATCCATTGTTGCCCGTTCCTGAGTAATCTATCCCAAAACTATAGCGGCTATGGGTTAGGGCAGTGTTTAGTATCTGTTTGTTTTTGAGCTGCTTTTGCCACTGTAAAGACAGATTGCTGTTCTGATAGCTATAGATGGAGTCTGAGCTAATACTAAAGGCGTCTTTGGAGTGGTATGCTGTAGCTTTTATGGTATTTTTCTCATTTAAGACAGCTTGATATTTTAGAATCCCATCATAAAAAATGGCAGTGGAGTTTTCTAAATCTGTTTGTTTTAAGGTATTAAAAATCCAATTCGCGTAGGCAGATCGGGCCCCAACCATCAGGCTGCTGCTTTCTTTTTGTAGGGGGACTTCTAATAGCAAGTTAGCGGTTATAGGCCCTAATGAGGCCTGACCACTTATTTTTTCAGGGTTTGGTTTTTTAGTTTCTAATTCAAATACAGAAGAAAGTCGGCCTCCGTATTGGGCTGGTATAGCCCCTTTGTAAATGGTTAGGTTTTCAATCGCAAAGGGGTTTAAAGCCGGGAATAATCCAAAAAAGTGTGTGGGATTGTACACCACGGCGCGGTCCAATAAGATGAGGTTTTGGTCTGTCTTCCCTCCTCTGACGTTAAAACCGGCTGCACCTTCCCCCGCTGTACTTACCCCAGGCAGGGTGGTAGCTACTTTAAACAGGTCTCGCTCTCCAAGCACCAGTGGGATGCTTTTAGTTTCTTCTGGGTTAAAAGAGTTGGCATTGCCAACCTCCTGAACGGCTCTGTTGGCATTGGCTTCTAAAACCACCTCCTCTAGTGCCTCATAAGAGGGTGCTAAGCTCAGGGCTACTTCTCCATTATTATAGACTCTAATGGGTTGTTTTACAGACTCATATCCCAAGAGTGAAATGTCCAATTCGCCCGCCCCAAAAGGCACCTCTTCTAAAATAAAACGCCCTTGATTGTTGCTCGTGGCAAAGCGATCTGTACCAGAAAGTAGTATGGTAGCGTTGGGTAATGGGGTTTTCCCATCGAGCTCTGTGAGTACCCCTTCTAAAGTGTAGCCATTTACAGAAATGTAATTGGTTTGTTTTCCCACCAGGAGTAACTTTCGCTCTAGGAGTGTACTTCTTTTTTTAGTCTGTAACGCTATACCTAAGGCTGCTTTGGGTAGTTGTTCTGGTTCTTTGAGCTTTGCTTGGGGGTATGCACCGCGATAAAAACCATTAATTACCTCAGAAAAAATTTGAGTATTTTGAGTGATTACAAAGTGTTTTGGATCTATTTCAAAGGAGTTCAGGGAGCTGTTCTCTAGCATTTCAAGAAGTACTTCTCCAGCTTTCTCCCCAGAGAATACCCCGCTAAGTGTAAGCTCAGACACCCACTCAGGAGCAAAGTAAATAGAAACCTGAAAGTCTTGGGCCAACTCAGAAAGAGCCAGTTCCAAAGGGGTGTTTTCAAAAGAAAATTCTTTTGATTCCTGAGCTTTAGCCATACACAAAAACCCAAAAAAAGCACATATGATAAGCTGTTTATGTCTCACGGGAGTTTTG
This sequence comes from Flavobacteriaceae bacterium LSUCC0859, assembly GCA_022239325.1. Classification (GTDB taxonomy): domain Bacteria; phylum Bacteroidota; class Bacteroidia; order Flavobacteriales; family Flavobacteriaceae; genus MAG-120531. The sequence continues at coordinate 23,832 of JAKOGP010000005.1, read as the reverse complement.
TTTTAGAAGCTTCTATCTTTTGAATAAGTGCTTTTAGATAGGGTGCTTTAGGTTTTTTTAATACACTAAATACGCCATTATCTTTAAGTAGATAGGTGGATTTGTCTTTGAATTCGAAATACACCAGGCCATCTCTTTGTTTTCGCCCTATTTTTTTGAGATGTTTTTTATAAAGACTTGTCTTAGGTCCTTCTGAGAGTACCTCAAAAAAGCCAGTTTCAAAAAGCTCTTTCTCAGAGGAAAGTTTAACAAAACGCCTATTTCTAAGCCTAAATTCACTCACCAGGGCTGTGAAAACTACAATGGTTGGCGCTCCCTCCGCTCGCGGATGCCTTAGAAGTAGCTGCTGCTGGTAAGCGTCGTATTTGGCAGCCAATTGAAGCTGCCATTCTCCCTCATATAAAATAGCAGCAGGAACAAAATCGTAAGAACCAATAAATTTGTGCTTGTCATTAATGCTCCTGTGAACGTCTGCATAAGTTGGGCCTTCAAAGAGCGGGCTATCCGAACTTTGAGCACAGATTTTTGACAAACAGCACCCCATGAGAAAGAGGCACCAAAGGGATTTGAAGTATTTGGTTGTAATACAATTCATTAGTGAGTGCCATAAAGATAACTTAAATTAAGTTTTTAGAGCTAAGCCTCTATCCAGACATAAAAAAGCCCTTTATTACAGGGACTTTTTTTATGAAAAGTTTTGCTCTAATCCTCATCTATGGTTGCTGGAGTTACGTCTTCATCATATGCCTTGTAGTACATCTCTAAAAGGTTCATAATGGCGTTAAGTAAGTCTCTTGTTTCTGTTAAAATAGAAAAGTAAAGGGTAGAGTTTTTGGGCGATGTTTCTTCCGTTCTAATTCTTCCAACTTGGGTTTCAATTTTTTGGGAAATAAACATTAGCATGGTTTCTTTTTGATTTAGCACATGAATAATGTCGTTAAAAGCCCTAGTTTCAAAAATAGTTTTGGTTTTGTCAAATAACTCCTTTTCAAAAAGGCTTTCAATCTCTTTTAGTTCCTTAAGTTGGTTGTATTTGAGCTTTTTGTGATTGTTATTCACGTGTTTGTGACTCACTTTGGAAATGTAATCTAAGGATTGAGAGGCGTCTGTGAGGTCTTTTAGCGTGGCAATATAAAAATCACTGGCACGCATACTAGATTCGTCCAGGTTTTTAATGAAGTAAAAAATGTGATTTCTCAAATCTTCTATTTCATCTGCAAGTTTGTTCCCGCTCTTTTTATTTTTCTTTAAAAGGTCCAAATCTTGTTTTGCTAAGCCATTTATGACATTGGCGTAAATGCTTTTGCTCCTTCTAATGACATTAGAAATATTATTGGCACTTTCCTCTATAACTCCTTGAATAGAGCTGCTCTCTGCTCTTCTCAATCTGTCTTCCTGCTTTATTTCTTTTGTCTTTTGGTTGTAGGAAAGGTAGTTTCTAAATAAAATTACTACGGCTACAATAAGTAAGGCGATGACAGCAATCCCTTGTCCTAAAAAAGTAATGCTTAAAATAATAGAAGCCGCAGTAAATGCAATGATAGCTGTTCCAAACCACCCACCAATGACGTTCAAAACTCCTGCTACCCTGTATACAGCACTTTCTGCACCCCAGGCCCTATCGGACAAAGAGGTTCCCATAGCCACCATAAAGGTCACGTATGTGGTGGAAAGCGGTAGCTTAAAGGAGGTGGCTATGGAGATTAAAATTCCAGCCACTACCAAGTTTACCGCAGCGCGAACCATGTCAAAGGCAGGGGCGTCTCCCTCCTGACCTTTAAGTATTTTTTTTGGGGCTTTTGTAAACTGCTTGTCAAATTTTTCCTGAAGGCTATTGGGGGTAATAAACCTTAAAAGTTCACCGATATTTATGGCAAGTCTCACCACAATTCTAGACAAAGCATTTGGGTTAAAACGCTCTTTAGACTCTCCTTCTCTAGCTAAATTTATCTCAGTTTCTGCTACATATCTCGCTTTTTTGGATAACCATAAGGTAGCTACCATAACCCCTCCAGAAATAAACAACAGCAGGGTTGGAGTGGGTACCTTAGAAGATAAAATATTCATACTAAAGTCAGAGGCGGCTACTCCAGAGGCTACCCAAGCATCATAGGATTGCATAGCGGCAATGGGGACCCCAATGAAATTCACCAAGTCGTTACCTGCAAAGGCCAGCGCCAAAGCAAAAGTTCCAATGACGATGATAAAACGATAAATATTAACCTTAAAAAGTGTGATAAGTAGAAAAGAAACGAGAAACCAAACGCTTAGATTGATCAAAAGAATGAAGCCTACATGAGACTCAATATAGGCAGAAAGGGTTTGGCCATTGGTAATTTCTAAAGCACGAGAAGCAAAAGCAGTTCCTTTAATTCCCTTCATCAAAATAAAGTAAGTGATAGAAGAGGTGGCCAATCCGCCAAAGAGGGCAGACATCCAATCTGGTTTTTTCTCAAAGTTAAAAGACAAAAGCACTCTGGTGGCCCATTGGACCAAAGCACCCACTGTGAAGGCTATGGCCACAGAGAGTAAAATACCAATGATAATTTCTGTGGCTTTAGAGGTATTTATGTATTCTACTACCTGTTCAAAGCGGCCTCCATCTTTGTAAATTTTAATAAGGGCCATGGCTACAGAAGCACCGAGCAGTTCAAACACAATAGACACCGTAGTAGAGGTGGGTAGTCCAATGGTATTGAAAAAGTCTAGCAATAGGATGTCTGTGATCATGACCGCCATGAAAATGAACATGATCTCATTAAAGTAGAATTCTCCGGGATTAAAAATACCTTTTCTAGCTACTTCCATCATACCACTAGAAAATATAGCACCTAAGGCAATCCCTATGGAGGCTACAATCATAATGGTTTTGAAAGAAATAGCCTTTGAACCTACAGCAGAATTTAGGAAGTTCACAGCGTCATTACTCACTCCAACAATGAGATCTGCAATGGCCAATGCCGCTAATGCAACAAGCATTAACAAGTATAAATTATCCATATAAAATAGTTACAGGGGGTAAAAATAAGGTTTTCATTGAGCTATTCAGGTTACCTTAAGGTTAAAATTCTACTTGCAAGCTACTGAAATTAGATACATGAAAAAGTATTTACAATATTTTTGTGTGTAAAGGGTGTTTTATTTTTACCTCCGTAGGAATTACAAGCCAAACTGATACTGAAATTTAAAGTACAGATTTACGCCCTCTACCCCCAAATTCCCTATGCGTTCTGTGTAGGAGTAGCCATTGGTGCCCCCTATATAAAAAATCGTAAATGGATTTGGATTCCATTTGAGTAAGGTTTGTACAAAGGCGCCCTCACTAAAAGAATTGAGTTCAGAGACCAATCGCAGAGATAGGTTTTGATTGAATTGATAATTGGTGTTGGCCCTCACAATATAGCCTTCGTAATAGGTGTTTTTACCCTCCAAATGGCTGAGTTTAGAATACCGAATACTGGGGCTTACAGACCACTTTGGGCTCAGTTGAAAATTATTAAAAGTACCCAAGAAAAAGTTCTTGCCAATTTCTGAGACAGCGTCGTAGTAAATATTTTCTCCCCAAGAAGTAAACACTCTCATATTAATAGATTCAGTGGGGTTAAACCGAATGAAGAAATTATTTTCAGGCATGTTTCTGGCATTAAAACCCTCGTATTCCTCATTTAGAATGATCCACTTACTAAATTCTATAGATATATTTCCAGCCAGTTGCATGGAGAGCTCTCCACCAAGGGTGCTGTATTTTTTAAGACCGTCATAGTTGTATATTAATTCTGCCCCAGTAAACAGATTCAGTTGTTTTATTTTTTTCTCTGAATCAAAGAAATGTTGGTAGCCGTGGCCTAAGAAGGCCCGGCGGATGCTGTTTCTGGTAATAAACCCGAGCGGAGTCTGATAATGTGGGCTGTACTGTTCGAAGAAGGCCTCTGAATTCCAATTCTTGGTGTTTCTTGTGACCTTTGCAGCCAGGGCGTCTCCCCTGAGAGACTCTCCGTCTAAGGCTATGGTTTTGTCTTTAATAAGACCACTGTTTTCAATCCAATCTGCCTGGGGTTCTTCAATTAAACTCTTGCTAAATTCCAAGCTAAATGCATATTTTTCTTTCATCCTATACAGGGCATTTAGTCCAAAAGTATTTCCGGAACCCCCTTCTGTAAAAAAGCGATTGGTGCACAGAAATCCAATATTAGACCCCCCTTTAAAAGTACGCTGATACCGAAATATATTGGCATAAGAAGCTCCACCTTCTTCCAAAACAGACTGGTTTTCTCCTGCAATGAGGTAGGGAGAGGCCTGGTCATAGGCAGTGAGCCAGTAAATTCTACTCTTATCCCCCTGAGAAATGAGTTTAGAAGAAAAAAGTGGCTTGCTTATGGCGCGGGTATAAACGGTATTGAGTTCAGAAGCAATTATGTCGTTTCCTTCGTTAAAATAGGGCCTGCGTTCTGGAAATTCAATAGCAAAAGTATTGTTTACAGTTAGCTGAGAAACATCTGCTTCTACTTGAGAGAAATCTGGGTTTAGAGTGTATTCTAATGAAGTGGTATTGTTAAGATCAAAGAGGCCGCTCAGACCCACTCCCGCCTCTAAAGCTCCGTAAGATAGGGCTCCAGACACTTTTTCACCTGCCCAGCTCCCCACCATATTAGGGGTAAATAACACCCTGTTTTCTGCTTTAATACCCTTTAAGACAATGGCGTTTTTGGCTTGACAGGGCAGGCAGTTGTTATTCCTATCTATGGCAATATCCAGGTTTTGACTTCTATTTTCACCGGTATAAGTGGCGCGATACAGCAAGATGTTCCAGCGGTATTGATCTGCTTTTTTAAATTGTAGTACGTTAAAAGGAATTTTGAGTTCTACATGATACGCCTTTTCGTGTTTGCTAGCTTTTGACTCAAAATTTATGTCGTAGCTCTCGTCATCTCTCCCGTCTGCAGAGAATTTCATGTCTACCTGATTGCCCTCTGCATTGGATCCAAAATTTACCAGATAGCGTCCATCCCCATAGGTGTCTAAACCAAACATAACCAGGTCATCCTGCCAGGCCTCATCTCTGTTTCTAATGGAAGATCTCAAGGTGCTCATATTGGCATACGCTATAAAGCCCACATACAAATGTGTTTCAGAATAGCTCACAAAAACATCGGTCAGGTTGTGAGAGGGGCTGTTGTTTCCAGGGTCTATTTCGTACTGAATTTGAAATTTCTGAGCTTGGGCCCACTCTTCCGGCGTCACCATACCGTCAAAGATGGGAACTGGAGTTTGTGCCATTAGAGGCGTAGCAAGTAAAAACGTAAGGAGTAATAATTTATTCATCTTTTTGGTTTGGTACCAGAAAGACGAGACCAAAAGCTAGATGTTACAAAATAATTACTCTAAGGCCCCAGAACCTTTTATGAATTGTCCAGGGAAGGCCCCAGTATGAATTTCGTTCTCTATGGCTAGAACTCCATTAACCATGACATGTGCCACGCCGGTGGAGAATTGTAATGGTTCTTCAAAAGTGGCATGGTCATTAATTTTTAAAGGATCAAATAGGACAATATCTGCATAGTGACCAACTTTTAGGAAGCCTCTTTTTTGTAAACCTAAGTTTGTGGCAGGCAACCCACTTAATTTATGAATAGCTGTTTCCAGACTTAGAAGTCCTAAATCGCGACTATATTTTCCCAGCACCCTAGCAAAACTTCCAAAAGCCCTCGGGTGGGTTTTAAATTCCTTGCTCAGATCAGAGTAGCTTCCAGCGTCAGAACAAAAGCTCATCCAAGGAATTTGAATCTTTTTTTGCACATTCTCCTCTGACATACTAAAATAGATACATTGAATTCTACTATCGTCTTCAATAATTAAATCTATAATAGCCTCTGCTGGGGTTTGCTGTCTCATTTTTGCGGCCTCTTCAATGGTTTTTCCAAGATACTTTTCTGAAACCTCACTTTTGTTAAAACCAACCATCAGTATTCCCTCAGCTGGCTGCTCTGAAAGCTCTTTATTAATGTCTTGTAGCAGTTTGCTTCTTACTTTTGTTTCTTGCATTCTCTCTATCCAAGCCTTATGGCCTCCCGCCTGAACCCAAGTAGGGATTACCCCGGTAAGTCCTGTAGAGCTTGCGTTGTATGTATACATATCTGCCGTAATTTGTAAGCCAGATGCTCTGGCTTTTTCTACCCTTTGGATGACACTATCTAACATATGCCAATTGGCATTTCTTGAGGTTTTCAGATGATAAATTTCTGCAGGTAATTGGGCTTCTTTTGAAATGGTAATTAATTCCTCTAAGGCTTCCATGACCTGATTGTCCTCATTTCTCATATGAGAAATATAACGGCCATCATAGGCTGCCGCCACCCTGCACAATTCAATTAACTCTTGAGTATTGGCGTAGTCTCCAGGGGCATAAATTAGGGAAGACCCAATTCCAATGGCTCCTTCTTCCATGGCTTGTTGTACAATTTTTTTCATATGGGTCAACTCTTCTGCAGTGGCCACTCTATTGTCATAACCCACTGCTTGTATTCTCACTGTGGCAGCCCCAAGGTAAGATGCAATATTTGGGCTTACCCCTTGCTTAACTAAACTATCCATGGCCGCTCCAAAAGACACATAATCTTCAGTTCCTTCAGTGCCACTAGGCCCAGCAGAGGTCCCTTCTCCAAACACCTCAAGGGTAACGCCTTGTTTTAAATCTGACAAAGATTGACCATTTTCCATAAGACTCTGATACCCCCAACTGAGCATATTGATAAAGCCTGGACTCACAGCCAGACCGCTAGCGTCAATGGTTTTGGTAGCTTGAAACTTCACAGGCGGGCCTATATAGGCAATGGTATCTGAATTAATACCAATCATAGCTAAAAATCCAGGGGCATTTGTGCCGTCATATACCATACCATTTTCAATGACTGTGTCAAAAGAGGTAGATTTTTCACAAGAGGTGAGAATCAAGAGGCTTGCCCATAAAAAGAATTGGTTTTTCATGACTTTATAGTTTAATTTCACACATCAAGATAAGCTTTTAAAAGGGAATGTATTAAATAGCCTAATTTAGTGGCGTACATTTATGATTTTTTTTTAAATAAAAAACACAATGATTCATTGCAACATCAATAAAAACTTCACAAAGTTTAAACCCTACTTTACAGCGCTCTATCTGGCTTGTGTCCTTACCTCTAACAGTTTATGGGCGCAGACTCAAGACTATTATTTTCCGGAGCGGGAGGCGGTTTGGGCCACTACATCTCCTGCTCAAATGGGCTGGAATGAAGAAGCTTTGGCTGCGGCCATTGCCTTTGCTAAGGCCAATGAATACAGCGGGGATAGGGATCTTAGAATTCCCATAGCCCAGGGCTTTGCCTCAGAGCCCTATCACAAGATTATAGGTCCAACCAAAAGGCGAGGGGGCCCGGCAGGAATGATTTTAAAAAAGGGCTATGAAGTAGCCAGTTGGGGAGACACCAAAAGGGTAGACATGACTTTTAGTGTCACCAAAAGCTACCTGGCCACTTTGGCTGGTTTGGCCAGAGACCAGGGATTACTCCCTTCCTTCTCAGAAAAAGTGTACCAGCGGGTTTGGGACGGCACCTTTGACGGGGCACACAACCAACAAATTTCTTGGTCTCATTTATTGGACCAGTCTTCAGATTGGTCTGGAACCTTATGGGGTGGGCATGACTGGGCAGATAGACCTCCAAAGGGCGGCGATATAGATAGTTGGAAAAACAGAAGCCTTCATACGCCAGGGACCCATTTTAAGTACAATGATGTTCGGGTGAATGTCTTGGCTTATTCTCTTTTACAGCTTTGGAGAAAACCACTACCCCAAGTTTTAAGGGAGGAAGTGATGGACCCCATAGGAGCCAGCAGCAGTTGGCGTTGGTATGGGTATGACAACTCATGGGTAAATGTAGACGGCCAGTGGGTACAGTCTGTCTCTGGTGGCGGTCACTCTGGAGGTGGCTTGTTTATAAGTACAGAAGACCACGCTCGTTTTGGTCTGTTGCATTTGGCAGGGGGCCAATGGCAAGACCAACGCATTTTAAGCGATCGCTGGATACAAGAGGCCACAAGCCCCTCAAAAACCAATGTAAATTATGGCTATATGTGGTGGCTTAACCAAAAGGGCCCTAGACATTGGGAAGGGGTGCCGGAGAACGCCTATTACGCCGCCGGATTTGGAGGTAACTTTATTGTGGTCCTGCCAGATCAGGAGTTGGTTGTTGTAGTACGCTGGTTGGAACCCTCCAAAATGGCAAGCTTTATGTCTCTTCTAATGAAAGCGCTTTAAGGGGGAAAGGAGATGCTTCTTTACATTTTCATCAACGCTTTGGCCTGCGGCTGATGCCTTGGGTATTTCTAAAATTTTGTCAAGTTTATTTGACATATTGTTTTTTTGTGTACATTTGTGTCAAGTTAACTTTACAAAAAGACAGCTTAGCTTTACAATTTTACATTTAAATATATAGGAGCATGAAAACAGAACTACACCCCACTCAAAAAATTCAAAGAAAGAACATCATACAGCTGGCCATTTGGACCTGGAGCTGGGTTTTGGCCTCTGCCCTGGCCACTTTTGGTCCTAAAAATCTATGGCAGGACAGCAATTTTTTAAACCTAGTAAGTATGGGACTGTATTTTCTAAGCGGTATTGGTATGATACTGGCCAATAGAAAACATCTCATGGGCTTGGATGAATTACAACGTAAAATACAGTTGGAGGGTATGGCTCTGGCTTTAGGTGTGGCAGTGGTCTTTGGATTGGGGTACTCTATTTTGGATATTGAAAATTACATCTATTTTGACGCAGAGATTAGCCATTTGGTGGTACTCATTGGAATTACCTATTTTTCTGCTGTTCTCATTAATACCAAGCGCTACAAATAATGAAGAATAAAATTAAAGAACTCAGGGCCAGAGAGGGTTTTACTCAGGGAGACTTAGCCAACGCTGTAGGGGTGTCTAGGCAAACTATTAACGCGATTGAGAAGGGCAAGTTTGACCCTTCTTTGCCTCTGGCATTTAGCCTTTCGCATTTGTTTAAGTTACCTATTGAAGCTATCTTTATATCAGAGGACTAATATGATCACTATGGCCAAATACCTACTTTTTTTACTTTCTCTATATTGTGTTTCTTGTGACGTACCCCCAGAGGCATCGGCCGGAGGCCTGATAGAAAAAACCATTCAGGCCCATGGTTGGAACCAGAAAAAACCAGCCCTCATTTCTTTTGACTTTAGAGACCATCATTATGAAATTCAAAGGGACCCTAAAGGGATTGCCATGCAAAGGGCTATTTTGGAACCTAAAGACAGCTTGGTAGACCGCTGGCTTAATTACACCCATTTTAGCCGCAGTAGCCAGGGGAAAGCCGTGGTGGTTTCAGATTCTATGCAAAATGTCTATGCCCAGTCTATAAACTCTGTGGTGTATTTTATGCAGCTGCCCTTGGGACTACAAGACCCTGCGGTACTGGCCAGCCATGAGGGTGTTACAGAGATTGCAGGCCAATCTTATGAGGTCTTAAAGGTGGGATTTAAGGAGCAAGGCGGTGGGGAAGACTTTCAGGACTCCTTTTATTACTGGATACACGCCAAAGAGTATACTATAGATTATATGGCCTATTCTTACCATACCAATGGAGGGGGTACCCGTTTTAGGGTGGCTAAAAATGCGCAAAACATCAAAGGTTTTCGTTTTCAGGACTACGACAATTACAAACCAGCAAAGCACCCTACCCCCCTGGATAGCATGCCCTATTTGTGGGAAGCGGGGCAACTTAAACTTTTATCTCGAATAGAGAATGAAAATCTCAGGGTGGTACTTTAGTTTGTTTTAATATCTTTAGGTGGATTAAAAACGACCCCAATGAAAAACATCCTATTTTATTCCTTTTTAGCAGTACTCAGTGTTACGACTGTTTTTTCTCAGAAAGCATCGGCCCCTAAGGCCTTATCAGAGATTGTAGAAGACATGACCGCAGACCAGGGCCTTATCCCTACTTTTTTTAATGAGAAAGGCACCCTCTATTTTCAAATTTCAGATTCTATTTTGGGCAGAGATCTTCTGATGGTGAGTCGCTATGTGCAAATCCCAGCCAACTTTAATGCCTATAGCAATGCGGGTTCTAAAACATCAGAACAGCTGGTGCATTTTGTAAAGAAAGGGAATAAAATACAGCTCATTCAAAAGTCTTACAGCAATGTGGCTGAGCAAACAGATCCCATATATCTCAGTGTGGTTCAAAATAATTTTGACCCTATTTTGGCTTCTTTTGAGATTGAAAATTCCGAGCAGGGATACCTCATAGAAGTTACGGACTACTTTATGAACGATTCCCCAGGGTTTAATGTAGTACCCAGCCGTTTAAAAACGCAATATAAGATGGGTGGTGTAGATAAAAAACGCTCTGCTATAGACCGTGTAGCCTCCTTTCCTATAAATACAGAGATTACCCATACCCTTACCTATAGTGCTTCCAAAGCGCCCAGAGGGAACAATGCAGAGACTTTGAGTTTTCAAGTAAATCATTCTATTATTGAGCTTCCTAGAGACCCCATGCCCATAAGATATGAAGACAAAAGGGTGGGCTGGTTTAGCCTTGGAAAAATTAACTACAGTTCCCAGGCCTTAAAATCTGACGCCTACAGGCTGGCCAGACGTTGGCGATTGGAGCCGTCAGATATGGAGGCATACAAACGTGGAGAATTGGTGAGCCCTGTGAAGCCCATAGTGTATTATTTAGATCCGGCTACCCCCCTGAAATGGCGTCCTTATTTTAGAAAAGGTATTGAAGACTGGAATAGCGCTTTTGAAAAGGCAGGTTTTAAAAACGCCATTATAGCTAAAGACGCACCTACCCCTGAAGAAGACCCTGATTTTTCTCCTGAGGATGCCCGTTTTTCCATGGTGCGCTATGTGGCTTCTACCACAAGAAATGCCACTGGGCCCAGTGTTTCTGATCCCAGAACAGGAGAAATTATAGAAAGTGATATAATTTGGTACCACAACCACCTGCGTTCCTATAGAAACAGATACCTGTTAGAAACTGCAGCTGCCAACCCAAAGGCTAGGAGCTTAGACACGCCAGAAGAGGAGATTGGAGAGATGATGCGACGCGTGATTTCTCACGAAATTGGGCATGCTTTGGGCTTACCACACAATATGAAAGCTTCTTCTGCCTACCCGGTAGACTCGCTTCGCTCTGGTAGTTTTACTCAAAAAATGGGTATTGCAACCACCATTATGGACTACGCACGTTACAATTATGTAGCCCAGCCTGGCGACGAAAATATTCGTTTTGTAAGGCAGTTAGGACCTTACGATAATTATGCGATTGAGTGGGGTTACCGTTATTTTCCCGGTCAAAGCCCTGAGGAGGTTCGGGAGACACTTAGAGCGTGGGTAGACGGTTACAGCAATAATCCTATGTATATGTTTGGCGGAAGAGGGAATGACCCAGATGCACAAACAGAAAACATTGGAGATGACCCAGTACGCGCCTCTGGCTATGGACTTAAAAATCTTAAAATTGTGGCTCAGAACCTTAAGGAGTGGACGCTGGCGCCTAACAGTGGCTATGAAGATTTAGAAGAACTACACGGAGAAATGCTTGGAGTGTATAGACGCTATGTGTACCATGTACTTAGTATGATTGGTGGGGTGCACGAGACCTTACTGAACAGCAATCAAGAAGGTGTGCCCTATAAAAATGTCGCTATGAGAGCACAGCTAGAGGCCTTGGATTTTTTAAAAAGAGAATTGTGGGCACCACAAGATTGGCTTATTGCCTCTGAAATAGTGTCTACTTTTTCTGGGGATGGTGCCTTAGAAAAATTGGTTGGCATACAAACAGGCGCCTTAAAGCGCATACTTAGCGAAAGAAAACTTAATCAAATGCTCTCTGCTACACAAACTTTGGAAGGACAAGGATTGGCTGTTTCTGAGCTTTTAAAACAGCTCCGAACTCATATTTTCGAGGGTATAGACCCTCAAGTATTGAGCAATAGGGAGCTTCAAAAAGGCCTTATTCTCCAGCTGCAATCTCTTTTGGAGCTTGAAGACCTTCACCCTGAGATTAAAGGATATGTACATCAGAACCTTCAGGACATTAAAGCTTTAGTTAAAAAAGAAGCAAGAGGCAAGTCGGAGGTCTTAAAAGCACATTTCAACTATTGTGTGAGTCTGTTTTAGCCGTCTTAAAAGTCACAAAAAGAGTCTAAAAAACTCTATTTTTTTATGGAGTCTAAGGCTTAAATTGCCGAAATTTGTAGCCTAAACTTTCTACCATGGAGGCTATGCCAGATTTGACGCAATTGAGTAAAAGGGGATACCTTAAGGAGCCTATTCCCAAAGACATAGATTTGCCAAAAGAGATCTTGAGACTCAAAAAAGAAAAGAATGCGGTAATTTTGGCGCATTATTATCAGTCCAAAGAAATTCAGGAACTGGCAGATTATTTAGGAGACTCGCTGTATTTGGCAAAGGCTGCTCAAGACATAAGCGCAGACGTCATTGTTTTTGCAGGGGTACATTTTATGGCAGAAACTGCTAAAATTGTAAATCCTACCAAAAAAGTGTTGTTGCCAGATCTTAAAGCGGGTTGCTCTTTGGCTCACTCCTGCCCACCTACGGATTTTGCCGCCTTTAAGGCCAAACACCCTGGGGCCTTGGTGGTTACCTACATTAATTGCTCTGCAGACATTAAAGCCCTTTCAGATATTGTTTGCACTTCTTCCAATGCCGTAGCGGTTATAGATTCAATACCCAAAGACCAGCCTATTATTTTTGCCCCAGATAAAAATCTGGGCCGATACCTGATCAAAGAAACAGGGAGAGACCTCATTTTATGGGACGGAGCCTGCGTGGTACACGAGGCATTCTCTTTTGAAAAAATTGTGGCACTAGCTAAGGCCCACCCAGATGCTAAGTTTATCGCCCACCCAGAGAGTGAGTCTCAGGTCTTAGACATAGCCCATTATATTGGTAGTACCTCTGGATTGCTGAATTTTATTCAGAAGGAAGCTGCTACTACTTTTATTGTGGCTACAGAGGCAGGTATATTACACGAAATGCAAAAAAAAGCCCCTCATAAAACCTTTATTCCAGCTCCGGTAGAGGATGACACCTGTGCCTGTAGTGAATGTGCTTTTATGAAGCTCAATACCCTAGAAAAATTATACCTCTGTATGAAGCATGAGCTTCCTGAAATTAATTTATCTAAGGAACTCATTGCGCAAGCTGCCGAACCTATAAATAGAATGTTGGCCATTACCTAATAAAGTATATGCCTACGGACCCACAAACACATATACATACCGGCAGCCTGGTCATAGGCTCTGGTATTGCAGGATTGTCTTTTGCTATAAAACTGGCTATAAACTCTCCAGAGAAAGAGGTTTTATTACTTACCAAAAGGGCTCTTATTGAAACCAATACCAAGTACGCACAGGGTGGGATTGCTGTGGTTCAAAATTTTGAACTGGATTCTTTTGAAAAGCACATTTCAGATACCCTGATTGCTGGAGACAGTCTTTGCAAGCCTGAGGTGGTGTCTTTTGTGGTGTCGGAGGGCCCACAGCGTCTAGAAGAATTGGTTTCTTGGGGCACCCATTTTGACCTAGCTGCCACTCCCCAGAATTCTGCAAGCCCTTTTCACTTGGGTAAAGAAGGGGGGCACTCTGCCAAGCGCATTGTTCACTTTAAAGACCGCTCTGGCTACGAGATTCAGAAGTCTCTGATTGCCAAGGTAAAAAGCCTTCCCAATGTTCGTATTTTGGAAGACCATACCCTAGTAGATCTCATTACCAACCACCACATAGGTTTGGCAACAACTTCTACTGGCTTTGCAGAAGGGCAAAACCTTCAGGGTCTGGAGAATGCGCCAGTGTCCGAAAGTGAAAATTCCCCTAAAGACAAAGTATTGGATAGCGGTCAAACACAGAGAAACCTCAAAGAAAACCAGTGTTATGGCGCCTATGTTATTTCTCAGAAAGATGCAGAAATTATAAAAATAACGGCCCAGGCAACCATTTTATCTACAGGTGGTGCAGGCCAGCTATACGCCCATACCACCAATCCAGAAGGTGCCAGCGGAGACGGCCTGGCTGCGGCATATAGGGCCAAAGTTCATATAGAAAAACTACCCTATGTGCAATTCCACCCTACGGCATTGGCCTTGCCGATTCAAGGAGAGACCTTTCTAATTTCTGAGGCAGTGCGCGGGGCGGGAGCTATTCTTAAAAATACAGCTGGGCAGGCCTTTATGGCTGCTTATGATTCTCGCAAAGACTTAGCCCCAAGAGATGTGGTGGCCAGAGCTATAGAGATAGAGATAAAAAAGCAAGACCCCTCTGAGAATTATGTGTATTTGGACGCAACGCATTTGGGTGAAACTGCTTTTGAAAGGGAATTCCCCAATATTTATAAGGCTTGTGTCTCCGTTGGAATAGATCCTTTAACAGACTATATTCCAGTGCTGCCAGCGGCGCATTATTTCTGTGGGGGCATAGACGTAAACGCCCATTCACAAACCTCTTTAAAAGGGCTTTATGCCATTGGTGAGTGTAGCCACACTGGTTTACATGGAGCCAACAGACTGGCCTCAAATTCTCTACTGGAAGCCCTAGTTTTTGCACATAGAGCCGCTGAAAAAGTGGCGGCACAGCTCGCTAGCGAGACTGCAGACCGCCCCTTTATGGAGGCCTTGCCTCCATGGCAGCACGTTTTGGGAGACTTAGAAAAAAGTAGAAAAGCCATTAGAGCGGCCAAAAAAGAGCTACAGCAACTCATGTCGGATAAGGTGGCAATTTTTAAGACGCACAAAGGATTGTTAGAAGCAGAAAAAACCATTGCAGAAATCTATCAGAAAAGCCAGGATTGGTATAGACACAAGAAGTTGAGCTTGGAGATTTGTGAACTCAGAAATTTAGCCAATGTGGCGTATTTAATTGTGAAACAATCACAAGCCATTACCGAAAATCGGGGTGGTTTTTACAATAAAGATCTAGAAAAAGAAAAGACTTAATTTTAAGGCAGTTCTAGAAAAACACCGACCCTTTTATGAAACATACCCCCTCTAGCTTTCCCCAGAAATACCAAAAAGAAATTGATCTTCTGATTCAAAATGCCCTGGCAGAAGACATAGGTGCAGGTGATTTTAGTGCCCTGTCATGTTTGCCATCTGAAGAGGTTTCCAAAGCACAATTGTTGGTTAAAGCAGACTGTGTGTTGGCAGGAGTAGCTATGGCTGCTCGTATTTGTGAGCTTTACGACCCAAGATTGGAGCTCCATATGGTGTTTTTAGACGGTGCTTTGGTTTCAAGTGGTAGTGTGGGCCTAGAGTTAAGAGGGCCTTCTATATCTATTTTAGGGGTGGAGCGGCTCCTGCTCAATGCATTACAGCGCATGAGTGGTATTGCGACAAGAACCAGAGAATGGCAGTCCTTGATTGCCCATACCTCCTGCAAGGTTTTAGACACTCGAAAGACCACTCCTAATTTTAGAGTGGCAGAAAAGTGGGCGGTGGCTATTGGTGGTGGGGAGAACCATCGTATGGGCCTCTATGACATGATCATGCTCAAAGACAATCACATAGACTTTTGTGGGGGAGTGGCCCAGGCCATTTCCAGAACCCAAGCCTACTTAAAGACTCACCACAAACCGCTCCCAATTGTAGTGGAATGCAGAGATTTAGAGGAGGTTCAAAGCTGTCTCTCTTTGGGTGGCGTAGACCGTTTGCTATTAGACAATATGAGTCCAGAAAAGCTAACAGAAGCTATTAAACTCATTGGGGGAAGACTCCCCACAGAAGCCTCTGGAAACATCACTAAAGAAACTATTGTGGCAGTCGCTGAGACTGGGGTAGATTATATTTCTATGGGTGCTTTAACCTACAATGTACCCATTATAGATATGAGCTTAAAGGCGGTTTCACACTCATAAATATTTTGAACTGAAAACGAATAGCTTCTAAAAAAAGGATAGTCACATTCATTTACCAAAGGCTTCCCAAGAATACTGCCTACTAGCTATTCCCCTAGGCTAACTAATTTAAAACGAAAGGTGTCTCCCGTTTTTAGTTGGGCCATGGCGTTTACACTTTTGGCACTGAGTTGGAGTATCCTAGGGTAGCCGCCAGTGGTTTGTCCGTCTCTCATAAGCACCATCAAGGTACCTTGAGGAGTAAGTTGCACCGTCCCGGGTATTACGGGGGTAGTCATTTGGTTTATCTCATGCGCAGCTATATTGGGATTAAGTTGGTAGGCCATTCTGTTGTTAAGGTTACTCACTTGGAATTCTTGTGTTTCTAGTTGTTGCCAATGTCCTTTAGTTAGCTTGTCGTACTCAGGCCCTTTGTATACTTTTATTTCTTTGGCTTGCAATGGAGTTTGAGTTTGCACTTTTAAATAGACCCCCTGGTCTTTGGTGCCACTTTCAATTTCTAACTCCATGCCTTTTTGCAACATAAAATGTGGGCTTACATTCTTACACATAGAACGACTCCCCAGCACCATGTTAGTTTTAAAACCACCTTTAATAGCCATGTAGAGCCTGAGCCCTTTAGTAAGTTTACCAAAACGAATTTCCTGCGACTCTTTAATCCAATGGGGTTGGTGTTGTACCAGCTGTTGTTGTTCCAAATAAATGGGCATATGGGCTCCTGAAAATACCACCCAACAGGCTTTAGTAAAGTGCAAAATGGGTCCTGTCATGGTAATTTCCATGACGGCTGCTTGGGGTTTATTTTGCAATATGGCGTTTGCAGTGTGGGCACTTTCTGCGTCCATGGCTCCAGAATAGGGAATGCCTAAGGAATGCCACTGAGGCCTTCCGAGGTCTTGAATGCTGGTATACAAACCGGTTTCTATCACTTTTATCATAGGACTTATAACTTAAAGGGGCTTTGTTTTTAGAGTGTATACCCCAGTTTCCTGAGCTATTTTAATGAGTTTGTATTCGCTTTTGGAAATGGGTACAAAAGAAACCTGGTCTCCCACCTGAGCAAAAAAGGGTTTTTTTTGCTCTGGTTTAAAAAAGTCTATAGGGCAGTTTCCAATGAGGTTCCACCCCCCAGGACTCTCATGAGGGTACACACCGGTTTGCTTGGCAGCAATACCCACAGCACCTTTGGGAACAACTGTTCTGGGGGTGCTTTTTCTGGGCATCTCCAGGCTGGGATCTAAGCCCCCTAAATACATAAAACCAGGTAGAAAACCAATGCCGTAAATCAGGTAGTTTGGACTGCTATGTCGCTTTACAATCTCTTCAAACTCCATCTGTAATTGCTCGCAAACATCCTCTAGGTCTGGTGCAAATTCAGTGGCATAACAAACAGGTATTTCTATGTGTTTGGCTTTAAATTCTGAGGGTTTAAGTGCCTTAAATAATTCTTGTATTTCAAGTTCTATAGCTTTTAAATTAGAAATTGGTGTTGGAAACACTGCTAAGATAGACGCATAGGTTGGAGTGCAAAACACTCCTTTGAAATGTGTTTCTATAGCCTTAGTTAGGGCACGGACCTCTTTTAAAATAGAGGCAGAAACCTCGTTGGGCCATTGTATCAGAAGCCCCTGTTCACTGAGTCTAAAAAATTCAATATACCGTGGTTCTTTCATAAATTCATTTGTCTAATTTGCTTTAAAATGACTAAGCTGTTCGGATGGTCTCCGTGAATACAAAAGGTATTGGCCCCTTTTTTAACTAAGCTTGGCAGCTGATGCAATACGGCTTGGGCTGTTTGCAACACACTGCCGGATTCGCTTCTGGGTTTTAAAAATCCATCTGTAGTGTAAGCCCTATCTAAAAAGGCCTCCTTTACTATCCGATAGTCTTTTGCTGCCGCCAATGGAGCTAGGACTCCATGAGAAAGCGTAAAGATGGCCTGTGGCTTAAAGGGTGCTATAGCCTCTATAAACCAAGAGGCTAAGGTTTTATTATTGCATAGGTCATTGTAGAGGGCTCCGTGGGCTTTAATATGAGGGAGTTTTTGCCCCGGAAAGTAGTACTGAAAAACGTCCATAAAAAGCGCCATTTGATCTTGCACACTTTTCACAAAGGCTTTTTTCTCCATACTTATAGACTGTCTTCCAAAATTTTCTAGGTCTGGGTAACTGGGGTGGGCCCCACATACTACCCTGAGTTTTACGGCCTGTTGCATGCTTTTTGCCAAAGTCCCTTTGGTACCAAAATGCCCGCCACAGGCCAAATTACAGGCGTCTATATAAGGAAATATGGCAGATTCATTGGCCATCCCTTCTCCCAAGTCACAATTAATATGTAGGGCAGCAATTTTCACCAGCCAAGGAGTTTTATAAATGTTTTAATGCTGAGGGCCAAACTAAAGACAAAAATTAAAAGATATGCTGTATTTTGACTCCAAGAATTCTTGTGGTTTCCCAAAATTGTATTGGAGGTAGAGACCCAAATAAGGGTGCCTACCAAAATGGGTAGTAGTAGTCCATTAGCTATCTGCGCAAATTGGATGACGGCAATAGGTTTAAATGAGCTACCTAAAGAAAGCACTCCCACTCCCATAACCAACATCCAAACGGCTTTAAATTTCCAATGGCTAGTCGCCACATTCCAGTTAAAACAGCTATTCGCCACATAGGCTGCTGCCAGTGGTGCGGTTACAGCAGAGGTAATTCCAGCTCCAAAGAGGCCCAGTCCAATCAGGTATTTGGCAGCACTGCCATAAAGGGGTTCCAAACCGCTTGCTACATCTATTACGGAATTTAATTGGGTGCTGGGTATGGCTGCTGCACTCACTACTATGGCCATAGAGACCAGGCCTCCTAGGCCTATAGCTACTATAGTGTCTGTTTTAGCAGCTGCTAAACCGGAGCTGTCTTTCCATCTCTCTTTGGCCAAGGAGGCATGTAAAAATAAGTTATATGGAACCACTGTGGTTCCCACCAAGGCAATAATAGTAAAGAGGTTCTCTGAGTTTACTTTTGGGAGGAAAAATCCTTTGGCCAATTGCAGCAGAGAGGGCCCTGTTAAAAGGGCGGTGGTTACAAATGACAGACTCATGAGCAGTACCAATCCAATAAGTATGCGGCTAAGTTGTTGTATGTTTCCAAAGAACAACAAACTAAAAGCAGTTCCTCCCACCACAATGGGATAAAAGCCCGCAAATTCATCACCAAAAATTGCCTGCAGCCCCAGAACGGCACCATTCATATTCCCCGCTTCATAAGCTGCGTTACCCACGACAATGGCTGCTAGAATAAGACCCGTAATCCCTATTTTTAGTATGGAGTTTTTTGTGTGATCATGGAGCAGTTGGGCCAGGTCTTTTTGGGTTACAATACCAATTCTAACAGCCATTTCCTGAAGTAAAATGGTCATGACTACTGAGACTAAAAGAGCCCATAAAAGGCCGTAGCCAAATGTAATACCAGCTGCGGCACATACCGTTACCGTCCCAGGGCCAACAAAGGCTGCTGCCACTAGTGTAGCAGGCCCTAAATTTTTAATCGCTTTAAACATGAGCTGGTTTTAGACCATTCTAAGGTACTAAAAATTGCTCGGCAAAAAGCTTTAGTTGTTAGAATCTAGTAGCTGAATATTCCAGCTGGCAACCGCCTGGGTTTTTGGTGCCGTGTAGGCTTTGAGTGCTTTGAGTTTGAGTTCCATTTCCGATTTTCGCTCTAAGGTTTTAATTTGAATAGTAAGGCTACCATGCGCAGGAATCTCAAAAATTGGAGGGTGGTGGTACAAGCTGTATTGCATTTGATTTTCAAATAATAAATTGCTAGAAGTATGGTTTTGAAGGGTCACAGATAGCACCTCAGATTTTCCAATATAATGTACCTCAGAGACACTAATGCTAGCCTCTAACAGTGGTACTACAAATTCTTCTTTTCCTACCCACAGGCCATTAAAAATAGCTACGGTTCTTCTGTCAAAAAGTGCCTCTTTAAGACTCTCTATAGATTTTTCTTTGGCAAACACTAATGTGATGGGGCGGTGGAGGCCTTTTTGGATATAGTCCCAATCTATGAGGTCGTGAACATCTGAGGTACCCATAATGGTTAGGTTGTTTTCTAAGGCAATGGCTAGAGATTCCTCTGCATAGTCTCCGGTATTTATTACCTCAATCCCGTGAAGCTTGCCTTCTTGAATGAGTTTCTTTTGAAAGTTGGAGAGCACTGGGTTCCCTTTGGGTTGTTGTACGTACCAAGCGGGGTGGTTCCAAAATACAAATGCGCCCTGATTTTTGGCCACCTCAAAAGGCTGCTGGGCTTCTTTTGCTAGAAGGGCATTGGCGTCTGATATAAACACCGCATTATTATGGCCCACCGGGGCAGCTCTTGTAATTTCAGATCCCGGAATAATCAGTAGGTTGTGATTTTCAGCTTCTTTAAGCGCCAATTCATAAGCCCTGTTTCTGTCTGGGTGGGGGAGGTCTTTAGCGTGTGGTTGGTACTCCAAGTGTTCTGTGAGAGAAATGGCGTCTAAGTTTTCTCTTAGTGCTTCTTGTACCCTAATGGTAGGCCATACATTTCCATCTGAAAACACAGAATGGATGTGCAAATCTGTGCTCAGACTTTTATAGCCTGGAATGTCTGGGTACACTATTGGTTTGGCGCCCATATGGCTGTGATCTTGAGCTATAACTCCTATGGTAGTTGCAAATCCAAAAATGAGTGGGAATAGGATGTTTTTCATTGTACGCGTATTTAGATTGGACATAAATTTACAATTTTCTGGTATGGGGTCTGTAAACGAATGTTTAAATTTGAGTCATGAGAACCTCCTTAAGCCGCTTTTTCATCAGATTTTTTTTTATAGGAATGCTGCCTTTTTTGCTTAAGGCCTGTCAGATTCATCTAGAGCCAGAGGAATTACTAATGAAGTCTCTAAGCCACCATGGTGGCCTAACAGCTATGGAGGCCCAACAGCAACTTACGTTTTCTAAAAAAACAATTTCATATGATAGTTTGGGGCGGGAGATCTCAGAATTGCGCCAGCAGTTTTTCTATGATTTTGAAACAGGGAAGTTTGGGCTCCAATGGCAAGAGGACACAGACTCCTGGGAGTTAAGCCATTCTAAGGACCAATATGTGCTTTTAAAAAACGGCGAAATCTCCTTGTTAACTGGGGATCAAAAAAAAAGCTATGAGTCTCTGTTAAATGGAGGCTTGTACGTCTATTGGCAACCCTATAAACTCTACAAAGACATCTCTAAAAAAACCTATATAGGCATAGAAAATCTCTTGGGTTCACCAGTACACGTATTAGAAGTTACCTATGATAACAGTGAAGATGTTTGGCAGTATTATTTTGACGTAGACAGTTTTAGGTTGCTGGCAAACCGGGTACTTCACTCTGGCAGGTACAGCCTTATAACCAATGACAATACAGAATCTGTTTCAGGATTTTCACTTCCTTCACAAAGAACCAGCTATAGAGTAGACGCTCAAAATAAGGTATTGTGGAAGCAGGCGAGCTACACATATGAATTGTTAAACAAAACTCTTTTAGTTTTCCCTCAAAGAGAACTAAATTAATACTCTTCAAAATAGGTTGTTTTTTAAATAGAAATCTTATATTTAAAATCTAACCTAAAAATCTTACCATTTTGTTCTACCAATGCAAACCGCTACTGTTTTGGGTATTTTTACTGTATAGCTTAGCGGGTATTTCTCAGGTTGGGATTGGTACAGACAATCCCAATAATGCAGCAGCCTTAGATATTGTTTCTACCACCAAAGGGGTGCTTATTTCCAGAATGAGTGAAAGTCAAAGGCTAGCAATTAGTAGCCCGGTTACGGGTCTATTGGTTTACCAGTCCAACAGCACAGCGGGATTTTATTATTACGATGGCAGTCAATGGCTGCGTCTATTGGAGGGGACTTCTTTCTCAGAGGGTATTCCAGTGGTGGTTCTAGAAGCTTTAGCACTCAAAGAAGACAAGAGCAACAAAAGCATAGACCTTACTGTAGACTCTGGCTCAGATGTAAAATATCCCTCTGTAAAAGCGGTGGTAGATTATGTTACTGCGAGGGTATCTGGATCTTCCGGGTCTTCTGGAAGCGACGGCACGTCTGGTTCTGTACCAGATGCTACTACTTCTGTAAAAGGGATTATCCAGCTCGCAGGAGACTTGAGCGGAACAGCTGCTAATCCTACCATTGCCAATGGAGCTGTATCTGCAGCCCAAACCGATGGGAGTTTAGAGATAACCGCCAATAAAAGCACCTCTATTAGTGCAGACGGCAGCTCCAACACCAAATATCCCACTGTAAAAGCAGTAAAAGATTACGTAGACGCTTCTAGTTCCGGCTCTGGAGGCGGATCTGGATCTGGCAGCGTTTCAGACGCAAGCACTACCTCTAAAGGGATTGTGCAGTTGGCAGGAGATCTGTCCGGAATAGCCGCTTCTCCTACGGTTGCTGCTGGAGCTATTACAACAGCCAAAATAGCAGACGCCGCTATTACCACTTCAAAACTCTCAACTGCTGCTGTGACAGCTGCCAAAACAGATGGTAGCCTGGAGCTTACTACAAATAAGACCACCTCCATTTCCACAGACGGAAGCTCAGACACAAAATACCCTACTGCAAAAGCAGTTAAAACCTACGTAGACGCCAATAGTAGCACCGTTTCAGATGCCACAACTTTGGAAAAAGGAGTGCTGCAACTGGCCGGAGACCTCTCTGGAACAGCAGCCCTACCCACCATAGCCAATGCTGCAGTGACCACTGCAAAAATAGCAGACGACGCCATTACTACAGATAAAATAGCAGATAGTGCTGTTTCCACTGCAAAGCTTTCTAACGCAGCTGTAACCGCTGCCAAAACCGATGGTTCTTTGGAACTCACCACAAATAAAAGCATTTCAGTAACTACAGACGCCACTTCTGACAGCAAATACCCTTCCGTTAAGGCCGTTAAGACCTATGTAGACAATGCAGTTTCTACAGGTTCTATGACAGACGCCACCACCTCTGCTAAGGGGGCTGTTCAGCTTGCTGGTGATTTGGCCGGCACGGCCGATACCCCTCTTATAGGGAATCTTAAAGTCACAGGAGCCAAGATAGCCAACAGTACCATTGCATTAAATACTAAAGTCACCGGCACCCTCCCTGTTTCCAACGGAGGAACTGGCGTTACTACTCTCACGGGATTGGTAAAGGGAAATGGCAGCTCTGCTTTTTCTGCCGCAGTAGTAGGAACCGATTATTCTCTTGTGCGAGAGGTAGCAGATGAGTTTACGGCCTCTTCCTCTCAAACTACATTTACCCTTACCCAAACTCCCAGCACGGCTTCTAAAGTACGCATGTTTATAAACGGGGTCAGAATTAGCAACAGCGCCTATAGTCATTCAGGTAGAACCCTTACTTATAACCCTACCAACAATGGCTCTTATTCTCTAACTACCGGAGACAGAATACAATTTGACTACTACTACTAAGTCTTGAGGGCAGATGAGCACATATCCGCTTCTCTTTGGGATACACCTTTTGGTTTATCCCTATTTTCACACGCCCAAACCCCAAAAACACCCTCTTTTTGTTCCCTGTTTCTAACCTCAATCCTCATTTTTTTATTCGCAACTAGTTTTACATACAGCCAAACCACCGGCCACTCCAATGTCACCATCTCAGACGCCGCTACGGTGAATGGGGTTTGGAGTGGGGATGGTAGTTCTGGATATGTATTTACCCCCACGGCAGACAATGCTAACATAAAGACTACGGACATAGAGAATAGGTTGTACGGTAGTGGTTTTACTGCAGGTACGGTGAGTGTAACGGTAACAAACGCTACAGGCACCCAGGTGGGTAGTATTTATGTTGAGGATGATCTACTTGCTTATAGTAA
>JAKOGP010000004.1 GCA_022239325.1 Flavobacteriaceae bacterium LSUCC0859 | reverse complement strand
CATATACCTTGTCACCAGCAGTAATACCAGAGACGGTAATAGTCTTTTTATTAATGGCAAAGGTCTCGGGGCTTAGGGTGATGTTGTAATTGGTATTGCTCACCGTGCCTAAGGTAATAGAGTAGGTGCCTACGTTTTCACCTAAAGTTCTGGAGAGGGTACCCCCTAAAGTAATAGTAGTGCCGTTTGGTAAAGTACTGGGGTTAATGGTGTAAGTTAAAGGAGTATTAACCTCGCCATAGGTCTTAGACTGAGAGGCGGTGGGGATTATTGTTATATCAAGCTTAGTTACCTCCAAACTACCATTGACATAAGTAATATTATAGTTCGCCGTTACATCATTATCTGAACTATCTTTAATTACTGCATTACTAGCTACGTTGTTGCTTGAACCTACGTTGGTTTGTGAACCTGTTAAAGTAACTGTGTAAGTTTGACTATTCACTAGACTACCCCCTGAGATACTACTGTTATTTTTAGTTAAAGCAACACCATCGAAAACTTTAATATCACTGGCTGCAGTGATTTCTATAGCCTTTTGAGTAATCTCTCCTGTATTGGTTGTGAAATTGGGAATGGCTCTGTACTTATTCGCATCATTACCTGAAAGTGTATAAATCACAGTTATGGTCTTTCCTGAACCCACATTGGTGTTGTCGTAAGTGGCTGTTCCACTTACAGTAACCTCATCTCCACTTTCTACTCCAGACACAATAACATTAGTAACACTAGTAGTGTTGGTGCCATCATATAACTTAGTAACTACCAAATCTTGACTAGTTACTGTAAGATCTATAAGGTTATCAATCCTAAATAAACCGAATGAGCCTGTAGCACTAATTGCAGGATCAAGTGTGCTTAAGTTTGTATTGGCGTCTACTTCGTATCTAATATTAGCTTCTCCACCTAGGGCTGTCTTAACCCCTGTACTTTCTAATTCTTTACCTGAATACAATAAAGCTCTGGCTCCTGACTCAACCGTCACCACTCCATTTAAACTCATCTTAATCTGGCCATCACCTAATTCTCCTGCAGCAGCATCCTTATCGGCATACAACTTCACTGCGTCACCCGTAGATAAAGTAGAAACAATAGGCTCAGTTACCAATAGATCTCCTGAGATGGTAGCTATCTCAATAGCTCCTGAGGAGTTAATCCCTGTGGGATTAACACTACCCACAGTTAAGCCACCTGTTGCATCTGTAAACCTTAGACTTCCTAGTCTTGTACTATTATCACCACCAGCTATAGTAGTTACGTTATTACTTGCATTGGTTAATGTAAAGTTACCCGTACCGTTTAAGCCTAAGCCATTGGCTGTTATTGCAGCTGTTTGAGTCACTGCTCCCAAGCTCTCAACGGTCAGATTACCCCCTGTGGTTACAGTACTTTGTATTTCTATATTACCGTTTTGATTGAGTGTTCCTTCAGTACTAGGATTTGCTTTTAAATTGATAGCTCCATTTGTACTTGAAATTGGGCTTTGAATTAAAATACCTGGTCCTCCACCGCTATAACCAGAAGTTCCTTCAAGTGTTATGCTGCCACTTTCAGAGAGAATAGGGTTCGTTTGACCAGATAGAATTCGAATACCAGTTGCTTGTAAATTATTGCTTGTAGATAATGATCCTGAACCTCCCGTACCCTTGATTAAAATTGTTCCATTTCCTGTAGCTCTTACTTGAGCATGTTGAGTAGTATTATCCATAGCTGCCCGTATTTCTACACCTGCCTGGTTCGAATCAGAATTTGATACCCCTGCTCTACCTCCTTTACCACTAAGTTTAATATTACCTGAGCCTTGAAGCGAAAAACCTTCAAGCGATAGCCCCCAACTTGAAGATGATGAACCCTGAATAGAGCCTATTGCATCTATACTTATATCTTTTGCCGTAATAGAACCTCCATAAAGGCGTGTTCCCATCTGAAAATTAGTAGCATTACCAGTGCCTTGTCCTCTTAAAATTACATTACCAGTTCCAGCATTAATAATAGCCTTGTCTAATGTAAGCCCAGCAGTAGCATTTACAGCTCCATGGGCTGTCATTCCATAGGCGCCAATCGCATAGCCATCGGGAATACCGTCAGATGCCGTAAGTCCGGATAGTCCAGCTAAAGCTCCACCATCATCTGATCCTCCTGCTAGTGTAATATTCCCTCCTGCTGTATTGATTGATGACGCATCTAACAGGGCTATCGTCCCTCCAGCAGTAGTAGTGGTCCCAGAGGCATCACTGTCGGACCAAAACATTACATCACCCCCATCGGTAGTAATCGACTTATTAGCAGCCAAAACAATATTGTTTGAAGCCTTGAGTGAGATATCTCCATTGGCCGAACCATTTTGAGTGTCTAAATCTTCATTGATAGCGATATTGGATCCATAAACAGTTATGGGACCAGAAATGTCAATTGCACTGCCAATGGTCACGTCGGAAGTGTTGGTAGATTTACCTATTGTGAGACCTGAAAGGGTTGACGAAAAATTCCAATCATTGTCAAAAGTTAATGCACCATCTGTTCCAGCTAAATTGAGCATTGTAAAGGAATTCCCAACGGGTTCTATTGTTAAATTACCCGTGGTTTGAAGAGAAATAGAACCTTCTGAAGACAATGATGTTGTTTGCTTCAAGCTGTTCCCTTGAATTCGAATGTTTCCTGTGTAAGCATTCGTACCATCATAACCTATGCGGATTTGGTTTGGAGCATTCCCTGCTTCAAATTCAACTGCTACTTGATTTGCGCCATCATTACCATTATTGATTCCCTTTAGGTTGATTACTCCAGATTGGGAGGTTATAGCAATTTTAGAATCAGTATCATTAGATGATAGATATAACCCTTTATTATATTTATTTTCGCCTGCATATCCTGTTTCCCCGTTTAAATTAACAGAGCCACTATTGGTAGAAATAGATATATTATCTCCTATATTTCCCGTTGTCTTGAGAACTAGACCGTGTCTAAAACTATTACGCGATACATTATATTTGGAAACACCGTCAAGTAATATGTTACCTGAATTGGAACTAATCGTAACATCCCCAGTGGCACTATTATTCCAGAGGATAGAGCCAAGCCATAAACCGGCTACATACTGATAGTCATTAAGATTTGAAGATCCAGATAGAGTGATGGAACCAGTTGATGAAGTAATACTAGAATTAGAGTGAATCATCACCCCAGAAGCCCACTCTACATCAGCTCCTAGAGGCTCATCTGGTTTAACCTCACCTTCGATAAAAATAGATCCAATACCACTATTAATAATTGATCCAGATAGAGTAATACCTCCACTATATCTATGTGATCCTGCATCATAATACTGATCTCCGTAACCGAATATGCTAATATTACCACCCCCAGAATTAATTGAGGAATTAGTGTCTAATAAGACCCCAAAAATATTATTCCCTCCGTCAGTTACCGCGTAACCGTCACCAACAGTCACAGGAGAGGCACCAACTGCTGGTATCCAAGAGTCAGATCCTGTGCTATTTGAACCATACGACCCCCCTATCCAAACACCACCACCATTTGTGGCTATATCTCCATCAATATTTATATAACCATCTCCATCACCGTCAGAATCAGCCCAGAAAATTACATCTCCGCCATTAGTAATCAAAGATTTACTTCCTGCCACCACAATATCTGCAGACCCTTTCAACAGAATATCTGCGCCTTCTGCTGTTGCAGTAATACTCTCGTTAATGACAAGATCTCCACCATATAAAGTTATCGAACCAGCAACGGACTGTGCTGATGCAATTGTTACATTAGAACTATTAGTGGGTTTACCTATGGTTAGCCCAGTTATACCACTATTTACATTAAAATTTGTAATTGGCCAGCTAAGGGCGCTTGAGAAACTATTCCCTGAAGGTTGAATAGTTAGTGTCCCCGTGGTGGATACCGTATGGGTAAAGCCGCTTGCCAGCGCATCAAACGTGAGAATATCACCCAAAATCCTAATGTTAGCCGTACTGCTTGTGATGCCAGTGCCTGATCTTGCACCAAATCGCGCACCATATTGTGTACTGCGAATTCCCTTACTTCCACCATCTAAGGTTACGGTTCCTCCCGAGGCAAGAATATCTTGATTTTGCAAAAAGATCCCGTAATTACCACCTGCAGTTCCTGAAATCGATATATTTCCACCGCCAGTTGCAAGTAATTCTTTAGGATTTTCATAATTAAATACCACACCATAGTTTGTCCCAGAAGTGCCATTAATCACAATGGCATCACCTGAAGTTTTAGCAGAAGAAAGAGTTAATTGCTTGGTTCCAATAGGTTGATTAGTTACTGGTTCAGTGAAATTAATTCCATAAAAGGCAGTACTACTACCAAAAAGCACAATGGAACCTGTTCCTGAATTGGCATTCAAAATACCATATTGGAACAACCCAATATTATCTACATTGGAACCTCCTGTTTTAGTGCTTTTTCCGCGTATAATGATATCTCCTCCACCCGAATACATCTGGGTAGTATTTGCATTTGTTGTGCCCAGATTAACTCCAACACCTGTAGAATTGCTCGCATAACCATCAGGAATTCCATCATTTGCAGTTCCCTCATTAGCACCATCATCTGCCCCTCCTGATAATACAATGTGACCTCCACCAGTTAAGCCGCTTGTTGTAGATCCGTTTGCTGTATTGATCGTTGCATTATTTCCTAACTCTATATAACCTTCATTATTTGCATCGCTATCTGCCCATAAAATCACATTGCCATTGTTAGTTGTTACACTTGTTCCTGTATTTTGAGAAATATTAGCCTTAGACTTAAGAGTTAAATTATTAGCAGATGTAGAAGTTAGATCTGTATCGATCGTAATATTTGCTGCTTCTACACTAAGATCTGAAGTAAGTAAATATCCCTCTACAACAGACGCATTCACGGTTGCAGTGCTATTTGTTGTGGTCAATACGCCATTATCATAAATCCAATTGGTTCCTATATTATCTCCACCACTTTCAACAATAGTTAAATTTCCCATACCCCTACCTACAGTTACTGCTCCAGACACATTAGAAGTAATACTACAGCCACCCTTTGTGACTACGACATAATAATACCATTTTGAGACGGTATCTGTTGGAGGTGTGAAGGTGTCACTATTAGCTCCACTAATGGATGTGCCACCCGTGTTGCTATTAGATGCATTCCTATACCACTGGTATGAGACATCACTAATATTACTTACCACAACACCAAGGTCTGTTGAGTTTGCGCCTGTAGCTAAGGTTTGATCGGTTATACTTGGATGAGTATCAATCTCGAATTTCTCTAAAGTAAGAACGTTGGAATACAATGTTAGATTATTTGTAGCTTTTCTTCTGTAATATGTGGTTTGAGAAATAACGCCAGGGTCATAGGTAAGTGACGTAGCACCTGAAATATCATTATAATTAGTACCATCTGTGCTAACTTGCCATTGGTAACTAAATGCACCAGAACCACCATTTGCAGCAGCTGTAGAAGTAAAAGCATCTGGGTCTGTGCTTGAAGTACAAAAAACGGATGTGGCAGAAGATATTGTACCGCCTGAAGAGAGTTGGGTTATTCTGGCATAACCATTTCCAGATCGACCAATTGTATTTGCACCACCATCCGGATTTGGCATGGAGGCATTACCGGCAATTAGAGACGTATTGGTTAGATAATATTGACTTCCTAGATTATAACCACCAGGTTTCTCAGATGTTAATGTATACACATAACCAGAGCCACCAGTTCCTGGCGTGTTATGAGGGCCACCACCAAAACCACCATAAAAGCCACCTCCTCCTCCTCCAGAGTCATTTTTATTAACTGGTGATTGATGATCTTGACCTTGGCCTAAAGCATGGCCAGTTGTTTGAGTTGCACCGGCTAATGAACTATAACTAGTTACACCTCCTCCTGATTCTCCACCTCCATAGCCACCTGGGTATTGACCTGAGTTATAACCTACACCACCTGCCCCTCCTGCTACAATGACCCTATCATAAACGGTATTTGCTAACAAGCGAATATCTGACGCGCCACCCCCACCTGCACCACCATCAATCCCGCTTCCCCCGCCGTTAAAACCACCAGCTCTTAAATCATCGTTTTGATCTGCACTAGTATTAGAATCTATTCCCTTACCACCCACAAAAATATAAGCTATAGTAGAAGCGTTTAAGTTTAAAGTGCCTTTTGAATACCCCCCTTTGCCAGAAACAGAAGACCCATTTGTAGTATTTATTCCTCCCTCTGCTCCCCAAACTTCTAATTTGTAGTTACCTGGTTGTAATGTGACTGTTGAATAAGTTCCAGTGTATGGAAAATCATAAACTGTTTGCCCAAAAACATTAGCCTGAATTAAAAAAACAAAAGCTATTAATGTTAAACCTTTTAAAGATTTTGTAATATGGCTCATAGTTACTGTTCTATTCTTGAATGTATTTTATTCCAACTTATCCTTGTTATCTTCCTTCTGAGTTTGATTATTGGCTTTACTATCCCCAAACTTAAACGTCAAAAACAATTCATGAGTGTTTGCCCTTAGAGCTGTGCTGCTGGTTCTCTGTCCCATTTCATAGCCGTACCCAAAGTCAAAGAGCTTCATACCTTTAAAAGCTAGCATGGCACTTATGTAATCATTATTACTCACGCCCATGCCTAATTCCAATTGATCCTTTAAGTTAATCTTACCAATGGCCGTGATTTGGTTTGGGGCGTCATTGACCATGCGGTATAAAAAAGCAGGTTCTAATGAAATGGTGTTGTTTAGCTTCCATGTAAAACCACCACTGGCATATAAGTGTGGCTTGTCTGTGGCTGTTGCCTGAATGCCATTGATTTCTTTGAACCTTTTTGTATTTAAAAAATTGGGAACTGAGAGTCCAAAGAAGTATGTCTTGGACGTTAAATAGGCACCCACGCCTAAAAGTGGGTTTAGATAGTTTTGAATGTTACCAAGAGATTCATTGTTCTCTTGGGTAATTCTATCTAGCCTTTCAAGATCTATATTATTATAATTAGCTCCTGCTTTAATTCCAAGATGTAAATTGGTTTGATCATTTAGCTGTAATCTATAGCTATAATCTACAGAGATCATTCCTTGGTTTTCTACATAGACCCTATCTGATAAAAAGGAGAAACCCCAAGAGGCCTTATTTTTTTCATTGGTGTTATAGACAAGAGAATTAGCTCTGGGGGCGTCTTCTATTCCAGACCAAGCAGCCCTGTAACCAAGACCTACAAACTGACCTTCTGTACCCGTAAAAGCAGGATTATAAATCCCCATATTCTGTTCAAAAAACAAAAAATTAGGCTGTTGTTGGGCAAATGAAGTGAATGAGACAGTGATTAATAAAACACTGATAAAACTTAAATATTTGGGCTTCAAAATTTTAGGTTATAACTTAATTAACCCCAAAAGTATAACTCACATTTAAGTTAATAGAGAAATTTACACCTATATTAGTTCGATTTCTACGAAATCATACTAATTTTGTAAAAAAAAAAAACGGTTTTATCTAATGGTTTGAATTGTTTTTAAACCTCGAAAAAATAAATTTCTTGGAAAGAATCTCAAAAATAGATGTGACATAAAGGTCGCAATCTAATTTTACCCAATTATTTGGTACTGCTTTTATGAAATAGAACAAATTTTTAGCTAATTTGACAAAAACGGAACACACCTAAAAATTAATATGCTTTCAGGGATACTTTTACTTTTAATATTTGCTGCAACACTCTTGCTGGTATTTAATTATAAGACCAATAAAAACAGTATTTTCCTAGCCATTACATTTTTTTTATTGGCTGTGTACGGGCTCACCCATTTTATAGTAACTGAAGAAAAATCCGTTTTTTTTGGTGCCTTATTTTATGTAAACTTCACTCCTTTATATCTTACAACTGGTCCGTTTTTATACTTTTACGTAAGAAATACACTTACAGATAAGACTACCTTTAAACGAAAAGATTGGATTCATTTTTTACCGTTCCTAATTATTTTTATTGGGGTAATCCCTTATTTATTTACTTCGTTTGAATACAAAATGGAGGTAGTAGAAAATCTTTACAACAACCAATCTGAAGTGCTAGACTTTAACCCAAACCTGTTTTTTTCACAAATTCAAATGTTTTTTCTAAGATTGGGGTCTTTAACCATTTACAGTTTGTATAATATTGGGTATATAATCAAACACAAAAAAGAAAAATACCATAATATCATGCTCAATGAGAAGCAAAAGAAAACAACATTTAACTGGTTAATTTCTCTTCATCTTTCTTTGTTGGCAATAGTACTTTGCTATTTATATTTTGTTATTCAAATAACAATTTCACCAGACAAACTTGCCGAAGCACTCAATGGTATTGTTTTAAATGCTACAGTATTTTTTATAGGTGTGATGATTTTTAGTTTATTCAGTTTTCCAGATATTATTTACGGTTTTCCTAAAAAAAACTATACAAGCCTTTCTAAAAACTTAAAAACAAATGATCTCACTACTGCCAAACAAAGTACTAACAAAAAGCAAACAAATCAAGAAGATGAAGAAGAATATTATAACAGCATTAAGGTAAATATTGAAGCTTACTTTGAAAAAACAAATGCTTTTTTAAAAGAGGAATTTAAAATAATAGATCTTTTTAACGCCTTAAGTGTACCACAACACCATATTAGATATTGCTTAAAGCACTTCGTGAAAAAATCATTCCCTCAACTTAAAAATGAATATAGAATGCAATGGGTCGCTGAGGTTTTAAAAGACCCCAAATACAATGATCATACGATAGATGCTATAGGAGAAAAAGCCGGCTATCAATCCAAATCTGCCTTTTATAATAACTTTAAAGATTTCTATGGCGTAACACCGCAAGAATATCAAAATCTAAATAAAAAACAGAAATAATTGCTCCATTATTTTGGGCACAGTAGTAACAATAAAAAAGCCTTAGGGATTAAATATTTTTCTTTATAAAAAATACCAAATCACTTTCTCTATGGAATTCTCTGCTAAGCTGGTATTGAGGTCATTTAATGATTTGGTCGCGGGACAAATTACTTTATCTTCTTTTTTTCAATCCAATAGAAGGGCCACTTTATGCTTGTCAGACACCAGGAACTTTTCGAACATTCGCACGTCTGTATAGGAGTTTGTTAGGCTTATATATCGCAACAGCGTATTAAAGAGAAATAAAGATCCCTTAGTAGGTAATAAATACCCACCCTTCTTTTAATAAGGAGTTTTCTTGACTAAAAACCCTGTAGAAGTAAGATCCTGCAGGAAGGTAATTCTGTTTGTCTTTATAAGTTCCATTCCAATCATTTTGGTAATTTACTTTCTTAAATACCAACTGACCTGTTTTGTCAAAAACACGGACTCTATTGTTTGGGAAAAACTCAATATTTTTAATAATCCAGCGAGACTCCATGCCCTTGCTTCGAGGAGTTAATAAACCAGACGGATATAACTCATGGTCTAAAAAACCGTCATTGTTAGCGTCTTCATCTAGCTGGTCTGGTATTCCATCTCCATCGGAATCTGAGGAAGCCTCTGGGTCTTTTGGAAAAACATCTTCTGTGTCTGGTACGCCGTCGTTGTCGTCGTCAAGGTCTGTGTTATCTCCAATACCATCTCCATCTGAGTCCGTTGTCTCGTTGGGGTCTTTCGGAAAGACATCTGAAGTATCTATAACACCGTCGTTGTCGTCATCTGTGTCTGTTTCGTCTGGTATCCCGTCATTATCGGTGTCTTCTTTTCCCTGAGAGGGAGCTGCTCCTATGGTAAAAATTCCATTGCCAAGTGCCCCAGTAAAATTACTATACACCAAATTTTGAGTTCCTGCAATAGTCTGATCCTTAGACATGGAATTCCATGAATTGGTTGCTGCGTTCCACTGATAAAGAGTATTGTATTCTGTACCAGCAATCTCTAAACTAGTGTCCCAATAAAACATGAAGCTCATCCGATCCGTGGTGCTAGTTGTGAGCTTATCTAAATGCCATTGAATGGGAAGCATGGGAAATTCTGTAGAGGCTAAGGGCGAAATTTTTAATCTAAAATCGGAGCCTTCCCCAGAAAGTAAAACCACGTCTAGCTGCGCAAAGGCATGAACCCCACTGATAAATCTTACCGTAGTAGCCGCAGAAACATTTTGAGTTTCTAAACTAGCATTTGGAGAGAGCATAGAAAAAAACTGCCCTGTTTTCATCAGAACAGATTCAGGATTTACGAGACTCGAACTCCCCTTTAACTGAATCCCACCGTAGGCTGCTACATCCATAGCATTGGGGCGTACAAATAACCTAGAAGTGTCTTCTAAGGTTAATTGCTGGCCTATCGCAACTCCAGAAAAAAAGAAAAAACTAAGAAGCTGAAGGAATTTCATCTTCCTAAATTAAGGATAATTATTTAGGAGGGATTAAAAACCATTATTTCTTTTGGCCAAAAATAAAACTCAGTAGCACCAAAACAAGTAGGATACAAACAACGGCAAAAACACCAATCATTACTATACCATTACTCCAATCTACTAAAGGAAAAAAAAAGGATGTCATTTTAAAGCTATTT
The DNA here is from genome assembly GCA_022239325.1 of Flavobacteriaceae bacterium LSUCC0859. Taxonomy (GTDB): domain Bacteria; phylum Bacteroidota; class Bacteroidia; order Flavobacteriales; family Flavobacteriaceae; genus MAG-120531. The sequence continues at coordinate 231,461 of JAKOGP010000004.1, read as the reverse complement.
AATAGCACTAAAATAACATCCAGATTTTCATAGAAATATGATATATATCAGCCTTTAGGCTAATAAATAAAACTTATAAAGTAGAAGGGCATACATAGTCAGATATGTTAGCACCAGCCTCTTTAAGACTTTTAAAACCTCCGGACACATCTATGAGATTGTGTATGCCGCGGCTTTTTAAAATAGAGGAAGCAATCACAGACCTATAGCCTCCTGCGCAGTGTACTAAAAAATCTCCGTGAGATGGAAAGTCGGATAGGTGGTCATTGATAAAATCCAAGGGAGTATTTTCTGCGTCTATAAGATGCTCGGATAGATATTCTCCTTGGGCGCGAACATCAAAAACAGGTTCCTTGGTGTTTTTAATTTTCTCAATGGCCTCTGCAGCACTAATAGAATAGATGTTATCTACTTCTTTCCCTGCTTTGGACCAGCTTGCAAAACCACCCTCTAAATAGCCTATGGTTTGGTCAAATCCCACTCTAGACAATCTGGTGATGGCTTCCTCTTCTCTTCCCTCTGGTGCAATGAGTAAAATAGGTTGCTTTACGTCTGCAATAAGCGCACCCACCCAAGGAGCAAAACTTCCGTCTAAACCTATAAATATAGATCTAGGTATAAAGCCTTTTACAAAATCTGTTTGGTGACGCACATCTAAAATCACAGCTTCTGTTTCATTTGCTGCTGCTTCAAACTCGTTTGCAGAAAGGGGGGTAGCTCCTCTAGCTAAAACTGTGTCAAAATCTTCATAGCCTTCTTTATTCATTTGAACATTGAGGGGGAAATATTTTGGGGGTGGCAGAAGTCCGTCGGTAACTTCTTTTACAAATTCTTCTTTGGTCATGTCTGCCCTAAGGGCGTAGTTCATCTGCTTCTGGTTCCCTAGGCTGTCTACCGTCTCCTTCATCATATTCTTACCACAGGCAGAACCTGCTCCATGTGCTGGGTAAACAATTACGTCGTCTGCCAGAGGCATAATTTTATTCCTTAAACTGTCAAAGAGTGTTTCTGCCAGTTGCTCTTGGGTCATATGAGCCGCTTTTTGAGCTAAATCTGGCCTACCTACATCTCCTAAAAATAAAGTATCCCCAGAAAATATGGCATGGTCTTTACCGTTTTCATCTTTTAATAAAAAGGTGGTGCTCTCCATAGTGTGCCCGGGGGTATGCAGGGCAGTTATGCTAATGTCTCCCAGCTTGAAGACCTGCCCATCTGTGGCAATTAAAGCGTCAAACTTTGGATTGGCTAGTGGGCCATAAACTATGGTTGCCCCTGTTTCCTTTGCTAAGGTTACGTGACCACTCACAAAATCTGCGTGAAAATGAGTTTCAAAAATATATTTAATCTTAGCTTTGTCGGCGGTTGCTTTTGCTATGTATGGCCCCACTTCTCTAAGCGGGTCTATAATGGCAACCTCTCCCTGTGACTCAATATAATAAGCACCTTGGGCCAAACATCCTGTATAAATTTGTTCTATTTTCATGATCTATTAGTTTTATGGTCTCAAAAGTAAAAAAAATTATGTGCTCCCTCTGTAACAAGAGTTACCAACAGATATGCTTTTATAAATCTATGACGGTAATATCATTTCTGTGCAAAGAGATTTTACCTTCGTTCTCTAATTTTTTAAGCAACCTAGAAATAACCACCCTTGAGGTATGTAAATCATAGGCAATTTCTTGGTGGGTGGCGTGTATGTGGTCGTCTCCGGTTACTTTGGCCTTGTCCTGTAAGTGCTTGAGCAATCTGTCGTCCATTCTAAGGAATGCTAAGGTGTCTACGGTTTGCAATAATTCTTTCATCCTAGCTTGGTAGCTGTCTAAAATAAACTGCTGCCAGCTCTTATAGGTAAACATCCACTTTTCCATCTGACTCACTGGAACCATAATCATTTCAGAGTCTGTTTCTGCTACCGCTCTTATTTCACTCTTTGCACCTCCCATACAACATGAAAAACTCATAGCGCAGGTGTCTCCACGCTCTATAAAGTACAGCAGTAACTCATCACCTTTTTCGTCCTCCCTCAAAATTTTTATAGCACCAGACAATAGCAGTGGCATTTGTGTAATGGGGGCTCCAATATCCATGAGTTGCATACCTGCAGCCACTTTTTTAAGCTGCCCGTACTGGGCAATTTCTTTTAGTAAGGGCGCTTCAAATACAAATCCGTAGTGTTCTGTAAGGGTATCTAATAACATAGATTTATTGGTTTAGTAGACGATAAATAAGAATGGCAGTTCTCTTAGTGAGTGCTTCTATGGTTTTTAGGTTCACAGTTTCCTGGGGGGTATGTGCCCCAGAGCCCATGGTTCCCAAACCATCTAAACAGGCTACATAAGGTGCTACAAAAGAGGTGTCTGCTGCCCCTCGCTTTCCGGGGTCATAGGCTAGAACTTCTCCCTGTCCTAGATCTAAGCTCACCTGATTGAGTTGTTTTAATAGGGCTTGATTTTGGGGCGTGGGTGGCATAGCTGGATAACTGTCTGTAAAGCGCACAGAAGCAGTAGTCTGGGGCAGGTTCCTTTGAACTATGGCACGCATTTTAGCGCGAGCACTGTCTTTTTGTGCCTCACTGATAAATCGCAGCCCTCCCTTAACGGTAGCTGTTTGTGCCACCACATTACTTTTCCCAAAAGCAGTGGCTTGCCCACTTTTAGTGTCTATACTGGTAAATGTTCCCCCCACGATCATACCTGGATTAAAAGTTAATAAATCTGGACCTTTCACTTCCTGGTAAAAATCATGGAGAATACGGCCCATCTCAAAAATGGCTCCAGCCCCTGTACGCTCGCTAAAAACGCCGGAAGAGTGCGCTCTTACTCCCGTAGTTTCTACCTCCCAACCAGAAGCTCCTCTCCTAGCCACAGTAGCATAATTAAAGCCTGTAGAGGTCTCAAAACCCAGGGCGATATCAGATTCTTTGGCCGCGTCTATCAGGTCTTTTCTACTTACAGAAAGGGGTTTACCCGAGCTTTCTTCGTCTCCCGTAAAGGCTACAATGAGCTGCGTATTCTTTAACAAACCCTGCTCAGAAAGTGCTTTTAAGGCGTATAAAATAATTACATTCCCGCCTTTCATGTCATTACCACCCGGTGCATGGGCTATGCTGTCGTTTATTTTCTGAAAGGTTTGGAAAGGGCTGTTTTCCTCAAATACGGTATCTAAATGCCCTATTAGCAATAATTTTTTGCCTCTTGGCGATGCCACTTTAGGGGTTCTTGCAAACAAATGGCCCGCTCTGTTCATCTCCTCTGGCATTTCTATCCAACTAGGCTCTAAGCCAATAGATTCAAAGGCTTTCGAAAATTCATCTCCCACTTCTTTTACTCCTTTTAAGTTTAGGGTTCCACTATTGATGTTTACGACCCTTTCTAAATAATCTATCGCCTCTGAGTTGTTGGCAGAAACACGAGCTACAATCTGCTGCTCTATCTGGCTCAATTGCTGAGACAAAACAGTTTGAGAAAATACAAATAGGAGAGATAAAGAAAAAAATGACAGCTGTTTCATACTAGGTTTTTTATGTTTTATAATAGAAAAATAAGACAATTTAGTCAAATGCGAGGGCTTTCACCACAGAGACTTTAGAGACAATGATGGAAGGCAAAATAAGCATCAGCATAGAAAGCAACAACACCAATCCATTAAGTCCCAATACTATGGGCACATCTATATATACCGGCACCTCTGTAATATAATATTCCTTGGGGTTTGGAAACCTCACCCATTTAAATCTATCCTGTAAAAACAACAACCCAAGTCCTATTCCATTTCCAAATAGAAGACCCAAACCTATTAAATAGGCCGCCTGATATAAAAACACCTTTCTAACCGTCCAATTTTGGGCACCAAGCGCCTTGAGTAGTCCAATCATTGGAGTGCGCTCTAGGATAAGCACTAATAAGGCAGTAATCATATTAATACCTCCCACTAATATCATAATTCCAATAATAAGGATCATATTAAAATCAAACAGTGAGATCCATTCAAAAATATTAAAATAGCGCTCTTTTATAGACCTCACATCTAAATCTGAGGGGGTGGTGGCATAGATCTCCTCTGTCTTTTGATCTATACTATTAAAATCTTCTATAAAGACTTCAAAGCTTCCTATCTGATTGGTATCCCAGCCAGAAATACGTTGCAAATGCCTAATGTCTGTAAGTATATAAGTGTTGTCAAAAGACTCAAACCCACTATTGTATATACCAACTACTTTAAAATTTCTCTGGCTTGGGATGCTGTTTCTATCCTCATTTTTAATAAAAAAAGTTTTAAAGCTATCCCCCAATTTAAGTTGCAGTGTATTGGCAATATTTTCAGAAATAAGGACCTCATTATTTAAAGCATCACCGTAGTCTGGTAGCCTCCCATTGGTGAGATAGGTTTCAAAAACATCCCAATTATAATCTGTCCCTACGCCCTTAGCCACAATACCTTCAAAGGTTTCTGTGGTCCTTATAATAGCTGGTGTCTGTATAACGGCCTGCACATGCGTAACCCCTGAAACGCCTTTAAATTCCGGATAAAAATCTTGATGAATATCTACCGGACTTCCAGAAATATTTGAGGCGTTGGTCTCGTAGCTAAATATTTGTATGTGCCCATTAAAAGCCGCTACTTTTTCCCTAATTTTATAATTCAAACCCAAACCTGTAGCAACAGAGATAAGCATGGTCACAAGTCCTATGGCAATGGCTGCAATGGCAATTTTAACAATAGGGCTAGACAGCTTACTTTTGTTGGCACTCTTGCCAATAAGCCTTTGAGCAATAAATAGAGATACATTCAAATGAAAATAAACTTTAATCTTTTCAAAAATAGCATTTTATTTATTCAAGTCTACTGCCTTTTAGTAGGTTTCAGTAGTTGCAGTTCCTCAGAGCCAAAAATTGTAGTTGGTGCCAACAGAACGCAAACCTATCTCCCCTATTTACAGGGCAAGCGTGTAGCTATTGTTGCTAATCAAACCTCGGTTATTTTTAAAAAAAACAACCACCACCAGGGACACACGCACTTGGTAGACTCCCTTCTTAGTTTGGGGGTACACATTAAAAAGGTTTTTGCTCCAGAGCATGGTTTTAGAGGCCAGGCAGACGCTGGAGAAGCGGTTACAGACGGCTTGGATCCAAAAACGGGCCTACCCATAATTTCTTTATATGGAAAAAACAAAAAACCGTCTACAGAAAGCCTAGAAGACATAGATTTGGTCCTATTTGACATACAAGATGTTGGGGTGCGCTTTTACACCTATATAGCTACCTTACAACTGGTTATGCAAGCCTGCGGAGAAGCCAATATTCCCATTTTTGTACTAGACCGTCCAAATCCAAATATCCATTATGTAGACGGGCCTCTCCTGCAAATGGAAGACAGTAGCTTTTTGGGCATGACCCCCATACCCCTAGTGTATGGTATGACCATTGGGGAATACGCTGCCATGATCAATACGGAAGAGGGCTGGCTGGGAACCGACAAGCACCCTGAGTTATCCGTAGTAGGATTAAAAGAATACAACAGAACGTCTGGCTATACACTGCCCATAAAACCCTCCCCCAACCTTACCAATGCTCAGGCTGTTGCCCTGTACCCCAGTCTGGGATTATTTGAAGGTACCAGTATAAATGCAGGTCGGGGTACCCAAGTTCCATTCACTCGTTTTGGAGCTCCTGAGTTAAAAAGAGAAATGTGTTCTTTTTCTTACACTCCAGAGCCCAATTCAGGGGCCAAATACCCCAAACATCAAGGAGAATTGTGTTACGGTATGGATCTATCTGAGGTAGAGCCGCCAAAAAAAGTAGACCTTCAGTGGCTCATTGCCGCTTATAAAGCCAGCTCAGAACCTTCCCGTTTTTTCTTGACAGAAGGGTTTAGCAAACACGCAGGAAACCGTCTACTGCAAACTCAAATCACTTCTGGGCTTTCTCAAGAAGAAATAGAAGCCTCTTGGCAAAAAGATCTAGAAGCATTCAAAACCATTAGGGCTAAATACCTGAGATACTAAAACAAAGCAGCAAAACTACTTTTTGGGCATGTCTGACAAATCTGGTTTTCGGTACCCATTAAAGGGAATACGCAATAAGGCTTTTAGGGATGTATTGGCTGCTGCGTCCGGATAGGTGTCTACACCAAATACAATTTCCTCATTAGGCAGGCTACTGAAAGTTCCAAATAAACGGTCCCATATGGAAAAAATATTCCCGTAATTGGTGTCTGTATAAGGCAACTTATAATGGTGGTGCACCTTGTGCATATCTGGAGACACAATAAACCAACTAAGCGCACGGTCTATCTTTTTGGGCAGTTGAATGTTGGCATGGTTAAACTGTGAAAAAACTACAGAAAGTCCTTGGTACAGCATAATATAGGCCACAGGTGCCCCTACCAGGAGTACCGCTAAACAAGTGAATAAAAAACGGACCAAACTTTCTAAAGGGTGGTGCCTATTGGCAGAGGTAGTGTCTACTTCCATATCTGTGTGGTGCACCAAATGAAACCCCCAAAGCAACCTAATTTTATGCTCACTAAAATGGGCCAACCAAGCTCCTATTAAATCTAAGGCCATAAGTGCCACGATAACTTCTAGCCACAACGGCATGCTGGGCAGCCAAAACAACAGCCCAAAAGAATGCGATATAGCCCAATCGCTACTAGACAAGAGTAAAAAAGCCAAGGGAAAATTTACAGCAATGGTGGTTAGGGTGAAAAAAATATTTACTGCCGCATGCTTCCCTTTGTGATAGTTCAGATTAAAAAGTGGGAAGCGGCTTTCCAAAATCCAAAAAAAGGCAATCCCTCCAACCAATATAAGTGTTCTGTGGAGGGGCGGAATAGTTTCAAAATAATTTACAATAGTTTCCATGCTTGTTTTTATTTTAAAATTACAATTTTATTTCTTTTTTCATGGCTTCTACCACCTTGTAAGCCGCTGGGCAAATAGCCACATTTTTTTCTGTTAAAGGACTAATCTGATGAAATTTTTTCCGATTGGTATGTGGGAACTCTGCACAGGCCTTTGGACGTACCTCATAGATACTACAATAATTATCTGCCCCTAAAAAAGAGCAGGGAACAGACTGAAGCACATAATCTTGGTCTTCGTCAATTCTCAAATACTGCGCAATAAACAACTGTGGTTTGAGTTTCAAATGCTTAGATATGCGATCTATGTCTGCCGCAGTAAAAAGGGGGCCTGTTGTTTTACAGCAATTGGCACAGCTCAAACAGTCTACTTCTTCAAACACCTGCTCATGTAAATCCTGCATGAGATAATCCAAATGTTTTGGGGGCTTTTTTTTTAGCTTGGCAAAGAACTTTTTTGTCTCTTTAGAAGACTGAGCAGCCAATTTGGGCAATTTTTCTAAAAATTCTTTCATAGCACATAGAGAATTACGAGCTAAAAATAAGACATTTGTAGCGCTAAAACCACCCCTATGGATATTTTTGGAAACGCACTTTTAGATTACTGGCATGGGCGCGAGTTCGAAGACCTTACCACCTATTCCAGCTTAGACGAAGAAGACCGTATTCCATTAGATTATTTGTTTAGGTCCCACAAGCAAATGCCAACATTAGAACAGAAAGCACTTTCGCTATGCCGCGGAAAGGTACTAGATATTGGCTGCGGAGCTGGAATACACGCCATGTATCTCCAAGAAAAAGGGGTAGATGTAACAGCTATAGATATTTCTCCTGGTGCTGCAGAAGTATGCCGCCTAAGAGGGCTTAAAAAGGTGTACTGTCAGGATTTTAGACTGGCGCTTCCAGAAACCTATGACAGCTTGCTTTTGCTAATGAACGGAACCGGTTTGGCTGGGAATCTAAAAGGACTAGGACCCTTTTTGGAAAGGCTTAAATCCCTGCTCGCTGTCCAGGGCCAAATCCTGATAGAGGGCACCGATATTTTGTATATGTTTGAGTCTGACGAGCAGGACGGTGGTCACTGGATACCTGAAAACACAGACTATTACGGAGAAGTTAGCTTTGAGATGGTCTACAAAGGTCAGAAATCGGAGCGCTTCCCATGGCTCTACTTGGACTTTAACACCCTGGCCAGAGCGGCAAATTACCATGGAATGAGTTGTGAAATGGCTTATGAAGGGCCTTCAGACAATTATCTGGCCATACTCCAACGCCTTTAAGGGATATTTAAATACTTATGGGTCTGTAGAGATACCTTCCACTCTGGGTTGGCCATCACAAAATCTACAATCATAGGCACCACCTTATCTCTCACACTCCATTCTGGCTGCAAATACAGCTCACAGTCAGGGCCTACCTTTGTAGCCTCCTGCTGTGCAAACTCCAGATCGTGCTTGTTGTATACAATCATTTTTAATTCATCAGCCGCCTTGTATATGGGGGCTAGTGGGAGCTTGTTCTTCTTGGGAGATAAGCAAATCCAATCCCATTCCCCACTGAGCTCATAGGCACCTGAAGTCTCTATATGGGTCTGTAATCCGGCCCCTTTTAATCCAGCTGTTACAGGACCCATATCCCAAGTAAGTGGCTCTCCCCCCGTGACCACTATGGTTTTATAAGGGCTGGCGTCTTTTATAATTTTTTCTATCGCCGTTGGCGGATGCTTCTCTGCGTCCCAACTCTCCTTCACATCACACCAATGGCAACCAACGTCGCAGCCTCCTACTCTAATAAAGTAAGCCGCTGTTCCCTTGTGGTAGCCTTCTCCCTGAATGGTGTAAAAAGCCTCCATGAGCGGGAGCATCTGCCCCTGAGCCACTAAGCCTAAAATATCCTGCTCTTTCATGCCGCAAAGATATTAGAATTAGATTACTTTTACAGGACTAAATTCATATATTAAATACGCCTTTTCATGAAAAAATACCTCGCCTTAATAGCTGTAGCAAGCACCACCCTTTTAAGTTGCAACAACTCCAACCAATCTTTTGGCATAGAAAAAGACAGGGTAGGTAATTTCCATAAAGAAGACCAGATAAAAGATTTATATCGTATATTTTCTAAGGACTCTATTGTGGGAGATTCCTTAGGAATTGTCAGTGGAAATTTAAACAGTAGGGTTGCTGTATTTGAAAAAGGTGGCGCCCCTTTATTAACGCTTAACCCAGTGTCAGACTCAGTAAATTATATTGGAAGTATAAAAATTCAAGACGAAAGATTTAACACTCCAAAAGGCATTAATCTGAACAGCACTTTCGGAGCCCTCTCTAAAGCCTACGATATAGACAATATTCAAACCACCTTTAGCTCGGTTATTGTCTCTTTAAAAGGAGAAGACTTTTATGTTACCATAGACAGAAAAGAGCTTCCAGAAGATCTCAGATATGGAAGTATTGGCCCGGTAGAGGCCATTCAAATTCCCGATACCGCTCCTTTAAAAAGTCTCATGATTAGCTGGCAGAGATAAAATGAGTTCACGGGCCCTAAAAATACTCGCAACAGCCTACGGGCAATACTTTAATATCACAGCCCTATTCTCCAGAGAAAAAGCGGCAAAAAAAGCCTTTAAACTATTTTGTACGCCCAGGAAAGGACGTTTGCAGGACCATCAAAAAACATATTTAAATCAGTTTACACAACAGCAGGTACAGCTAGCAGATCATCGCATACAAACCTATCACCTTCCAGGAAAAAAGCCTCTTGTTTTACTATGCCACGGATGGGAAAGCAATGCCTTTAGATGGAGAAACCTCCTAGAAAAGCTGCAGGAAGCCCAATACGAAGTCTTATTTTTTGACGCCCCGGCTCATGGCGCTTCTTCAGGCTCAGAATTGCATGTGCCTATTTACGAAAGCTGTACCTCAGCTCTAATAGAAAAGTTTAAACCTACCTTTGTCATAGGACACTCCATTGGTGGATTAGCTGTAATGTACAGCCAGTATAAAAACCCACAACCCTCTGTTCAGAAATTAGTGAGCTTGGGTGCTCCATCAGAATTAGAAGAAATTATTAATAACTACCAGTGTTTGGTAGGTTTTAACAATAGGGTTTTAAGCGCCTTAGATCATTATTTTAAAAAGCGATTTTCTTTTGGGATTTCAGAATTTTCCATGTCTGAACTGGTTAAAAAAATTGAACAACAAGGACTGCTAATTCACGATCTAAAAGATCCCATAGCGCCCTACACTGCGGCTATCCGCATGCAAAAAAATTGGAAAAATGCAAAGCTCATCACCACAGAGGGATTGGGCCACTCGCTACACCAAGAACAAGTTAACAATCAAATCATAGCCTTCCTGGAGGCTTCATAAAAAACTATACACTATGGAACAAAACATTTCCCCCTTTCACATTGCCATTCCTGTATATAATTTAGAGGAATGCCGTAGCTTTTACAGAGACATTCTAGGTTGCCAAGAAGGTAGAAGCAGTGACCACTGGGTAGACTTTAACCTCTTTGGCCATCAGTTGGTCATACATTACAAACCAAAGACTAGTGAGGCCCTACACAGCAATGAAGTAGACGGAAAAAATGTTCCAGTTCCCCATTATGGCGTGGTATTGCCTTGGGAGCTCTTTGAAAGTTTTTCTGAGCAGCTAAAAAGCAAAGGCGTGAATTTTGTCATTGCTCCATACATAAGGTTTGAGGGTCAGGTAGGGGAACAGGCCACTATGTTCTTTTTGGATCCCGCAGGAAATGCTCTGGAGTTTAAAGCCTTTAAAGATATGGGGCAGCTCTTTGCCAAGTAAAAAAAGCGTTAGACTTTATGATCTAGATCTGTGGCGCTCTCTGGCTAAAAGGGTGTTTTTCAATAGCATAGCAATGGTCATAGGTCCTACACCTCCTGGAACTGGGGTAATGTGAGATGCTTTTTTAGACACATTTTCAAAGTCTACGTCTCCTGTAATATAATAGCCTTTTTCTTTGGTTTCATCTGGAACCCGAGTAATTCCTACATCTATCACAACCGCGCCGTCTTTTACCATTTCTGCTTTTAGGAAATTGGGAACACCCAATGCAGAAATAACAATATCTGCTTGAGAAATAATTTGAGTAATATTTTTGGTATGGCTGTGGGTCAGAGTTACTGTAGAATTCCCTGGCCATCCTTTTCTCCCCATTAAAATACTCATAGGACGTCCTACAATATGGCTTCTTCCAATCACAACGGTATGCTTTCCTTGGGTTTGAACCTTATAGCGCTCCAAAAGCTCTAAAATCCCAAAAGGAGTAGCAGGTATAAAGGTGCTCATATCCAAGGCCATTTTTCCAAAATTCATAGGGTGAAACCCGTCTACGTCTTTATCTGGATCTATAGCCATAAGTACAGACTGGGTGTCTATTTGTTTAGGCAATGGAAGCTGAACAATAAAACCGTCAATATCTGGGTTTTCGTTTAGTTTTTTAATCTCTTTTAACAGCTCAATTTCAGAAGTGGTGGAAGGTAAGCGAAGCATGGTAGACTCAAAACCCACCTGCTCACAAGAGCGCACTTTAGAACCTACATAGGTCAGAGAAGCACCGTCGTTACCCACTATTACTGCTGCCAAATGAGGTACCTTCTCCCCCCTAGCTTTCATCTCAGAAACCGTCTGTGCTATCTCTTCTTTAATATCGTTAGATACTTTTTTACCGTCTAATATCTCCATAATACCTTGTTATTTAATTCCACCTAAATTGCCCATCATCTGCATCATCTTTTTGCCACCACCGCCTTGCATCATCTTCATCATCTTAGACATTTGCTCAAATTGCTTCAATAGCTGATTCACGTCTTGAATACTTCTACCACTTCCTGCTGCTATACGCTTTTTTCTACTCGCATTGAGTTTAGAAGGCTGGCTTCTCTCCAAAGGGGTCATAGAATGAATAATGGCTTCTATGTGTTTAAACGCGTCGTCATCTATGTCAAAACCCTTAAGAGCTTTTCCTGCTCCAGGGATCATACTCATGAGGTCTTTTAGGTTCCCCATTTTTTTAATCTGTTGTATTTGGCTTAAGAAGTCGTCAAAACCAAAGGTGTTTTTTGCGATCTTCTTTTGGATTTTTCTAGCCTCTTCCTCGTCAAACTGATCTTGGGCTCGCTCTACCAAAGAGACTACATCTCCCATTCCCAAAATACGGTCTGCCATACGTTCCGGATAGAATACGTCTAGAGCTTCCATCTTCTCTCCAGTACCTATAAATTTAATAGGCTTACTCACTACAGATTTAATAGAAATAGCGGCACCCCCTCTGGTGTCACCGTCTAATTTAGTGAGTATAACACCGTCAAAATTTAGTACATCATGAAAGGCCTTAGCAGTATTTACAGCGTCCTGACCGGTCATAGCGTCTACTACAAAAAGGGTTTCTTGCGGAGAAATAGCCTTGTGAATATTGGAGATTTCCTCCATCATGGCTTGGTCTACAGCAAGCCTACCAGCAGTATCTATAATCACTAAGTTGTGCCCATTGGCTTTGGCATGAGCAATACCTGCCTGGGCAATGGCCACAGGATCTGAATTCTCTTTGTCAGAATAGACAGCCACACCTATTTGGTCTCCAACCACGTGTAATTGGTCTATGGCTGCAGGTCTGTACACATCACAAGCCACCAATAAAGGGTTCTTAGACTTCTTGGATTTTAAGTATTTAGCGAGTTTTCCAGAAAAGGTAGTTTTACCAGATCCTTGCAAACCAGCCATTAGAATTACGGATGGGTTAGCGGTTATATTGAGCCCTACAGAGGCACCCCCCATAAGCTGGGTAAGCTCATCTTTTACCAATTTAACCATGAGTTGGCCTGGTTGCAAGCTGGTTAATACCTGCTGCCCCAATGCACGTTCTTTTACGGTATTGGTAAATTCTTTGGCAATCTTAAAGTTAACGTCAGCATCTAATAAGGCACGCCTTACTTCTTTAAGAGTCTCTGCTACATTAATTTCTGTAATCTGTCCATGCCCTTTTAAAACGTGAAGGGCCTTGTCTAGTTTATCACTTAGATTGTCAAACATGGGCTAAAAATATTAAGGGACAAATTTAAGCATTCAAATGGTAAAATACCTGCTTCTCTTCCAAGAATTAAACGGATTTCTTTAAGAAGAACATCATTACAATATGGGGGATGGTTAGAGCGGTGAGAAAGGCAAAAAACATAGAGATATCGAGTACTGCAAATTCTCTTAAAAAAAAGTAATAGCACCCAAGAGACCCTACAGCAACCAACCAGTATAGCAAACTTTCCTTTATATATTTAAATAAAGATTGAACACTGGTATTTCCGTACAAAAAATTCATTTGATCTATTAAAGAAGGAAGCGAATGCCAAAAGATAAAATAAATGGCAAAGGCCCACAATAAAGAGGTACTGTAAAAAACCACACTAAACAACAATATATAGAAGAGCTGTTTCCAAGCAAATCCCACTGAAAATAAATTTCTAAAGAATAATAGGTATAGAAGTATCGTAATGGCAAAACTTATCCATAGTAAGTAACTAAAAAAAGAAGGGGGTAGATAAACATCTGTAATATCCCCAATAATGGCTGTTACACTAGAAATATGAGCGTGAAATAAAATAGAAAACACCAAAAGTCCGTAGCTAACAAAAAAAGCAGTGCGAATAGCTGTTCGCTCATACACCATCACACTCCAATGTTGCTCCCCAAAATGATACCCACTAATAAGTACGAAAAAAAGAAGGGTAAAGCTTGGAATAGCAAATAGCAACAGAGCCACCCCGCCTATACTAACAAGATATAAAAACAACAATGCCCACTTATTTGAAAAAACAGGATGTGCCCCAAAGGTTTTAACACCTACTCCAATATCATTGGCTCCGTGTAAAATACCCAGACTTAAAATGAAAAAAAATGCAGCCATATTTTCTGAGCTATCATTGAAAAATATGGACAACCAAAGGGTAAAAAAAGTAAATATTAACTGTATATTTTTCAAACTGACATTTATTTATGTGTAAAAATATGTAAATAATAACAATTAAGTCTTTTTTTTATCATATTATTGTTTAACTTTAGCAAGATTTATTTAAACAAATAGTAGATCTTTAAAATATTATTAACCAAAACTTTTAATTATTATGAATCAATTATTTGCCTCTTTACCCTTAGCCGCCCAAATGGCAACTGACGACTACGTTGGCTTTACATTCTTTGTAGGATGTATGGCTATGATGGCAGCCTCTGCTTTCTTCTTCTTATCTATGAACGGATTTGACAAGAAGTGGAGAACGTCTATTCTAGTTTCTGGACTCATTACTTTCATTGCAGCAGTACACTACTGGTATATGAGAGACTATTGGGCAGATTTTGGAGAGTCTCCAACTTTCTTTAGGTATGTAGACTGGATTTTAACAGTACCACTTATGTGTGTGGAATTCTACCTCATCCTAAAAGCAGCAGGTGCTAAAAAGTCACTCATGTGGCGTATGATTTTCTTGTCTGTTATTATGCTTGTAACCGGTTATATCGGAGAAACCATTCAAAGAGATATGGCAGCCTTATGGGGCTTCATTTCAGGAGCAGCTTACTTTGTGATTGTTTATGACATCTGGTTAGGCCAGGCTAAGAAATTAGCAGAGGCAGCCGGTGGCGCTGTACTAAGCGCTCACAAAACACTTTGTTGGTTTGTACTTGTAGGATGGGCCATTTACCCAATTGGCTACATGGCCGGAACACCAGGATGGTATTCAGGAATATTTGGTGGTCTTGACCTAGATGTAATTTACAACATTGGAGACGCCATTAACAAAATTGGATTTGGACTTGTAATCTACGGACTGGCAGTAGCTAAGTCTGAAGAAAAATAAGATATTTTCTACTTCATTTAAGAGAGGCTCTAGGGCCTCTCTTTTTTTTTTACATTCGCTCTGGCACCTCAATACCCAGAAGCAGTAAGGCGTCCTTAATCACAAGTGCTACCTTATCTGACAACTGCACCCTAAATACTTTTAAGTCAGAATCAGACTCCCCTAAAATAGACACATTCTGATAGAAACTATTGAAAGCCTTCACTAACTCGTAGGTGTAATTAGCCACTAATGCCGGACTGTATTGGGTGGCTGCCAATTGAATGGTTTCTGGAAAAAGCAAAAGCTGTTTAATGAGTGCTATCTCTTTTTCATGCAAGAAAGAAGTATGATCATTAAAATTTGGGGTCTGTGAAAAATCAAAATCTGCTTTTCTGAGAATGGATTGAATTCTCGCATAGGTGTATTGTATGAAAGGACCTGTATTCCCTTGGAAATCTACAGATTCTTTAGGGTCAAACAAAATACGCTTTTTGGGGTCTACCTTTAATATATAGTATTTAAGGGCACCCAAACCTATGGTGTGATAAAGCGCTGTTTTTTGTTCTTCCGTATACCCACTAAGTTTCCCTAAATCTTCTGAAATACTAGCAGCTGTGGCGGCCATTTCAGTAATCAGATCATCTGCGTCTACTACTGTACCTTCCCTACTCTTCATTTTACCACTGGGGAGGTCTACCATACCATAGCTTAAATGAAACAGCTGCTGGGCCCATGAAAAACCTAACTTTTTTAAGATTAAAAACAAGACTTTAAAATGATAATCTTGCTCATTCCCAACGGTGTACACCATACCATTTACATCTGGATAATCTGCAACCCTTTGTATGGCTGTTCCAATATCTTGAGTCATATAAACGGCTGTACCGTCTGAACGTAATACAATTTTTTCATCTAAACCCTCTTCCGTGAGGTCTATCCAAACACTGCCGTCTTCCTTTTTAAAAAATACACCTTGCTCTAGTCCTTTGGCTACCACATCTTTACCCAGCAAATAAGTATCACTTTCGTAATAATAACTGTCAAAACTAACGCCCAAGCGTTTGTAAGTCTCTTCAAAACCCTTGTACACCCATCCATTCATGGTCTTCCATAGCTGTACGGTGTTTGCGTCGCCCGCCTCCCATAGCAATAACATTTGCTGGGCCGCTTTAAGCAAGGGGGCTTCTTTCTCTGCCTGTTCTTTTGGCAGTCCGGCACTCACCATCTGAGCTACCTCCTCTTTATAAGCTTTGTCAAAAGCTACATAGTATTTACCAACTAAGGCATCCCCTTTAAGACCCGTATTCTCAGGAGTTTCTCCCGCACCAAAACGCTGCCATGCCAACATACTCTTACAAATGTGTATGCCACGGTCATTAATAATCTGAGTCTTATATACTTTCCTTCCAGAGGCTTCAATAATTTTTGCTACGGAATACCCTAATAAATTATTTCTAATATGCCCTAAATGAAGGGGCTTATTGGTGTTAGGGGAAGAGTATTCTACCATTACAGCCTCATTCGTAGTCTCTTTTACATATCCGTAAGACTCCTGGTGGAGTGTTTCCTGGAACGCTTCTAAAAAATAAGTGTCTGTAAAAGAGAGATTTAAAAAGCCCTTAACTACATTAAAAGTAGACACCTCGGATAGTTCTGCTACTATATGAGCTCCCAACTGATTTCCTATTTGTTCAGGCTTGCCTTTTAGGATTTTAAGCATAGAAAAAACAACCACAGTAAGGTCTCCTTCAAAATCCTTTCTGGTAGGTACAAATTCCACCTGGTCTAATTCTTGGCCAAAGAGTGTTTGCACCCCCTGGATAACCGATTGTTCAATCTTCTTTACTATATGCATGCTCCGTTTTATTGAAAAAAGCAAAATTAAGGTTTTATTCTCAAATGTCTCCTCACACAAGCCAGGAAGATTCTTTCAAAATACCCCCCTTTAACGTATCTTTAAAACAAAAAATGCTAGCTAACGTTTCTTATAACAACCCCCAACTAGAAGCAAAAATAGACGCCCTTGTGGGCGCTGCTTATTCCTTTAAAGAACGAATTAAAATGGGAGGCATAGGGTCTCCAAAAATGCAAATCATGCAGAGCAGCATTAGCATACACAATTTGTTAATCTTAGACCACAATACTAATTATTGCTCCATTGAGCTCAGGCCCAAAGGCATCATTCTTAGATTTAGGTCGCTTTTAGAAACCTATGGTCTTGTCATACCTTACTATAAATTAACCCTTTACAAAGGAGATTTAGCATTGTACAGCGTTCATATGGACACCTATTTTGTCAAAGTAAGATCTGACACCAAAGCCATACAAAAGTATTTCACGATGTTGCAGGGCTTAAAAGCCGCTTATGATCCCAATGATTATATTTAAAAGATGGGATAAACCGGTTTTTAGCACAGGAACTAAAAACCATATCAAAGTCTATATTAAACAGCTCTTAAACTCTTGGCAAAAAAACCTCAGCCATCATACAGCGCGCACTTCCACCACCAGCGGTTTCAATAGTGTGTAAATCCGAGTGAATAATTTCGCAATGGGCTTGTATTTTTGATAACTGCTCCCGGGTCAAACTCTGATAAGCAGTAGTACTCATTACCAGGTACGGGGTGTCATTAGACCCTAAGAGCTGCAGCATATTTCCAGCAAAAGCGTGCATCTGGGCCTCTGAAATAGCAATTACCTCTTTGCCGTCAGCCTTCAAATGAGATAACACATTTTTACGTTCTTTTTTGTCGTCTATGCAATCCAAGCAAATCACTGCAAAGCTTTCTGCCAAGCACATCATCACATTGGTGTGATAAATAGGTAATCGCTTGTCTCCCACGGTTTGTAGGGCATTAAAAATAACAGGTGTATATTCAAAATCCTCACAGAACTCAATAAACAAGTCTTCATGAGCCCTAACAGATAGAGCGCAATACGCCTTTTTATTCACCCTATCTAAAAGCAAACTTCCTGTACCTTCTAGGAAGATGTTTTCTTTTTCTGCAGCTGTATAATCCATAACCTCACTAATGAGAAAGCCATCTTCTTCAAGAATTTCTAAAATGGCTTCTCTTCGTTCCAAACGCCTGTTTTCTGCAAACATCGGGTAGAGAACCACGGTCCCGTCGGAGTGAAAAGACACCCAGTTATTAGGAAACAAAGCGTCTGGTGTGTCTGGGTCTTCTGTGTCTTGCACCACGGTTACCTGAACCCCTTTGGAGCGAAGGACCGCTACATAAGCGTCAAATTCTTGCTGTGCTTTCGTAACTACTTCCTTTGGAGTAAGACCAGTCTGAGACTGAAAATAATTATTCACTGCAGTCTGCTCGTTCATTCTGAATTGAGCAGGTCTGATCATTAAAATATAAGGGCTTAACTGTTTCATTATTCTCTAATTAAAGGAAGGGTACTACACCTGAGCAATCCTTCTTGCTTGGCTATTTCACTATATTTTATAGCTTCTACTTTTATACCGTGGCTTTCCAACCAAGCGTTAAGTCTTGTGAACCTAATGTCAGAGACTACTACCCTTGGAGAGATAGAAAAAATATTCGAATTCATCTGGTACATCTCTTCCTTTGTAATTTCGAAAACCTTTTCTGCACCAAAAAAATCTTTGAGCCACTGATATTCCGACGCTATTAAAAATCCTTCCGGGTGTAAAATAGCCATATCCGTTCCCACAGGCTGGAAGCAACAATCCAAATGAAGGGCGTTTTCTCTAGGGTCTGTGTTGGATTTTTTAAGCTCAAAGGCCATTACTTTTTTGTTTGGGAACTGCTCACGAATATAATCTACGGCAGCCTGATTGGTCCTGGCTGTAATATAAGAAGCGTAATCAGGCTGGGTATATGTGCCTATAAAAATGTATTCATTCCATGGCATAACATCGCCTCCTTCTACATGTACCGCCTCCGGCGGATGCAGTACTTTTTTTGGATCTAACTGAGCCACCAGATATTCTATCGCAGTAAACTCCGCCTCTCTGTCTGGTAAAATATTAGATTTAATAAAGTTATCTTCAATCACAAAAGCGATGTCTCTAGAGAATATCTGATTGCAATTAGGAAGAACCTCAGGACGGTACACCTGTACCCCATGTGCTTCCAAAACTTTAGCAAACCCAGCCATCTCCTCTATCATATCAGATTCTTTTGGGTAGGTACCCGCCATAATATGCTCCTTGGATTTTGGGTCATAAGCGTCTTCTATACTAGGAGTCTTACCATTGCTTTTAGCAATTCCTAAAACAACCGCTTTTAGGGTAGAAGTTTCGTTTTGTATGTGAAGTTTAATGCTCATATAATGTCATAAAAAAGGCCTTGTTAAAGTTACAACAAGGCCTTTTAATATCTAAGGTGTTCTTTATCTATTCTCAGAAGATATAAAGTCTCTATAGGTATGACCGGTATAGACCTGTCTAGGTCTTCCAATAGGTTCGTTGTTTTCTCTCATCTCTTTCCATTGGGCAATCCAACCTGGTAAACGCCCCAAAGCAAACATCACAGTAAACATTTCTGTAGGAATACCTAGAGCTCTGTAGATAATACCTGAGTAAAAATCTACGTTTGGATATAATTTTCTGTCTACAAAGTATGGATCTTCTAAGGCTTCTTTTTCCAAACCTTTAGCAATTTCCAAGATGGGGTCATTTATCCCTAAATCGTTAAGTACCTCATCTGCCGCCTTTTTAATAATCTTAGCTCGGGGATCAAAATTTTTGTACACGCGGTGTCCAAAGCCCATGAGTCTGAAAGGATCATTTTTATCTTTGGCTTTAGCCATGTATTTTTTAGTGTCGCCACCGTCTGCTTCAATAGCTTCTAACATTTCTAAAACCGCTTGGTTAGCCCCACCGTGAAGTGGTCCCCAAAGTGCAGAAATACCTGCAGAAAGAGAGGCAAAAAGACCCGCATGAGAAGAACCTACAATCCTTACCGTAGAGGTAGAACAGTTTTGTTCGTGGTCTGCGTGAAGAATTAAAAGCTTATCTAAAGCGTCTATAACAACTTTATTTCTTTGATACTCTTGATTGGGTTTCTTGAACATCATTTTATGGATGTTCTCTACATAACTCAGACTGTCGTCCCCATAGTCTAAAGGAAGTCCTTTTTTCTTTCTCATGGTCCAAGCCACTAGCACAGGGAATTTAGCTACAATTCTCACTATAGCCCCGTACATCTCTTTCTCAGAAGAAACATTTACAGAACTTGGATTAAAAGAAATGAGGGCAGAGGTTAAAGAAGCTAGAACGCCCATAGGGTGTGCAGACTTTGGAAATCCGTCTAAAATCTTTTTCATTTCCTCGTCTACGTGAGACTCCGCTACAATATCTTTATGAAATTCTGATAGCTGAGCTGCGCTAGGTAATTCACCGAAAATAAGCAGGTAAACCACTTCTATAAAGCTGGCTTTCTCTGCCAGGTCTTCAATAGCATAGCCTCTGTATCTCAGAATTCCTTTTTCACCGTCTAAGAAAGTAATCTGACTTTCACAAGAACCTGTATTCTTAAAACCGGGATCTATGGTAATCATACCACTTTGAGCTCTAAGACTCTTTATGTCAATGGCCAATTCATTCTCAGAACCTTTAATTACTGGAAATTCGTAGGTGTTATCTTTATATTGTAATTGGGCTTTATCTGACATAGTGTATGCTTTATTTAAAATGAACACAAATTTAATAAAAAGTGCTCATCTTAACAATCAATGTGTGGCTATTTGTCACTTTTAACTCCGCTTTAATAGTTCTGAGAAATGACTTTAGGTGTTTTGATTCAAAAACTGTAACATAAGCAAAAAAAAAGGCCCCTGAAAGGGGCCTTTACCATCCAATAAGGTAATAGCTTATTTGTTTATTTTAAATGCATTTAATTGAGGAAAATAAGCGGTGTCTCCCAACATCTCTTCAATTCGAAGCAATTGATTGTACTTGGCCATTCTGTCAGATCTAGACGCAGAACCTGTTTTAATTTGTCCAGTGTTTAAAGCCACTGCTAAATCTGCGATGGTGTTGTCTTCCGTCTCTCCAGATCTGTGAGACATTACGGAGGTGTAACCAGCATTTTTAGCCATATTAACCGCTGCAATAGTTTCTGTAAGGGTTCCTATTTGGTTCACCTTAATCAAAATAGAATTGGCAATCTGATTTTTAATTCCTTTAGATAAACGCTCCACATTGGTTACATATAAATCGTCACCAACCAATTGAACACGGTCTCCAACCTTCTCTGTTAAAGACTTCCATCCCTCCCAGTCGTTCTCATCCATACCGTCTTCAATGGAGATAATAGGATATTTAGCAGCAAGATCTGCCAAGTACTGAGCTTGCTCTTCTGAAGTTCTCACAGCTCCATTTGGTCCTTCAAACTTAGTGTAGTCATACTTACCATCTACATAAAATTCTGCAGCAGCACAGTCTAAGGCTATCATTACGTCATCACCTAGAGTATAACCCGCATTGGATACCGCTTTTTCAATAGTTTCTATGGCGTCTTCCGTTCCCTTTAAAGTAGGAGCAAAACCACCCTCATCTCCAACAGCAGTACTCAAGCCTCTGTCGTGTAATACCTTCTTTAAGTGGTGAAAAATCTCAGTCCCCATTTGCATGGCATGAGAAAATGAGCTGGCCTTTACAGGCATGACCATAAACTCTTGAAAAGCAATAGGTGCATCTGAGTGAGACCCTCCATTGATAATGTTCATCATTGGAACTGGAAGTGTGTTGGCACTTACACCACCTACATATCTAAATAGCGGCATTCCAAGCTCTTCTGCAGCAGCTTTGGCAACCGCTAAAGAAACACCTAAAATAGCATTGGCCCCTAATTTTGATTTGTTAGGTGTACCATCTAAGTCTATCATCATCTTGTCTATCAGGTTCTGCTCAAATACAGAAACACCTAATAATGCTTCAGAAATATGTGTATTCACATTCTCAACTGCTTTCAAAACACCCTTACCCATATAGGCTTTTCCGCCATCTCTAAGTTCAACGGCTTCGTGTTCTCCAGTAGAAGCTCCTGAAGGAACAGCAGCTCTTCCCACAATACCATTTTCAGTTTCTACATCTACTTCTACCGTAGGATTCCCACGTGAGTCTAATATTTGTCTAGCGTGTACGCCAATGATCATGCTCATAATTTATTATTTTAATTCAACGCCAAATATACAAAAGCCAAGCATCTGCTTGGCTTTTTTTAAAGTGTTTTTAACTAAAAAACATACTATAACGATTTAGTATACAGCAGTTTCATATAAAACATCCCATAGATACACAATATACATCAACGGGTTAAATATACTACACCCTTGCCTTCATAAGATCAAAAAATTGATCAAATAGATACGTCGCGTCATTGGGACCAGGACCAGCCTCTGGGTGGTATTGTACAGAAAAAACTGGCTTTCCTTTGAGAGAAATACCCGCAACAGTTTGGTCGTTCAAATGTGTATGGGTAATCTCAATATCTGGGTGGTTTTCTGAAGCAGTTCTATCAATAGCAAAACCGTGGTTTTGGGAGGTGATTTCTCCTTTACCAGTCACAAGGTTTTTCACTGGGTGGTTTATACCTCTATGCCCATTGTGCATTTTATAAGTGGGTATTCCATTTGCTAAAGCAATAACCTGATGCCCAAGACAAATCCCAAACAAAGGCTCGCCGCTAGCTATCATTCCTTTAGCAGCTTCTATAGCACTACTTAATGGCTCAGGATCTCCAGGTCCGTTAGAAATAAAATATCCGTCAGGGTTCCAGGATTTCATTTCTTCGAAAGAGCTGTTGTGGGGAAACACCTTAATGTAAGCTCCACGCTTCTCTAAGTTTCTGAGAATGTTTTTCTTAATTCCAATATCTAAAGCGGCTATTTTATAATCACTATCTGGATTACCTACAAAATAGGCCTCTTTGGTAGACACCTCTGGAGCAAGTGCTAAACCTTGCATACTAGGAACCTTAGCGAGCTCTTCTTTAAGTGAGTCTACATCATTCACTCTAGTAGAAATTACAGCATTCATAGCTCCATGATCTCTTATATAACTCACAAGGGCACGAGTGTCTACATCAGATATAGCAAACAAACCGTGATCATTTAAATAATCTTCTAAAGATTGGTTGGCGTCAGTTCTTGAAAACTCATAAGAGAAATTTTTACAAATAAGACCTGCAATTTTAACACCGTCAGACTCTACTTCATTTGCATTGGTGCCATAGTTTCCTATATGTGCATTAGTTGTAACCATAAGCTGACCAAAGTAAGAAGGGTCCGTAAAAATTTCTTGATAGCCCGTCATGCCTGTATTAAAACAAACTTCTCCAAAGGCAGTTCCCTCTTTATCCCCAACTGATTTACCGTGAAAAATGGTTCCGTCTGCCAAGAGAATAATAGCACTTCTTTTCTTCTGATACTTCATAGCAATTTACATCTTCTTAATATGTGACAAAAAAACAAAAAAAAAGGATAAGCATTAAAGCTTATCCTTTTAAATTATAAACGAATTAATAACAGTCTAAGCTTTAGCGTCTGCTGCATGGTCTTCGTTTGAATTAGATTCTGCGTCAGCCGCATTAGTAGTCTTTTCTGCTTTTGGTGCAGCTTCTGCCTTAGGAGCTGGAGAGGCTTCATTAGTAGACTTAGCTTTACCTCTACGAGTAGATTTTTTAGCAGCTTTCTTAGCGTTACTATACAACTCATTAAAATCTACTAACTCAATAAGAGCCATGTCTGCGTTATCTCCTAATCTATTTCCTAATTTGATTACTCTAGTGTAACCTCCAGGTCTATCTGCAACCTTATCTGCAACAGTAGAAAACAACTCAGTAACTGCATTTTTATCTCTAAGATACTTAAAAGCAATACGTCTGTTATGTGTCCCTTTCTCTACAGATTGGTTATTAGCAGCTTTAGCTTTTGTGATGATAGGCTCTAAAAATACTTTTAAAGCTTTAGCCTTAGCTACTGTCGTGTTTATTCTTTTATGTTCAATTAAAGAGCAAGCCATATTGGCCAACATAGCAGTTCTATGCGCCTTCTTTCTCCCTAAATGATTAACTTTTTTACCGTGTCTCATGGTATTATTGTATGAGTGCTATAAGAAATATAGCGTTTAATTAATCTTTATCTAATTTGTACTTTGACAAGTCCATTCCAAAACTAAGGCCTTTATTAATCACTAACTCCTCTAATTCAGTCAATGATTTTTTACCAAAGTTTCTAAATTTCATCAAGTCGTTTTTATTAAATGAAACCAAATCACCTAATGTATCTACTTCAGCAGCTTTAAGGCAGTTAAGCGCTCTAACTGAAAGATCCATGTCTACTAATTTAGTTTTTAACAACTGACGCATATGTAAGGACTCCTCGTCATAGGTCTCCGTCTGTGCAATCTCATCTGCCTCTAAAGTAATGCGCTCATCTGAAAACAACATAAAGTGATGTATGAGGACTTTAGCAGCCTCTGTAAGAGCATCTTTAGGATGAATAGACCCGTCAGAAACAATCTCAAAAACTAGTTTCTCGTAATCTGTTTTTTGCTCCACACGGAAGTTTTCAATGCTGTATTTCACATTTTTGATAGGAGTGAAAATAGAATCTACTGCAATAGTACCAATAGGTGCTCCTGATTTCTTATTCTCTTCTGCTGGAACATATCCCCTACCTTTTTCAATGGTAAGCTCCATATTGATGTTCACCTTAGCGTCCATATTACAGATCACTAGATCTGGGTTTAAAACTTGAAAACCAGAAATAAACTTTTGGAAGTCACCAGCAGTTAACTGTTGCTTGCCAGAAACAGATATAGAAACGGTCTCGTTATCTACATCTTCTATTTGTCTTTTAAAACGTACTTGTTTTAAATTTAAAATAATCTCTGTTACATCTTCTACTACACCAGGAATCACTGAAAACTCGTGCTCAACCTTGTCTATTCTCACAGAAGTGATAGCAAAACCTTCTAAAGCAGAAAGCAACACCCTTCTAAGTGCATTACCAACTGTTAATCCATAACCAGGCTCTAAAGGGCGGAATTCGAATTTCCCTTCAAAATCTGTAGAATCAATCATGATTACTTTATCGGGCTTCTGAAAATTAAATAATGCCATAATTGGATCAGTGTTTATTTAGAGTATAACTCGACGATTAATTGTTCCTTGATATTCTCAGGAATTTGAAGTCTTTCTGGAATAGCTACAAAAGTACCTTCCATTTTTTCAGTATTCCAAGTAATCCACTCATAAACGTGGGCACTCACTGAAAGTGAATCAGAAATGGTTTGTAAAGATTTAGATTTTTCTCTAACACCTACCACATCACCAGCTTTTAAAGAGTATGATGGGATGTTTACAATCTCACCATTCACTGTAATATGTCTGTGGGAAACTAATTGTCTAGCACCGCTTCTAGAAGTAGAAATACCCATTCTAAATACGACGTTATCTAAACGAGACTCACAAAGTTGTAAAAGCACCTCACCGGTTACTCCTTTACTTCTGTTCGCTTTAGCAAAAATGTTTCTAAATTGTTTTTCAAGAATCCCGTAAGTATACTTGGCTTTTTGCTTTTCCATAAGCTGAACCTTGTATTCAGATTCTTTACCACGGCGTCTGTTGTTACCGTGTTGTCCTGGAGGAAAGTTTCTTTTTTCAAAAGACTTGTCTTCTCCGAAGATTGCTTCGCCAAATCTACGTGCAATCTTAGTTTTTGGTCCTGTGTATCTTGCCATTTTCTAAAAATTAAATACTGTGATTATGAATTAAGGCTATCCTTCGATAATCGTAACTACAGTATTGATGAAATGCCCTTGGGCTAAAATTAATTATACTCTTCTTCTTTTTGGAGGTCTACATCCGTTGTGTGGCATTGGAGTTACGTCTATAATTTCAGTAACCTCAATACCAGAATTGTGAATAGATCTAATAGCAGATTCTCTACCATTACCTGGTCCTTTCACATATACTTTTACTTTACGTAAACCTGCTTCATGTGCTACTTTAGCACAGTCTTCAGACGCCAATTGAGCAGCATAAGGAGTGTTTTTCTTAGACCCTCTAAAACCCATTTTCCCAGCAGATGACCATGAGATAACATCTCCCTTTTTATTAGTTAAAGAGATAATGATGTTGTTAAAAGAAGCAGTTACATGTGCTTCTCCAACAGACTCAATAATCACCTTGCGCTTTTTTGTTGCTTTTGTATTTGCCTTTGCCATAATACGCTACTTATTATTTAGTTGCTTTCTTCTTGTTAGCAACTGTTTTTCTTTTTCCTTTACGAGTCCTAGAGTTGTTCTTAGTACGCTGACCTCTCAAAGGCAAACCACTACGGTGTCTAATACCTCTATAACAACCAATATCCATTAATCTCTTAATGTTCAATTGTGTTTCAGAACGTAGTTCCCCTTCAATAGTGAAAGAAGAAACCGCTTCTCTAATTTTAGAAATCTCGTCGTCATTCCAGTCAGACACTTTAGTGTCTTCACTTACACCAGATTTCGCTAAAATTTCTTTTGCTCTAGTTCTACCAACACCAAAAATGTAGGTAAGGGCAATAACCCCTCTTTTTTGTTTGGGTATATCTACCCCTGCAATTCTTGCCATAATTACCCTTGTCTTTGTTTAAATCTAGGATTCTTTTTATTAATTACGTACAACCTGCCTTTTCTGCGTACAATCTTGCAGTCGGCACTTCTCTTTTTAATTGATGCTCTTACTTTCATCCTATTATCTTAATATCTATATGTAATTCTTGCTTTAGTTAAATCATAGGGACTCATCTCTAATTTCACCCTATCTCCTGGAAGTAACTTAATATAATGCATACGCATTTTTCCAGAAATATGTGCTGTTACAACATGTCCATTCTCCAATTCTACACGGAACATAGCATTAGATAATGCTTCTATAATAGTTCCGTCTTGTTCAATTGCAGCTTGTTTAGCCATACTATACTTCTTTTCTGTTTTTACCAGACTTCATTAAACCGTCATAGTGTCTGTTTAACAAATATGCATTCACTTGTTGTACCGTGTCAATAGCCACACCAACCATAATTAAAAGGGAAGTTCCGCCATAAAACAGAGCCCAACCTGGTTGAATGTCACCAATTTTAACAGCTAAGGCCGGTAAAATAGCGAGCAAAGCTAAGAAAATAGATCCAGGTAGCGTAATTAAAGACATAATCTTATCTAAAAAATCTCCTGTTTCTTTTCCAGGGCGAATACCAGGAATAAAACCACCACTTCTCTTTAAATCATCTGCCATCTTATTTGTAGGAACAGTGATTGCGGTGTAGAAGTAAGTAAAGATAATAATGAGTAAAGCAAACAAAATGTTATAGGCCAAACCAAAAATATCTTGAAATTGAACTTCCATCCATTGTCCAAGCGCAGTGTTGTTAAAGGTTTTTCCTAATAAGCCTGGTGCAAACATAATAGCTTGTGCAAAGATAATTGGCATAACTCCAGAAGCGTTAAGCTTCAAAGGTATGTACTGTCTGGTACCTACTGCGTTTTTATCAAAACCACCAGAGGCAGTTCTTCTTGCATATTGAACCGGTATTTGACGCGTAGCCATAACCAATAAAACACTTCCTAAAATAACTAGGAACCATAAGATTACTTCTATCAATACAAACATCAATCCTCCATTAGTGGTAGAAGTTCTAGAAATAAACTCTTGAACAAAGGATTGTGGCATATTAGCAATAATACCAACCATAATCAGAAGTGAAATACCATTACCTATTCCTTTGTCAGTAATTTTTTCACCTAACCACATGGCAAACACAGTACCTGTTACTAGTATAATAACAGAAGGGATAATAAAGTCTATGCCTTTCCCTAAAACAAAGGCAGAATCTGGTACTCCTAGAGCTCCTAAAGAATAGAGATATGCAGGCGCTTGAACCACACAAATACCAATGGTTAACCATCTAGTAATTTGGTTGATCGTCTTCCTACCGCTCTCTCCTTCTTTCTGTAACTTTTGAAGATAAGGAATGGCTATGCCCATTAGCTGAACCACAATAGAGGCAGATATGTAAGGCATAATCCCAAGAGCAAAAACAGAAGCATTGGCAAAAGCCCCTCCCGTAAATGCATTTAAAATACCTAAAATACCACTATCCGTGTTAGACGTTAATTGGGCTAGCTGTGTTGTATCTATACCTGGTAAAACAATTTGGGCACCAAAACGGTACACCAACAAAAGACTTAAAGTCACTAAGATGCGACTTTTAAGTTCTTCTATTTTCCAGATATTAGATAGTGTTTCTATAAATTTTTTCATAATCTAATGCTTATAAACTTAAAGCCTCACCACCAGCAGCCTCAATAGCCGCTTTTGCTGTGGCAGTAAATTTATGTGCAGATATAGACAATTTGGCTTTTAATTCACCACCACCTAAGATCTTCACTAAATCATTTTTTCCAACCAATCTGTTGGCAATTAAAACTTCTAAGGTAACACTGTCTTTGACAACACCATTATCTACTAGTAGCTGCAGTTTATCTAGGTTAATCCCAGCGTATTCTTTTCTGTTGATGTTCTTAAATCCAAATTTAGGAACACGTCTCTGTAGAGGCATTTGACCACCTTCGAAACCAACTTTTTTAGAATACCCAGATCTAGACTTGGCTCCTTTGTGACCACGTGTGGCCGTACCACCTTTTCCAGATCCTTGACCTCTACCTACTACTTTTCCTTCTCTGTGAATAGCACCTTCGGCAGGTTTTAAACTATTTAAATTCATAATGAATATGTATTAAGCTTCTGATGTAGAAACTAAGTGTTGAACTTTATTAATCATTCCAAGAACAGCTGGTGTAGCTTCATGTGAAACCTCTTGACCGATCTTCTTAAGACCTAAAGCTGCTAATGTTTGTTTTTGTCTGAGTGGCTTTTTAATACTACTCTTAACTTGTTTTACTGTAATTTTTGCCATGATGCTATAATTATCCTTTAAACACTTTTTCCAAAGAAACACCACGCTGCGAAGCAACGGTCTTAGCATCTCTCATTTGTAATAAGGCGTCAAAAGTGGCCTTAACTACGTTGTGAGGGTTATTAGATCCTTGAGATTTAGAAAGTACGTCATGTACCCCAACGGCTTCTAATACCGAACGGATAGCACCACCAGCAATAACACCAGTACCATGAGAGGCTGGCTGTACATATACTCTAGCGCCCCCAAACTTACCTTTTTGCTCATGTGGCAAAGTACCTTTTACTAATGGAATACGCACTAAATTTTTCTTAGCGTCTTCAATGGCTTTAGAAATAGCTGTAGCCACCTCTTTAGACTTGCCTAAACCGTGTCCTACAACTCCGTTCTCGTCTCCTACTACAACAATAGCAGAAAATCCAAAGGCTCTACCTCCCTTAGTTACCTTAGTTACTCTTTGTACACCAACTAAGCGATCTTTTAATTCTAAACCACCTGGCTTAACTGTTTCAATATTTTTATTATTCTGTGACATACTACAATTAGAATTTAAGTCCTGCTTCTCTAGCGCCTTCTGCCAAAGATTTTATTCTACCATGGTATAAGTTACCACCTCTATCAAAAGCTACTGCCTCAATCTTTAGGGACTTTGCTTTTTCTGCGATTGCTTTTCCTACTTGGGAAGCAATTTCAATCTTAGTGCCTTTAACACTAAAATCTTTATCTCTTGAAGAGGCTGCAGCTAAAGTAACACCGTTAATGTCGTCAATAAGCTGAGCATAAATCTCTTTATTACTTCTAAAAACAGCTAATCTTGGTCTACTAGCTGTACCAGAAGACACCTTGCGGATTCTTCTTCTAATTCTTAATCTTCTTTCAGTCTTCGATAATCTCATAATGCTATATATTAAGCCGATTTACCTGCTTTTCTTCTTAATTGTTCTCCTACGAATTTAACTCCTTTTCCTTTGTAAGGCTCTGGCTTACGGAAAGCTCTAATTTTAGCCGCTACCTGACCCACTAATTGTTTGTCATGAGAAGTTAATTTGATAATTGGATTCTTTCCTTTTTCAGAAATCGTTTCAATTTTAACTTCAGGAGCTACATTTAAAATGATATTGTGAGAAAAACCAAGGGCAATATCTAATTTTTGTCCCTGATTGCTGGCTCTATAACCAACTCCAACTAATTCTAATTCTTTGGTCCAACCTTTAGAGACACCCAACACCATATTAGCTACTAAAGATCTGTATAAACCGTGCTTGGCTTTGTGTTCTTTAGACTCAGATGGTCTGGTCACTAAAACTTGTCCTTCTTCTACCTTGATATCCACGGCAGAAAAGTCTTGTGTTAATTCCCCTAAGGCACCTTTAACGGTAAGCGTATTATCTGCTACTGTTACTGTTACACCCTCAGGAATCGCTACTGGATTATTACCTATTCTAGACATTATTCTTTCGCTTTAATATATTAATAAACGTAGCATAAAACTTCACCACCCACTTTTTCTAATTTAGCTTGCTTACTAGTCATTACTCCGTGAGAAGTAGAAACAATAGCAATACCTAAACCGTTCAGAACTCTAGGAAGCTCAGAAGCACCAGCATACTTACGTAAACCAGGCTTACTTATACGACTTAATTTTTTTATCACCGGCTCTTTTGTAGCCGCGTCATATTTGAGGGCGATTTTAATAGAACCCTGTGGTCCTTCTTCCTCAAATTTGTAACTTAAAATATATCCTTGATCGAATAATATTTTAGTGATTTCTTTTTTCAAATTAGAGGCAGGAATGCTCACCACTCTGTGGCCAGCACTATTTGCGTTTCTAATTCTTGTAAGGTAATCCGAAATTGGATCTGTAAACATAATTATCTATTTGCGGTAACGGTTTTTAACATGAGTTAAACCTGAAACCAGTTTATATTCTTTTTTTTTACCAGCTAGCTTTTCTAACACCAGGGATAAGACCATTGTTGGCCATCTCTCTAAATAGAACCCTAGAAATACCAAAGGTTCTCATATATCCTTTTGGTCTTCCTGTTAACTTACATCTGTTATGCATACGAACAGGAGAAGCGTTCTTTGGTAACTTTTGTAAAGCTTCGTAATCTCCAGCTTCTTTTAAAGCTTTTCTTTTTTCTGCGTATTTGGCTACCGTTTTTGCTCTTTTTATCTCACGGGCCTTCATTGATTCTTTAGCCATACTAGTTCTTTTTAAAAGGAAGTCCTAATTGCGTTAATAATGATTTTGCTTCTTGATCTGTATTTGCTGTGGTCACAAAAGTAATATCCATCCCATTAATTCTATTGATCTTGTCAATATTAATTTCTGGGAAGATAATTTGCTCCGTCACCCCAAGTGAGTAATTTCCTCTACCATCAAAACCAGTAGCTTTAATGCCTTGAAAATCTCTAACACGTGGTAGGGCAGCAGTAATCAATCTATCTAAAAATTCATACATACGCTCTCCTCTTAGAGTTACTTTAGCACCAATAGGCATGCCCTTACGCAATTTAAAGGAAGCGACATCTTTTTTAGAGATTGTAGAAACAGCTCGTTGACCAGTGATCAAAGTCATTTCTTCAACAGCGTGGTCAATTAATTTCTTATCTGCTACTGCAGCACCAACTCCTCTAGAGACAACAATCTTCTCTAATTTAGGAACTTGCATGACATTTTTGTAGCCAAATTCTTCAGTAAGGGCGCTCATCACGCGGTCCTTATACTCTTGTTTTAATCTTGGAATGTATCCCATAACTAAATTACTTCATTAGATTTCTTAGAAAACCTTACTTTCTTCTCTCCACGAAGCTCATAACCTACTCTGGTTGTTTCCCCTGATTTAGGGTCTAACAAAGATAAGTTTGAGATATGGATGGGCGCTTCTTTCTTAACGATCCCTCCTTGTGGATTTTGAGCACTAGGCTTCTGGTGTTTAGAAACCATATTGGTTCCTTCTACTATGGCTCTGTTTTTCTTAAGGTCTATGCTGAGGATCTTGCCTTGGTCTCCTTTATGGTCACCAGCAATTACCTTTACAGTATCCCCTACTTTGATTTTAACTTTTGTCATTGTCTTAATATTAAAGCACCTCTGGAGCTAATGATACAATCTTCATGAATTGTTTGTCACGAAGCTCTCTAGCCACGGGACCAAATACACGTGTACCCTTCATCTCACCTGTTGGGTTTAAAAGCACACAAGCGTTGTCGTCAAAACGAATATAAGACCCGTCTGCTCTTCTCACTTCTTTCTTGGTTCTAACTACCACGGCTGTAGACACAGTTCCTTTTTTAACACCACCGTTAGGGGTAGCGTCTTTAACGGTAACTACAATCTTATCTCCTACAGATGCATACCTTCTTTTAGTACCTCCAAGTACTCTAATGGTCAAAACTTCTTTTGCCCCGGTATTATCTGCTACTTTTAGTCTGGATTCTTGCTGTAACATACTATTTAGCTCTTTCTAAAATTTCAACTAATCTCCAACATTTAGTCTTACTCAAAGGTCTAGTTTCCATGATCTTCACAGTGTCTCCAATGTTGCAATTGTTTGTCTCATCGTGCGCCACATATTTCTTAGTTTTTAACACGAACTTTCCGTACATAGGGTGTTTTACACGTTTCACTTCTGAAACCACAATGGATTTCTCCATTTTGTTGCTAGTAACAACGCCTACTCTCTCTTTTCTTAAATTTCTTTTTTCCATAAAGCAGAACCCTTATTGGTTTTCCCTATTAGTTAACTCTGTAGCTAATCTTGCCACCGTGCGTCTCACTTTTCTAATTAAAAGTGGATTCTCTAAAGGGGTCACAGAATGAGCTAATTTTAAATCTGAATGTTGCTTTTTAAAGGCAGCTAGTTGTTCTACTAGTGCTTCAGCAGATAATTCTTTTATTTCTGATTGTTTCATGATTCCTAATTAAAAGTTATGCTGAATAATCTCTAGCAACAATGAATTTGGTTTTAACTGGTAATTTCTGAGCTGCAAGACGTAAAGCCTCTTTTGCAATATCATGAGATACACCGGCTATTTCAAACATGATTCTACCTGGAAGAACCACCGCAACAAAATACTCAGGAGCACCTTTACCTTTACCCATACGAACCTCTAAAGGCTTCTTAGTGATAGGCTTGTCCGGAAAAATTTTAATCCATAACTGACCTTCTCTTTTCATATACCTTGTAGCCGCAATACGAGCAGCCTCAATCTGGCGTGCTGTAATAAAAGAGGTGTCCAAGGACTTTATACCAAACATACCATTAGAGAGCTGGTGGCCTCTACCTGATATCCCTTTCATACGCCCTTTCTGGGCTTTGCGAAATTTGGTTCTTTTTGGTTGTAACATTGTTCTGTTTCTTTAAAAATTACTTTCTACGACGTGGTTTCTTTGGTCCATCTTGGTTCCCTCCCTTAGACTGGCCTGCTGCCATACCTACTAGAGGAGATAACTCGCGTTTTCCATACACTTCGCCTTTCATGATCCATACTTTAATACCTAATCTTCCGTAAGTAGTATGAGCCTCGTGCAATGCATAATCAATATCTGCTCTAAAAGTAGACAATGGAATTCTACCATCTTTGTATCCTTCAGATCGTGCCATTTCTGCTCCGTTTAAACGACCAGAAATTAATACTTTAATTCCTTCTGCGTTCATTCTCATAGCAGCAGCAATTGCCATTTTTATAGCTCTCCTGTAAGAAATTCTACTTTCAATTTGTCTACAAATACTAGCCGCAACCAAATTAGCATCTACCTCAGGTCTCTTGATCTCAAAGATGTTAATTTGAACTTCTTTATTTGTAATCTTCTTAAGCTCTTCTTTTAGCTTATCCACTTCCTGACCACCTTTACCAATAATAATACCAGGTCTAGCTGTCGTAATAGTGATGGTAACTAATTTTAAAGTACGCTCTATGATCACTCTAGAAACACTTGCTTTTGCCAAACGAGCAAAAACATATTTTCTTATTTTATCATCTTCTGCAAGTTTATCACCGTAATCATTACCACCGTACCAGTTAGATTCCCAACCTCTGATGATTCCAAGACGATTCCCAATTGGATTTGTTTTTTGTCCCATAGTGCGTATCCTAGCTTTGTATATTATTGTTGTCGCCTAAAACCAATGTTACATGGTTTGAGCGTTTTCTAATTCTGTGTGCTCTACCTTGAGGCGCTGGACGAAGTCTTTTTAACATCGCACCACCGTCTACACGAATCTCTTTTACAAAAAGATCTGCGTCTTCAATGTTTGCGTCTTCGTTCTTTGCCTGCCAGTTAGCAATGGCAGATAACAATAAGGTTTCTATTTTTCCAGAGGCTTCCTTCTGGTTGAACTTCAAGATAGCTAAAGCAGCTTCTACCTGCTTCCCTCTTACTAGATCTGCTACTAAACGCATTTTTCTAGGTGAGGTTGGACAGTTGTTCAACTTAGCAAAAGCAATCTGCTTTTTACCTTCCTTAATGGCCTGGGCCATGTTTCTTTTACGAACTCCCATAGCTTACTTTTTACCTTTGTTTTTAGCACCCGCATGCCCTCTAAAAGAACGTGTTGGTGAAAATTCTCCTAATTTGTGGCCTACCATATTTTCAGTAACATAAACAGGTACAAATTGTTTCCCGTTGTGAACTGCAATAGTTTGACCTACAAAATCTGGTGTAATCATAGAAGCTCTAGACCATGTCTTAACTACTGGTGATTTCCCTGATGCTATATTGTCTTGGACTTTTTTCTCTAAACTATAGTGAACAAAAGGTCCTTTTTTTAATGAACGTGCCATGTCTTTCTTCTTTTATTTCTTTCTACGTTCTATGATATACTTGTTGGTGCTCTTCGTCTTAGAACGCGTTCTAAATCCTTTAGCTGGAATACCTTTTCTAGATCTTGGATGACCTCCTGAAGATCTTCCTTCACCACCACCCATTGGGTGATCTACCGGGTTCATAGCTACTGGTCTTACACGTGGTCTTCTACCTAACCATCTACTTCTACCTGCCTTACCAGACACCAATAATTGGTGATCAGAGTTAGACACGGCCCCAATGGTAGCCATACAACCTGAAAGAATTAAACGAGTTTCACCAGAAGGCATTTTAACCGTTACAAACTTTCCGTCTTTTGCCATTAACTGAGCAAAAGTTCCAGCACTTCTTGCCATCACCGCTCCTTGTCCAGGACGCAATTCAATACAAGAGATAATAGTACCTAATGGAATAGCACTTAATGGAAGTGCATTACCAATCTCTGGAGCTGCTTCTGCACCTACAGAAATAGTTTGCCCAACGCTTAAACCGTTTTGAGCAATCACATATCTCTTTTCCCCATCTGCATAGGTAAGTAGTGCAATAAATGCAGTTCTGTTTGGATCGTACTCAATAGAAGTAACCGTAGCAGTCACATTGGACTTATTACGCTTAAAATCTATCTCACGATACCTTCTTTTGTGACCTCCACCTTTTTGGCGTATGGTCATCTTTCCTTGACTGTTTCTACCCCCTGATCTTTTTAACGGACTAAGCAAGCTTTTTTCCGGCTTATCAGTAGTAATGGCGTCAAACCCGTTTACTACTCTAAAACGCTGACCTGGAGTGATTGGTTTTAATTTTCTAACTGACATTTCTTGTCTTTATAGATTACTGTAAAAATCAATGATATCTCCGTCTTTCACATCTACAATGGCTTTTTTGTAAGCAGACGTTTTACCGTGCTGCACCCCTGTTTTTGTGTAACGTGATTTTCTTGAAGGACCATAGTTCATGGTGCGCACTGCGTTAACAGAAACACCGTAAGAAGCTTCTACAGCTTCTTTAATTTGTATCTTGTTGGCATTAGGGTCTACAATGAAACCATAGCGGTTATACAACTCGCTATCTGCTGTCATTTTTTCCGTAATGATGGGTTTTATCAATACACTCATGGTTCCTTATTTTGTTAAATTTGTTTCAATACCGGCAATTGAACCTTCTAGCAACACAATACTTCCTGCATTTAGAATTTTGTAAGTGCTTAATTCTGAGTTAATTACAACATCAGTTTGGTCCAAATTACGAGATGACAAATATACATTATTATTTGAGTCACCCAACACAACTAGAGACTTTTTATTGTCTATCCCTAGTGATTTCAATACTTGTAAGAAATCTTTGGTCTTTGGTGCTTCTAAATTAAAGTCCTCAACAACGATAATAGACTGCTCACTCGCTTTGATAGAAAGAGCAGATTTACGCGCCAAACGCTTTACATTTTTGTTAAGCTTTTGGGTGTAATCTTTTGGTCTAGGACCAAAAATACGTCCACCACCTCTAAAAACTGGAGACTTAATACTACCAGCACGAGCGGTACCCGTACCTTTTTGTTTCTTAATCTTACGTGTACTACCTGCAATCTCTGCACGCTCTTTAGATTTGTGAGTACCTTGACGCTGGTGCGCTAAATACTGCTTCACATCTAAATAAATTGCATGATTGTTTGGGTCTATTGCGAAAACAGCGTCAGAAAGGTCTGCCTTTCTACCTGTTTCTTTTCCTTTAGTATCTAAAACTGCTACTTTCATTACTTCTCAATAGTTACGTAAGCGTTCTTATGACCAGGAACACAACCCTTAACAACAAGGATGTTTTTCTCTGGAACTACTTTTAACACTCTTAGGTTTAAGGCAGAGACTCTAACACCACCCATTCTTCCAGCCATTTTCATGCCCTTGAATACCCTTGCTGGGTAAGAAGCGGCTCCAATAGAACCTGGCGCTCTAAGTCTGTTGTGCTGTCCGTGAGTGGCTTGTCCAACACCACCAAAGCCGTGTCTTTTAACAACTCCCTGAAAACCTTTTCCTTTAGAATTTGCAGCAATATCTACAAATTCACCTTCTACAAAAAGATCCACACCAATGGTGTCCCCTAATTTGTAATCTCCTTCAAAATCACGGAATTCAACGACTTTTCTTTTAGCAGAAACACCAGCTTTTTTAAAGTGACCAGCGGCCGCCTTATTTACTTGTTTCTCTGCCTTGTCATCGAAACCGAGTTGAAGGGCATTGTACCCGTCTACCTCTTCGGTTCTGACTTGGGTAACTGTACATGGGCCAGTCTCAATAACGGTACATGGGATGTTTTTCCCATTCTCGTCAAAAATACTGGTCATGCCAATCTTTCTTCCTATTAACCCAGACATAATTATTAGTATTTAATTAATTTATATTCTATTTATTTATGGGACGCGTCCCTACTAAAACAGGGTCAAAAAATAATTCAACCCTGATTTATTTTTTTATCCGTTTTTCCCTTGCGCAAAGCTCAGGACATGTAAAAGTGGCTATGCCACTCTAAAAGGCATCGGCCGTAAGGCCAAAAATTACACCTTAATCTCTACTTCTACACCAGAGGGCAGCTCTAATTTCATGAGTGCGTCTATGGTTTTAGAAGAAGAAGAATAAATGTCTAACAACCTCTTGTAAGAACTCAATTGAAATTGCTCTCTTGACTTCTTGTTCACGTGCGGGCTACGCAATACCGTGAAAATTTTCTTATGAGTTGGCAAAGGAATGGGACCAGTTACCACTGCACCTGTAGTCTTTACCGTCTTAACGATTTTCTCTGCAGATTTGTCTACCAAGTTAAAATCGTATGATTTAAGTTTAATTCTAATTTTTTGGCTCATCGTACTTAATTATGCAGTTATACCTTTAGCTTTTTTGATCACCTCTTCAGAAATGTTTGAAGGGGTCTCTTCGTAGTGGTCAAATTCCATAGTAGAGGTAGCTCTACCAGAAGACATGGTTCTCAGTGCAGTTACATAACCGAACATTTCAGAGAGAGGAACATGGGCTTTAATTACCTTAGCACCGGCTCTGTCGTCCATATTATTTACCTGACCTCTTCTTCTGTTCAAATCCCCAACAATATCTCCCATGTTTTCCTCAGGAGTTAACACCTCTAGCTTCATAATAGGCTCAAGAATTACAGCACGGGCTGCTTTTGCTGCAGCTTTGTAACCTAATTTTGCTGCCAATTCAAAAGATAGGGCATCAGAATCTACAGGGTGGAAAGATCCGTCCTTAAGCGTCACTTTCATAGAGTCCATTTCAAAACCAGCCAAAGGACCGTTTTTCATAGCTTCTTTAAACCCTTTTTCTACAGCAGGAACATATTCCTTAGGAACGTTACCTCCTTTTACTTCATTGACAAACTCGAGACCTGCCTTAGCTTCTGGAGCTGGCTCAATTGTAAACACGATGTCCGCAAACTTACCACGACCACCAGACTGCTTCTTGTACACCTCTCTGTGATTTGCAGCAGCTGTAAAAGCTTCTTTGTACTCTACCTGAGGTTGTCCTTGGTTAACATCTACTTTAAACTCTCTTTTTAAACGGTCACAAATAATATCTAAGTGCAACTCGCCCATTCCAGAGATAATCGTTTGGCCAGAAGCCTCATCTGTTTTTACCTGGAAAGTAGGGTCTTCTTCCGCTAATTTAGCCAAAGCCATACCTAATTTATCTACGTCTGCTTTTGTTTTAGGCTCTACCGCAATACCAATTACTGGGTCTGGGAAGTCCATACTCTCTAAAATAATTGGAGATTTTTCTGCAGACAAGGTATCTCCTGTCTTAATATCTTTAAAACCTACCGCTGCTCCAATATCTCCTGCCTCTATATAATCAATGGCATTTTGCTTATTGGCGTGCATTTGGTAAATTCTTGAAATACGCTCCTTATTGCCAGAACGGTTGTTTAATACATAAGAACCTGCGTCTAAACGCCCAGAGTATGCTCTAAAGAATGCCAAACGCCCTACGAAGGGATCGGTAGCAATTTTAAAGGCCAAGGCCGCAAACGGCTCTTTTGGATCTGGCTTTCTAGAGATAGGCTGGTCGTTGTCCGGATTGGTACCAACAATAGCTTCTTTATCTAAAGGAGAAGGTAAATACCTACACACCGCGTCTAATAAGAACTGAACTCCTTTGTTTTTAAAGGAAGAACCACAGATCATAGGGATAATACTCATATCCATTACAGCCGCTCTTAAGGCTGCATTAACTTCTTCTACGGTAATGGAGTCTTCGTCTTCGAAGAATTTCTCCATTAAAGTCTCATCGTACTCTGCAACAGCTTCTATAAGCTCTGCTCTGTATTGTTTTACTTCTGCAACCATATCCTCAGGGATTGGCACTTCGTCAAAAGTAGCCCCCATATTGTCTTCATGCCAAATAATAGCACGATTGGTTACTAAATCTACCACACCTCTAAAATCCGCTTCGTCTCCAATTGGAAGTACAATAGGCACTGCGTTAGATTTTAACATCTCACGCACCTGCTTACAAACATTAAGGAAGTTAGATCCTTGTCTGTCCATCTTGTTCACAAAACCAATACGTGGCACCTTGTAGTTGTCTGCCAAACGCCAGTTAGTTTCTGACTGTGGCTCTACTCCGTCTACCGCAGAAAACAAAAACACCAAACCGTCTAAGACACGTAAAGAACGGTTTACCTCTACGGTAAAATCTACGTGGCCCGGGGTGTCAATAATGTTAAAGTGATAAGGTAGGGTCTCCGGTAAAGCAGCTCCGTTTTCCGTAGGGAAGTTCCAAGAACAAGTGGTAGCTGCAGAGGTAATGGTAATCCCACGCTCCTGCTCTTGCTCCATCCAGTCCATAGTAGCAGCACCATCGTGAACTTCTCCAATTTTATGACTCACTCCAGTATAAAATAATATACGCTCTGTAGTGGTGGTTTTTCCAGCGTCAATATGCGCTGCAATTCCAATATTTCTAGTGTATTTTAAATCTCTTGACATGGCTATGATTAGAATCTAAAGTGAGAGAATGCTTTGTTGGCTTCTGCCATCTTGTGAGTGTCTACACGTTTTTTAACGGCAGCACCTTCTTCTTTGGCAGCTGCTAAAATCTCTGCGGCTAATTTTTGAGCCATAGATTTTTCGTTTCTTTTACGCGCATAGCTTAACATCCATTTAATAGCCGTAGAAATTTTACGGTCTGGACGTATTTGCATAGGAATCTGAAAGGTGGCACCACCCACTCTTCTAGAACGCACCTCTACGTGAGGCATTACGTTAGAGAGAGCGTCTTTCCATACTTCTAATGCCGTTTTTTCTTCGTCCGTTTTCTTTTCTTCTACAATGGCAATAGCGTCGTAAAATACTTTGAAAGCGATTGATTTCTTACCGTCCAACATCATCATATTGACAAAGCGGGTCACCAACTGATCGTTAAATTTTGGATCTGGTAATAAAGGTCTTTTTTTGGCCTGTTTTTTTCTCATGATTTCTCTTTAAACTGTCTTACGCTTTTGGTCTTTTTGCTCCGTATTTAGATCTACGTTGTGTTCTTCCTGCAACACCTGCGGTGTCTAAGGCGCCCCTAACAATGTGATACCTAACTCCTGGCAAATCTTTAACCCTTCCGCCCCTTACTAATACTATCGAGTGCTCTTGTAAATTGTGACCTTCTCCAGGGATGTAGGCATTCACCTCTTTACCGTTGGTTAACCTTACCCTAGCTACTTTTCTCATAGCAGAGTTTGGTTTCTTAGGTGTAGTGGTGTACACACGCGTACATACCCCTCTTCTTTGAGGACACGATTCCAAAGCAGCCGATTTACTCTTCTTAGTAATACTGGCTCTTCCTGTTCGTACTAATTGTGAAATTGTTGGCATATATAATATATAAAATAATCAATTACCCCTATTTAAGGGCTGGCAAATGTAGGAATTATTTATTGATATTCAAATGGGGTGATAAATTTTTTTCTGTTTTTTTTCTCAAAATCAAGGAATTGCAAAATCCAAGACTGGATGTTTTTTTTAAAGGGCTATATAATAAAGGTATGGTACTATTTTTTTAAGTCTTGCTTTAAATGGATAGCAATAACCCATTTATTTTTATTCTATGGCCTGCCGGCCGATGCCTTTTAAATACTCAAAAAAAAACCTGAATATAAATACTCAGGTTTTAAAATTTTAAAAAATATAAAATTATTCAACTGATGGATGAAATTTGTGTTCGTGACCAGGCTTATTGTGCTCGTAAAACCATTCAGATAAAAAACTATCTGTCTTTTCCCCTTGAAGTTCATTTCTTCTACAACTCATAAAAGCCTCATAATATGAAACTCTATAATTAATGTCAATAGATTGGTTGTTCATCACACTGTTTAGAGTGGTATACCAATCGGAACTATGGGCAACTCTTTTGCCATCCTGACAACCATTTACACTTCCTCTAGTTTCCATGTTTGAAGTTTGAGCAAAAGTTGAACCGCTTAAAATAAGCGCAAAAAGTAAAATTAAATTTTTCATAATAAAAATGTTTAAATGTTAATATGACACATATTAAAGCATGAAATTGGTACAAAAAAAATATTTGATGTTTTTTCGATATCAGGTTATATTTATCGGATTAAATGCAATTTTTAGTGATTAAAAAGTTATAAAAATTAGCTGTACGGAAAAGCGTAATTCATAAAAAATAGACTCACATAACTTTGAAAATTATTAAAAGTCATTTTTTAAATGAAAAATTTAAAAAACTAACAAACAAACTTTGTGACGTTATTAAACCTTGATTCTTTTAAATCAAATAGACTAATATAAAGTATTAACATATCGTTAAGACTATTAATTAACATACACATTTTATAGTTATCATTATAAAATATTCAAATAAGTAAATAATTTATATCCAAATTGCATAATGATTAAGTTTAAATTAAAGATTTAATTAAAAACCTGGCATTAAAGAAAAAATTTATGCTTTTAATTTGTTTAGTTAACATTAAATTAAGATTTTTACAATTGCTAATTCAAATTAACTTAAAATGAAAACAAAACTTAATGGATTCTTAACGCTACTTTTAGCGTTCGTTGTGCAGATTTCTTTTGCACAAAACAAATCGGTTTCAGGTGTAGTTTCTGACCAAAGCGGTGCTCCTTTACCAGGTGCAACTGTATTAGTTAAAGGAACCACCAATGGAACTACCACAGACTTTGACGGAAATTACACCATTCAAACTGCTAACGGAGATGTTCTTGTCTTTAGC
Organism: Flavobacteriaceae bacterium LSUCC0859; assembly: GCA_022239325.1. Taxonomy (GTDB): domain Bacteria; phylum Bacteroidota; class Bacteroidia; order Flavobacteriales; family Flavobacteriaceae; genus MAG-120531. The sequence goes on along the minus strand of JAKOGP010000004.1, from coordinate 189,743 downwards.
TTTATTGGTTATATTACCAAAGAAGTAATCGTTGGAGAAAGCGCTAATGTTAATGTTACACTTGAGGAAGACTCCCAGCTCTTAGACGAAGTTGTTGTAACTGCCCTTGGTCTAGAAAGAAAAAAAGATAACGACATTAGTTCTGCCACCGTTGTTAAAGCAGACGCAATAGCCCGCTCTGGAGAAGGCGGTTTATTACAAGGTGTAGCTGGTAAAACATCAGGAGTATTGATTACTGCTACTGCTGGAGATCCTGGTGCTGGTGCTTTTATCCAAATTCGAGGCCAAAACACCATTTTAGGTGACAGTTCTCCACTCATCATTGTAGATGGAGTTCCTGTATCTAATAGTAACTTTGGATCTAGCACTGCAGGTGTAGTGCAACAATCTCGATTAAATGATATTCCTGCTTCTGACATTGAGAGTATGACAGTTCTTAAAGGTGCTGCTGCAGCTGCAGTATGGGGGTCAGGTGCTGCAAACGGAGTAATTGTTATTCAGACTAAAAAAGGAAAAGCAGGTGGCGGCCTTAAAGTAAGCTTCTCTAGCTCTTTAAGTATTGACGAGGTTAACAGAGAACACGAAAAGCAGGGTCTCTATGGACAAGGTTCTAGAGGAGTTTGGAGTTCAAATGCTGGTGGATCTTCCTGGGGGGATAAAATATCTGACCGCTCTGGAGCCGCAAACACCTTAAATACATCTGGCGCATTCTTTGTTGGAGACGTAACTGGAGCAACCTATTATCCAATTACTGAAAAAAATAGTAGAGAAGTTTATAACCAAAGAAACAGAGATCAAATTTTTAGAACCGGAATCTCTCAGAATTACAATCTTGGTATAAACTTTTCTGCAAATGAAAAGAGTAGTACTTACTTTAGCTATTCTAGATTAGACCAAAAAGGGGTGATCAATGGATTGTCTGACTATGAGAGGAATACCTTTAGAATTAATACTACAAACAAAATCAGCGACAAAATTGAGACAAGAATTAATACTTCTTACATCAATGTTAAATCTAATAGAGTTCAAACGGGATCTAACCTTAATGGATTATATTTAGGTTATTTAAGAACCTCTCCAGATTTTGACAACACTGACTACATTGGAACCTATTTCACTGGCCCAAATGATGCTGTAGGGGTTCCGAATAGCCAAAGATCTTACAGAAATAGACAGATTGGTGAGGCACCAGCTATATATAATAACCCAGGGTGGACCATAAATGAGGTTACAAACCCAAATGAAGTTGTTAGGTTTACTGTAGCACCAGAACTAAATGTGACCTTGAATGACAATCTTAAATTCACAGGTAGATACGGTTTGGATTTTTATGTAGATAGAAGAGAAAACTATTATCCTGCAGGCTCTGCAGGTGACTGGAATAACGGTGGTTTCTACAAAAACGATTATTCTGAAAACACTCAAAATTTAAACTTATTCTTCAATGGTAACAATAAGATCGGAGAAAAATTAGGTGTAAACTGGGTTTTAGGTTATGTATTAGAGTCTAATGAATACTACAGATTTAGCTCTTCTACAAATGTATTTTTAAATCCAGACCCATCTAAACAAATTGTGGGTAATGCTGTAAATGGAAACATTTTAGCAGACGAATATAAAAGTAAAGATGTTAAAAATTCTATGTACTATTCTGCATCTTTAGATTTATCTGAGAAACTGCTATTAGATTTATCCGGTCGTTTAGAGAGAAACACTACTATACCAGATTTAAACTTTTACCCATCAGCAAGTTTAGGATATGTGTTAACAGACGCCTCAAACGCTAAAGGCGCTTTATCTTTCTTAAAATTAAGAGCTTCTTACGGACAAGTTGGTATTGCCCCTGGATTATACTTAAATCAAAGCAATTATGTAACATCTACTGCTGGTTCTGAAGGATGGGGAGATTACATAGATGGTGCTAATTACGGTGGTAGTATTAGAAGAAGTGGAGTGCAAGGTAATCCAGACTTAAAAGTAGAGAGAGTAACTGAAACAGAATTTGGTTTTGACTCAAGATTTTTTGACAATAAATTAACCTTAGGCTTTACATACTATGACCGTTTAACAACTGACGGAATTTTAAGTCTAGAAACTCCTCCATCTACTGGATTTTCAAGTAGATATGTAAATGCAGCGGAAATTTCAAATTCAGGTATTGAATTCGATTTTAACTACAATTTATATTCTAACAATGATTTAAAATTGAACCTATTTGGTAACTTTACTAAATATAAAAATATTGTAGAAAAATTGCCTGAGGTAAGTAGACTAATTCTAAATGGATTTTCATCTACAGGATCTGTTGTAAAAGAAGGAGAGCCATTTGCTGCTATATTTGGTGGTGCATGGTTGAGAGATGGATCAGGCAATATTGTGACAGACGCTAGTGGCTTCCCAGAAGTGGCAATTGAACAACAAGTAATCGGGGATCCTAACCCAGACTTTAGAGCTGGATTAGGTATGAATTTAGATTACAAAGCTATTAATTTTTCTTTCTTATTTGAAACCTCCCAAGGAAATGATATGTGGGGTGGTACACAAGGAGTGTTAAGACATTTTGGTATTGCACCTGAAACAGCTGTAGAATCTGTTGCTCCAGTAGATCTACCAATTTACGGATCTAGTAATGTTATACCAGCTGGTAGTACTTTCAGAGGAAACATTGGAGATTGGGGTGGTGGTCTTGTTGCCTTAGATCAGTCTTGGTACTCTTCCAACGGAGGTGGTTTTGGCCAGGTGGGTGAACAATTTGTAGAGGACGCTTCCTGGATAAAATTAAGAGAGATTACTTTAAACTACAATTTCCCTTCAAACATATTAGATTTCTTAGGAGCTAGGTCGGGACAAATAGGAGTTGCAGGTAGAAACTTGCTTCTTATTACAGACTTTAAAGGGGTAGATCCTGAGGTAAACCTCACAGGAGCTTCTAAAGGTAGGGGATTAGATTACTTTACTAACCCAGGAACTAGAAGTGTGCTATTAAACCTTAAATTAGAATTTTAATCTCAAAAATATAATAATTATGAAAAAATATATAGCATCAATCCTATCTGTGTTTGCACTCATTTCGTGTGAGGCTCCTGTAGAAGGATTAAATGACAACCCCAATGAGTTTACAGACGCTCCTATTAGTTTGCTTTTAAATCATGCGTTGCTAAATGTTGCCTCAATTGCAGAGGCGGAACCTGCTAGATATGGAGCAATCTTCTCCGATCAATTAACAGGTGTAGACAGACAATATGGAACCTTAAATTTATACTCAGTAACTGGTGCTGACTTTGACGAAGTATGGGATGACCTTTATGGAAGAGGAATATCTCAAACTCAAATAGCAAAGCAAAAAGCACAAGATGGCGGAAATGCCTTAGTTGAAGGTCAAGCCTTAATATTGGAAGGTTATTATTTTGCAGAAGCTGCATTAGTTTTTAATGACGTACCTTACGCAGAAGTAAATAGTTTAGATTTTGCAGATCCAGTTTATGAAGAACAAGAAGCTGTAATCAGAGCTGCTATAGGTTTAATTGATCAAGGGATTGCGAAAGCAGGCTCTGCAAGCGCAGCTAATAATGTTTTTGCAACTTCATCCTCATGGGCACAAGTTGGAAACGCTCTGAAAGCTAGGTATCTTTTATCTTTGGGAGAATACCAAAATGCACATGACGCTGCAGTAGCTGCAAATTTTAGTAGTAATGATAATGATTGGAGTATTAAACATACTACTGCTAACTACGGAGAAAACCTTTTTTGGCAATTTGAAGTAGAACAAAGACAAGACTACTTAAAAGTTGAAAACAGCTATATGTCTAGACTTCTAAAAGATGGTGAAGATGTATACAGAGGTAACGCTAAAACTGATGAAACTGCAAGATACAATTTCTATGTAGCACCAAATGGGCTTAGCATGAACACAACTGATGGCTTTGCAGCTCAAACCAGAAATTTCCCTGTAGTATCCTTTGAAGAAGTTCAAATGATTATAGCAGAAGCAGCAGCAAGACTAAATTTAGCTGAAAACTCTTTGGCAGCGATTAACAAAGTAAGAGCCTCTAATGCTGCTAAATTTGGAACTACTTATGACGCATATGTATTGGCAGACTTTCAAGCAGGTGGTATGGTAAGTCATGGTGAATCTTCTGCTTTTAACGCCATGATTAAGGAATCTCTTTTTGAAAAATATTGTTCAGTAATTGGAGTTCCAAGTTTTCTAGACGTAAACAGAACTAACAACTTGATCAATGTTCCAATTAAGAATTCTAATACTGACGTAATTCCACAGAGATTTTTATATTCTTCTGCAGAACAAGCTTCAAACTCAAATTTCCCAGGTCTTGTTGATATATTCGTAAAAACAGACATCAATAATTAAAATTATTTATGCTAATTTAAAGCCACCTAAGTAGGTGGCTTTTTTTTTGACTAAAAATATCATTATATGAAAAAATTATTAATATGCTTATTAGTTTTTAGCACTATAACATCTGTAGGCTGTAATCAAAAAAGTCAGTATAAAAACAATAGTATCTCAACTGCACACCCTCTAGCGACTAAAGCTGGAATAGAAATGTATAAACTTGGAGGTAATGCAGCAGACGCAGCTGTAGCTGCAGCTTTTACATTAGCTGTAGTAGAGCCAAGTATGAGCGGTATTGGCGGAAGGCTTCAAGCTATAGTGAAAAATTTGAATGAAACTTCTGGTATTGATGCCTCCACAGTAGTACCAATTAGTTTTAAAGAAAACACCAATGACAAAGATGGATATAAAACAATAGGTGTTCCCGGCGTGGTTGCAGGTTTATTGGAATTGCAGAAAACGCATGGTAATCTTAGTTTAGACATTATAATGAAGCCAGCTATAAATTATGCAAAATTTGGTTTTAACTTACTGGAGGGAGAAGTTTATAGACATCAACTTGCTAAGAAAAGTATTGAAAAAAATAAAGGGAGTTCCTACCACTTTTTAAAAAAAGACGGAAGCACTTACAATACCTCAGACTTATTTATTCAAGAAGATCTTGCAAAAACACTTACAGCCATAAAAGATCGTGGAAGAAAAGGATTTTATGAGGGTGAAATTGCAAAGAAAATAGCCGCAGATATTCAAAGTAATGGTGGCTATATATCCTTAGAAGATTTGAAAAATTATCAAGTCAAAAAATCTAAAATTTTAAAAACTTATTATAAAGGATATCTAGTAGAATCACTATACCTACCCTCCTTTGGAGCCATTACTTTAAACATATTAAACATATTAAATCATTTTAATTTAAGCTTGGAAAAAGAGGCAGAAGACATTTATGTAACAAATGAATCCATTAGGATTGCTTATGAAAAAAGAAAGTATCAAACGAATAAAGACAGCTTAAAAAGCATCTTATCATTTGAAACAAGTGAAAAAGAAGCACAACTTATAAAAAAAAATATAAGGAATATTTACTTAAAAAAAGAAAATGAACCAGTGTCATGGAATGTACCTCAGGGACACACTTCTCATCTGACATCAGCAGACAAAAATGGCATGGTTATTTCGCTCACACAAACCATAGGACCTCTAATGGGCTCTAAAGTTACAACTAAAGGACTAGGATTTCTTTATGCAGTAACAATGGGAGGATATTTGGGAGATTACAAACCCGGAGATCGCGCTAATTCTCATATAAGCCCAACACTGGTAAGCAAAAACAATAAGGTTATACTAGCTCTTGGTGCTGCTGGAGGGAATAAGATTGTGACTGCCATTGTTCAAACTATAAAAAACATTATTGATTTAGAATTAAATCTGGATCAAGCCATAGCTAGAGGTAGGGTTTACCCTGTAAATGACAGCATACAGATAGAGGGACACAAAGGCATTAAATGGAGTGAAAAAACACTAACAGAACTAAATGATATGAGTGTACCTTATTTTATTCAAAATAAAGTTGCCTACAATGGAAGAGTCAATGCCATTATGTTAGATACATTAGCAAATAAATGGATTGGAGCGTCTGACCCTGACTGGGAGGGCAATGCAATAGAATTAGATTCTAATTAATAAAAATTAATTGTATTCAACTTTATTTTTGAAGAAGAGTTAATTGATTTAAAAATAAAAATAAAAAATATGTATATGTATTATAAAAAATTTTGATAAGTAGAATATTTTGTTCAACTTTGTTTTCTTAACTAAAAATCTAACCAATAATGAAAACAACTTTAAATGGAATTTTCACGCTACTCCTAGCGTTCGTTGTGCAGCTTTCTTTTGCACAAGAGAAAACAATTTCAGGGACTGTTTCTGATCAAAACAATGTTCCCCTTGGAGGTGTGAACATTCTTGTTCAAGGAACCACCAATGGAACACAGTCAGATTTTGATGGAAACTACAGCATCACCGCTAGTGTCGGTGAGACCCTAGTATTCACTTACATCGGACTTAAAGAGGCAACTGCAGTAGTTGGCTCTTCCAACGTCATTAATATTCAAATGCAAGAAGACGCTCAAGCACTTGAAGAAGTGGTAGTCACTGCATTGGGTATTAAAAGAGACAAAAAAAGCCTTGGATTTGCACAACAAACTGTGAAAAGTGAAAACTTGGTCAGATCAAGAGAAACAGATGTAAGTAACGCCTTAGCAGGAAAAGTAGCAGGGGTTCAATTTGTTGGGGCACCAAGTACAGGTTTTGGAAATTCTAATATTAGATTAAGAGGTAACACAAACGTACTTTTTATTGTAGACAATATTAAAGTAAATTCATCTTCTGATATAAACACAGATGACATTGAAGAGATGTCAGTTCTTAAGGGTGCAGCCGCTACTGCTTTATTTGGACCTCAGGGGATAAACGGGGTAATTATTATTACGACCAAACAAGCTAAAAGCGGAGAAAGTGTTGTTACTTTAAATCACTCAACCGCCTTAGAAGATGTGTACTTACTTCCTGAATATCAGAATGAATATGGAGGTGGTTATTCTCAGGAATTTAACACCTTCTCTTTCAACCCAAGCCAACACCCAGCTTCTTGGGCAGCTTTTGACGGACAGAGTATGGTAGAATACTATGCAGATGAGTCTTGGGGTCCAAGAATGGATGGTCAATTAGTAAGACATTGGGATTCATGGATAGAAGGAGACCCTGAATTTGGTCAATTGAGACCTTTCTCTCCAAATCCTAATAATGTTAAGGATTTCTATGACACAGGAATCACCAATAACACAGCCCTAAATTTCTCAAAAGGTGGAGATGGTTATGCCGTAAGAGCCTCATTAATTAATATTGACAGAACATCTGTTTCTCCAAACTCAGATAGAAATACGGTACAAGCTTCAATCAATGCAAGCTTAAATATTAATGATAAGCTAGAGGCTTTCATGAATGTAAACTACCAAGACAGAAGAACTAAAAACTTTCCAGACAATGGTTATGGAAACTTAGGTTCTAACTTCAACCAATGGTGGCAACGTCAGTTAGACATGGACCGACTTAGAGAATACAGAAGAAACGGACAAATTGTTTCATGGAACTTAAATAGTCCAACAAATACGACTCCTCTGTATTGGGACTCACCGTTTTTTGAGCCATTTGAAAATTTAAACTTTCAAAATAAAAACTCTACCTACGGTAAGATTGGTTTAACCTACACAGTTAATGATGCACTAAATGCAACCCTAGAATTAAGAAAGACCGTTAACTCATATGAATATAACAACAGAACAGCATGGGGAGGACTTAACTTACCCTCTTACAATGAAAGTGAAAGCATAGATTCTTCTGACGAACTCTTTGGTATTGTAAACTACCAAAAGCAACTAACAGAAGACATAGATGTGTCTGCCTCTGCTGGTTTTGAAATTCAAACAATCGCTTCTAAAAGTACTACTGCAGGGTCTGTAGGAGGGCTAACAACTGTAGATTTTTACAGTCTTAACACCTCTGTAGATAGACCTAGCCTTTCAAGTTATTTTTCTACAAATAAGAGAAGGTCTGCATTTGCGAAAGCTTCATTTGGTTATAAAGGCATCTTATACTTAGACGGTTCTGCGCGTTTTGACTGGAGCTCCACTGCTAACCCGGACGCTAACAGAGTAGATACTTTTGGAGGATCTGCGAGTTTTATTTTTTCTAATTTGATTGAAAATAATGAAATACTTTCTTTTGGTAAACTTAGAGCCTCTTTTGCACAAGCACCAAGATTTCCAAACGTATACCAACTGGCAGAAACCTATGCTGTAGGAACTCCATACGGTTCAGATGGGACACTTTCTGTAAGAGGTCAATTCCCTAACTCCTTATTACAAGGTGGGGTTAGAGAAGAAATTGAATTGGGAACAGAATTAAAGTTTTTTGGAAACAGATTAGGATTAGATCTTACATACTTTGAAAAAACAGATTCTAACTTACCTGCTAGTATCTCTTTAGACGGTGCCACAGGATATACTTCTACATTGGCCAATTCAGGCGAACAATTCTACAAAGGTTTTGAAGTTGGTTTTAATGCCATTCCGTTACAAGGAAATAATTTCTCTTGGGAGTTAAATGCAAACTTCGCTACTCTTAACAGATACGTAAACCAAATTGCAGAAGGGATAGATGTGAACGTCCTTTCATCTTCTTGGAGAGGTATACAGCTTCAAGAACGCAGAGGTGAAGAGTGGGGAGCTATCTACGGTAGAGCTTTTAGAAGAGATGAGGCTGGAAATATGATACTATCAAGCTCTGGAGCACCCAGATATGACACAGATCAGTATTTAGGAAATGTTCTTCCAGACTTCACGGGAGGTATGACTAACAACATTGCTTACAAAAACTTCAATTTAGGTTTTGATATAGACTTCCAAAAAGGAGGAAAAGTATTCTCTGTAACTAGAATGTTTAATAACTACTCAGGTTTGGGGATAGAAACTGTAGGAAACAATAACCTAGGAAACCCAGTTCGTGACGCCGTTGCAGATGGTGGAGGTGTTCTGATTGAAGGGGTAGATGAAACTTCTGGGGCTCCAGTTTCTATGAATGTAGAAGCTGCTACATACTGGGGAAGATTATTCGCCCTTCATGAAAGATGGTTGTATGACGCTTCTTACGTGAAATTAAGAACCATGCGTTTGGACTATACCCTTCCAAAAGCTGTTACAGATAAAACTCCATTCAAAGGAGCTAATATTGGTGTTTTTGCCAATAACCTTTGGCTAATCCACTCTGCTATTCCAGGTTTAGACCCTTCAGAGATTGAACTTAGAAATGGAGTGCCATGGACTGAAGGTGGTCAGTTACCAAACGTCAGAACCATTGGTTTAAATGTTAAATTAACGTTCTAAAAGTTTTTAAAAATGAAAAATATATCAAAAAATATAAAGACATTGTTACTGGCAGGTTTTATAGGCTTAGCTTCTTGTGACACTGTAGATTTTGGAGACACCAACGTAGACCCAAACAGCCCTAGTGCAGCCTCTACGGCCTCACTTATGACAAACGCTCAACTCACTTTGGGGGGACATGTAGCTGCAACAACACCCAACCTCTATGTTCAATATTTATCTAATGGTCAGTACGATGAGGAATCTAGATACCAAACCTTGAACTGGAGTTTTAATGGTTTTTATGCAACTTTAACAGACTTACAAAAGGTCATTGAACTCAATACCAATGAGGAGACCAAAGTGGCAGCTCAAGCCAACGGATCTAATGCAAATCAAATTGCAGCTGCAACTATTCTAAAATCCTACTACTTCCATCAAATGACTGATATTTGGGGAATGATTCCATACAGCGAAGCATTAGGAGGTTTGGAAAGTCAGTACCCTAAGTTTGACAGCCAACAATCTGTATACACCGCTATTTTTGCAGAATTAGATAGTGCTCTTAATATGATTAATAATGGTAACGGTCCTAAAGGAGATATCTTATTTAGAGGAGATATGTCTAAGTGGCGTATGTTTGCCAATACCATTAAAATGACAATGGCATTGAGATTGTCTAAAGCAGATCCTTCCACTGGACGAGCAAAATTCTCAGAGGCATATAACGGATCTATAGACAGTAACAGCAATAACCTTTACTACACATTCTTAAGTGAGGATACCAATGACAATCCATGGCAAGATCGCTTTGAAACAAGAAGGGATTACCTAGTAAGTGATGTTTTTGTAAATGCACTGATTGGATCTGGAACCAACATAGCTCCAGAAGACCCAAGATTGGAAAAAATGGCCGCTAAATCTTTTAACGGAGGCGTTTATGCTGGAGCTCCTTATGGAAAATCAAATTCAGCCACAGATGATTATTCTTTCATCACAGGAGATATTATTTATAAAGGAGACGCACCTCTTATGATTTATACTTACGCAGAAAGTTTGTTCGCAAGAGCAGAAGCTGCTAGTTTAGGCTGGACCTCAGAAAATACTGCAGAATTATATGCTCAAGCTATAAAAGCCTCCATGGCTCAGTGGGGCGTAGACAGCGCAGACGCCGATGCGTATGTGGCGGCAAATCCATACACAAGCAAGAATGACATAGCTTATGAAAAATGGGTAGCAATGTACATGCAAGGCTATAACAGCTGGGCGGAGTGGAGAAGACAAAATGCTATGGGTTATGGCGTATCTCTTACAGCACCTGAGGACCTTTTAAGTAATGCCACAGGTATTCCTCAAAGACATGGGTATTCTGCAACAGCATCTGCCTTAAATGAAGAAAACTATAATGCAGCTATTTCTGCTCAAGGGGCAGACAACTTAGACACCGTACTTTGGATTAATAAATAATCCAATTTAATTTGAATTAGCAAAAGGGGCCGTTTATTACAAACAGGCCCTTTTTTTTGATCACAAGGCAAAATAGTTTTTTGCTATATTTAAATAAACAATGCAATCATGAAAAAATACCTGATTTTATGTCTATTAGGACTCGCTCAAATAAGCGCAGCCCAAATTACAAGTAATAGAGGAACAGCTAATATGAATGACGGCCTCTCATTAAGGCAAACGGATGTAAAAGGGTCTCCCTTTTTTATAGATGACTGGTCTATGGGAACTATCATAGACATCGATGGAAGTTATAAAGAGAATAAAACTCTTATTTACAACGTATACAACAGCAACCTATTTCTCAAAACAGGAGATAGAGAGAAAGACTATATAGCTCTCCAATTAGAGAACATTGCTGGCTTTATACTCTACAACAAAGACACAACAAAAAGCTTTGTCTTTTCAAAAATAAAAGGGGTACAGTTTCAGGATTTAAAAGACACAGATAAGTTTTATCTTCAAGTCTCCCCAAAAGACAACAAGGTGATCATAGAACCATTAAAAATATTTAAAGATCCAAATAGTAGTGGCTGGGTCTCTAGTAGGTACAACAACAAAGCTGGAGAGTTTAATGATATTACTAAGGTATATGTGTTGGCTAGGGACAACAAATATCACAAAATATCACTCAAAGAAAAATCTCTTTTAACTTTATTTAAGGACAAGAAAGAAGCCATATCTAACTTTATCAAAAAAAATAATATCAAAATTAAGGAGGCAGTAGACTTAGTTCCTATCGTAGCATATTATTATCAATAAAATTAATAGTCAATCAAAACCCCCTGCCCTTGGCAGGGGGTTTTTGTTTACTTTTGTGCCATGGAGAAACAAACACACATATACGGGATTAGAGCGGTTATAGAAGCTATAGAAGCCAAAGAAACCGTAGATAAGATATTTATTCAAAAAGGGCTTCAAGGTGAGCTCATTAGATCCTTGGAAACCCTGATTAGAAAAAATGGACTAAATAGATCCTATGTCCCAATAGAAAAGTTAGACAGACTGGCCAAACAACACAACAACCACCAAGGGGTTGTAGCTAGCATCTCTCCCATTGAGTTTCATGAATTAGATCCTTTTGTAGAAAAGGTCCTTGAGACTAAGGAGGCGCCACTTTTCCTTTTATTAGACCAAATTTCAGATGTGAGAAACTTTGGTGCCATAATTAGAACTGCCTCTTGTACTGGTGTAGACGGAATAATCATTCAAAAAAAAGGTGCTGCACCTGTAACTGCAGACACTATTAAAACCTCTGCTGGGGCTGCCTTTCAAGTCCCTATTATTAAAGTAGATCACATTAAAGACGCTGTTTTTCACCTTCAAGCCTGTGAAGTACAAATCATTGCAGCTACGGAAAAAGCACAAAAGGAACTCTATGAGGTTTCTTTTAAAGGACCCACTGCTATTGTGATGGGCTCTGAAGACATTGGCATTAGTCCCTCTATTTTAAAAGCAGCCAATGCGCAGGCTAAATTACCCATGCAAGGACCCATTAACTCCCTCAATGTTTCTGTTGCCTGTGGGGTTTTTCTATATGAAGCCGTGAGACAAAGAAAATAAAAAACATGAATGAGCCATTAGCAGAAAGAGTACGACCCAAAAGTCTGGAAAGCTACATTAGCCAACAACACTTGGTAGGGTCCAATGGCACACTAACCAAACAGATTAAACAAGGGGTAGTGCCCTCTATTATTCTTTGGGGGCCTCCAGGAACGGGAAAAACTACCCTGGCAAATATCATTGCTCAGGAGAGCAAGCGTCCTTTTTACGCTCTAAGTGCTATTAATTCTGGAGTTAAAGAGGTTCGTGAAGTTATAGAAAAAGCCAAACAATCTGGTGGTTTGTTTACCACCAAAAATCCCATTCTTTTCATAGATGAGATACACCGCTTTAGCAAGTCTCAGCAAGACTCTCTTTTGGCTGCAGTAGAAAAAGGCTGGGTAACTCTCATAGGGGCCACCACTGAAAACCCAAGCTTTGAAGTAAACGCAGCCCTCCTTTCTCGCTGTCAAGTACACGTTTTAGAGGCCTTTGGAAAAGAAGAACTCACCGCCTTGCTGCACAATGCCATACAAAAAGATCCCTGGCTTGGAGAAAAAGATATTGAAATTAAAGAGACTACAGCTCTTTTTAGGTACTCGGGTGGAGACGCCAGAAAACTACTCAATATTTTTGAATTTTTAGTAACCCAGACCAGCTCAAAAACTGTAATCACAGATGCTTTTGTCTCAGAGCACCTTCAAAACAACACTGCCTTTTATGACAAATCTGGTGAGCAACACTACGACATTGTTTCTGCCTTTATAAAATCTATTCGCGGTAGTGATCCAAATGCTGCTGTGTATTGGTTGGCCAGAATGATTGTAGGCGGGGAAGACGTCAAGTTCATTGCCAGAAGAATGGTCATTGCTGCCAGTGAAGACATTGGCAATGCAAACCCTACGGCACTTGTTTTAGCCAACAGTTGTTTTCAAGCCGTTGCCAACATCGGCCCGCCAGAGGCCAGGATTATACTTAGCCAGTGCGCTATTTACTTGGCCACTTCTCCTAAAAGCAACAAGACATACCTAGCCATAAACAAGGCCATCCAAAAGGTACAAGAAACAGGAGACCTTGGGGTGCCATTAAGTTTAAGAAATGCCCCTACCAAACTGATGAAAGACTTAGGCTACGGAGAGCAATATTTGTACGCACACGACTATCCTGGACAATTTGCGCCTATGGAATTTTTACCAAAGGAGCTTTCAGGAACCTCATTTTACCAAACAGGGGACAACCCTCGAGAAACTGCTGCAAAGGAGTTCTTAAAGCAACGCTGGAAAGATAAATACGACTATAACCAATAGTCTTACAAATTTTACAAATACTGCTTAATCTCCTCTAAGCTATGAACAATAGGCGCATGGGAATGTGTGTCTTCCCCATGGGCATTAAAATGTAGTACCTGTAAACCCGCAGCCTTGGCCCCTAAGATGTCTGCCTCTAGGCTGTCTCCTATCATTAGAGATTGTGCCGCAGAAACACCAGCCATATCTAAGGCCTTTTTAAAAATCTTGGGATGTGGCTTTTTTACCCCTGCCAACTCAGAGTCTACTATAACTTCAAAATAATGATCCATATTGGAATGCTTCATTTTTTTTGTCTGGACTTCTGTAAATCCATTAGTAATAATGTGTAGCCTGTATTTGGGCTGTAGATAATCTAATAAGTTATGTGCCCCTGGAAATACATGGTTAAATGTAGTTAGCACCTCCATATACCGGTCTGCCATCTGGTGTATAAGGCTATCAGTAGCAGAGTAAGATAAGTGGTCAAAAGTGTATTTTAAACGCTCATAGCGCAGGGTTTCTTTGGAAACTTCTCCATTCCTATACATGCGCCAGTACTTCAAATTTATAGGGATATAGGCCTCTAAAAAAACAGCTAGGGGAATGGCTACTTTAAAGTCTACTAAAAGCCTTTCAAAAGTTAGGGCAGAGTTTTTTTCAAAATCCCAAAGGGTGTGATCTAAATCAAAAAATACATCTGTTACACGGTCTTTAAACATAGGGACTTAATTTTTAAATTGATTGAGGTGTTTTTGAAAAAGGCGCTGCCATTCTTCTGAACGTTCTCCTCCCAAAAGCTCATTGGAGAAAACAACATTAAAAGGGGCGCCTACTTCTTTGACTGCCTTGTAAAGGTGGGTCATTCTCTTCAGGGCATCTAAATCACTTTTTTCCTTTAAAAGCGCGTAATCGTGTACCGCAAAAGGATGCACCTTTACAGGAAGTTGAACCTCTAAATAGATGTCGTAAAAATAAAATGGAGTAGCTGTTCCAGCCCTAAAACCCAACTCGTGGGTATACCCCATAGAGTAATCATTTTGAATTTCTGCGTCTACCAGATCTCTATAAGAAACCGGAACATCTACTCTATTGTATCGCATTCTAGACCCTGTAATAGGTCTGTTCACCACCCCAGAAAGCTCTTTGAGTTCTGTAGCCAGCACCTCCGGCTTTCCAAAAGACTCATAGGAAGCTGCCAAAGCTACTTGAAAATGGTCTGCCACAGATTTAATCAACGATTTAAAATGGCTGTTAAAGGGCGACACGTTTTTATCAAAAGGACCGTAGGGCGCAAATTGAAAAAAGAAAATCGCTTTTGCCTGATATTGTTGGAGTAAAATTTCAAGAAATTCAAAATTGTCATAAGGATCTTTTTTTAGCCTGAACCACACCCCTACTCTGCGGAGCAACCTCCTGAATTTTAAACTTCCTAGATCCATAAAAAACCCGGACAACCCCCTGATGAGCCCCCTATGCCCAAAGGCATGAGAGCTGGTGATGTCTATTAGGGAACACATGCTATATACCCCCTGAACCCGCTTTAGCTCTGGAAAGCGATCCTGAAGGGCTTTGTAGAGCTTTTGCACCCAGATTTCTACTACTGGCAACTGCAGAAACCCATGCACATAACCAATACTTTCTTTGGGAGGAAAACGTCCGTGATGGTCTTTTACATGTGGAAGGTACTCTTCATACCTAGAAAGCATATAGAAAGTAGCTGCGAAGACGTCAAAGGGAATACTGCTTTTTTCGCCTGCTGGGAACAAACAGGGTACCTCTTCCCACATAGATGGTTTTACCGTGTGGTCATTAATTCCCTGCTCAAAAAGCAACTCATGAGACCGTATAAAAAACTCATTTTGTAACGCCTGTTTGGTGTAGGTTAATTTAGGCCCCTCGTGCTTTATAAAATCGGAAATCTCGGTGGTAAAGGCCAAGGGAACCCCAAGCATTTTTTCAAAGATATGCTTAGTTATATAGGTAAATCTTGGTGTGATTTTATAAGTATAGATTAGGAGCATAGACGTAATTCAAGATCACCAATGGCTTTCCGCTATAAAAATAACCAATTATAAGAGATCTTGGTCTGCAAAACTAAAGTATTCCCCACGTCCAATAATTAAATGATCCAAGAGTTTAATGTCTACAGATGCCGCTGCAGTCTTTAGTTTTTCTGTTAGCTTCTTGTCTTGTTCAGAGGGCCTGAGTGCTCCAGATGGATGGTTATGGGCCGCAATTAAACCAATAGCACCCAATTGTATGGCTTTTCGCAGCAACAAGCGAATGTCTACCAAGGTGGCTGTAAAACCGCCGCGACCTACCACGGACAACTCCAATACCTCATTGGCATTGTTTAGGTAAAGCATCCAGAATTCTTCATGAGCCAGCCCGGTCAGAACCCCTTTAAATTGCCCATAGGCTGCCGCACTAGAGGCAATAGACTTTCTATGAGCGGCACCAAGGGAAACAGACCTATGGCCCATATCTAATGCCGCTTTAATCTGAATGGCCTTAGCCAAGCCTATTCCTTTAAATTCCATGAGGCGGTCAATCGGCATTTCAAATAAAGTGTGCAGGCTATGACCAGTTGTCTCTAGTATAGTTTTAGCCAAAAGCAATGCAGACTGACCCTGAAATCCATTGGCTATCACAATGGCCAAAAGCTCTGCGTCTGTGAGTTTTTGCCCACCCAAACGCTTGTATTTCTCTCGGGGTTGGTCTGACACAGACCAAGATTTTATGCCTGTTTTGGAATAGCTCATGCCTAAAGGTAAGGCAGAATACCTCGGAGCCTACTAAGCACAGACCAATGACCAAATTTATAGATTAACGGTTATTGAACCCTGTTAGCCAAGGCTTTAAAATCTGTTCCTCCGTAATTACCAGAACTCATGAATAAAAGTACCCTATTCTCTAGATCCAAGGAAGCAATGAATTTTTCCAATCCAATTGGCTCTGTTTCTATTTGTAGGTGTGCATTTCCAAAAGCCTCTTTAATATGCTGCGGGTCTATGGGTGCTCTATTTTTAATTTTCAAAACTTCTGGCTCATAAAAAACCACTCCCTGATCTGCTGCCTCCAGAGCTCCTCTGTATTGAGTTAAAAATGCTGGGTCTAAACTACTGTAAGTGTGTAACTCTAAAACCACCACTAATTTTCTCCCTGGAAACTGCTCTTTTACTGCAGCAGTAGTTGCTCGCACCTTACTCGGTGCGTGGGCAAAATCTTTATACACAGCTGTCCTAGCGTTTTTGGCCACCAACTCCAGACGTTTAGAAGCACCTTTAAAACTTGAGATAGCCTCGTAAAAGTCTAAGGCGTCTACACCCATATGTTGGCATATCCATTTGGCTCCAGCTAAATTATTTAGGTTGTGAGCACCAAAAACCTCCAATGGCAGTTCGCCCTCTTCTGTGTCTAATACACTTTGTCCGTCTACAATCTTAAAATCAGGGGTCTGATAAGCTATTTTTCTAATGGGATTAGTTGCTGCTAAAACCATGGCCTCTAATTCAGAGTCTTCTGCGTTGTAGGTGAGACTCCCTCCAGGCACAATACTATCTATAAAAGACGCAAAAGTAGCTTTATAAGCCTCCAAGGTGGGGAATACATTAATATGGTCCCATGCCACCCCACTCAATAGTGCAATATGGGGCTTATAATGCAAAAATTTAGACCTTGAGTCTATAGGTGAGGAGAGATATTCATCTCCCTCTATCAGCATAAAATCATTTTCCTCGGTGAGCTGTACCATCCTATCAAAACCATCTAATTGGGCACCAACCATAAAATCTAAGGGACGCTCATGATACTTCATCACATGCAAAACCATAGCGCTTATTGTAGTTTTTCCATGGCTACCTCCAATGACAACTCGGGTCTTGGCCTTGGCATGCTCATATAAAAATTCAGGATAAGAATATATTTTTAATCCCAATTCTTGGGCCCTTAAAAGCTCAGGATTGTCTTTCTTGGCATGCATGCCTAAAATAACAGCCTCTACCTCCTCTGTTATATTTGCTGCATGCCAACCCATCTGAGCAGGAAGAAGTCCAGCCGCTTGAAGTCTGGATTTTGAGGGTTCAAAAATAACGTCATCACTGCCAGATACCAGGTGACCAACGTCACTCAAAGCCAGGGCTAAGTTGTGCATAGCGCTGCCTCCGATAGCTATAAAGTGTATTCTCATTTTATTGTATTTTGTGGGCTTAGACCTTTGGTTCTTTGTGATCGTGAATCATGTCCCATAATGTATCTTTTAAGGGCATAATACCTTTTTGGGCTACCGAAGAAAAAAATAGGAAGGGAATATCTCCCAATACTGGTTTTAATTGGGCTGCAATTTCTTCCTCCAACTCTTGGTCTAACATATCACTTTTAGAAATGGCAACCAGACGGTCTTTATCTAATAATTCAGGATTGTACCGCCGTAGTTCGTCCAAAAGAATTCCATACTCTTTTACAATGTCATCACTGTCTGCAGGCACTAGAAATAAAAGGGTGGCGTTTCTTTCTATATGTCTGAGGAAATAGTGTCCCAGGCCTTTTCCCTCTGCAGCCCCTTCTATAATCCCAGGGATGTCTGCCATGACAAAACTTCTGAAATCTCGGTACTCCACAATCCCTAAATTGGGCTTTAAGGTGGTAAACTCATAAGAAGCAATTTTAGGCTTGGCCGCGGTAATCACAGACAATAAAGTAGATTTACCTGCATTGGGGAAGCCCACCAATCCTACATCTGCTAAGACCTTTAGCTCAAGGGTAAAAGAGGCTTCAAGGCCTTCCATACCTGGCTGTGCATATCTTGGAGTTTGGTTGGTGGCAGATCTAAAATGCCAGTTTCCCAGCCCTCCTTTACCTCCTTTTAGGACTATAATTTCCTGTTCGTGCTCTGTAATTTCATATAGGGTTTCTCCTGTCTCTCCATCTTTAACCACCGTTCCCAAGGGCACTTCTAAATACACATCTTGACCATCTTTCCCAAAACTTCTATTCTTACTCCCATGGCCTCCATGTTCTGCAGAAAAGTGTTTTTTAAATTTATAGTGTATGAGGGTCCAAAGGTTTTTATTGCCTTTGAGTATGATATGCCCCCCGCGGCCACCATCACCTCCGTCTGGGCCTCCTTTAGTAATAAATTTCTCCCTGTGCAGATGCACTGAACCTTTACCTCCGTTACCAGAGCTAAGAAATACCTTTACATAATCTACAAAATTGCCTTCTGTCATTTGGTTTTCTTTTGTTTAAAAGCCTGCCATTTTTAAGCTCTGCTTGTCGTTTTTTTGAGCCTTTTAGGTCCAATATTTATTTAAAGTGAATCTATCACCTTAGAAATTCTTTGTGTAATCTCAGAAATCTCACCTATACCGTCTACCTCATAAAACTTATTTTGATTTCTGTAGTAGGCCTCTAATGGAGCAGTCTTCTTATTGTACTCCTCAAAGCGATTTCTAATTTTGGTTTCGTCCTGGTCATCTGGTCTACCACTTTCTTTCCCGCGCTCCAACAACCTAGCCGTTAGGACGTCTTCGTCTGCTTCTAAAGCAATGGTGCCAGAAATAGACATATTTTTGCGACTTAGGAATTGGTCTAAAGCTTCTGCTTGAGCCGTGGTTCTGGGAAATCCATCAAAAATAAAACCAGCAACATCTGGGAATTTATTTACCTCCGCCTCTAGCATCTGAATGGTTACCTCATCTGGAACTAAGTCTCCCTGATCCATATAAGATTTTGCAAGCTGTCCAAGGGGGGTGTTCTCAGAGATATTGTACCTAAAGACATCTCCAGTAGAAATATGCTTTAAACGATATGTTTCTTTTAAAAATGAGGCCTGTGTGCCTTTTCCTGCGCCTGGTTTTCCAAACAAAACAAGGTTGGTTTTCATGGTTGTTATTTAGCGAATTAAAAGCGCAAAGATAGTGTTTTGATTTTGCATTTTTAAAGGCATTGGGCAGGCTTTGTAATTTTTATCTCGTATTTTTGTTTTTTAAAAACAAATACCGCCCTCACGGGCTCCTTGTAAAGCTATGAATTACTTTTCTTCAGACTTCACCCTCGGTATTTTAGGGGGAGGACAATTGGGTAAAATGATCCTTCAAGAAACTAGGAAATGGGACATTAAAACCAAAGTCTTAGACCCCTCTCCAGAGGCACCATCTAGAATGGCCTGTAATGATTTTCTAACTGGAGACTTATTAGACTATCAAACCATAATAGATTTTGCCAAAGACGTAAATGTTCTGACCATTGAAATTGAAAATGTAAACATAGCCGCCTTAGAAACTTTAGAGGCCGCAGGCACTGCAGTTTACCCCCCTACAAAGGCACTAAAAAAAATTGCTAATAAAGCCACCCAAAAGGTATTTTATTCAGAACAAAATATACCCACAGCTCCTTTTATTTGTTTTAACGCCACCTCAGAAATAAAGGAGTCTCTTCAAAATGGAGCACTAAGCCTCCCTTTTGTGTGGAAGTCTGCTCAATTTGGTTATGATGGCCAAGGCGTAAAAATAGTTAGAAAAGTACAAGATTTAGAAGAGCTTCCCAACGTAGCCTGCATTGCAGAGACCCTCATCCCTTTTGAGAAAGAATTGGCAGTAATTGTTTGCAGAAACCCCAGTGGAGAAGTGGTAAATTACCCTGTGGTAGAAATGGAGTTTCACCCTGAGGCCAATCAAGTAGAATATGTGCTCTGCCCAGCAAGGTTAGACCAAAAAATAGCGCAGAAAGCCATAGAGGTAGCCCTTAAAACAAGTGAAGCATATGCTCATGTGGGCCTTTTAGCTGTGGAGATGTTTTTAACCAAAGAAGGAGATGTTCTCGTAAATGAGGTAGCCCCCAGGCCACACAACTCAGGACATTATTCCATAGAAGCCAGTGTGACTAATCAGTACGAGCAACATCTTAGAGCCATATTAAACCTCCCCTTAGGAGATTGCAGTAGTAAAATGGCGGCAGTTATGGTTAATTTAGTGGGCTCTGAAGGGCATTCAGGGCCTGTGCATTATAAAAATATAGAAAACATCTTAGCCTTAGAAGGGGTAACACCTCATATTTACGGCAAGAGAGACACCCGTCCTTTCAGAAAAATGGGTCATGTGACCGTAGTAAACACCCAAATGGAAAAGGCTAGGCATTTGGCTGAGCAAGTAAAAAAATCTATTGAAGTAATTAGTAGGAAACTATAGTTTGTTGCTAATAAACTAGGACAGGATAGTTTGTTCATAATAAGTAGGAAAGAATAGTCTGTTCCTGAAAAATTGAAAAAAGTGGTCTAAACACCACTGTTTAAAAATACAAAAAACAACAGTATGAGTAAAGTAGCCGTAGTTATGGGAAGTACCAGCGACTTGCCCATTATGCAAGAAGCCATAGACATCCTAAAACAGTTTCATATAGAGGTAATGGTAGACATTGTTTCTGCCCATAGAACCCCAGAAAAATTGTTTGATTTCAGTAAAAATGCACATAAAAATGGTATTTCAGTTATCATAGCTGGTGCAGGAGGAGCAGCTCACCTACCAGGAATGGTGGCTTCATTGTCTCCATTACCCGTGATTGGAGTACCTATAAAGAGTAGTAATTCCATAGATGGATGGGACTCTGTCTTATCTATTTTACAAATGCCGGGTGGGGTACCGGTAGGCACCGTGGCACTGAATGGTGCCAAGAATGCAGGCATTCTCGCCGCCCAAATATTAGGTAGCAGCCAACCCCATATTTTAGAAAGTGTGATCGCTTATAAAGAAGCGCTTAAAGAAAAGGTCATAGAAGGTGCCAAAACACTTTCCAAATAGGGAATACGCAAGAACAAATGGAATAGCTCTAAAGCATAAAAAAAGCACTAAAATAGCATGTCGCAGCCAAACCCACTATTGGAAGATTTTAACACTCCTCCTTTTCACCTCATTAAAAATGAGCATTTCCTACCTGCTTTTCAAAATGCTATGGCTCAAGCCAAGTCAGAAATCAAACAGATTAAAGAGCAGCA
Source organism: Flavobacteriaceae bacterium LSUCC0859 (assembly GCA_022239325.1). Classification (GTDB taxonomy): domain Bacteria; phylum Bacteroidota; class Bacteroidia; order Flavobacteriales; family Flavobacteriaceae; genus MAG-120531. Next base: position 168,143 of record JAKOGP010000004.1, on the reverse strand, counting down.
GGAAGCAGCAACCTTTGAGAACACCATTGCCGCCTTGGATTATGCCGGTAAACTATTAAGTCAGATCTCTAGTATCTTTTTTAATTTAAATGCAGCAGAGACCAATCCAGAAATGCAAGAAATTGCCCAAGAAGTCTCTCCCTTATTAAGCGCATTTAACAATGACCTAAGTCTAGATCCGGACTTGTTTGCTAGGGTGTTAGAGGTGCAGAAGCAGAAAGATAGTTTGGGCCTAGATAAAGAATCTGAGAGATTACTAGACAAAACCTATAAATCATTTGTAAGAAATGGTGCCTTACTCTCTTCACAAGAGCAGGAAGAACTTAGAAAAATAGACAGCAGATTGTCTAGCTTACAACTGAGTTTTGGAAATCATGTTTTGGCAGACACCAACGCATTTGAAATGCATCTTACAGATAAAGAAGCGCTAGAGGGTCTCCCTGAAAGCGCTGTAAATGCAGCGGCTGAATTAGCAAAAAGTAAAGACAAAAAAGGTTGGCTCATTAGTTTGTCTTATCCCAGCTATGTTCCATTTATGAAATTCTCCAGCCGCAGAGACCTCAGAGAAAAGCTCTACAAGGCTTTTACCAGCAAAGGGTTTCAAGACAACAGTAACAACAATGAAGCCATTGTTTTAGAGCTGGTAAAACTAAGACAGCAACGCGCCCAATTACTTGGTTATGAAAATCACGCTCAATATGTATTAGAGGAACGAATGGCAAAGAGTCCAGCCAAAGTCAAAGACTTTCTAAACCATCTTTTAGAAAAAGCACTACCAGCAGCAAAGAGGGAGTTTGAAGAACTTAGCGCCTTCGCTAAAGAAAAGCTCGGTATCTCAGATCTTCAAAAATGGGACAGTGCTTATGTCTCTGAAAAATGGAGACAACAACGTTTTAATTTTGACGAGGAACTTCTAAAACCCTACCTCGCTTTAGACGCCTCGGTAAAAGGTGTTTTTGAAGTGGCTCGTAAATTATTTGGCCTTCGCTTTGAGCAGGACACAAACATTCCTGTTTACCATTCAGAAGTAAAGTCCTATAAGGTATACGATGAAAAAAACAACTTCATCTCTTATTTTTACACAGACTTTCATCCCAGACCAGGTAAAAGAGATGGTGCTTGGATGACCTCTTTTAGGTCTCAATACACAGAAAACGGAGAAAATTTCAGACCTCAGGTGGCTATTGTATGTAATTTCTCCAGACCCACGAAAAACACTCCCGCCCTACTCACTTTTAGCGAACTAACTACCCTTTTTCATGAATTTGGCCATGCCCTACACGGCATGCTTGCCAACACTCGTTATCCCAGCCTTTCTGGCACCTCTGTGTCCTGGGATTTTGTGGAGCTCCCAAGCCAACTGATGGAAAACTGGTGCTATGAAGAAGAGGCTCTGGCCCTTTTTGCCAAGCATTATGAAAACCAGAGTGACATTCCGATGGAGATGGTTCAAAAAATAAAAGACCAGGCTACTTTTTTAGAAGGGATGGCCACGCTAAGACAGCTTAGTTTTGGCATGTTAGACATGGCATGGCACAGTACAGCCGCTCCAGATATAAAAGAAGTGAGCGCCTTTGAAAAAGAAGCTTTCGCAGGAACAGACTTATTTCCGGAAGTTCCTGGAAGTGCCATGAGTACGGCATTCTCCCATATTTTTCAAGGCGGATACGCCGCAGGCTACTACAGTTATAAATGGGCAGAAGTACTAGACGCAGACGCCTTTGCCCATTTTAAAGCCTCTGGCATTTTTAATACCGAGGTAGCAAGATCATTTAAAGAGCATATTCTCTCTAAAGGAGGCTCAGAAGACCCTATGGATTTATACATAAAATTCAGAGGAGCTGCCCCAAAACCAGAGGCACTACTCAAACGAGCAGGACTACTAGAGTAGTAGGTATTCTTAAAGAGTCTCACCAACACCAAAGGTACTTGTCAAACGCGAAGGACTTTTACAATAAAAAGTCTACACAGATGGCACAAAACCAGAAACCCAATTCATGGGTGGCCTAAAGATAGGAATTCTCTTTATTTAAGTTCTTGGTAGGCCTTATAGCCCCCTAATAAATTAACGACTCGTTTAAAGCCCAGACTATCTAAACGGGCTGCTGCTTTTGCAGAGCGTTTACCTGAGCGGCAATACACATAAATTTTTTGACGTTTTTTCATTCCTTTAAAAGCAGCACTAAAGTCTTTTGAGAACCAGTCTATGTTTTTAGCTCCAGGAATATGCCCTTGAAGAAACTCTTCAGAAGTTCGAACGTCTACAAGTAGCATTTTTTGTGTTTTTTTTGTGGAGCGCTCCAACTTAGACCCCAATGGAGTCTGCAACTGAGTCTCAAAGGTATTCATAGAGATAGACTTATGCTGTGCCGGAGCGGTTTGGCAAACAAACAAAACAAAAAGTAAAACTATATTTTTATTCATGACGTTAAGATATTAAAAACCAAGATAAGGCGTACCCTATTGGAATAGACTCTACCCAAAAATTAGCAAAATACTTGGAGCGGGGTGTAAAAGACATAAACAAAGAAACAATTAACAAAATGCCCAAAAGAAACTGAAGGGCTATTTCTAAGGTACTCCACTGAAAAACAGCGGCATTAAAGAGTTGCAATAGAATAAAAAGGAAGCTGCCTAATACCCCAAAATAAATGGTTTTTCTAAGTCCGTATTTCTGTACAATATTCTTCACCTCCTCTGGGTCTGTCTTAAAATCTCTAATCTCAAAAGGAATCATAAGTACCCAAACTAAAATAAAATGCGCCAAAAACAGGCCCATAACTCCCACCCAAAAAAATTCTGCCAACACAGCTACTGAAAACAACTCCTTCCCCAAAGTAGAAAGGGGTAATAAAACAGAGGCCATAGCCCACACTAGAGCCACTACAGACATTTTGAGACCGCCAATACTCCTGAGGTTTTTTTTAGAAGGCAGCATCGGCAGGGCGTATAGCCCTGTCAAAAAAATCATAAAAATTAAAACCCCATAGCTAAAATTTGACAATTCAAATAAACCATAGGCTCCAAAAAATCCTGCCAGCACACTTAAAATTTGTATGGGAACAAAAGCTTTTTTAGTAACCCGAAAATAGTAGGTTGCACTCTCCCCATATTTAATAAAATTATAACTCATTATGGTGCCACAAAAAACAGTGATAGTCAAAGGTACATCTAGTGAAATGTTTAGACTTTGAAAGCCCACATAAAGCAAAGAAAAGACAGCCAAAGCCACATGAACACTGGCCCGAAGATAAAAATCAAATATCCTTGTTAAAAACTGCATTAAACAAAAGTACACAAACGGTTTATAAGCACTCCATTTGGTTAAAAAGTTTATGTAAGTCTCCAAAAAAATACCTCATAATTAGCCTTTTTATACTTAATTTTGTGCCACTTATTTTTGATCATTTACAACGATTTCGCTTATGAGAACAGATCTTTTTGCTTTAAGACACATTGGAATTCAAGAGGACCAAGAAAAACAAATGCTCAAAAGGGTTGGTGCCAGTAGTTTGGAGGAACTCATTGCCCAGACCATTCCGTCAGATATTAGACTCAAGCAGCCCTTAGCATTAGAGCCTGCGATGAGCGAGCATGAATACCTTTCTCATATAGAAACTTTGTCACAAAAGAATAAGGTATTTAAGTCTTATATAGGATTGGGGTACCATCAGAGCATTACTCCTTCTGTGATCAAAAGAAATATTTTAGAAAACCCAGGGTGGTATACGGCCTACACTCCTTACCAAGCAGAAATTGCTCAAGGGCGTTTAGAGGCGCTTATCAATTTCCAAACTATGGTTTGCGAGCTAAGTGGGATGGATTTAGCCAATGCTTCCCTCTTAGACGAGAGTACGGCAGCTGCAGAAGCCATGACCATGCTATTGGACTGCCGCAGCAGAGAACAAAAGAAAGAAGGGGCCATGTCCTTTTTTGTGTCAGATCAAATACTCCCTCAGACACTATCCTTATTAGAAACCAGAGCCACTCCATTAGGCATCCAATTAGAAGTGGGACCCATAGAGGCATTTAACTTTGAGCCTAATTTTTACGGAGCCTTGGTTCAGTACCCAGGCAAAAATGGAGCCATTCAAGATGTAGAAGGCTTTATGAATAAAGCCAAAAACACAGATATAAAAGTGGCATTCGCTGCAGATATTTTGAGTTTAACACTTCTAGCCTCCCCAGGCAGTTTGGGAGCAGAAGTAGTGGTAGGTACCACACAAAGATTTGGAATTCCATTGGGTTACGGCGGTCCTCATGCTGCTTTTTTTGCCACAAAGGAAGCCCACAAAAGAAATATTCCTGGAAGGATTATTGGGCTTACCAAAGATACAGATGGGGGGCCAGCATATCGCATGGCATTACAAACCAGAGAGCAGCATATTAAAAGAGACAAAGCCACTTCAAACATCTGTACGGCACAGGTTCTCTTGGCGGTGATGGCAGGGATGTATGCCGTGTACCACGGTCCAAAAGGGCTGGAGTATATTGCAAAAAATATACATGCCAAAGCGGTTGCCTTGGCTAGAGGTCTAGAAACCTTAGGCTATACCCAAGTAAACGAGCACTTCTTTGACACTATTTTAATCCAGGCACCAGCGGCAGCCATAAAAGCACTGGCAGAAGAAAGGGAAATAAACTTTTTATACCCTTCCAATGATTTGGTAGGTATTTCTTTAAATGAGGCCACATCCGTGGCCGATGCCCAAGATATATTAGACCTATTTGCCGCAGCTAAAAATACAGACACGGTAGCCTTAGCAATTGGAGAAGACCATAGAATTCCTCAAAACCTAAGCAGGCAAACTCCCTTCTTAACCCAGGAGGTTTTTAACAGCTACCACTCAGAAACAGCGCTCATGCGCTATATTAAAAAACTCGAGAGAAAGGATTTGGCGTTAAATCAATCGATGATTTCTTTAGGTTCCTGCACCATGAAACTCAATGCAGCCTCTGAAATGCTTCCTTTATCTTGGGCCCAATGGGCTAACATACATCCCTTTGTTCCTGTGGAACAAGCAGCCGGGTATCATGAGGTACTAGGCGCTTTAGAGAAACAATTAAATGAAATTACAGGTTTTGCGGGTACCTCTTTACAGCCAAACTCTGGCGCACAAGGAGAATATGCGGGTCTTATGACCATTAGAGCCTATCACGCCTCCAGAGGAGAATCTCACAGAAATATCTGTCTCATTCCAGCTTCTGCTCACGGAACCAACCCAGCCTCTGCAGTAATGGCCGGAATGAAGGTTGTTGTGACAAAGACAGACCAGAAGGGGAATATAGACCTGGAAGACCTCAAAGAAAAAGCCATCGCACACAGCAAAAACTTAGCTGCTCTTATGGTAACTTATCCCTCTACTCACGGAGTGTTTGAGTCTTCCATTAGAGAAATTACTGGGCTCATTCATAGCCATGGCGGTCAGGTTTACATGGATGGTGCTAATATGAATGCTCAGGTGGGATTGACTAATCCTGCTACCATTGGTGCAGACGTATGTCACCTAAACCTACATAAAACATTTGCCATCCCTCACGGTGGTGGCGGACCAGGAGTAGGCCCTATATGTGTGGCCCCCCAATTGGTACCCTTTTTACCAGGAAATCCAGTCATTCCAACAGGTGGAGACCAGGCCATCACAGCTATTTCTGCAGCCCCATGGGGCTCTGCTCTAGCCTGTCTCATTTCTTATGGCTATATAAAAATGTTAGGAGAATCTGGCTTAACCAAATCTACTGTCATAGCCATCTTAAACGCAAATTATATCAAGGCCAAATTAGAGGGAGCTTTTGAAGTGCTATACACAGGAGAGCAAGGCAGGGCTGCCCATGAAATGATTATTGATTGTAGACCATTTAAAGCCCATGGAATAGAGGTAACAGATATTGCCAAAAGGCTTATGGATTACGGATTCCATGCACCTACCGTCTCTTTCCCTGTTGGGGGCACTATGATGATAGAACCTACAGAGAGTGAAGACCTTGCAGAATTAGATCGTTTTTGCGAGGCCATGATTTCTATCAGAAAAGAGATAGATGCAGCAGAAGAATCCCAGCCCAACAACCCCTTAAAAAATGCGCCACACACCCAAGCCATGCTTACCGCAGATCAATGGAATTTCCCCTACAGCAGGCAAACTGCTGCCTTTCCATTGGAATTTGTCAGTGACAACAAATTCTGGCCAACGGTAAGAAGGGTAGACGACGCCTATGGTGACAGAAATCTGATTTGTACCTGTACCCCCATTGAAGCCTATGTAGAAAACGCCTAGGATTTGGGCATCGTATTATTTTGAATTTTTCAAGATAGATGGCTTACAATTTTTTTATATTGTAAAAAATTAGTCATCTATGCATGTAAGTATCAAAGGAAGCGGTAGTTATATACCCTCACTTATCACCCCAAATGAGGCTTTTAATTCCCATGAATTTCTTCAGGAAGACGGTGCCCAATTTGAGGATGACAACAGCGTTATCATAGAAAAATTCAAGGCCATCACAGGCATTGAAAAAAGACGCTATGCTCCAGAAAATATGAATACCTCAGAGCTGGGTTTTCTGGCAGCAGAAGCCGCTATTAAAGACGCAGGTGTAGACCCGGAAACAATAGACTATATAATTTTTGGCCATAATTTCGGAGATGTCTCTGCTCCTGGTGCCCAGGGAGACACCCTACCCAGTTTGGCCTCCAGAGTAAAAAACCTACTTCGCATAAAAAATCCTAACTGCGTGGCCTATGACTTAATATTTGGCTGTCCCGGATGGGTAGAGGGTGTTATACAAGCCCAAGCCTTTATGAAAGCTGGTATGGCAAAAAGATGCCTAGTTATTGGTGGAGAAACTTTGTCTAGGGTTTTGGACCCGCACGACAGAGATTCTATGATCTATGCAGACGGGGCAGGTGCTACCCTCTTAGATATAGCAGACCCCAATGGAGGGCGTATTTTATCCCATGCCTCACAAACACACGCCTTTGAAGAAGCACATTACCTGTTCTTCGGGTGCTCTTACAAAAAAGAAGCCCCAAAAGAAGAGAAATACATTAAAATGTACGGTCGTAAAATTTATGAATTTGCAGTGACACAGGTCCCCTTAGCCATGAAAAAATGCTTGGAGGATAGTGGTGTTTCCATTACAGATTTAAAAAAAATATTTATTCACCAGGCCAATGAAAAAATGGATGCTGCCATTGTAAAACGATTTTATAGAAATTATAAAATACCCGTTCCTGAACATATCATGCCTATGAATATTCACGAATTTGGCAATAGCTCTGTGGCCACCATCCCTACCTTGTTTGACATGGTAAAAAAAGGACAAATAGAAGACCACAGCATTGAAAAAGGAGATATAGTCATGTTTGCCAGTGTAGGAGCCGGTATGAACATCAATGCGTTTGTCTACCAAGTGTAAAAATGATCTTTTAATTGTATTTTCACGCTCTAAATGGTCCACCATGGATCTTTGGCAATAACTTCAGATGTACGAAAAACATTTTCCAAGCAAAAGGTACCGCAAAACTTTAGCTTTTTTAGAAGCACATATTTCTAAGGACAAACACATTCTAGACCTTGGGATTTCCAACCCGCTAAGTGATCGTATGACTGCGCATGGTTACCAGGTACAAAATACATCTGGAGAAGACTTAGACATAGATCAAAAGAGCCTAACGCAAAGCCATGCCCAAGTGGTGACCGCTTTTGAAATTTTTGAGCACCTATTAAATCCTTTTCAGGTACTGCAATCCATTAAAGCCAAAGAGCTGCTCATTAGTGTGCCCTTAAGATTGTGGTTTTCCCTTGCCTACAGAAGTAAAACAGACCCCTGGGATAGACATTATCACGAATTTGAGTCCTGGCAATTAGATTGGCTATTAGAAAAAACCGGATGGACTATTGTCGCTCGAGATCAGTGGACCAATCCTACTAAAAAAATAGGGATTAGACCCCTATTGAGACTTTTTACCCCAAGGTATTATATAGTTTATGCTGTAAAATCATGAAAGTCTATATAGTCATACCTGCGCACAATGAAGGGGCTTTTTTAGAAGGAGCACTAGCTTCCATTTGCCAACAGACTTATTTGCCTACGCAAGTGATCGTAGTAAATGACCACTCTACAGATAACACCCAAACCATCGCTGAAAATTTTTCTTCTAAATACCCTTTTATCAGGCATATAAATCACCAATCCTCAGACTTGCATATGCCAGGTAGTAAGGTAGTAAACGCATTTAATGTAGGTCTTTCTGAGCTAGACTCTAACTATGATCTACTCATGAAACTAGATGCAGACATTATATTGCCTGTACACTATTTGGAAGGGATTGTAAACCACTTTAGCAGCAACCCTAAATTGGGAATCTGTGGCGGTTTTGCATATGAGCAAGACAAAAAAGGGAACTGGCTACTAAACCATCCCATGGATAAAAACCATATTAGAGGCGCCTTTAAAACCTATAGCAAAGCCTGTTTTACAGCCATGGGTGGTCTAAGAGTGGCTATGGGGTGGGACACAGTAGACGAATTACTAGCCCAATACCATGGTTTTGAGCTGTGTACAGATCCTGAACTTCCTGTAAAACACCTCAGACCTATTGGAGCGGCTTACAACAAAAAAGCAAAATTACTTCAGGGGAAAGCTATGTACAGCATGAGATATGGATTCCTAATCACATGCATAGCAGCACTTAAAATGGCTTTTAAACAACAGAAACCTTGGGCCTTTATTCACTGTTTAGGCGGCTACCTAAAAGCCCAATCTGAACCGCTGAGCTATTTGGTCTCTGAGGAAGAAGGTCAGTTTATTAGAAAGCTTCGATGGAAAAACATAGGCGCCAAACTTCTTAAAACAGCCCACTAAAAAAGTACACTAAAACAGACGTACTAAAAAAGGTGCGTTACAACAGGGACACAGAACAAGCCCACTAAAAAAGGCACACTGAAACAGCTAAACTAAAGCAGCAGTACTAAGAAGGCCCAGTTAAAAAATGTACTAAAATAGCCATACTAAATTTATAAGCAATCTTCTTTGGTACTAAAGGGCTGCAGAAATTAATCTAATACCGCGGTTAACGGCTTTCCTGTGGTTCCATTTGGAAAAGCAATCCCTAATAAAGCTGCAATCGTTGGGGCAATATCTGGAATTTCAGACCGGCTTACAGTAGCGCCTTTTTTTATGCCTTTTCCAAAAAACAGTAAGGGGGTATGGGTGTCATAAATTTGCGGAGAACCATGGGTAGAACCTGTTCTAGAATAACTAATCACAGCAGGCTTTAAGACAAACAACACATCTCCAGATCGCTTTAGGTTATATCCATTTTGCAAAATATAAGGCAATCCTCTGCTGTATTCCTGTTCCCACATCTGGGTGGCAGTGTAAGCGCGTTCTATAGAGGGATCTAACAACATAAAGTGAGCTACATCTTCCTGAATATCGTCCAATTCAATTTCTAAATTTTTAAGTAAAGGCCTGTTGAAAAAGATCTGATCGTTAGAAATATTTTCTATGATCTCATCTGAACCATAGGTTTCAGATACATACTCCTTCACACGTCCCAAAGAAGCTTTGGAGTCAAAATAATCTGCTGGAATGCGCTGGTCCTTTAAAAAAGAGGGTACTTGAACAGCTGCATGGTCTGCGGTTAAAAACAAGGTGTAATTTCCTTTACCTACTTGTTTGTCTAATGCCTTTAGCAAACGAGCAATATCTTGGTCTAGTCTGTAATAGGTGTCTTCTACCTCTCTGGAATTTACACCAAACTGATGCCCCACATAGTCGGTAGAAGAGTAGCTAATGGCTAAAAAATCTGTATGGATCCCTTTTCCTAGGGCCTCACCTTCTAGGGCGGCAAGCGCAAAATCAGTAGTGAGACTATTGCCGTATGCCGTGGCTTTTAAAATATCAAACTGTCCATTTTGCTCCCATAAACTAGGAATATCATGAGGAAAAACAGCCGCAGCTTCCCCTTTAAAAGCACCGTCATAAGGTGTTTTGTCTGGCCCACCTACATAGTCTTTGGCTGGTTTTAACAAGTCCCAAGATTTTTTGTAAGCAGCTGCAGCCTCACTTTTGTTAAAAGTGTCTACCCATCTTGGAAGGCGGTCCATATAAAAACTACTACTAATCCAATGTCCTTCATTTTTGCCATGAAACCAATAAGCCGCATTGGCCATATGGCCCCCAGGCAATACAGCGCCCCTATCTTTTAAAGCTATAGCAATTACCTTAGACTTACCTTGATTACTTAACCTAAGCTGGTCAGTTACTGTGGTAGTGAGCAATTGCTTTGGAGACATTTGTCCTGCACTAGTTTCTGTACCAATAGAGCGGTAGGTGTTATCTGCAGCACAATACACAAAGGCTCCAATTTCTTTGTCATACCAATTATTCCCTATAATGCCGTGGGTTGCCGGAGTGGTTCCTGTATATACAGAAGCATGACCAGGGCCAGTACTCGTTGGCGCATAATTATAGTGGTTGTTCTTAAAGTTAAAACCCTCTCTAAGCAAGCGCTTAAATCCGTCATTGCCATAGCCATCCCAAAAGCGGCTCAGGTAGTCATAACGCATTTGATCTACAACAATCCCCACCACCAAATTGGGCTGGGTCTTTACCAAAGCATTTGAGGGTGCCTCTTGAGCCAGCACAGAAAAACTAAAAGTGAGAACAAACAAAAAAGATCCTATGGTAAAAAATGTAGGTTTCATGAGAAAAAATATTTTAGTAAAAATACACAAATGACGTCATGCAGGAGAAATTTCACGTAAAATGATTGTTAAAAAGATACCCAATAAAAGAACTTAAGAATGGTTAGTTAAAAGCATATTAGTATTTTTACTTTATTATTTAACTATTATGACCCACATCACAACCATTGGCCAGTATTTCATTATGATTAAGGAGGTTTTTAAAAAACCTACCAAATGGAAAATGATGCGCAGTCTTATTCTAAAAGAGATAGATGAACTCATATATGGATCTATGGGTATTGTGATATTTGTATCCTTTTTTATAGGTGGGGTAGTAACCATACAAACAGCACTGAACCTCAGTAGCCCGCTTATCCCCAAAAATTTAATTGGTTTTGCAGCCAGACAGTCGGTGATATTAGAGTTTGCTCCTACCTTTACCTCCATTATTATGGCTGGAAAAGTAGGCTCCTTTATTACCTCTAGTATAGGTTCTATGCGGGTCACAGAACAGATAGACGCCCTGGAAGTCATGGGCGTAAACTCTCTAAACTACTTGGTTTTTCCAAAAATCATAGCCCTACTCATGTACCCCTTTGTAATTGCTATTGCCATGTATTTAGGCATTTTTGGTGGCTTTTTAGCGGGTGTTTTTGGAGGGTTCACTACGGCTGCAGACTTTATAGAAGGAGTGAGAATAGATTTCATACCCTTTCACATAACCTATGCCTTTATTAAAACTTTATTTTTTGCCTTCATTATTGCTACCATTCCCTCTTATCACGGATACTATATGAAAGGGGGCGCCTTAGAAGTTGGAAAAGCCAGTACCACCTCTTTTGTTTGGACGGCCGTGGTCATTATTATTACAAATTATATACTCACTCAATTACTCCTAGGCTAATGATTACTGTAGACAACATTCATAAATCCTTTGGAGAAAATCACGTACTTAAAGGCATCAGCACCTCTTTTGAAAAAGGTAAAACCTCCCTTATTATTGGTCAAAGTGGCTCAGGGAAAACGGTTTTTCTAAAGTGTCTGCTTGGGCTTTTTACTCCAGAAAAAGGAGTTATAGCCTACGACAACTCAAATTATGCCCAATTAGATATAAAACAACAAAGAGCCCTGAGAGAACAAATGGGTATGGTGTTTCAAGGGTCTGCTCTTTTTGACTCTATGAGTGTGCAAGACAACGTGCGCTTCCCCTTAGACATGTTTACCAGCCAAGGTACAAGTGAAAAAGAAGATCGGGTAAACGAGGTGTTAAAAAGGGTAAATCTAGTAAATGCCCACCAAAAATTTCCTTCTGAAATTTCTGGGGGGATGCAAAAAAGGGTGGCTATTGCCAGAGCTATTGTCATGAATCCTAAATATCTTTTCTGTGACGAGCCCAACTCTGGTTTGGACCCTAGAACAGCTATTCTCATAGATAACCTCATCCAAGAAATTACCGATGAATATCAGATGACCACCGTCATTAACACCCACGACATGAATTCTGTCATGGAAATAGGTGAAAAAATTGTCTTTCTAAAAGAGGGCTATAAAGCCTGGGAGGGCACCCATAGAGAAATTTTTAAGACAGACAATCAGGCCGTTACAGACTTTGTATACTCCTCTGAGCTGTTTAAAAAAGTTAGGCAAATGTATTTGGAGGGAAAGGCCTAGTCCCATCCCTTGCCTTTGAACTAAAAAAGGGCCAGTCTAAAAATAAGTGTTTTTCACAGGCTACAAAATCTCTCTAGGTATACTCAGGGCCAAAAGTATCTTTTACCTGAGCGACAAGCACTTTAATATCCTGCTCTTTAGCTCTGGGATAAATCATAAGGATGCCCTCTTGGTCTACTACAATAAAATCTTCCAAACCCTCTATCACTACCTTTTTATGGGCAGGAGCCATCACCATATTTCCTCTAGCGTTAGAGGCTAATAATTGGGTGTGGGCTACCGCGTTTTGAGAAGCATCTTTTGGAAGTTTTTCGTACAACGCACCCCAGGTACCCAAGTCATTCCAATCAAAACTAGCCGGGCACATATAAATATCTGAGGCTCTTTCTAAAATAGCGTAATCAATAGAAATGTTCGCTGCTAAAGGGTACTGCTTCGTTATAAAATCTACCTCCCGCGCTGTGTTATAGTAGGCCTCCCCTAGCTTAAATAGATCGAATAATTCAGGCTCAAATTCTTCAAAAGCATTCAGAATAGTTGGTACACTCCAAATAAAAATCCCAGCATTCCAAGAAAAATTTCCAGCAGCTATAAAGGATTGCGCTGTTTTGTAATCTGGCTTCTCTCTAAATTGTACCACCTTAAGTAGACCATCTGGTGAAACAGCTCCCGAGTCTGAAACCCCGGTTTCAATATAGCCAAATCCGGTGTTGGGAAAGCTGGGTGTAATTCCTAGGGTGCAGAGCAACCCTGGAGTTTCGCTGGCCTTAAAGCACTTTTCTACGTCTGCTGCAAAAGCAGTCTGATCTTCAATCCAATGATCTGAAGGGGCTACCAACAACTGAGCCTCTGGGTCTTTTTTAGCTATTTTCATAGCAGCGTACAAAATACAAGGGGCCGTATTTCTCATGCAGGGCTCCAAGACCAGCTGGTCTTGGGTGACCGCTGGCAGCTGTTCTAACACTAGAGATGCATAGCGCTCATTGGTAAGGATTAATATATTTTCTGGAGCAATAAAAGCGGCCATGCGGTCAAAAGTTTGCTGAAGCAAACTCCGCCCTGCTCCCAAAAAATCGTGAAATTGTTTGGGGTAAGAGGCTGTGCTCATAGGCCAAAACCTACTACCTACACCTCCAGCCATAATAAGTGCATATTTAGCTGCCATGATGGTTTTCTATTAAAAATTCAACTTTTGCATTGGGCTGGAACAAATAGGAACGTCCCGTTTGCACCTCTACACATTCATATCGCTTTACCCGCTTGGGTCCCTTTTTAAATATTTTACCGTTGTAAATCTTAAAGAGACTTCCCAAAGGTACTTCAAAAACATAGCTTTCATTGGTTTGCTGGGTATTGTATTTTGAAAAAGCCACAGACAAAGCAGCATCTGTGTCTGTACTGGCCTTTGGATTTTTAAAATGTCTGGCTAAAAGAGGCAGAAGATCTAATGGGAAAATCTGTGGATTTATAAATGGTAGCATGAGGTTCCTAAAACTGTTTTTCCATTCTAAACCGTGGGGCTTAATATGATAGCCATACATTTTAAAAGCCACCAAATGCGCTATTTCGTGAATAAGGGTCATGAGAAATCGGTATGGGTTTAGGTTGGCGTTCACCGTAATGGCATGTCGCCCGTCTAAATTTCTCCGATAATCTCCATGTCTAGTAACTCTAGAATTGACAATTTTTAAATGTACCTCATGGGTTTCTATGAGATGCATACAGGGCGCTACGGCTCCTGGAGGTAGGTATTTGTCAAGAATCTCATTCACCGTACTAAAATAGTGGTTTTTAAATTATCTTTACTTAAAAAAAGATGGCACTTAAACCCATATCCCATATTATACCCCCTAGAAACCCTCACTTTGTAGGAGACGGTTTTAGGGTACAAAACTTTATCCCTTCTGCCTACGGTCTAGACATGCAGCGCATGAGTCCATTTATTATGCTAGACTACAATGCGCCTTTTCACTTTCCTGCAACTGAGACTCCACGCGGGGTTGGCGTGCACCCACACAGAGGTTTTGAGACTGTGACCTTAGCCTATCAAGGAGCTGTAGCCCACCATGACTCAGCGGGTAATTCTGGTGTTATTGGACCTGGAGGCGTACAATGGATGACTGCAGCTTCTGGCGTATTACACAAAGAATACCACGAAAAGGAATTTGCAAAACAAGGGGGGATGTTTCAAATGGTACAGCTTTGGGTTAATTTACCAGCAGCCCACAAAATGTCTCCTCCAAAATATCAGGGTTTTAACGAGCAAGACATACCCACAGTATCTCTAGAAAATGAGATGGGTCACATAAAGGTGGTCGCTGGTCATTATCAAAACACGCAAGGCGCGGCCAGCACCTTTACAGAAGTGCATCTGTTAACAGCCTACCTAAATCCAGAAGGAAAGGCCACTTTTAGCTTTCCTGCTAGCAACAACACATGCCTTTTGGTCTTATCTGGAAGCATAGAAATAAACGGGCACGAGGAGCGCGCTCTTGACAATCACTTTGTTCTTTTTGAAAATCAGGGAGAGCACTTTGAAATTACAGCCCAAGAAAAATCACAAGTTCTCATTCTGTCGGGAGCACCTATTGAGGAACCCATTGCTGCCCAAGGGCCATTTGTGATGAACACTGCAGAAGAGATAAACCAGGCCATTAGAGATTTTCACACGGGAAAATTTGGAAAATTAGAAGACTAAGTCTTCTGCTTTAAGGCGTAGTATTACTTACAGGAAGAATTTTGCCGTTGTAGAGTTCGTGTCCGTTAAGGGCAAAATCTGCAATATAGCGGCCCATTTGTGCTGCAGTAGTCGGGGGTTCATATCCAGGAAAAGCAGCAGCCAACATCTCCGTCTTCACTGCTCCAATAGCCAGTACATTAAAAGCTGGCCCCTTTTCTTTAAATTCCTCTGCCCAGAGCTCGGTAAGGGTAATTACAGCGCCTTTACTGGAGCTATATGCAGACAAACCAGGAAATTTAGAACTCCCTTGTACCCCTCCCATAGAGCTCACTGTAACCACATGCCCATTTGACATGAAAGGGATCAAGGCCTGTGTTAGGGCGGCTACCCCAAAAACATTCACCTCGTATACCTGCTTAAAGTCTGCTATTGAAGTCTCTAAGAAAGGGCTATTTACCAAGGCGCCCGCATTGTTAATAAGGGCGTCTACATGCCCAGCCCACTCAGAGCGTACAAATGCAACAGCCTGGGCTATGTCTGCTGGCTGGGTGATGTCAAAATCAAAGCTGTGGATATGTTTATTTTCCAAAACAGCAATAGCGGCAGCGCTTCTAGAAAGTGCCAAAACTTTGTGACCCTGCCCTGCTAAAATTTGAGCCATTTCATATCCTATTCCCCTACTGGTTCCTGTAATTACAATATGTGCCATATGCTTATTTTTCTTGTTTGTTTGCTAATTGTCCGCAGGCGGCATCTATGTCCTTCCCACGAGAACGTCTCACTGTTACTGTTATATGGTGACGTTCTAAAGTTTCTACATAGCGATCTATGGCCTCTGGAGCTGCCTGAGAAAAAACACCGTCTCCTATAGGGTTATACTCTATAATATTCACCTTGGCGGGTGCAAATTTACAAAATGCTACTAGGGCGTCTACCGCCTGTTGGTTGTCATTAATACCCTTCCAGACCACATATTCATAAGTAATCCTACTTTTGGTTTTCTCGTACCAATAAATGAGTGCTTCTCTAAGGTCTGCCAAAGGAAAGGTTTCATTAAAAGGCATGATTCGAGAACGAACCTCATCTATGGCAGAGTGCAAAGACACGGCTAGTTTAAACTTCACACCGTCGTCTGCCATTTTTTTAATCATTTTAGGCACCCCAGAGGTAGAGACAATAATGCGTTTGGGAGACATACCCAAACCATCTTTGGCGGTAATTTTATCTATGGCTTTAAGAACATTATTATAATTCATGAGTGGTTCTCCCATGCCCATAAATACAATATTAGAGAGCGGTCTGTTAAAATACAATCGGCTTTCTTGGTCTATAGCCACTACCTGATCATAAATTTCGTCAGGCTGTAAATTTCTCATCCGCTTTAATCTAGCGGTAGCACAAAATTTACAATCTAAACTACAACCCACTTGGCTAGAAACACAGGCCGTAGTTCTGGTTTTAGTAGGAATAAGTACAGACTCTACAATCAGGTTATCGTGTAGGCGTACTGCATTTTTAATAGTACCATCTGAGGAGCGCTGCATTTGGTCTACAGCAATGTGATTAATCACAAAATGTGTTTCTAAAAAAGAACGCATTTCCTTAGAGAGGTTGGTCATGTCCTCAAAGGAGTGGGCCCCTTTTTGCCACAGCCACTCATATACCTGATTGCCTCTAAAGGTAGCTTGGCCCTGAGCCATAAAAAAATCTCTCAAGGCTTCTTTACTCAGGGCACGTATGTCTTTTTTGTCTGTTGTTTTCACCACTTAAAGGTAGTATTAAATCCATAGCTTATAAAATGAAAAAGCCCAACCGCTCCGTAGGGCTGGGTCAGGCTTTTTCTCTGGAACAGTAATCGTTATAAGATGAGCATGGCGTCTCCGTAAGAGTAAAACTTGTACTTTTCTTCAATAGCCTGCTTATATGCTTCTTTCATAAGGTCGTGACCCATAAAGGCAGAGATCATCATGAGAAGTGTAGATTTTGGTAAATGAAAGTTAGTAATCATACAATTCGCAATACTAAAATCATAGGGAGGAAAAATAAATTTATTGGTCCATCCCTGGTAGGTATTCAAGGTTCGCTGAGAAGAAACTGCGGTTTCTAAGCTTCTCATAACCGTTGTACCCACCGCACAGATTCTTTTCTTGTTGGCCTTAGCCTGATTGATTACCTCGGTAGCATGGGTCTCTATAATTAACTCCTCACTGTCCATTTTATGCTTAGACAGATCTTCTACCTCAACCGGGTTAAAGGTCCCAAGACCTACGTGAAGGGTAACCTCTGCAAAGTTCAATCCTTTAATCTCTAAACGCTTTAAAAGATGCTTAGAAAAGTGCATCCCAGCTGTGGGTGCTGCTACAGCGCCCTCATGCTTGGCATAAATGGTTTGATAACGCTCCTCGTCCTCTGCTTCTACCTCACGCTTAATGTATTTAGGCAGTGGTGTTTCTCCTAAATCTCTTAGTTTTTTTCTAAAATCTGTATAGGAACCGTCGTATAAAAACCTCAAAGTTCTTCCTCTAGAGGTAGTATTGTCTATAACCTCTGCCACCAAACTCTCGTCTTCACCGAAGTACAACTTGTTTCCAATTCTAATTTTACGCGCTGGGTCTACAAGCACATCCCAAAGACGCTGCTCTTCATTGAGCTCTCTGAGCAGGAATACCTCTATGCGCGCGCCGGTTTTCTCTTTGTTACCGTACAATCTGGCTGGAAAAACTTTCGTATTATTGAGCACCATGACGTCTCCCTCGTCAAAATAGTTTATAAGATCTTTAAACATTTTGTGTTCAATAGTGCCTTTGGCCCTATCAATAACCATTAATTTAGACTCATCTCTGTTTTCTGCAGGATATTCAGCTAAAAGCTCCTCGGGCAATTCAAAACCAAAGTGGGATAATTTCATAGTGTATTTTTCTAATTTACAAGGGGCAAATATACAACCCAACGCATAGGCATGTCAAGCAAATAGGCTATTAATTAAGTATTTGTAGTGTATACAAGGGCTGAGAGCCTTCAAATCTGGATTAGTTGCCCAAGTCCTTGATCTGAAAACCCAAGAGGGAGAGATCTTCCCAAAAATCTGGATAGGACTTTTTCACCACCATGGCTTCTTCTATCTGAAAAGGAACTCTTAAAGCCAGGGGTGCAAAGGCCATAGCCATTCTATGGTCATGGTAAGTTGCAACGGAAACACCCTTATTAAACGGACCTTTAAAAGGGGCTAGGTGCAAACTTTTATCGCTTACCCGCACAGAAGCACCAAACTTACTGAGCTCTGCCTCCAGGGCCAACAAACGGTCTGTCTCTTTAATTTTCAGAGTATGAAGGCCAGTTAGATTGCAGGCCAACCCCAAGCCAAAGCAACTCACTGCAATGGTCTGTGCAATGTCAGGAGCATTGGATAAATCCCAACTCAATCCTTCTTCTAAGATAGCCGCAGAGGGGATTGCTATTTTACGCAACACCAATCTATGCCCTTCAAAATGGGTCGTTACTCCCATAGACTCATAAATAGTGGCTAAAACTGCGTCTCCTTGTAAACTCTCTGCTTTATAAGAAGACAAAGAAACTTCACTCCCAATGGCAGACATGGCCACAATAGAATAGTAGTAAGAAGCAGAGCTCCAATCAGATTCTACTACTAAAGTGGTAGGAGAAATTTGGTTTGCAGGCTGTACCTCAATAGTCTGATCTTCAAAACGAGTACGTACCCCTATCTGCTGTAAAAGGGATAAAGTCATTTTAATGTAAGGTACAGAGGTAATATGCCCTTTTAAATGTAAGCGCAAACCATTCTTAAGACTGGGAGCCACCAACAACAAAGCAGAAATATATTGACTACTCACGCCAGCGTCTAAAGACACCTCAGAAATCTCCAAGTTTTTACCTTTAATTCTAAGTGGCGGAAAACCCTGCTGAGCTTCGTATTGAATGTCTGCCCCAAGCTTTTGAAGTGCAGCAACTAATATACCAATCGGACGCTGTTGCATTCTTTCTGAGCCTGTTAGAAGAATATCTACGCCTTCTTGGGTGGCAAAGAATGCCGTTAAAAAACGCATGGCGGTGCCAGCGTGAAAAACGTCTACCGTTCCTTTTCTGAGCCCCACCCCTTTTTGCATGGCTGCGGCGTCGTCAGAATTTGAAATATTGTCAATTTTCAATCCTGAAAACAAGGCCTGAAGCAGCAATAATCTGTTGGTCTCACTCTTAGACCCTGTAATCTGAATCTGAGCATTTAAGTGGGTATTCGATGGTCCTGCTATGGAGAAAGTAGAATCTGTCATGCTTTTTTTTGGCCTCCTGGCCCTATACTATTATTTTAATTTTTCATTGTTTTGGTGCCTGTCGTGATCCCTTTGGGTCTTGAGATCTAACTTTTTGTCAAAGGCCGCTTGTAGGTCTACACCAGTCTGATTGGCCAAACAGAGTACCACGAATAATACGTCTGCCAGTTCCTCCCCTAAATCTTTGTGGGTGTCAGACTCCTTTTCAGACTGCTCTCCATAACGCCGTGCTATAATCCTGGCCACCTCTCCCACTTCTTCTGTAAGCTGGGCCATATTTGTGAGTTCATTAAAGTAACGGACCCCGTGGTTTTGGATCCAATCATCCACTACTTTTTGTGCGTTTTTAAGTTCCATATTACTCTTTTTGTTGGCTATCTATCGTTATGGTTACGGGACCATCATTAATTAAGGACACTTTCATGTCTGCTCCAAACACACCCGTCCCCACAGCTTTTCCAATTAATTCTTCTAATTTACTAACAAACTGCTCGTAGATGGGAATGGCTATTTCAGGTTTGGCTGCACGAATATAAGAAGGTCTGTTTCCCTTTTTAGTTGCTCCAAACAGAGTGAACTGGCTCACCACAATAAGATCTAAACCAAGCTCCAATAAGGAGCAGTTCATTTGGCCAGCATGGTCCTCAAAAATTCTGAGGTTTACCACTTTTTGTGCCAGCCATTCTATGTCTGCTAAGCCGTCCGTTTGGGTGATACCCACTAGAACCAATAGCCCCTTCCCTATAGTTGCTGTGGATTTACCATGAACAGCAACCGCTGCCTCAGAAACTCTTTGCACTACTACCCTCATGAGCCAGCGTGTATGTCTTGCCTGTAATGGGCGTCTTCATCTGAGAGCATTTGCACATAACTTTTATAGCGAGACTCAAAAATGGCGTTAGCTTCCAAAGCCTCTTTAACGGCACATTTAGGCTCTTCCAAATGCAGGCAGTTGTTAAATTTACAATCTTGTTTTAAAGCAAAAAACTCTCGAAAATAATTACCGATGTCTGCGGGTTCTAAATCTACAATACCAAAACCTTTAATCCCGGGAGTATCTATAATTTGACCGCCAAAACTCAGATCGTACATCTCTGCAAAGGTAGTGGTATGCTGCCCCTGCATATGCTGCTGTGAAATCTGAGCTGTTTTGAGGTCTAAGCCATTTTCTATTGCATTTACTAGCGTTGATTTACCTACTCCCGAATGACCTGAAAATAAGGTAACCTGATGTTGCATCAGCGTTTTTAAACGCGACAGATGTAAGCCGCTTACAGCAGAGATGTCTATGCATGAATACCCTATACTCTGGTACATATGCATGAGGTACTTCACCTCAAAAATCTCTTCTTGGCTATAGGTATCCATCTTGTTAAAAAGCAAAACAGCTTCTATGCCATAGGCCTCTGCAGATACTAAAAAACGATCTATAAAAGGGGTTAAAGTAGGTGGGTTATTCAGGGTTATCATCAGAAACACCCTGTCTAGATTAGCCGCTATAATGTGGGTTTGCTTTGAGAGGTTTACAGACTTTCTCACGATATAATTTTTCCGATCCAAAATCTCATGAATAACCCCATTAGGTCTTTCTCCTTCTTGAATTGCCTCTACAGAAGGCTCTAATTCAAAATTTACATGATCTCCAACGGCTATGGGATTGGTACTCTTTATCCCTTTCATTCTAAACTTACCCTTTATACGACACTCATAGAAAAAACCGTCTGTGGCTTTTACAGTATACCAACTTCCTGTAGATTTATAAACGGTTCCTCGCATTTGTAAATTTAGTATTCAGATCTCCTAATAATTCTTCCCCCAGCAAACTGCTTTTTCATAAACTCCTCTGGATTTCCATAAACCTCTACATCGCCCCCAGCCCTTACTTGAACGTCTGCTCTTTTGCTAGCGTAAATAGAAGCATCGCCACCAGCAGTCACTTTAATATTAGTAATTTGAGTCTTCAGTTTTTTAGCCTCTAATATAGCACCTGTATTCATCTGCACCTCATGCACCTTAGCGGTGCCATTAATGGTGACTATACCACCAGTAACAGCCTTGGTTTCTAAGTAATCTACAGCAACGCCCGCACGTATTTGGGCACCCTCTTGCACCTTAAGCGTCAGTGCCGTTTGGCTCATGAGCTCATTAAAGGTAATCTGAGCGCCTTCATTCCCGTCTACCACCTCTAGGTCTTTATATAAGACCTCTACCAGGGTGTTTTCTCCTTGAAATTTTTTCTCGAGCTGCATGCGTATTTTTAATACGCCACCCTTAGAAACCAAGACAATGTCTTGGGCATTCTGGCCCTTTATTCGAATTTTATTCTCATCAGACTTAATCAGAGTGACTTCAATAAGATCATAGACCTTAATTTCGTGAAAATCACCAATATTTTTTTCAATATCGAATTGAGCGATGGCCAAATGAGAAAACCAAACAAATAATAAAACTAAATACTTTTTCATAGGTGTGAATTTATTACAGCATGGGGCTGCAAGTTATTAAATACGTACCTAATAAAGACAAAGGTTTTATATATATGTTACAGATTAGGCCTTTAAGATCTTTTCCTGGTGGTTTATAGACTCTTGGTGAATGGCCTTAAACATCTTGAGAACAAACTCTTCACTTAAACCTTTAGACTCTCCCTCCAAAATCATTTTACCTAAAATTTCATTCCAACGGTTACTCTGAAGTACCGCTACATTTTGAGATTTTTTAATTGCACCAATAGCGTCTGCCACCTTCATTCTTTTAGACAGCGTATCTATGAGCTGGTTGTCTATAATGTCTATCTGGGCACGTAAGGTTTTTAATTCAGAGGTGTAATCTACCTCCGAAGAAGACTCCTTTCTGATTTTTAAATCTTTCATAATCTGTACCAAAGAAGCTGGAGTAACTTGCTGGGCAGCGTCACTCCATGCATTGTCAGGGTCAAAGTGGGTCTCTATCATGAGGCCATCAAAATTTAAATCCAAGGCGGTTTGAGAGACATCAAAAATCATATCACGCTTCCCAGTAATGTGAGAAGGGTCATTTATAATAGGTAAATCGGGGAATTTTTGTTGCAGCTCAATGGGGAGTTGCCACTCTGGAATATTTCTGTATTTGGTTTTTTCGTAGGTAGAAAAACCACGGTGTATAACTCCAAGATTTTTAATATTGGCATTGGCTAAACGCTCTACCGCACCTAACCACAGTGCCAAGTCTGGATTTACTGGGTTTTTAACCAGGACAATTTTATCCGTGCCTTCCAAAGCGTCTGCAATTTCTTGAATAATAAAAGGGCTTACGGTAGAACGTGCTCCAATCCACAGCAGGTCTACATCATGCTCCAGAGCCAATTCTACATGGGCCTTATTGGCCACCTCAGTAGCCGTCTTTAATCCGGTTTCTGCTTTTACCTTTTGTAACCATTTTAATCCCAGGGCACCTACCCCTTCAAACATACCCGGTTTGGTTCTAGGTTTCCAGATTCCGGCTCTGTAATAATTAACATCTGTGTCTTTGAGCTGGTGAGCAATTTTTAAAACCTGCTCTTCTGTCTCTGCGCTACAAGGTCCTGCAATCACTAAAGGGTGGTCTAAACCCAAATTGTCTAACCAAGTTCTCATTTGTTTTGAATTCTCCATTGCTTATTATGTTTTATTGGTATTTCTTAATTATTTATTGTTATGTGGAATGCCATTTAGGATTTCCTTAATTCTGTTTGTTTGCTGCATTTCTTCAAAAACTCCAGAGAAATCATCCTGCTCCATAAGGGTCTTAAACGCATTGAGGTTGTATATGTATTCATTCAAAGATTCTAAGACCGCCTCTTTATTGTCTTTAAAAATGGGTGCCCACATGGCCGGCGAACTCTTGGCCAAACGAACTGTGCTCTCAAAACCACTACCTGCCATATCAAAGATATCCCTTTCATTTTTTTCCTTGTCCATCACAGTCTTTCCCAACATAAAGGAACTAATATGTGATAGATGAGACACATAGGCAATGTGTTTGTCGTGCGCCTTGGCGTTCATATAGCGTATACGCATGCCCATAGCATTAAAAACATTTAATGCTTTTTCTTGTAATTGAAAAGCTGTTTGCTCTACCTCACAAATAATTTGTGTCTTTCCTTTAAAGAGGCCTGCTATCGCGGCCGATGGTCCTGAAAATTCAGTACCTGCAATGGGGTGGGCAGCCAAATAATGTCTTCTTTTATCATGCTTCGCTACGGCCTCGCAAAGACTGGCTTTGGTAGAGCCAGCGTCTACTACCACGGTGTGCTCTCCTGCCATATCCAAGATCTCGGATATTAGGGAAAGTGTAGCGTCTACTGGAATGGCCACAAAAACCAAATCAGAGTCTGACAAATCCTTCATATCACCTGCTTTGTCTATTACCCCTAGAGACAAAGCTTCCGTAAGGTGAGACTCATTTTTATCCAAGCCTACAATGGAAGCCTTGGGAAACAGCTCCCTAAAGTCTTTAGCAAAAGACCCACCAATTAAACCTACTCCTATAATTGATAACTGTTTCATGCCTATGCTTTAATTCTGTCTATGGCTTTTTGAATTTGGTCTTCACTCACACAGAGTGAAAAACGAATATAACCGGTTCCGCCAACTCCAAAAATAGTCCCTGGTGTTATGAAAATATCTTTTTCATACAGCAACTTATCTATAAATTCCTCTGCGTCTGGAGCGCCATCAGGCAGGGCGGCCCATACAAAAAGACCTACCGCTTTGGGGTCATAGGTGCAATTTAAAAGGCCAGCTAATTCGTAAACCAAGGCCCTGCGTTTTTCATAAACTGTATGTAGACTTTGGAACCAACTAGGGCCCGAAGCTAAGGCTGCTACTGCCCCCATCTGAACCGGATAAAACATTCCTGAGTCCATATTGCTCTTCACCTTTAAAACGGCATGAATAAGCGGGGCAGCTCCCAATAACATACCCACACGCCAGCCGGCCATATTAAAGGTTTTACTCAGTGAATTTAACTCCAGCACATGCCCTGCTGCACCCGCTACAGAGAGTATACTCACAGGCTTCTCGTTTAGAATAAAACTGTATGGATTGTCGTTCACCAATAATATATCGTGTTTCTTGGCAAAGGCCACTAGGTCTGTTAAGGCTGCTAGAGAAGCCACTGCTCCTGTGGGCATATGCGGGTAGGACAACCACATGAGTTTTACCCCGCTTAAATCCTGGGCTTCTAATTCTTGAATATTGGGCAACCAGCCATTTTCCGAACGCAGCCTGTATGGAATGAGCCTAGCGGACACCAAATGAGACACGGAGGCATAAGTGGGGTAGCCCGGGTCTGGAATAAGCACCCCATCCCCTGGGTTTAAAAAGGCCATACTCACATGCATAATCCCCTCTTTGGAACCCATAAGAGGTAGCACTTCATCCTCTGGATGAACAGACACCCCAAACTGCTGTTGGTAAAATGTAGCCATCGCTTCTCTCAATTCAGGAACCCCCTGATAAGACTGATACTGATGCGCTTTTTCCGCGGCCGTGGCAGCTATCATAGCCTGAGTCACAGCGGGATCTGGAGCCAAATCTGGACTACCAATTCCCATATTAATGATCGGTTTTCCCGCTGCCAATAGGCCCCGCACCTCTCTGAGTTTTCTAGAGAAGTAGTATTCCTGTACTGACGCTAATCTATTGGCTGTATTCATATTAATCTGGCGTTTTTATAAGCCCCTAAAATTCTAAATTCAGCAGCCATGATTTCTAAAATAGCCATAGCTTTAGTATAATCTTCATACTGCTCAAAGGTGATGTCTACAAAGAAAGCGTACTTCCATGGTAAGTCTATCACCGGGAGGGATTGTATTTTGGTTAAGTTTAGGTTACAGTCGCTCATCACATTGAGTACCGCAGCTAAACTACCGCGTTTGTGGTCCAACACAAATCGCAAGGAGGCTTTATTTATTTCCTTTTTAGCTAAGTCTTTGGCTGTCTTTGCCACTAAAATAAAACGCGTAGCGTTATTTTGAATGGTCTGAATATCCGATGCTAAAATATCTAAACCGTATAATGTAGAGGCTACCTTGGGTGCTACAGCAGCAATACCTTTCAGTTTATTTTGATCAATTCGCTGTGCCGTCTCTGCAGTGTCTACGTCTTCCACCAAACGAATATGGGGATGTTTTTCAAAAAAACGCTGGCACTGTAACAGTGCCATAGGATGGGAGTGCACTTCTTTAATCTGTGACATATCCTGACCGGGAAGCGCCATAAGGTGGTGGTGGATGTTCAAATAATGCTCGCCAACAATATGTAATTGATTGTCGTACACCAAAGCATAATTGGGTATAATAGACCCTGCAATAGAATTTTCAATGGCCATGACACCCCTATCTGCTTTGTTTTCCAGTAAGCTTTGCACCAAAGCGGGAAAAGAAAGACACGGCAGCATATGCTGCTGGTCTCCATAGCAATCCAAAGCCACCTGGTGGTGATTAGATCCTGCTATGCCCTGTATGGCGATGGTTAAGGTTTCTTTCATATATAGTCAAAAAAAAATCTCGCAATTGCGAGACTTATAATAGGGTTATGATGTATGCAAAATCCTAGAAAAGTCTCGTACTTCTATTAAAATAGAAGTAAAAGAAAAAACGGTTCCAGAATGTGCTTTGTAAAATCATTTATTTGTCAATAAAAAGCTAATGTAATTATTATATTTAATAATCAATACTTTTCTACACTTTTTTAGAAATAAATGAAAAAACTATCTCATTAATACTTATTTATTAACGATTAGGGGTGTTTTATTACCATCTATTCAATAAAACATAGAAGCCAATCAAAAACCGTATGAGTATTCCTTTTTTCAAAACACCCTTTCTATAAAGCTTCTGTAAAAACAAATCCTTCTCTGACAACTTCTATTTTAGCCCCTTCTATTTTGGCAGGCTCTATTTTGAAAACACCTAGCTGACAACTTATGTTCTGACAGCTCCTAGGCAGGCACTTACTTTAAAATACCTCCTTGGCTATGGCCTCTATATTACTAGATTTTCCCATAGAATAATAATGTAAAACAGGTACGCCGGCTGCCAAGAGCTCTTTGGATTGGGCAATGGCCCATTCAATTCCCACTTGTCTCACTGCTTTGTTGTCTGAGCAGTCACTAACCGCGTCAATGAGGTCCTGTGGAAGGTCCAAACTAAATACCTGCGGCAAAAGTTGCAGATGCTTTTCCACAGCAATAGGCTTAATACCTGGTATAATGGGCACCTCAATACCCATCTCTCTCGCAGCGCTAACAAATTCAAAATACTTTTGGTTATCAAAAAACATTTGCGTTACTACGTAATGGGCACCCGCATCTACCTTTTCCTTTAGTCGTTTGAGATCTTGCTGCATAGAGGGAGCCTCTAAATGTTTTTCAGGATATCCGGCTACACCAATACAAAAGGAATTGGTAGGTATACCCTCTACGGTCTCGTGCAAATATTTCCCCTGAGAAAGCTGGTGAATCTGAGACACCAAACCGCTGGCATAAGCATGCCCACCCGCTGTGGCTTCAAAATAGCGTTGGCCTGCCATAGCGTCTCCCCTTAAAGCCATTACGTTTTCTATCCCCAAATACTGACAGTCTACCAAAAGATATTCTGTCTCTTCTTTGGTGAAACCTCCACAGAGTACATGGGGCACCGTGTCTACGCCATATTTGTGAGCTATAGAAGCACAAATACCTACCGTTCCGGGACGCATTCGAGTGAGTTTTTTATCTAAAAGACCGTCTTTTTTAATGTACACAAACTCTTCCCTAGAAGTGGTTACGTCTATGAATGGAGGTTTGTATTCCATGAGAGGATCTATATTGTCATAGAGCTCCTGAATATTTTTCCCTTTTACGGGTGGTACAATTTCAAAAGAAAATAGCGTTTTCCCTTGAGCGGCTTTTATATGATCTGTTATCTTCATAGTTTATGAGTCTGCAAGATTTGGTGCTAACCATTTTTTGGCTGTGGCTAGATCCATGTTTTTTCGGTGAGCAAAATCTTCTAATTGGTCTTGGGTCATTTTACCAACCCCAAAATAGGTGGCATCTGGATGGGCAAAATAATAACCAGACACAGAGGCTGTAGGCCACATGGCCAAGCTATCTGTAAGACTTACCCCAATGTGCTCTTCTACCTCTAATAACTCCCAGAGACTGATCTTTTCTAAATGATCTGGACAAGCTGGGTATCCGGGGGCTGGTCTAATCCCCTGGTATTGCTCTGCAATTAAATCTTCATTTTCAAGAGTCTCTGAAGCAGCGTACCCCCAATGCTCTCTGCGTACCTGCTGGTGCAAATATTCTGCAAAGGCCTCTGCCAAGCGGTCTGCCAGGGCTTTCACCATAATGGAATTGTAGTCGTCTAAGGCGGCACTATAGCTCAGGGCCATTTCTTCTGTACCAAAACCAGCAGTGACACAAAAGGCACCTATATGGTCCCTAATTCCAGCAGCTGCTGGAGCAATATAATCAGACAGAGCCCTATGAGCAACACCCGCTTTTTTCTTTAGTTGCTGCCTAAGAGTTCTCAAAATAATGCGCTGCTCTGCATTTTTTTGAACGGCAATATCGTCTGCTCCTTCTCGCTGGGCAGGGAATATTCCAAAAACTGCTTTAGCGGTAAATTTCTCTTCTTCAATAATCTTTCTCAGCATTTTCTGAGCGTCTGCAAATAAGTCTGTAGCTTGTACTCCTACTACCTCATCTGATAGTATATCTGGATAACGCCCGTGTAATTCCCAGCTTCTAAAAAAAGGTGTCCAATCTATATAGGGAACCAAAGCATTTAAATCTTGTTTTTCAATAATTTGTATTCCTAAGCGTGCTGGTGCCACCACATTTTTGTCATTAAAATCTAAGCGTAAAGCATTGGCCCTAGCCTCAGATAAAGACACATACTCTTTGGTTTTTGCCCTACTTAAAAACTGATCTCTAAACTGATCGTAATCTGTCTTAAGTTTGGCTTTATAGGCCTTGGAAGTCTCTTTTTGCAATAAGTCTCCAACCACTGTAACCGCTCTAGAAGCGTCATTTACATGAACTACAGCCTGGCTATAAGCCGGAGCTATTTTTACAGCCGTATGGGCTTTAGAGGTTGTAGCTCCTCCAATGAGCAATGGCATGGTAAGACCCTCTCTTTCCATGGCTTCTGCCAAGTACACCATCTCATCCAAAGAGGGGGTAATAAGCCCGCTGAGACCAATGGCGTCAACTCCGTGCGCTTTGGCGGCTGCTATAATTTTCTCTGGAGGCACCATCACCCCTAAGTCTATAATTTCATAATTATTGCAAGCGAGAACCACACTGACAATATTTTTACCAATATCGTGCACATCTCCTTTAACCGTAGCCATTAGTATTTTCCCAGCAGACTGGGAGGCGCTGGAGTCGTAGTTAGTCTGCGATTTCTTATCCTCTTCTATAAAAGGAAGCAAATAGGCTACTGCTTTTTTCATCACTCGAGCAGATTTAACCACCTGTGGCAAAAACATCTTACCGCTCCCAAAAAGATCACCAACCACATTCATCCCCTTCATGAGGTTGCCCTCAATCACTTGAATTGGAGCTGCTGCAGCCAACCTGGCTTCTTCTACGTCTTCTATTATAAAAGCGTCTAGGCCCTTTACTAGAGCTCTGGTAATTCTGTCTTGCAAAGGCAAGGTTCTCCAGGATAGGTCTACCTTACTTTCTTTTGTGGTTCCTACAAAGCCCTCTGCAAAGTCTAATAAGCGCTCTGTGGCGTCTGGCTTTCTGTCTAGTATAACATCTTCTACATACTCCAAGAGGTCTTTGGGAATGTCATCATAGACCTCTAACATAGCCGGGTTCACAATCCCCATATTCATACCAGCGTCAATGGCGTGATACAAAAAAACAGAGTGCATGGCTTCTCTCACGGGATTATTCCCCCTAAAACTAAAGGACACATTACTCACACCGCCACTAACAGAAGCATGAGGTAAATGAGTACGTACCCAACGCGTAGCTTCAATAAAGTCTATAGCGTTGCGTCTGTGCTCCTCCATACCTGTGGCCACCGGAAAAATATTGAGGTCAAAAATAATATCCTGGGCTGGAAAATCTATTTGTTGCACTAATAGGTCATAGGAACGTCTGGCTATCTCTATTCTACGCTCGTAATTGTCTGCCTGTCCAACCTCATCGAATGCCATGACAATCACTGCAGCTCCGTATTCTTTAATACGTTTGGCCTGGGCTAAAAAAGTGTCTTCCCCTTCTTTTAAACTAATGGAATTTACCACGCATTTGCCCTGAACTACCCTCAGGCCAGCTTCTATGATCTCCCATTTAGAACTATCTATCATAATGGGTACCCTAGAAATATCTGGTTCTGCCACTACTAAATTCAAGAAGTTTACCATGGCTTCTGTCCCGTCTATGAGACCGTCGTCCATGTTAATATCAATAATCTGAGCACCATTTTCTACCTGATCTCTGGCCACAGCAAGTGCAGCGTCGTAGTCTCCTTCTTTAATCAATCTCAAAAACATCTTAGAACCCGCCACATTGGTGCGTTCTCCAACATTCACAAAATTCAAATCTGGAGTGAGTACCAAAGGCTCTAAACCTGAAAGTTGCATGGGTCCTGCAATTCTTCCGGTTATAAGCCTGGGCTTAGCGGCAGCGGCTATAGAAGAAATGGCCTCTATATGTGCAGGTCTTGTTCCGCAGCAACCACCTACAATATTCACCAAACCTAAATCTATATACTGCTGTATTTGAGCGGCCATTTCTGCAGCACTTTCGTCGTATCCGCCAAAGGCGTTAGGCAAACCAGCATTGGGATGGGCAGAAACCGCAAAAGGCGCTTTTTTTGCCAATACCTCTAAGTGGGGCAGCAAGGCCTTAGCGCCCAAGGCGCAATTAAAACCAATAGACAAAAGGTCTGAATGGGCCATGGAAATAAGAAAAGCCTCTGCCGTCTGGCCAGATAAAGTACGCCCAGAGGCGTCTGTAATGGTGCCGCTCACCATGATGGGAATGGAGATATTTCTGGCTTTTTTTTCTGCCTCTATGGCAAATAAGGCAGCTTTGGCATTGAGGGTGTCAAAAACAGTTTCTACCAACAAAATGTCGGTTCCTGCGTCTAATAAGGCACTCACTTGCTGCTGGTAAGCCACTTTTAAATCTTCAAAACTCACCGCTCTATAACCAGGATTGTTTACATCTGGAGACAGACTAGCTGTTCTGTTGGTGGGTCCAATACTTCCGGCTACATACCTAGGTTTATTTGGATTTTTGGCCGTGTATGCTGCTGCAGCTTCTAAGGCAATTCTAGCCCCTTGGTAGTTTAACTCATAGACCAGGTCTTGCATTTGATAATCCTCCATGGCTATGGTGGTACAAGAAAAGGTGTTGGTTTCTATGATGTCTGCTCCTGCCTCTAAATATTTTTCATGGATGGTTTTTATGGCCTGAGGTTGGGTAAGCGTAAGTAGATCGTTATTTCCCTGCAAGGGTTGCGCCCAATCCTTAAATCGCTCTCCTCTGTAGTCTGCCTCTGTAAACTTATACTCTTGAATCATGGTGCCCATGGCGCCATCAAGAACAAGTACACGCTCTTTGAGCTGGCTTTGAATACTTGGCTTATGGATGTGTTTCTTTTTGTTTTGGGTCAAAATATGCGTTTTATTGGGTGGCTTTATCTATGGCCTGAGCCACGTCTGCAATTATATCTTTAGGGTTTTCTAAACCAACTGAAACCCGGATAAGCCCCTCGCTTATACCGGCGTGTTCCCGCTCCTGAGGGCTTAATTTAGCATGGGTGGTGCTGGCAGGATGGGTTACAATACTTCTGGAGTCTCCCAGATTGGCAGAGAGAGACAACATTTGAATATTATTAAAAAAGGCTTTACCTATCTCTAAACCACCCTTAATTTCAAAAGCTACAACGGCACCTCCTGCTTTCATTTGTTTCTTAGCTATAGAATAGCGGGGGTGAGATTTTAAAAAAGGATATTTAACCATTATTACCTTTGGGTGGGCCTCTAAATAAGTGGCTAAGGCTAAGGCATTGTCACAATGGCGGTCTACCCGCACCGCTAACGTCTCTAAACTCTTAGAGAGTACCCAAGCGTTAAATGGGGACATGGCTGGCCCAGAAATTCTTGAAAATCTGTAAATCTTATCTATCAGATCTCTCCTTCCCACAGTAACACCTCCCAAGACCCGACCTTGACCATCTATGAGTTTAGTGGCAGAATGCACCACTAAGTGGGCCCCAAAAGCAATGGGTTGCTGCAGATAGGGAGAAGCAAAACAATTGTCTACAATGAGTATGAGTCCGTGTTTTTTAGCCAAATCACCTACCATTTGTAGGTCTAAAACATCTACCCCTGGGTTGGTGGGAGACTCCACATAAATCACTTTGGTCTGAGGCTTTATAAGACTTTCAATCTCAGAGGCGCTAGCGTTTACATGAAATAAGTCTGTACTAATCTGCCATTTAGGGAAAAACTGAGTATACAAACTCAGGGTAGAACCAAAGACACTGGCACAGGACACTATATGGTCCCCGCTCTCCAGCAGGGCAGCAAAAGTACTGTACACTGCTGCCATACCTGAGGCAAAGGCAAATCCAGCGTCTGCACCTTCCATGGCACATATTTTTTGAATGAGTTCTGAAGTATTGGGGTTGGCGTATCTGGAATAGATATTTCGCTCTTTTTCCTCTGCAAAAGAAGCCCGCATGTCTTCTGCGTCTTCAAAGACAAAGCTAGAAGTTAGGTATAAAGGAGTGGAATGCTCTAAGTTTTCAGACCTAGGCGTCTGCATGCGAATGGCACGGGTTTCAAATTCCTTTTCTTCCATATGGGCTACATTAATGTTTTTCTACTATTCTCAATATATCTCCAAAAACTCCTCTAGCTGTTACAGCTGCTCCTGCGCCCGCTCCCTGTATAACAATGGGCCTGTTTCCATAAGACTCCGTATATATTTCTATGATAGAGTCTGAACCTTTGAGCTGTCCTAAGGGGCTTAAGCCTGCTACGGCAACGAGCTGAGCCTTTAATTGACCCTTTTCCTGCTGCAAGTCTCCATCTAAAACACCCACATATCTGAGCACCTCACCTGGGGCCAAAGCCTTTTTCTGCTCTGCAAATATAAGATCTAATTTAGACATTTGTGCCACAAAGGAGGTCGCATCTAAAGCAGACAAGGACTCTGGTATGAGGTTGTCTATCTCTATATCTGAAAACTCGTTCTTGAGTTCTAATTCTCTCGCTAAAATTAACAGCTTTCTTCCTACGTCGTTTCCAGATAAATCTTCTCTTGGGTCGGGCTCTGTGTACCCATTCTCCAAGGCTTCTTTCACAATGGCAGAAAAAGGGAGATCAGAGTCAGAAAATCTATTAAAAATGTAGCTCAAGGAACCAGAAAACACCCCTCTAATTTGGGTGATGTTCTCTCCAGACAAATGCAGTAACTTAATGGTGTCTATTAGAGGTAAACCAGCCCCTACATTGGTTTCATAAAGGTATTGCTTTTGAAATTTTCGCAGCTGCGATCGCAGCGCTTCATAGGCACCAAAAGATCCGGTATTGGCAATTTTATTGGAAGAGACCAAATCAAAACCCTGGGCAACAAAACTGCTGTAATGCGCTACAAAATGGGTACTGGCCGTATTGTCTACCACAATGAGATTTTCCAAATGCTGGGATTGGGCATAGTCAAAAAGTTTTCCAATGTCTTGCGCTTGTCCTTCTTGTTTGAGGGCCTTTCTCCAATCCTTATTGGAAGAATCTATCCCTCCAGCCTCTAGTAACATTTTTGAAGAATTGGCTATAGCAAAAATTTGGAGTTGAATTCCTTTTCTTTTCTCTATCTGTGGCGCTGCTTTTAAAATTTGATCTACCAGAGCTCCCCCAACTTGTCCTACTCCAAAAATGGCAATATTTACTTTTTTGGTCTGCCCAAAAATTTGGGCGTGTATCACGTTTAATGCCTTTATAAGATCTTTTTTATACACAATCAAAGACACGTTTTTCCCTGTGACTGTATTGTTAAAGAGCAAAGGCACTATTTGATTTTTAATAAGAGCATTGTATGGCTTGTGAAAGGAACTTAAATCTTGCCCTACTATAGAAATAACAGAGACCTGGTCTACCGCATATATCCTATTGACATCTTGGGCATAAAAATCAGACTCAAATTCTTTCTCCAAAGCAATAATAGCCTTGGTGGCGTCTTTGTCTGCTACTACTAAACCTATCCCCCGTTCAGAGGAACCTTGAGAAATAATACTCACGCTAATGTCTACCTGAGCCAAGGCTCTAAAAATTCTAGCGTCTACCCCTGCCTTCCCTAGAAGACCACGTCCTTCTATATTTATCAGACTTACAGCCTCAATAACAGATAGAGACTTAATGCCTTCTTTGGTAGGTGTGGCACTAATAAGGGTACCCTTGTTGTCTGCCTTAAATGTATTTAATATTCTAAGCGGAATATTCTTTTCTATTAGTGGTATAATGGTCTTTGCATGTAAAATAGTAGCACCAAAATTGGCCAACTCATTGGCCTCAGAGTAAGACAAGGCTTCTATTTTTTGAGCAGCGGGTACCAAATTGGGGTCTGCGGTATAAATCCCATCTACATGGGTGAAGTTTTGAAGTTCTCCAGCCTCTAAATAACTAGCTAATAAGGCCGCGGAATAATTGCTCCCATTGCGTCCCAGAGTAGTGGTCTCTCCTGCTTCAGTACCTCCAATAAAACCAGTTAAAACAGGAATGACACCTGGGGCTACATCTGCTACTGCTTGTTTTATTTGCTGCCTAGAAGGCACTTCTTGTACCTGAGCCTGACCAAACTGATTATTGGTTCTGATGAGTTTGCGACTATCTAAAAATTGTGCTTCCACGCCCTTGATTTTTAATAGGCAAACTAGGGTCTTCACGGAAAGAACTTCTCCAAAGGCCAGAAGCTGGTCTTTGGTCTTCAGGCTGTAATCTCTTACTAAAGCTACCCCTGCCAGTATCTGCCTCAACTGCTCAAAATCTTCAGCTAGAATGTCTTCTGGAATGGGCTGCTGCTGCTCGGTCTTAAACTCCTCAAAGGCCTGGGTATATTCTGCACCTGACGCTGCTGCCTCCAATAAGTGTTCCAACTGGTTAGTGGCTTGGTCCCTGGCAGAAACCACCACTGCAATGGGCTGCCCTTGGGATTGCTTTTGAGCAATAATCTCACACACCTTTTCTATCCCTTCTCCATTGGCCAATGATTTACCCCCAAACTTAAGCACCTGAATTTTTTTCTGTGCGGCAATCGGACTAAAAATACCCGCCAAGAGCTGTTCTAATTGCTCAAATTCCAATAGAAAAGCGTCGTGGCCGTGTACAGATCTAATTTCACCGTAGGTCACATTAGATCTAGATTGTGCCAGCTGCTTAAAGGTTTCTTTATTTTCGTTGGCCGTAAAAAACAAATCTGAGTCTACCCCAATAATGTGAATATGGGTGTCACTTTCCTGTAATTTCTTAAAAGCCTGAGGCCCATTTCTGGTGATATCTATGGTACGTAAAAGCTGATTCACCAATTTATAAGCCGCTAGCTGAAAACGCGACTGCAGTTTTTCTCCATGGTGGGTAAGCCAACTCTCCACATTAAAAACCTGAAGGTCTTCATTGGTGCTTCTTTTAAAACGCTGGTTAAAGGACTCCGGAGTGCGGTAGCATAGCATGGCATGCATGCGGGCGTCGTGCACAGGTTGTTTGGAATTTAGTAAAAACTGCTCTTGAATTTGACAGTTGGCCATGAGCCAATCGGTAGATTTCCAGTCTGAGGCTACCGGAATGAGATGCTGGCTTATAGTGGGATGTAAAGCAGCCATTTCCCAGGCTATTCCTCCCCCTAGGGAGCCACCGATAATAGCATAGAGTTTGGAAACACCAAGGATCTCTAGTCCCTTTAAAAAAATAGCAGCTATGTCTCCAGCTACAAATTTTTTATAGTCTTCTATCAGAAAGCCATCATAACCATTTCCTGGGACATTAAAAGACAGTATGGCGTAACTATCCGTGTCTATACATTTTCCAGGGCCAATAAGTGCGTTCCACCAGCCACCTTCGCCGGCCACCTTAGAATTACCAGTAAGGGCATGATTTACAAGCACTACAGGAGCAGCGTCTATAGGCTGTCCAAAATGTTCGTAACTCAAAGAAATATCTTGGATATGACCTGAGAGGGTTTGGTAGTTGTTCAGTTGAATGATTTCCATAATATAAATTCCTAATAAAGGCCAGAGGTTTGCAGTCTGCAAAATACATCACTAGACTGTAAAAACTCTGGCCCTGCTATCTTTAAACCAAGGCTGTTTCTTTAATCTGTGCAAACACTGCCGCTAAATCTGCTTTTAAATCTTCTATAGACTCCAAACCTACCGAGAGTCTAATGAGATCTTCGGTAACACCGGTAGTGAGTTGCGCCTCTGGAGATAATTGCTGATGGGTAGTACTAGCCGGGTGAATAATTAAAGACTTAGAGTCTCCAATATTGGCCAAGAGTGAAAATAACTTAGAGTGATTGGCTACGGCTTTAGCAGAGGCATAACCGCCGCGAACTCCAAAGGTTACAATCCCACTTTGCCCTTTTGGCAAATACTGTTGGGCCAGCTGGTGATAAGCAGAAGATTTTAGACCTGGATAATTAACCCAAGACACCAACTCTTGCTCTTCCAACCACAAGGCCAAAGCCAGAGCGTTTTCAGAGTGCTTGGCTATTCTAATAGGGAGGGTCTCTAGACCTTGTATAATCTGAAAAGCATTAAAAGGACTTATAGCTGCCCCGTAATCTCTTAACCCTTCTATTCGCACCTTCGCAATGTAGGCTGCAGCACCTAAGGCCTCGTGATAAATAAGTCCGTGATAGCCAGCAGCAGGCTCTGTAAATTCTGGAAATTTACCACTACTCCAGTCAAAGGTACCAGCATCTATAATGGCGCCACCCAGAGCAGTCCCATTCCCATTTATGTATTTGGTAAGCGAGTGAATGACTATGTTGGCACCGTGTTCAATGGGGTTTAAAAGCGCAGGGGTAGCGACGGTATTGTCTACTATAAAAGGGACCTTAGCGGCCTTAGCATGTGCCCCAATGGCTTTTAAATCTAGAACATCTAATTTTGGATTTCCTAGGGACTCTGCAAAAAATACCCGCGTATTTTCCCTAACTGCCGCCTCAAAATTAGACGGATCTGAGGGGTCTACAAAGGTGGTGGTAATTCCCAATCTAGGGAGGGTAACATTTAATAAGTTATAGGTACCTCCATACAAACTGTTAGAAGCTACAATATGGTCTCCTGCTTTTAAAAGCACCAACAAAGCAGTGGCTATAGCTGCCGTCCCAGAGGCGGTAGCCACTGCTGCGATACCTCCCTCCAAAGCAGCCAATCGCTGCTCTAGTATGTCTGTAGTAGGGTTGTTAATTCTAGTGTAAATGTTACCTGGCTCTGCCAGTGAAAAAAGATTGGCCGCATGCTCTGAACTGTCAAACACATAGGCTGTGCTCTGATAGATAGGAACCGCTCTTGTGCCTCCTGTTAGTTTTGGATCGTGCCCTGCATGTAAGGCGTTCGTTGCAAATTGTTTGTTTTCTGTACTCATGATTTTTGCTTTAAATGTTAAAAAAATAATTAAAAAGCCAAACCCCTTCTGGCGGCGCCACCAGTGGGTAAAAATCGAAAAAGTTAAAAAAGAAAGTTAGGCTTACCGTCCGTAAGCGTTCACGTTATCTATTCCCTATGGGATAGAATGTAGCACCTTCATTGCATGGGGCAAAGGGTTGCTAAGGCTTCATAGGGTCTACTCCCTCCGCCTTTCTTGATAACTATTCAATAATGGTTTGAACTTATGGGTCAAATATAGGGGTTTCTTAAATGCGAACCCCCATATGCATTAATATATCACAAACCAAAGGCTTTTTGTACCTCGGTTACTTTATCTAATTGTTCCCAAGTAAAAAGGGTCACTTCTTTTTCTACCCTTCCGTTGTAAGGAGACTCAAATACTTTGGTCACTTTTTTAGGGGTCTTTCCCATATGTCCATAAGCAGCCGTCTCCAAATAAATGGGATTGCGTAACTGTAAACGATCTTCAATGGCATGGGGTCTCATGTCAAAAATCTCGCTAACTTTCTTAGCTATTTCTCCATCTGTGAGGCCTACAGCCGATGTACCATAGGTGTCTACATAAATAGAAGTAGGTGCAACCACTCCAATGGCATAGCTAATCTGTACTAAAATTTCAGAGGCCACGCCCGCGGCTACTAAATTCTTAGCAGCATGGCGCGCTGCATAAGCAGCAGAGCGGTCTACCTTAGAAGGATCTTTCCCACTAAAAGCACCCCCACCATGGGCCCCTTTTCCTCCGTAAGTGTCTACAATAATTTTTCTTCCTGTGAGGCCAGTGTCTCCATGAGGACCACCAATTACAAACTTCCCAGTTGGATTTATGTAGTAGGTAATATCCTTATTAAACAAAGCCTGAACATGAGGGGGGAACAAACGTACTACCCTTGGAATGAGCTTTTCAATAATGTCTTTTTTAATGGTGGCCAACATAGCGGCGTCCTCTTCTAAAAACGGGTCGTGCTGTGTAGAAACCACTATGGTGTCTATACGCTGTGGCACATTGTCGTCTGAATATTCTATGGTCACCTGCGCCTTAGCGTCTGGTCTCAGATAAGAAATTTCAGTTCCTTCTCTTCTCATGGCGGCCAATTCCTCTAAAATCTTGTGAGAAATATCTAAGGCCAAAGGCATGTAATTTTCGGTTTCCTTAGAGGCGTAACCAAACATCATTCCCTGATCTCCAGCACCTTGTTCCTCTTTGGTAGCTCTGTCTACCCCTTGGTTAATGTCTTGTGATTGTTCGTGAATTAGTGAAATAACCCCACAGGAGTCTCCACTAAACTGATAAGCCCCTTTGGTATAGCCAATGGCATTTACTACATCTCTAGCAATTTGCTGGACGTCTAAATAAGTATTGCTTTTTACCTCTCCGGCTAAAACCACCTGTCCGGTGGTTACCAAAGTCTCACAGGCCACCTTACTCTGGGGGTCAAAGGCCAAAAAATGATCTAATAAAGCGTCTGAAATCTGATCTGCTATCTTGTCTGGGTGTCCCTCACTCACAGATTCTGAAGTAAATAAATAAGCCATTGCGTCTTTTTTTTTTGACGAGTTGGGGCTTGACATCTTAGCGGGTGGTGATCACAACATGGAACATGTGGTGAACTGCTTTAGCATTTTTTTACATCGGCCGGAGGCCAAAATAAAGAGGTTGCAATCAGTCAAATCCTTCCTCAATAATAAATAGATAACAAAGGTACGTTAGTTCAGATTTAATATCCAAACAAAAACAGAAAAAAAAGCTACAATTCGTATTTGATCTTAAAAACTATATATCTGGGCTGTACCATATAGGCCGTAGAGGAGATAAATAAATCATTAAAACTGTCTTGGTTCAAAGCGTCTGTGTCTAAGGCATTGGTCACTTGTAGGCTGTATTCCCACTTGGTGTCTGGCTTTTGAAAAGAGAGGTTGGCGTTTAAAAATGCATATTCGTTGTCTGCCGTTTGAGCCGCGTCTCTGTAATGATAATAGTCATAATCTGCAGTGAAAATAAAGGACTTTAAAAACTGCATATCTAACTTTACAAAGGGCTGGTCTGTATAAAAAGTACTGAGCCTTCCTGCGTTGTCATAGTCATTTACACTATAAGAATATCCCAGCTCTAGGTTGGGCGCCTGCCTAAAATTAGTGGCTAAAGAACCTCTGTAGGTTTGGGTGAAAGATTTGGACACCCTTGGGGTATTATTAATCACATTGTTTAGTCTGGAGCTAGAAAAATTAGCTCTGGAGCTCACCTTTAGCTTGCCAAAGGTTCGCTGATAATTGGCAGAACCCGAAAAAGTTTCATCTGGAAGGGCCGCATTTATGGTGGTATTTACCTGGTTTATACCGCTAATAACCCCAGCATTTTTAAAAGCGTCTATGCGCTTGTTATAAGCAAAATTGGCAAATACATTTTGAAAATTAAACATATTAAAGCTAAAGAAGTTCAGACTTGCGTTGTGGTACAACGCACTTTCCAAATCTCTATTCCCCTGATAAATGGCGTTGTAGTTGGAGAACACATAGCCTGCTGCCAGGTTGTTTATGTCTGTAAACTCCCTGCTTATGCTGTAATTCATTCTAATATTTTCTGTCTTTCTAAGCTGTACATTCACAAAAAGGTCTGGAACCAAATTGGTTAAAGTTTTAGTTTCTACCGAGCCCAGTTGTGTGTTTTCTGCCACGTAGGAGTGCACATTAAAGCCGGGATTAAAAGTAAACTTACCGGAAATTACCTTGTAATGAAACCCTGCATAGAGATCTGTAAAATTAAATCCTACCCTATTTTTAAACAAGTCTTGGGCTAGCTCCCTAGGGGCGTCTCCTTCTAAAATCTCGAAAATATCGGAGTTAAAATCTTGCTGGCTCCATATGGTTCCAAGCGTAAAATTCAAGTTACTCTTTGTGCCTGTAACCCAGTAGTAATCCAATCTGGCGTCTAACTTATTTGTGGTGACCAACTGGGATTGATTAATATTAAAGCCCAAACCATTCCCCTCTAAGGGCAAAACGCCGTTAAAAGGCTCTTGGGTACGCACTGCATTGTAAAAAGGATCTTCCTTCTGATACATATGCTGGGCCTGGAAAGCAAAAATGTGTTGGTCAGAAAGGGTGTAATACAGGCCTGTATTTTGAGTGACTGTTATAGGGTCTTGGGTTTTGTTTTCTAGAATGTCTTCTGAAACAAGAGCCTGAGAATTGAGGCTCCTTTCCTCTTCCTGAGAAGAGTCTTTTAAAAGCACATCATAATCCCATTGCAGCAAGGCAGAAGGCTTGTAGCGGCTAGAAAATTTAGCCAAGCCAAGGGTCGCTTTTTGGTCGGTATTGGTAGTAGATTGCTCTCTTTGGTCTGAGACAATAAACTGCCTATTGGTAAGCACTTCCAACTGGGTTCCAGTATAAGAATATATGGCAAAACCACTAAAGTCTAGCTTTTCATTTACAGCGTAGTTGAAATTGGTAGCGCCAAACTTGGTGTCAATAGATTTGGCCCTATTGTTTTGCAATAGAGAAATTCCTAGAGAATTATTCGTGGCATTGAATTGGGTGCCCCCACCCCTGCTAAAATTAGACATGCCGCCCGTAAAATTAAAATAGTCTCTGGGCGTAAAAGGTAACTCACCAATATTGTTAAAATCTGTGATGACATTTACAGACAATTTGGGGCTGTAATAAAAGAGTTTAGGGTGGGCTAAAAAGGTGTTATCCAAGCCCAAACCTGCAGTAATCTCTCCAAACCAAAACCGCTCTTTCCCTTCTTTTAACTTAATATTTATAGCCACATTGTCTTGGTTGTTGGTTACCCCACTTAGCTGGCTTACCTCAGAATAATTACGGAGTACCTCTACCTTAGAAACCGCGTTGGCAGGTATGTTTTTGGTGGCTAGTTTGGTGTCTCCGTCAAAAAAATCTTTCCCATTCACCATGATCTTACCTACCTTTTTACCCTCTGCTTCTATTTCTCCGTCGTCGTTAATCTCTAAACCTGGTAGCTTTTTAATCACATCTCCTAGTTTCTTCTCGGTACCACTCACAAAAGAGTCTGTATTGTAAACAATGGTGTCTCCCTGAATGGTCACAGGAATTTCATAGGTAAGCTCTACCTCATCTAAGGCTTCTGCTTGTTCCAAGAGGGTGATGTCTTTATTAAAGTCTTCTAAACCGGTGGTAATTAGATACTCTCTAGGGGTAAATCCAATATAACTTACCTTAAGCCTGTACTGTGTATTGGCTTTAACGGCAATCTTATAGCGCCCGCTTGGGTCTGTAATTCCAAAACCGTCCAAAGCGCCACTGGCCTCATTAATGGCCACCACGTTAGCCATATCTAAGCCTACTCCTAGAGAGTCTTTCACTACCCCTACAATGTTCACCTTTTGGGCGTGGGCTATGGCTGTACAACCTATTAAAGCAAAGACTAAAATAATTTTTTTCATAAATAAGGAGCCTAAAATAGGCCAATATTAGGTTGGTAAATGAATAGAATAAGCTTAGATCGCAGCGATCTTAGTTTCTAATCATAATTCTAGCGCCACCGGACCTTCCGCCACGACTAAAGTTTTCGGACATCTCTTTCACTTTTTTGGCCATGGTCTCTTGAAATTCTGCCTGTGAGATCTTTTTTCCCTTAGAGGGTGCTTCAATCACTAAAGGCTCTTTGGGATTAATAACGATTTTAGAACACAAAATAGCTGTTCTTCCCTCTGTAACCTCTAAAATAAGCCCAGGAAGTCCCCAATATTCTTTAGGACCCTGACTAATGGGAATGTCTAAGGTATACCAAGCCGTAATAGCAGTTTCCGTGGGAGGCTCAAACCTGGAGGTCAGAGACCTACCACCGGTTTGACCAGAGGCCACAGTATCTTTTTGTATGCTATCTGTCTGCTTCTCCTCTGGTCCAGTATCCCCTCCTCTAGATCTAGGACGCATATTTCTAAATAAATTCACCATAGTAGTGTCTGCTTTTCTCACTGCAGTAGCCTTGTAACAGGTGTATTGCCCTATCTGTTTGGTCTCTGCCGTAAGGGTCCATTCCAATGGCTCCAGCTGGTCTTCTACTAAAAAGGGCTTTCCAAAAATATCGGTCTCATTAGTGTAGGTCTTAGATTGAATGTCTTTGTAATACACTCCAGAGCCTCCGCCTCCAAAACCCATAAAACGCATACCACCTCCAGCAGCAGCTCCTGGCGCATCTAATTTCTGCTCCTCTACATAAGTAGAGCTGGTTCTGTTAAAGTTCAGAATGAAGGTTTTTTCCAACATAGATTTCATACGCTGCTGGATCATTTTCTTCTGAGTCTCTGACATTTGTCTGCCTCCAAAATCCATATCTAATGAAGTTTTGGTCATATAGGTTGCAGTTCCTTGGAATTCTTGGGCAGCTAACGCGCCCGATGCGGCTAGGAATACCCAAATAATATGTAAAAATGTTTTCATGTGGTATATTTTATAACTAAGACTAAGCTAATTATAAATAGTTTAATCTTTGGGAAAGAAATTATAAAAGAATTTCGGTATCTTGTTGCCCCTTTTAAAAAGGATATCAATTTACCTAAAACAAACCTAAACACCTATGCATGTAGCCATTGCCGGAAACATTGGAGCTGGAAAAACCACATTAACCAAACTATTATCTAAGCATTATCAGTGGGACGCCCACTTTGAAGAAGTAGAAGACAATCCTTATTTAGACGATTTTTACAACCAAATGGAGCGCTGGAGTTTTAACCTTCAGATTTTCTTCCTCAACAGCCGCTACAGACAGATTTTAGAAATAAGAGAGAGCGGTAAAAATATTATTCAAGACCGTACCATATACGAAGACGCCTTTATTTTTGCTCCCAACTTACATGCTATGGGACTCATGACCAATAGAGACTTTAATAACTACAAGCAACTCTTTGAACTCATGGAACGTTTGGTAGAACCGCCAGAGCTTGTTATTTACCTGAGAAGCTCGGTACCCAATTTGGTAAATCAAATACAAAAAAGAGGCCGCGAATATGAAAACAGCATTTCTATAGACTACCTCAGCAGGCTTAACGAACGTTACGAGGCTTGGGCGCACGGCTACACCAAAAGTAAATTGCTAGTCATAGACGTAGACCCACTAGACTTTGTAGCCAACCCAGAAGACCTGGGCCAAATCATTGAAAAAATCGACGCCGAAATTCACGGCTTGTTTTAGGGAGGTTAAAAACATATAAAAAAAAGCAGCCCTGTAGGCTGCTTT
The DNA here is from genome assembly GCA_022239325.1 of Flavobacteriaceae bacterium LSUCC0859. Lineage (GTDB taxonomy): Bacteria > Bacteroidota > Bacteroidia > Flavobacteriales > Flavobacteriaceae > MAG-120531. The sequence goes on along the minus strand of JAKOGP010000004.1, from coordinate 124,939 downwards.
TTTTTTAAGTCTTACAGATTAGTTGGTCTAGGGTAAATATTAACCTCTCAAAAAATTGAGCTAAAAGTCTGGTTCCTGCTGAGGCCAATTCATAACCATGTACTTTTTGTATGTTCCACAATTTATATGATTTAGGTGTTATAAATGACAATATAAAACGGAATTGATAAATTGATACTCCACATCGGTGAACTACACAAATAATCGATAAAGTGACTTTATTTTGTTGGAAAACCATACATAAAAGGGAAATCTATTCGATTTTTGTGACCTATAGTATCTCTAAAATCTCATGATCAGAGTCTCTAAAAGAAAAGGACTCGCCCATTTTTTTGCTCCGTAGTAATTGCCCTATGGGGCTTTGGGGGGAGATGCAGTAAATGGGTTGCCCATCATAGAAGAAAGGATGGGCAGGGACGGCCAAATAATAGGTAGCTAGGGTGGTTTTCACCAGGCTACCGGGGCCAATTAAAGTACTTGGCTTTTTGTTTTTAAGGGCGCTTAGCTGTTGGAAGGCTATCTCGTTTAGTTGCCGCTGGTGGGCAAGTTTTTCACGTTCTAACTGGATCATGGCGCGGCCGGTTTCATGTTTGTCTCCCGCGGAGCTTTTGCCCTCGCTGTCTAGCGCGTTTAAAAGGGCTTGGTCTTGTTCCAAATAGGCAGCTGCCTTTTGGCGCAGCAGTTCTTCGCAATGCTTAAACACCCCTTCTTTTAATGGATCCATGATCTGAGATAACAATTAGGCATAAAAATAGAACAAATAAGTACTTCCATACAAAAAGGCCCATAAACAAGATTGCTATGGGCCTTTTGTGGAGCAGAGCTCCTTTATGAATTGGTTGGGTTATTCACGAACGTCCATAGATTGAATCTCTATGCTAATATCTGTGTTATTCTGGCTATCCATGTCTGACTGAAAAGCTTCCAGCTCTTCTTTAACACTGGCCTCTGTGCCTTCAAAAACACGCTCTACCGTTTTGGTTTCTCCGTTTTCTGTAATGTTGTATACCACAGTAGCAGAAACCATCTCACTGTCCGTAGCTGTAGCATTTACAGAGACTGAAATTTCCTTAGAGATCTCCTTGGTCTCCGTACTATGGCCTTCTCCTAAAATGGGAGCAATTACCAAACCTACCAAACAAGTGAGTTTAATAAGGATGTTCATAGAAGGTCCTGAGGTGTCTTTGAATGGATCTCCAACAGTGTCACCAGTTACCGCTGCTTTGTGCGCATCTGAACCTTTGTAGGTCATTTCTCCGTTAATCATCACACCGGCCTCAAAAGACTTTTTAGCGTTGTCCCAAGCGCCTCCTGCGTTGTTTTGAAAAATGGCCCACATAACACCACTCACACAAACACCAGCCATATAACCTCCAAGGGGTTCTGCGCCAAAAAGAAGGCCAATGAATATAGGGGTTATGATAGTGATTAAGCCAGGTAATATCATTTCTTTAAGTGCGGCTTTGGTAGAGATGTCTACACATTTAGCGTATTCTGGAGTACCCGTTCCTTCCATAATTCCAGGAATTTCACGGAACTGTCTTCTTACCTCTTGTACCATTTCCATGGCTGCTTTTCCTACAGATTGCATGGCTAGGGCAGAGAAGATCACAGGGATCATTCCTCCAACAAAAAGCATGGCCAAGACATCTGCCTTAAAAATATTTATACCGTCTATGCCCGTAAAGGTTACATAGGCTGCAAATAAGGCCAGGGCAGTTAGAGCTGCAGAGGCAATAGCAAATCCTTTACCTACAGCGGCTGTGGTATTTCCTACAGAGTCTAAAATATCTGTACGTTCCCTTACCTCTGGCGCCAATTCACTCATCTCTGCCACTCCTCCTGCGTTGTCTGCAATGGGACCAAAGGCGTCTATGGCTAATTGCATGGCGGTGGTGGCCATCATGGCCGATGCTGCCAAAGCTACCCCATAAAAACCTGCCAATTCATAAGAACCGTAAATAGCGGCAGCAAATAAAATCACAGAAGAAAAAGTAGACTTCATACCCACTGCCAAACCAGCAATAATGTTTGTAGCTGCTCCCGTAGAACTATTTTCTACAATGTCCATCACTGGTTTTTTACCCAATGAGGTATAATATGCGGTGACAAAAGAAATTAATGCACCTACCGCCAAACCTATACAGGCCGAGTAAAATACGTTAGTAGAAGGTATGTCTTTAAGACCCTCACCAAAGAAATTCATTTGAAGGGTTTCTGGAAGCATCCAATCTATTAGGAACCATGAGGCTACTAAAGTAATCCCAATGGCCACCCAGTTTCCTGTGTCTAGTGCTTTTTGTACCTGAGCTTCCTTAGCTTCGTTAGAAGAAATTCTCACCAAAAAGGTTCCTATAATAGAGGCTAAAATACCTACTCCTGCAATAACTATAGGAAGTAAAATGGGACCCATATTGTTAAATACATCGGTAAAAGAGCCGCCTACAGACATATCTTTAATGAGGTAATTACCCAATACCATGGCCGCTAGTACGGTGGCTACATAAGAGCCAAACAAATCTGCTCCCATTCCTGCTACGTCTCCCACATTGTCTCCTACGTTGTCTGCTATAGTGGCTGGATTTCTAGGGTCGTCCTCCGGAATTCCAGCTTCTACTTTACCTACTAAGTCTGCTCCAACGTCTGCAGCTTTGGTGTAAATACCCCCACCCACACGGGCAAATAAGGCAATAGATTCTGCTCCTAAAGAAAAACCTGCTAAGGTTTCTAATACTATAGTCATATTATCATAGAAACTCCCTTCTGCGCCCATAAACTGGCCTATAAACAGCAAGAACAACATGCTTAGGCCAAGCACTGCTAAACTCGCTACTCCAAGCCCCATAACCGTTCCTCCGCTAAAGGAAACTTTGAGTGCCTGTGGTAAGCTAGTTTTAGCTGCTTCTGCCGTTCTGGCATTGGAATCTGTGGCTATTCTCATTCCTATGTTTCCCGCCAAAGCAGAGAGTATGGCTCCAAAGATAAATGCAGGTACAATCATCCAGCTGGTAGTAGACACTACCAATGAAATTCCGTACAATGCCACAGAGGCAATACCCACAAAGATGGCTAAAAGCCTGTATTCCGCTCCTAAAAAGGCAAGCGCTCCTTCCTTAATGGCTTTAGAAATGCTTTGCATTTTGTCATCGCCAGCTGGTTGTTTTTTCACCCATGCCATTTTAACCAGCATGAAAAGCAATCCTAAAACAGCTAAGGCTATAGGAAGAAAAATAATATTAGATTCCATAAATAATTGATTGAGTTTAAGATTTGTTAATGTTAAAGGCCCCTAATGTAGCAAAATATGAGTTAAAAAAAAAGGCGCCCCTGCGGGGCGCCTTTTTACAAATTTTTATGGGCTTACTTAATGGTAACCTCTGCTAGAGGAACATCAGAGTCTTTAAAGCGGTTCACGCATTTGGCTACAATTTCTTTAGCCTCATGAACGTCACCCCATCCGCCAACGTCTACTTTCTTTTTCTCTAAGTCTTTATACACCTTAAAGAAGTGTTCTATTTCTTTAATAAGGTGTGGGTTTAAATCTGACAAATCATTGGCTTTATTCCAATTGGGATCTGACACTGGAACACATACTATTTTCTCATCCGGCCCTTTTTCATCTGCCATATGGAAAACACCAATAGGCTTTACTTCCATAACACAACCAGGGAAAGTAGGCTCTGTAACCAATACCAATACATCTAATGGGTCTCCGTCTAAAGCCAAAGTTTCTGGAACAAAACCGTAGTCTGCAGGGTACATCATAGAGGAGAAAATCATGCGATCATACCTGATTTTCTTAAGTTTAAAATCGTATTCGTATTTGTTTCTACTCCCTTTTGGAATTTCTATTAACACGTCAAAAGAAGTAATGTCGGTGTGACTCATAGGTTTCTATTTTATTTTTTTCAGGGGGCAAAAATACGTCCAATCCGTGGTTTTTACTAAGGATTATTGTGATTTTTTATTCCAGTTTACTGAGAAAATGACAATTTTAATGAAGATTGATAAATTTAGCTTTGAAATTAAAACCTATAAATGAAAGTAAAAGAGCATCGGCCGGGAGGCCTAAAAATAAAAAGGCAACCAAAGTAATTTAAAAAGTATAGAAAATGGTTGCGACTAAAAGACCTTAGCAAAGTAGCTAATAGCTATGAGTTCAAATGCTTGCTCCTATTGAAACTTTGTCCGTAATGCGCAACTTAGAAGCAAAAAAAACCCTCCGAATGGAGGGCGTTTTTATTTATACTTTCTTGTACATGACCTTGTTTACAGCGTCTATCACATCTTGTGCACTAGGCAACCATTCTTCCAGAAGTACTGGAGAATAAGGAGCTGGTGTGTCTGCTGTATTTATCTTCTGAACAGGAGCGTCTAAATAGTCAAAGGCGTTATCCTGAACCTGGAAGGCAATTTCTGAAGCAATACTTCCAAAAGGCCAAGCCTCTTCCAAGATCACTAATCTATTGGTTTTCTTTACAGAGGTAATAATGGTGTCCATATCTAAGGGACGGATGGTTCTCAAGTCTATCACCTCTAATTCAATACCTTGGGCAGAGAGTGTGTCTGCGGCTTTAATGGCTTCTTTTAAAATTTTACCAAAAGAAACTACAGTTACATCTGAACCGTTTCTAATAACGTCTGCCACACCCAACGGAATAGTATATTCTCCTTCTGGCACCTCACCTTTATCTCCATACATTTGCTCAGACTCCATAAATATCACTGGATCTGGGTCTTGGATAGACGCTTTTAATAATCCTTTGGCGTCTTTCGGGTTAGAAGGAACCACCACCTTAAGTCCTGGAGTGTTTGCATACCAGTTTTCAAAGGCTTGGGAATGTGTTGCTGCCAACTGACCAGCAGAGGCTGTAGGACCTCTAAATACGATGGGGCAGTTAAACTGACCACCAGACATCTGTCTGATCTTCGCCGCGTTGTTTATAATTTGATCAATACCTACCAATGCAAAGTTAAAGGTCATGAACTCAATAATAGGCTTGTTGCCGTTCATGGCAGAACCTACGCCAATTCCTGCAAAACCTAGTTCAGAGATAGGAGTGTCTATTACTCGCTCTGGTCCAAACTCGTCCAACATACCTTTGGAAGCTTTGTAAGCCCCGTTATATTCTGCCACTTCTTCCCCCATAAGGTAAATAGAAGGGTCTTTTCTCATTTCTTCAGACATAGCTTCTGCTATGGCTTCTCTAAACTGTAATGTTTTCATAGGTCTTTATTAAAAGAGGAGCAAAAATAAACAATAAATCTGTGAATTCGTAGCCGTATATGTGATAAAAAAGTACAAAATTTACTATGCATGCATAGTAAATTGAGGAAAAATATGTATATTCGTCACATCAGATAATAAAGCCGTTGACTATGAAAATACTCGTTTGCATTAGTAATGTCCCAGACACTACTTCCAAAATTAACTTTAAAGAGAACAACACTCAGTTTGACACTACCGGTGTTCAGTTCGTTATGAATCCTAACGATGAATTTGGACTCACCAGAGCCATGTGGTTCAAAGAAAAACAAGGCGCCTCTCTGTCGGTGGTAACCGTAGGAGACGCTAGTGTAGAACCCACCCTTAGAAAAGCCCTTGCCATTGGTGCAGATCAGGGGTATAGAATAGACGCCCTTCCCACAGACGGCTTTGCCGTAGCCAAGGAATTGGCCGCCTTAGTGAAAGAGGAAGGCTTTGATCTAGTTATTGCAGGCAGAGAGTCTATAGACTACAACGGCGGTATGGTCCCCGGTATTCTAGCGAGTCTGTTAGACTATAACTATGTAACCAATTGCATTTCGCTTGAAATAGATGGCGAGCAAGCTACTGCTATTAGAGAAATAGATGGGGGTAAAGAAACCCTAACTACTGCCTTGCCACTTGTTATTGGAGGACAAAAAGGTTTGGTAGAGGAAAGCGATCTCAGAATTCCAAATATGAGAGGTATTATGATGGCCCGTCAAAAGCAGCTTCATATTAGAGCTGCAATTGGCACAGAAAGTCTCACTCAAGACAGCAGCTATTCCAAACCAGATCCTAAAGGAGAGGTGACCATGGTAGACGCTCAAGACTTAGACCATCTTATTTCTTTATTACACAACCAAGCCAAGGTACTTTAATACCTTCTTTAAAAAATTACAGCTATGTCCGTACTTATATACACTGAAACTGAGCAAGGAAAATTCAAAAAAAACGCAGGGGAACTGGCCTCCTACGGGGTGGCCTTAGCCAAAAATATGGGCGTGCACTCTGTGGCCATTGCCTTTCACCCAGAAGACGCACAGGCCTTAAGTGCCTATGGGGTAGACAAGGTTCTTCGTGTAAGCCACGCAGAACTCGCTAGCTTTAACGCCAAGGCCTATGCCAGCGCTATAAGTCAGGCGGCCAAAAGTGAAGCAGCCTCTGTGGTGGTGGTGAGCAGCAGTGCAGACGCCAAATACCTAAGCCCGCTAGTTGCTGCAACTTTGCAGGCCAGTTATGCGCCCAATGTAGTAGCCCTACCCGAGAGTACCACTCCATTTGTAGTTAAAAGAACTGCCTTTAGTAACAAAGGCTTTGCACATACCACACTAAGTGCAGCCATTAAAATGATTGGGGTAGCGAACAACGCATATGGTGTACACGAAAACAGTGGCAGCACTACGGTAACTGATTTTGAACCTAGCATGGAGGCTAGCCAATTTAGCACCAAAACTACCTCTGTAGACAAGGTGGCTGGTAAGGCAACCATTGCAGACGCAGACATCGTGGTCTCTGCTGGTAGGGGATTAAAAGGTCCTGAAAACTGGGGAATGATAGAGGAATTAGCTTCCGTACTAGGTGCTGCAACGGCCTGCTCTAAACCGGTTTCCGACCTGGGATGGAGACCTCATGGAGAACATGTGGGGCAGACGGGAAAACCCGTAGCCACCAACTTGTATATTGCCATAGGCATCTCTGGAGCTATCCAGCACTTGGCTGGAGTTTCTGCCTCCAAAGTAAAAGTGGTCATTAACACAGATCCTGAAGCACCCTTCTTTAAAGCGGCAGATTATGGAATTGTAGGGGACGCCTTTGAGGTGGTGCCCAAGCTCATTGAAAAATTAAAAGCTTTTAAAGCCGCAAACGCCTAAAAATTGCTAAATTGCGCCCCTTATATAGGGCCACAGATAACAAAGGCTAATTATTTTATTAATTGGCCTTTTTTTATGACCTTTAAACTATGAGCTTAATACCCTTAAAAATAAAAGGAATCTCCTACAGCCAAACTCAGAATGGGGCCTACGCACTCATCCTTAATGAGATGGACGGTGACAGGAAATTACCTATTGTTATTGGGGCCTTTGAGGCGCAGTCTATTGCCATTGCTTTAGAAAAGGAAATTAGCCCCCCGAGACCCCTTACCCACGATTTATTTAAAAGTTTTGCAAGCCATTACGAAATTGCCTTAAAAAAGGTAGTCATTCACAAGCTGGTAGACGGCGTATTCTATGCCAATATTGTATGTGATTTAAATGGGAAAGAATCTGAATTTGACGCTAGAACCTCAGACGCCATAGCCTTAGCGCTGCGGTTTAACGCCCCCATATTTACCTATGAAAGTATATTGGGAAAGGCAGGTATTCATTTATCTGTCAAAGAAGTTCCAAGCAGCTCAAGCCCATCTCAAGAAGCCACACCTATGAAGGCCACTACTTCAGATAACAGCCTTCACCAATTAGACCTCAAGGGATTAGAAACAGAATTAGACAAAGCAGTAAAAGATGAGGATTACGAAAAAGCTGCTAAAATTAGAGATGAAATCTCCAAAAGAAACTAAAATGCCAAAAATGACCCCCTCCCTATTGTGGAGCTTCCTATTCGTGAGTGTACTCTCCATTTCTAGTGCCTTTGGCATGAATGACCCCCTAGTGTCATTTACCTCTACTACCTTAGAAAGCAGTCAAGAACTTATTCCCAATGCCTCTTTTTCTGTAAACAGCCTTTGGAAAGGTATTTTAGGAATGTTGTTTCTTGTTGGCGTAGCCTTTGTGTTCTCTTCTAATAGGAAAGCAATTAATTGGAAAATGGTAGGAATTGGATTAGGCCTTCAAACGGTTCTCGCCATTGGTATTTTAAAAGTAAGCTTTATCCAAAAGGGTTTTAGTCTGGTAGGTCAGGTGTTTGTCAATATCCTGGATTACACTTTGGTAGGAAGTAAATTTTTATTGGGGAATCTTCTAGATTTAAACAACCCATCTATAGGCTATATATTTGCTTTTCAAATTTTACCCACCATCATTTTTTTCTCTGCCCTTACCTCGGTTCTATTTTACCTGGGGATCATTCAAAAAGTAGTCAAAGGGCTGGCCTGGTTACTAACCAAATCCCTCGGTATTTCTGGAGCAGAGAGCCTTTCTGTAGCTGGAAATATATTCCTGGGACAAACAGAGGCACCCCTACTCATTAAAGCCTACTTGGAAAAAATGAGCAAGTCAGAAATATTATTGGTCATGATTGGTGGGATGGCTACCGTTGCTGGCGGTGTTTTAGCGGCCTATATTGGCTTTTTAGGAGGAGACGACCCTGTGCTTAGACTGGAGTTTGCCAGGCACCTTTTAGCCGCTTCTGTTATGGCGGCTCCCGGAGCCATAATTATCTCTAAAATTTTGTATCCACAAACGGAAAAAATAGACACTGATGTGCAGGTCTCTACGGAAAAAATTGGAACTAATTTTCTAGACGCCATTTCTAATGGAACATCTGAAGGCTTAAAATTAGCGGTAAACGTAGGTGCCATGCTTTTGGTTTTTGTAGCATTCATAGCACTTTTCAATGGTATTTTTAACTGGATTGGAGACGTCACAAATCTCAATGAATGGATTGCTGCCAACAGCAGCTATCCTTCCCTATCTCTAGAGGCTATTTTAGGAACGGTCTTTGGACCACTTATGTGGGTAATTGGAGTGGCAGCAGAAGACATGTTTCTCATGGGGCAGCTACTGGGAATAAAATTAGCTTCTAGTGAGTTCGTGGGCTACACCCAGTTAGCGAGCCTAAAAGAAGTGAGCAGCGCCACTCATTTCACCTATAACAAAACTGTGATTATGGCTACCTATATGCTCTGCGGTTTTGCCAATTTTGCCTCTATTGGTATTCAGATTGGCGGGATTGGATCCCTAGCACCAGGCCAGCGTAAAACCCTTTCTGCCTTTGGCCTAAAAGCCGTATTAGGCGGCTCATTAGCCTCTTTATTGTCTGCCACTATTGCCGGAATGATTCTGGGTTAACCGCAGCAGCAGAACCCCATATATAAAGCCGTTAATAAGTTGTGAATAATCCATAGAAACCACCCAAGCGGTTTTCTAAGGCATGCCTTATCTTTAAATATTAAAATAAGTCTATGCAACAATACCACGACCTGCTTAAACACGTATTGGCAGAAGGAGTACAGAAAGGAGATAGAACAGGAACAGGCACCAAAAGTGTCTTCGGATATCAGATGCGATTTAACCTCTCTGAGGGTTTTCCCATGGTGACAACTAAAAAGTTACACCTAAAGTCTATTATATACGAATTGCTGTGGTTTTTAAAAGGCGACACCAATATTACTTATCTTCAAGAAAACGGGGTGCGTATTTGGAATGAATGGGCCAATGAAAATGGAGATTTAGGCCCAGTGTACGGTGCCCAGTGGAGAAACTGGAATGGCGAAGAAATAGATCAGATTAAAGAACTCATAGAAAGCATTAAGACCAACCCCAACAGCAGGCGTATGATTGTTTCTGCCTGGAACCCCAGTGTTTTGCCAGACACTAAAAAATCTTTTAAAGAAAATGTAGCAAATGGCAAAGCAGCCCTCCCCCCATGCCATGCTTTCTTTCAGTTTTATGTAGCAAACGGCAAACTATCTTGCCAACTGTATCAGAGATCTGCAGACATCTTTTTAGGGGTGCCTTTCAATATTGCCTCCTATGCCCTACTTACCATGATGATCGCTCAGGTTTGCGGTCTAGAGGCTGGAGACTTCGTGCACACCTTTGGCGACGCTCACATATACAACAACCATATGGAGCAAATAGAATTGCAATTAAGCAGAGAACCAAGACCTTTACCACAGATGAAACTCAATCCTGAAATTTCAGATATTTTTGAGTTTGATTTTGAAGACTTTACACTAGAAAATTACGATCCACACCCGCACATAAAAGGGGCAGTAGCCATTTAAGAATGTCAGATATCTGTATGATTGCCGCAGCGGCAGAGAACAATGCCTTAGGCAAAGACAACGAACTATTGTGGCACTTACCACTAGATTTTAAAAGGTTTAAAACCCTTACCACCGGCCACCCTATGATCATGGGCAGGAAAACCTTCGAGAGTTTTCCCAAACCCCTCCCTAACCGGAAACACTTGGTGATTACTAGAAACAAAGCCTACCAAATAGACCATCCAGACTGTGAAGTGTACCACTCCATGCAAGCTGCCTTAGAGGCCTGCGCCCACGAGCCACTTGTCTATATTATTGGGGGCGGAGAAATCTATCATATGGCCTACGAGATAGCCACACATATAGAACTCACTAGGGTACATACCAGCCTGGCGGCCGATGCCTTTTTTCCCGACCTATCTACCGCAGATTTCCAACTCATAGAAAGTGTTCCTATGCCAGCAGACGAACGCCATGCATTTGCCTACACTTTTGAAACCTACGAGCGAAAAAAAGAGGCAGGGCTTAAAAATCTGAAGTAAAATAAACCTGTTCCTGAAGTGGAGCTGGGACAAATCTAGCCAACAAAGCAGTCTGCTTATTGGTAAAAAAAACATGCTTGCTTTCCCCCAAACCACCCGCTAATAGCTCGTGTTGTGTTAATAGCGTTTGCGTCTGTTTGGCCACTGCCGCTGCAGCGTCTAAGACCAGTAAATGGGGAGGCAAAATCTCCTTTAAAATAGGCTTTAAATATGGGTAATGGGTACAACCCAACACCAGGGTGTCTATCCCCTTTTCTAACATGGGGTTCAAATAAGTTTGCAGCAGTTGTCGCACCTCGTCTCCTTGTTCAAAACCAGCTTCAATGAGAGGTACCAAGCCAGCCCCCTCCTGTTCTATGAGTTCTACTCCTGAGGTGTTTTCCAATGCCGTTTTGTGAAATAGGGCACTACCCAAGGTCCCTTTTGTAGCTAGAAGACCTACTTTTCCAGATTTTGTCTGAAGAGCCGCGGGCTTAATAGCGGGTTCAATTCCCACAAATGGAACGGGATACCTAGCTCTCAAGCTAGCTATAGCGTTAGTAGTAGCCGTATTACAAGCCACTACAATGAGTTTGGCTCCATAATCTAAGAGAAACTCCGTGTTTTTAACAGAAAGCGCTACAATCTCTTCTGGAGATTTTTCACCATAAGGTGCGTTGGCACTGTCTGCCACATAGACCGTAGACTCCTGAGGAAGTAAATGAGTCACAGCAGACCAAATAGAGGTTCCTCCAATACCGGAGTCAAAAAAACCTATGGGAGCTGTATTTGCTTTCATAAAAAGAATTCCATACTAAAATAAAAAAACCGCCTCTACAAGGCGGTTTTTTTAGAATTTATTCTTTAAAAATCTTAGAAGCCTAAAGATTTTTTAACGTCTGCCATAAGGTCTTTACCCTTAGCCACCAATACGCCGTAACCTTGAGTTGCGTCTAAGACATAGTCAAAGCCTTGGGCTGCAGCCACTTTTTCAATAGCCGCTTTGGCTTTTTCAGAAATAGGTGCAAATAACTCTGCTTGCTTTTTCTGTAATTCCTGCTGCGCTGCTTGCTGTGCCTCGTTAATGTTTTTCTCAAATCCTTGAAGCTCTAAAGCTCTTTTCTCATTTTCCTCTTGGGTCTTAGAAGCAGACTCGTTAGAGTATAAGGTATACTTATTTCTGAGCTCTGTCATAGACTCTTCAATGTCTGCTCTGTAAGTCTCTTGCAATTTTTTAAGTTCCGCATCTGCCGCCTTCATCTCTGGCATTTCAGATAACAACTGCTGTACATTAATGTGAGCAACCTTACTCTGAGCCTGAGTAAAACTGGTGGCGGCTACAAATAAGAATAATGCAACAGCTATTTTCTTTAAATTCTTCATGGTGTAATTAAATTGAGTGTTCATCTTCGTTTAAGTTAAATCTAGGGTTCAAATATAAAATTTATTCTGGTATACTGTCTTTTTGTTTTACAGGAAGTTTATCGCTTTTTTTCTTTTCTCTAGCTTCCTTTAATTTTTGCTTTCTAAGCTCATAAGCTTTCTGACGCTCTGCCCTTAGTTTTTCCTGAGCCGCCTTTTTATCTGCCAACTGTTTGGCACGTTTTTGTTGCTTGCCCAGCTGTTCTTGCTGTTTTTCCTCCAAAGCCTCATTAACAACTGGAACACCCTCTTTTTCATTAATCTGGTCATCTGTTAGAGACATATTTGCAGTTATTTCCTGCCTGCTTAGCGCTCTGATGACCAAATCACTTAGGTCAAACCTTTTATTGGCGAATAAAATGGTGGTGCTGCGATCAGATTTATCTAGTATGAGGTCATACCCTTTTTCTTTTCCAAGTTTTTGTACGGTCTCAAAAACCAAGTCTTGAATGGGTTGCAACAAAGACTTCCTGTAGTAAGCCAGATCTCCGTTTACACCAAATCTTTGCTGCTGATAGGCCACTAGAGAAGCTTTAGCTGCTTGAATTTCCAGCTGCTTTTCCTCTATCAAAATGGGGGTGAGCAGTACTTTTTCAGCTTCTAAACTAGACTCCATAGAGGTAATACCTAGTTTCCTGGCAGCAATCTCAGTTTGCCAAGAGCTTACCCTTTTATCCAAGTTATTCTCAGACGCAATATAAGCCGGTAACTTAGAGAGTATGTAATCCATATCTATATACCCTACCCTTGCCTGACGCTGTGACTGTGCAGAAAAAACAGTGAGCAAAGAGAACAAAAACAGGTATGTAGAAAGGTTTTTAATAATCTAAATATATTTAAAATCTTTGTCCAATAATAAAGTGTGTTTGCCAGCCTGAAGGGCCTACAGAATTGGGTTGGTTGTCAGAGTCAAATCCGTATCCAAAGTCTATACCCAACAATCCAAATGCAGGCATAAAAATTCTAACCCCAACGCCCGCAGATCTCTTTATGTCAAAGGGATTAAATTCTTGAATAGAATTAAATGCATTACCCCCCTCTAGAAACGCCAAGCCGTAGATAGAAGCAGAGGGTTTGAGCGTTATGGGATACCTGAGTTCTGCAGAAAACTTATTGTACACCACTCCACCTTCTTGCTGGCCAGTAGTGGGGTCTAATGGAGTAAGGGACTGATTTTCATATCCTCTTAATTGCACAACCTCCCTACCGTCTAAAGTGAAGTTTCCTAAACCATCTCCTCCCACAAAAAATCTTTCGAAGGGTACATTTCCTATGTCCGTGTTGTAGTTCCCTAGGAAACCAAATTCTGTGTTGGTACGCAATATAAGCTTACCAACAATTCTACTGTACCAATCTCCTTTAAAATTTAACTTATAAAACTCCAACCACTTAAACCTAGACTCCTCTAGGGTCTCTAATCGTTTGAGTTGAGAGGCTGTGGCCTCTCCTGTAGATCTCAAATCTATAATTTCATCAGACTCTTCTTTTATGGCTGCAAAATCTTTAGATCCCAATAGCGAAAAAGGAGGCGTAAATTTAGCTAAGAACTCAAAACTGGACCCTCCTGTGGGAAAAATAGGGTTGGGCCCTGAAGATTTTCTAGACAATCCAAAGGTATAGGTGAGAGAATTGGAGGTTCCATTTCCAAAATTAAACAGTCCAATATTGTAATTTTTAAAATTGTACTGCTGGTAACCGAGGGCATGAGATATAGAAAAATAATCGTCTGGCCATTGTAGCCTTTTGGCCAAGCCTAATGAAATTCCAGTGATGGCGAACTGCCTATCCTTATCTACGTCTCTAGCAATAAAATCATATGAAAACTGTTGGGTTCTAGAAAGAGAAACATTAAATCTAACAGGTTTTACACCACCCAACCAAGGTTCAGAAAAATTTAAACTATACACCTTAAACGTTCTACTAGCTTGCAACCTCAACGCAAAAGTTTGCCCGTCACCCATGGGTACAGGTTTGTAGTATTCCTTCTTGAATATATTTTGAAGTGAAAAGTTACTGAAAGACAAACCTAGAGTTCCAATAAAACCACCTCCGCCGTAACCTCCTTGCAACTCTATCTGGCTAGATCCAGACTCTACCAAGCTGTAAGCAAGATCTACCGTACCGGTATTAGGGTCTGCATTTTGAACGTCGGGTGATATTTGCTCTGCATCAAAAAAACCAAGCTGTCCTAACTCTCTAATACTTCTGATAATGTTGTCCTTACTGTATTTTTGACCAGGTCTGGTTCTGAGTTCTCTAAAAATAACGTGGTCGTTGGTTTTATCGTTCCCATTCACAGTCACATGATCTAAGAAAGTTTCTTTACCCTCTATAATCCGAACTTCAAAGTTAATGGTGTCATTAGCTGCAGAAACCTCCACTGGATTAATACTGGAAAACAAATAGCCGTTATTCTGATATAGATTGGTAATATCTTCTCCGTCTGGCTTGGTGTCGTCTGCAATTCGCTTTCTGAGGAGCACTCCATTGTAGGTGTCTCCCTTTTGAATACCCAATACCTGCTGTAAGCCTCTGTCTGTATAGACGGTGTTTCCAACAAAATCTATGTCTCCAAAATAGTACTTATTCCCTTCTTCTACTTTTATTTTTAGGGCAATATTGCTCGGATCTACTTTAGTAAAGGTGTCCATTAATATCCTAGCATCTCTAAATCCGTTTTCTGCGTAAGCGTCTTTCAAAGACTGTAAATCTGCTTGATAATCTTCGGGGATGTATTTAGACTTTTTCCAAAACCTGTAAAAAGCTTTTTCTTTGGTTTTCTTTAGGGCCTTTTTTAATCTGGCAGCACTCAATTGCTCATTCCCTTCAAAAGAAATATCAGAAATCTTAACCTTAGCCCCCTTATTAATGTTAATCACCATCTTTTTGGCATTGGTCTCAGAAGTGTCTACTGCAGTAGCAATGGTGACCTTGGTATTTAAGTACCCTTCTTTTTTATACTTATTCTGTAGATAATTCTTGGTGTTGGCAATTAAACTTTCCGTGATTTTCTTTCCTTTTTTAAGATCTGTATCTGTAAGAATTCCAGCCACCTTTCTTTCCTTAACACCATATACAGTGACCTTAGAAAGGGTTGGTCTCTCGATAATTTCAAGCTCTAAAAAAACCTTTTCACCTTGAATGTCGGTGATGTAGAAATTAATATCACTAAACAGTTCTAGGTCCCAAAGCTTACTAATTACGGCACCTATTTGTTCCCCAGGCAGGGTAATAGGCTGGCCCTCTCTGAGCCCAGTAAAAGTCTTCACTGTTTGGGCGTTGTAACTTTGTAAACCCACTACCTCAATACCTCCAAGGATGTATTTTTTCCCGTCGTCATAAGACCCTTCCTGGGCTTGAGACCAGGTAGGGCTAAAAAATAAAACCCACGCAACAAAGCATTGGGTTATAAGGTGAAGGGCTCTATGATTCACTGAGTTGTTCGCTTGTTTTTCCAAATCTTCTTTCTCTATTCTGATAATTAAGGAGTGCCTGCTCCAAATGTTGCTTGCTAAAGTCAGGCCAATAATCATCTATAAAATACAATTCTGCATAGGCAATCTGCCACAGCAAAAAATTACTAATTCTTTGCTCGCCACTGGTTCTGATCAAAAGATCTACCTCTGGCAAGTCATGCGTGTAAAGATGACTATTTATAATGGTTTCATCAATATTTTCAGATGAAATTATATTATTTTTAACTTTGACACTAATGCTTTTTACCGCCTGTAGCAGCTCTTCTCTACTCCCATAACTCAAAGCCAAACTCAGAGTCATTTTATTGTTTTTGCTAGTCTGCTCTATGACTTCTTCTAATTCTCGAGCGGCTTTTTTGGGCAGGGTGTCCAAGGCTCCAATCGCGTTCAGGCGAATGTTGTGCTCTTGAAAGGTTTTTAACTCTTTTTTAAGGGATTTAATCAAGAGTTTCATCAGAATATCTACTTCATACTTGGGTCTATTCCAATTTTCAGTAGAAAAGGCATATAGGGTCAAATATTTAATTCCCATAGCTGCGGCAGACTCCACGGTCTCTTTAACAGCTCTCACGCCCTGTTCATGACCAAAAGTTCTGGGCTTGCCCTTTGCTTTAGCCCACCTCCCATTGCCATCCATAATAATGGCTAGATGTCTGGGTAATTTATGAGATTCTGTATTCACTGCTGTTTTTTCCATTACTTAAAACAATCTTGGCAGGGCTTTCTAGTAAAAGTAAACGTGATACTAATACCAGTAAAGACATACCAATCATTATTGTTAGGGTCTCCAAAACTATAGTCCGCAAAATTAGAATTAATTGGGTTACTTCCGTCTAAATTATCAGTAAATGTATATCTAGCACCAATTTCTGCTCCTAAAACACTGTTTGCACCAAGCCTGGATTTAGCTCCAAAAACCAGCGGCAAAGCAAAGCTAGTGTCTTGTTTGTTTATATTTTGCACCCTCCCCTGATCAAAATAAAAATACTCTGAGCGCAATACAGTGAGCCCAGTGTACATATAAGGACTAAAAACAGGTCCAAAACGGTGTAGATTATAGGGTATAAAATTCACTTCTAATCCTGCAGATAATTCTAGAATGGAATTGTCTGAAGAAAAACCTCGCTGCAAACGAGAGGGATCTGAAGAAGCCTGGTCTTCAAAATTTAGCTTCGCATAACTCAGCTGCCCCCGCCAAGCATATCTCTGACTTTTATTCCATTTAAACAACAGTCCAAAAACCGGAGAAGAAGGATTTATTTGCTGTTGAGACCCCACATCTCCCATAGCGTTGGCGCCACCCAAAAAAGCACCCACCTCATAGGTCTGCGACCAAAGAGAGGCAGATAATAATAGAGAAAAAAAAAATGGAATTGGATACTTCATGAGCAGTGCAAAAATAATAGAAAATAGAGGTACCTATACAACTTATTAAGAGCGTAAATATTGTGGAGCTAATTCCTTTTGTCTTCTCCCCAAAGCAGTTTATTTCTAAGGGTCTTTAAAAAGCTTTCAGAGGTATAAGCTACCATCTTTAAAGTGTAAGGGGCTTTTTTAATAAGTAATTCTCTGCCATTTTCCAAGCTGGCAATGCGAGAATCTAAAGACACCAAATGCTGAGGCTCTCTGCTACTCACACTCAATCTAATCTCTGTATGATCTGCAATAATAAGCGGGCGGGCATTTAAATTATGTGGAGCTATAGGGGTTAAGATCAGAGAATTGGTTCCAGGTGCCATCACCGGTCCCCCGCAAGACAGAGAGTATCCTGTGGAGCCAGTTGGTGTCGCAATAATTAAACCATCTGCCCAGTATGAGGTGAGGTATTCGCCGTCTAGATAGGTGGCCACCGTAATCATGGCTGTGGTGTCTTTTCTACTCACGGTAATCTCATTAAGAGCCACGGAAATATTCTCGAATTCAGGAATAGGAGGGCTGGTACTCAAACACACCATAGTACGCTCTTCTATGGTATAGGCTCCAGCGACAAAATCAGTGATCACTTTTTTTACCTGAGCCACATCTATGGTAGATAAAAAACCAAGTCTACCTGTATTTACACCCACCAAAGGAATTCCAGAATCTAAAATAAAGGTAGTGGCCTTTAGCATGGTGCCATCTCCTCCAAAACTCACAAACAAAGAGGTAACAGGATCTAGGTCTGAAGACTTTCTGAAAACTGGAATATCATTCACTTGAACTCCTAAACTACTACTAAAAGCAGCCTCTATACAAACGGCACCGCCAACATCTGAAATGGCTTCTAGAATAGCAAAAACAGCCTGCTTTGTCTTTTCAGAGGGCTTGTAACCGTAAAGAGCTACCTTAAAGGGATTCATATTAAATATTTAAATAGGTGTTTAAATAAGCGGCATGATCTTCCAAATGCTCCCGGGTAAGGTCTCTGCCATCTAATATTAAAATCTCAAATCCATAGCGCCTAAGACTAGACAAACAGGACTGTAAATCTCCAGGGTAAAAGGTAATTTTGAGGTGTAACATGTCTCCTACCACTTCCCTGCTAAAGCTTTTAACAACTAGCTGTGACGCTTCAAATATCTGAACCATCTCAGACAAAGAGAAATCATTTATAGGCTTGGAAAGCTCCATTTCAAGAACGCTTTTCACCATAGGGTCTATTTTTATTTGCAAATTACTAATTAAAAAATGGAATACGGACCCCTAATTTGTATTTTTGTAGCCCCTAATACCCCAATTTTTATGACTAAGTTAAGTGTAAACATCAATAAGTTAGCCACCTTGAGAAATGCCAGAGGCGGTAATGTACCCAACCTGCTTACTGCTGCAGAAGACATCGAAAGATTTGGGGCCCAAGGAATTACCATACACCCCAGACCAGACGAAAGGCACATTAGGTATCAAGATGCTAAAGATCTCAAAAAGATTGTGACCACCGAATACAATATAGAGGGCAATCCCAACCAAAAATTTATAGACCTAGTTTTAGAAGTGAAACCCACCCAAGTAACGCTGGTGCCAGACGCCGTAGACGCCATTACTTCAAATGCTGGTTGGGACGCTGTGAAGCACCAAGAATATCTAAAAGAAATCATTGACATTTTTAAAAAGGCTGGCATTCGCACCTCTATTTTCATAGATCCTGTGGCGGAGCAAATACAAGCGGCGGCTACCACTGGAACAGACCGCATAGAATTGTACACAGAAGCCTACGCAGTAGGGTACACCAAAGGAGAACAAGCCGCCGCCGTAGCCCCCTATGTAGCCGCCGCAACTCTGGCCAAAGAATTGGGCTTGGGTATAAACGCCGGGCATGACCTCTCCCTGGAAAATATGGCTTACTTTAAACAGTCCCTTGCCCATCTAGACGAAGTATCTATTGGCCATGCACTAATTTGCGAGTCTTTGTATTTAGGTCTTGAGAATGTCATCCCAATGTATTTAAAAGCACTTTCATAATGCCAATTTTACACGCCACAACCTATGGAACGGGGCCAGACTTGCTCATACTCCACGGTTTTTTAGGAATGTCTGACAATTGGAAAACCTTAGCTAAATCCTATGTAGAAGCAGGTTTCAGAGTACATCTAATAGACCAACGCAACCACGGCAAAAGTTTTCACAGCACCGACTTTTCTTATGCCCATATGGCAGCAGACCTAGAGGGGTATATGGAGGCGAACTCCATTAAAAAAGCCCACCTTTTAGGACATTCTATGGGCGGCAAAACAGCCATGTACTTTGCCTGCAAATACCCAGAAAAAACAGAAAAATTGATTGTGGCAGACATAGGCCCAAAATCATACCCACCGCATCACTCTGAAATTTTAGAAGCACTCACCGCCATGCAAAAGCAAGTTTTTAGCAGCCGCAGTAGCGCAGAAGATTTTTTAGCACAGCGAATTTCAGAGGCTGGAGTGAGACAATTTTTACTCAAAAACCTGTATTGGGTAGTGCCGGGACAACTTGGCTTTAGAGCAAATATTCCCGTATTGGCAGAGGGTATGGAAGCTGTAGGAGCACCCCTGCCACTGGAGATGACATTTAAAAAACCAAGTTTGTTTCTAGCCGGCGGCAACTCACACTATATCTTAGAAGAAGACCACCTAAGCATAAAGCAGGCTTTCCCCGCCGCACAAATAGAGACTGTTAAAAATGCTGGGCATTGGCTACACGCAGAAAATCCAAAAGAATTTTACCAAAAAAGCATCGCTTTTTTAAAGGCCTAGCCACAACTCTTAAGTAAATCCAAGGCTCACAAGTACTTGGGCGTTTACGCCCGATGCGGATCTTAGAAACCCCAAACAAAAATTGTTGGACGAGATAAAAAGTATTACTTTTGCAGCCCATTAAAAGCCTTATAAAAAAGCAGTTAGACCATGAATATCAGTAAGAAACAGTTAGACACGCTTAACGCAGAGATTAATATCACTTTAAACCAAGCAGATTTCCAGCCTAAGGTAGACACTATTTTAGCAGATTATAAAAAAACAGCAAACGTACCCGGTTTTAGAAAAGGTCATGTGCCAATGGGCATGATTAAAAAACAGTATGGAAAGTCTGTGCTGGTAGAAGAGGTAAACAAACTCATACAAGAGAGTTTAAATAACTACCTAACAGAAGAGAAATTATCTATTCTAGGAAACCCACTGCCAAAGGAATTGGCAGAAAACTTTGACTGGAATGCTCCTAGCCTTTCTTTTGATTTTGAAATTGGTTTAGCTCCAGAATTTGAGGTGAATTTAAAAACAAAAAAAGCCGTAACTAGCTATAAAGTAACGGCAGACAAGAAAATGATTGACGATCAAATTTTGTCTATCAGAAAACAATACGGAAAAATCACACCAGTTAAAGCCGTAACAGCTACCGCAGAAATTAGCGGTACGTTTACAGACGAGGCTGCTGGTATAGATAAAAAAACAACCATTAGTCTAGAAGACATTAAGGCTAAGAAAGCCAAAACTGCACTGGAAGGAGCTGAGGTTGGTGCCACTGTATCTTTAGACGCCAAAGGGCTCTTTAAAGAAGAAACTAAAGCTGCAGCTGCTTTTGGTTTAGAGGCTGCCATTGCTAAAGAATACAAAGGCGTAGTAAGCTTTAAGGTGGAAGAAATTAACGAGCGTACCCCTGCCGCCTTAGACCAAGAATTGTTTGACAAATTATTTGGGAAAGACGTAGTAAGCTCTGAAAAAGAATTGGCTGCTAAAATTAAAGAAGACGCAGAGAAGCAATTCGAGCAGCAAGCAGACCAAAAATTACTTAACGACGTTACTGAAGCCCTTATTGCAGACACCAAATTTGATCTCCCAGGAGAATTTTTAACCAAATGGATCCAAAGTAGCGGAGAAAAACCACTAACTGCAGAGGAGGCAAAAGCAGAATACGAAAGATCTGAACAAGGATTGCGTTACCAACTCATTGAGGGTAAAATTATAGAAGCCAATGATCTTCAAGTTAATTTTGAAGACCTGAAAACATTTGCAAAAGGACTCATAAAAACACAAATGGCCCAATACGGTCAATTAGACCCTAAAGAAGAGGAGTTGGACGGTATTGCCGCCAGAGTCTTGTCTAACCAAGAAGAAGTGAAACGCCTTTCTGAGCAAATGATGAGTGAAAAACTGATGAAACTCTACAAAGAAAAAGCCAACCTTAAGGAGAAATCTTTAAGCTATGAGGCCTTTGTAAAAGAAGTATACGGGGCTTAATTCGCCTTTAAACTCTTGGGTTCATTCACAAATTATTAAGTATCTTTACGGTGCTAAAAGAGATCTTTTAGCACCGTATTTGTATAAACTAAGGAGCAGCTATGAATTACGCACAGGAATTTAAAAATTTTGCCATCAAGGACCAGGGCATAAACGGCAACTACTACGACGCCATTATGACCAGCATGTACCCCGTGGGTATGACCCCAAATATCATAGAGGAAAGACAACTAAACGCCATTGCCATGGATGTTTTTTCCAGACTCATGATGGACCGCATTATCTTTTTAGGCACAGGCATTAACGACCAAGTAGCTAATATTGTTCAAGCCCAATTGTTGTTTTTAGAAAGTGCAGACGCTTCCAAAGACATTCAGATATACATTAACTCTCCTGGAGGAAGTGTATACGCAGGTCTAGGCATTTACGACACCATGCAATTTATAAAACCAGACGTGGCTACCATTTGTACCGGTATTGCCGCCTCTATGGCTGCGGTACTATTATGTGCTGGAGAAAAAGGAAAACGCTCGGGACTTACCCACTCTAGAGTCATGATACACCAGCCTTTGTCTGGTGCACAAGGCCAGGCTAGCGACATAGAAATTGCAGCCAAAGAAGTATTAAAAATTAAAGAAGAATTATACAACATCATTTCTAATCATTCTGGCCAAACCTATGACAAAGTTTATCAGGACTCTGACAGAGATTATTGGATGAAAGCTGCTCAAGCCAAAGAATATGGAATGATAGACGAGATTCTCGTTAGAGAGAAAAAATAAGACCATGGCCAAAGACCCCTTAGAATGTTCCTTTTGCGGGAGAAAAAAACCTGAAACCAACCTGCTCATTGCCGGTATAGATGCCCACATCTGTGACCGCTGTATAGAGCAGGCCAACGGCATTGTAGCAGAGGAGTCTAAGGCCACCTCTAGGGAAGACTTGTCTGAGGAACTCACCCTAAAAAAACCTTTAGAAATCAAGGACTTTTTAGACCAATTTGTCATTGGTCAAGACCGCACTAAAAAAGTGCTGTCTGTAGCGGTTTACAACCACTATAAAAGACTGCTTCAAACTAACACCAATGACGATGTGGAAATTCAGAAGTCCAACATCATCATGGTAGGGCAAACCGGAACCGGAAAAACTCTTATTGCCAAGACCATTGCCAAAATGCTCAATGTTCCCCTAGCCATTGTAGACGCTACAGTACTTACAGAGGCGGGTTATGTAGGGGAAGACGTAGAGAGCATACTCACTCGGCTGTTACAAGCGGCAGATTACGACCTAGAGAAAGCCCAAAGAGGTATTGTTTTCATAGATGAAATAGATAAGATTGCCCGTAAAAGCGACAACCCTTCTATTACCAGAGATGTTTCTGGAGAAGGAGTACAGCAAGGGCTTTTAAAATTATTAGAGGGAACCACAGTAAATGTTCCTCCTAAAGGCGGAAGAAAGCACCCAGATCAAAAATTCATAGAGGTAAACACGGAGAACATCTTGTTTATTGCTGGGGGTGCCTTTGACGGTATTGAAAAGAAAATAAGCAATCGCCTGAATATGCAGGCAGTTGGCTACTCTGCTTCCAAGGCAGACGAGGGTCTAGACCAGGAAAACATACTCCAATACATTATTCCAAAAGACCTCAAAGACTTTGGGCTCATTCCGGAGATCATAGGGCGTTTACCCGTACTCACACATATGAACCCTCTGGACAAGAAAACCCTAAGAGCCATTCTTACCCAGCCTAAAAACGCCATTATGAAACAGTATGAAAAACTGTTTGAGATGGACGAGATTGCACTAGAAATTACAGATGAAGCCTTAGATTATCTGGTAGACAAAGCCTTAGAGTATAAACTAGGTGCCAGGGGGCTCCGATCTCTTTGTGAATCTGTATTTACAGACGCCATGTTTCAAATGCCCAGCGGAGAAGAAAAGACCCTTAAAGTAGATGTGGCCTATGCCAAATCTAAGATAAACTTAGATACGGAGAAAAAACTGAAGGCCGTTTCTTAAGCTGTTATTCAGAGGTTCAAAATAAAGAAATTCTTACATCCTAATATTGGGGCTCACACTAAGCCACACACCTAAATCCTAAAATTGGGGTTCACAGAAAGCTTACCTTCACCCTAATTCTAGAGGTATCCTAAGAATAGCTAAGCAGTTCTTCCAAATACTTCCTGGAGTTGGAAAGTCTTGGTATTTTATGCTGCCCCCCTAATTTATCATTGGTGGCTAACCACTTGTGAAAAGTGCCGGTTTTGGCGCAGTGCACCACAGGCATATTCAAGGTCATATTATTGTAGCGTTTGGCTTCGTAGTCAGAATTCAAAGACTTGAGAGCGTTGTCCAAAAGCTCAGTGAATTGGTCCAAATTTTCAGGAGGTGTTCTAAATTCTATGAGCCATTCATGACCTCCTTTTTCTTTGTCCTTCATAAAAATGGGGGCCGCAGTATATTCTATAATGTCTGTTTGGGTTTTCTTGCTCACAATTTTCAAAGCCTCCTCTGCATTTTCAATAATGAGTTCTTCGCCAAATACATTAATGTGGTGGCGGGTCCTGCCGCTTATTCTAATTCTATAAGGATCTAATGAGGTAAAACGCATGGTGTCTCCCACCTTATAGCGCCAAAGGCCTGCATTGGTAGTAATCACTATGGCGTAGTTGGTGTGAAGTTGCACCTGAGAAAGAGGAATAGCCTGTTCCTCTTCAGATTCATAGAGGTCCATAGGAATAAACTCATAAAAAATACCATAATCTAACATGAGTAGCAAATCGTCTCCTTTGTTGCGGTCCTGAATGGCAAAAAATCCCTCAGAAGCATTGTAAATTTCATAATAGTTAAAAGACTTTCTGGGCAAAATTTTCTTAAACTGCTCTTTGTAAGGGCTAAAACTCACACCACCGTGAAAATAGACCTCTAATTGGTCCCAAACCTCAAAGAGATGCGAATGGCCCTGGCGCTCTAAAAGCTCATGAAGCAACACCAGCATCCAAGAAGGAACACCTGCCATACTCGTCACATTCTCCAAAGAAGACTCTTCTATGACAGCGGTTAATTTTCGGTCCCAATCAGACATCAGAGACACTTTATTAGAAGGTGTAGAGCTAAATTCTGCCCAAAAAGGCATATTGTCTATGAGCAGCGCAGAGAGATCTCCAAACACACTTCCGTGAGACTCATACAGTTCTTTACTCCCACCCAAGCGAAGGCTCTTGCCAGTAAAAAGCTGAGAATTCTCATTGTTGTTCAAATAAATAGACAGCAAGTCTTTACTAGATTTATAGTGACAATCCTCTAAAGACTCGGGGCTTACTGGAATAAATTTACTCTTGGCATTGGTGGTCCCACTACTCTTGGCAAACATTTTAATGGGGGAAGGCCAAAACAGCTCTTGCTCGCCCATCCGAGCTCTAGAAATGAGAGACTCCATACCCTCGTAATTTACAATGGGAACCCTAGCTGCAAAATCTTCATAGGACTTCATACTTTTAAAATCGTACTGCCTACCAAAATGCGTGTTTTTTGCATAGTCTATAAGCCCCATCAGAACCTCATTTTGCACCTCTGCTGGGTACTTAATGAAAAGTTCAATCTGATGCAGCCTTTTTTTGAGTAACCAAGAGGCCACGGTATTAATTAATGGTATGGGCATTCCCTCTATATTTTGTAGCTTGCTTAAAATTAAGTTTTAATTTGGTGCTAAACAACCACAACATCAATTTCACTACCTATGACTTACCAGGGCGTACTTACCAAAATGAAAACTCAGTTTGGCTCCCCCATAGCATACTACCTCGTTTTTAAAGAAGACTTCATACATGTAAATTCCCTTATTGGAAAAGAAATACGTATAGAAATGACTGGCTATGAATGTCTTGAATGCCACCAGCCTAAAGAAATTTTCAGACAGGGATTTTGTAAAAATTGCTTTTTTGACAGCGCCCAAGCAGGGGACTGGATTATGAGACCTGAGCTCAGCACGGCACATCTGGGTATTCCAGACCGAGATTTGGCCTATGAGCAAAAAGTACAACTACAACCTCATATTGTGTACCTGGCCAACTCCAGCCACCTCAAGGTAGGTGTAACCAGAAAATCACAAATCCCTACTCGTTGGATAGACCAAGGAGCACATGAAGCCATAGAAATATTAGAGGTACCCAACCGCTACTTAGCTGGTATTGCAGAGGTAGCCCTCAAAGACCATGTCTCTGACAAAACCAACTGGAGAAAAATGCTAACTAATAACACCCAAGATGAAGACTTGGCTAAAAGAAGAGACCAGCTTAAGGCCTTCATTCCACAGGAGGCTCTACCTTATTATTTGGAAGACAGCGAAGAGATCCAATTAGAATTCCCCGTCCTTCAGTATCCTGAAAAAGTAAGCAGTGTGGGGCTCAAAAAAAACCCAAGTTTTGAGGGAAAATTACAAGGTATTAAAGGTCAGTACCTCATTTTTGAAGACCAAAGGGTTTTTAATGTCAGAAGTCATGAAGGTTATGTAGTCCAATTGGGACTGCTATAGGTTCTTGCGCAACCACAAAATGCTATTTCCCTGCTTTTGAAGATAAGTAGCAGAGAGAATAAACCTCAGCTTTGAAGCGCAAACAGGGCACTAGCCCATGAGGCTGCAGTATTCCTGGAAGTGAAAACACAATTTACAAGCATATCTCTTGTCCTGCGGCCAGATCAAACTTCTTTCTAAACCAGGCTACCAATAGGTATAAAAATGGGGTGTCTATTGCGGCCACCAATACTTTGAAGACAAAGCCACTAACCACCAGACCCATAAACAGATTCCAGGGAAGCACTCCAAAAACACACAGTAAAAGCACCACCAAAAAACTGTCTACAAACTGAGAAAGAAAGGTAGAAAAGTTGTTTCTAAGCCACAAATGGCGGCCTTTTGTAAGTTTCTTCCAAAAGTGATACAGGCTTATATCTATGTATTGAGCCGCTAAATAAGCCAACATAGAAGCTACAACTGCCAAGGGAGACAGCGCAAAAACCTGAGAGAACAGGGCGTCTCCAACTGGAGAACTTTCCATAGCCGGAACGCTGTTGGCCACAAGTACAATTCCTACAGAAAAGAGCGATGCAAAAATTCCAGCAGTCACCACGGCGTTGGCCCGTTTGGCACCATAGATTTCAGAGATGAGATCTGTAATTAAAAAGGTAATGGGATATGGTAAAATTCCCACAGAAACCTGAAACAGAGGAACGCCAAAAAAGGAAAAATCTCCAAAGGGCTGCCAAGAAAAGAATTTTTGAAAAATAAGATTGGAGACCACTAAAGAGGTAATAAATAGCGCTCCCAATAGCAAATACAAATGCTGGGCCAGGAACTGCCTCTTCGGGCTTAAATCTTTAAGGACCATAGGGGCAAACTCGGTAGTTTTTGGGGAGCTCAAACGATATGATTTTATTATTGAATATGAAGGTCAAAAGGCATTCGAGCTTGCACGCCCTCTCTTTTAATTTGCTGTTGCACATGTTTAAAAAAAGCAGCGGCGTCCTGAGTGGGGTTTGGCGTGAGTAGCGCAGTTTTTACGCGAGCACTCACCCCACTAATATCTTCTAAAAGTTGTTCAAAAGGGGTTTTATATTTGGGATAATTACGTATGCCGTAGTCCGTAGTTCCCCCCAACTCAGCCGCGGCTGCTACTGCAACAGATAAGTCTCCAATACCATCTATGAGACCTGCCTCTAAGGCTGCCTGAGCTGTCCATACCCGTCCTTGGGCCACGGCGTCTACCGCGTCTACATCCATACCACGCCCCTGGCCTACCCTAGCTAAAAAGGTCTGGTAGGTTTCCTCTATACTTTCAGTGGTCAGAGCTCTGAATTGTTCTGTCATTGGGCTAAAAATGGAATATTGTGCGCCGTTTTCGTGGGTGCTTACCCTTTGGGAATGAATACCCCATTCATCTGCCAATTCAGACATATTGGGAAGCGTTCCAAAAACACCAATAGAACCAGTAATGGTCATGGGCGAAGCAAATATTTTGTTGGCACCGGCAGCAATGTAGTATCCGCCAGAGGCGGCCACATCCCCCATAGAAACCACTACAGGCTTTTCTTCTTTGGCTTTTTCCAAGGCACGCCAAATGAGGTCAGAGACCAAAGCACTCCCTCCTGGAGAATTCACCCGGAGCACAATGGCTTTTACGCTTTTATTTTTCACAGCAGCCTCTATGCCCTCTATGGTAAGCTGGGAGCCAATATAATCTGCACTGCCCTTACCTGGCATAATGGCACCCTGAGCGTAAACCACTGCAATGTTTTCTTTAGCGCTATAGGGTCTTTTACTACTAGAATAGCGACTGTATTCCCCCAATGAAACCGTTTTAGGTTTATTGGGTAAAGGAAGTCCAAAGGTTTTTTTTAAAGTCTCCTCATACTGATCTGCAAAAAGCAGGCCGTCTACCAATCCATTTTTCAAGGCCAAATCTGGGGTTCTTGCTCCCATTTGAGTGGCAATCTCGTTCATGTTTTCCAGGCTCATGCCCCTACTCTCTGCGATGTCTGTTGCCATGAGCCTCCACAAACCTTCTAATAGCCCTGTAAGCTGGCTGCGCTGTGCGCTAGACATTTCATTTTCTAAATAGGGTTCTACAGCACTTTTGTATTTTCCATGGCGTATCACCTCCATTTTAAGTCCTGTTTTTTCTTGAAAGTCTTTATAGTACAAAACCTCAGAACTCAAACCTTGAAGCTCCATATAGCCAGTAGGGTTTAAATATATTTTGTCTGCTACAGAGGCTAAGAAATAATTTTTCTGATCAAAAACCTCTCCGTAGGCCAATACTTTTTTTCCAGAGGATTTAAATTTTAACAATGCATTTCTCACATCCTGCAACTGCGACATTCCTCCTAAAAAATAAGGGTTTTTAATACTAATCCCCTGCACCCTGTCATCTGAGGCAGCTACCTCAATAGAGAGCAATATTTGATCTAGCCCCATCATTGGGTCTGCAAAACTAGAAAAGGGATCCTGAGTTGCGTCTGCTACCCGGTCTTTAATAAATCCTTGAAAATCCAACTCCAATAGCACCTTACTGCCAATGGTTGTGGTGGGTTCCATCTGACTCAGTGAACTAATCACAGCAAAAAACATAAAAAAAGCAATACCGAAGGCTACTAGAGTACCTAAACAAGAGGCAAAGAAGTTTTTAAAAAATGTCATAGCGTTTTTTTTAGGCAGTGATTTGCAATACTAGGAACTGCATTTTATACCCCTAAAAGCCTCAGACGTCTCTATATAGGTAATGTAGCGGCTCCTTAGGCTTAAAAAAGTTAAAATCACTGTGCTACAAATATACCCATTATTAAATTCTTTTGTTACTTTGGGGGCTCATGAAAAAACAGACCCAAACCGCATATTTTTCTTTGGGCAGCAACCAAGGCAACCGAGCCCTGATGCTGCAAAAAGCGATCTTCCTTATGGCAGACCGTATGGGTCCTATTTCCATGATTTCTAAAGTTTATAAGGCCCCTGCTTGGGGGTTTAAGTCTGAAGACTTTCTAAACTGCTGCCTGTCCTTAGAGACCGAACTAGCTCCCTTAGAGCTTTTAAACACGCTATTATCTATAGAGAGCAGCCTAGGCAGAAAACGAAAGGAACAAACCGGATACACCGCCAGAAATATAGACATAGATCTTTTATTTTATGGCCAGGAGGTGGTGCATTTGCCGCAGCTCACGGTACCTCACCCACATATAGAAAAAAGAGCTTTTGTGTTAAGGCCGCTGGCCGATGTATGCCCGGAGTTCCCACATCCACTCTCTGGAGACTCCATAGGGAGCTTGCTTTCCAAGTGTCCAGACCCAGCAAAGCTTAGTGCAACAGAGGTTACCCTACAAGAGAACCCCTCTATAGAAGACAGTGGGCTAAATTTTATTGCCATAGAAGGAAATATTGGTGCAGGAAAAACAACCCTCTCTAGCATGATTGCTAAAGATTTTAATGCCAAGCTCATTCTAGAGGGTTTTGCAGACAATCCTTTCTTACCCAAGTTTTATGAGGATCAGGCGCGCTACGCCTTCCCCTTAGAAATGTCCTTTTTAGCAGAGCGCTACCAACAATACACAGAAAGCACTACGCAATTAGATTTGTTTAAAAATTTTATGGTGAGTGACTACGACATATACAAGTCCCTCATTTTTGCTCAAATTACTTTAGGTACAGAAGAGTACAATTTATACCGAAAACTCTTTGGCTTTATGTATAAAGACGCCAAGGTACCAGACGCCTATATTTATCTCTACCAAAATACAGAGCGCTTATTGGCCAATATTGCTAAAAGAGGGCGAGACTATGAGCAGCATATAGACGCTGCTTACTTAGAAAAAATTAACAAGGGCTACTTGGACTTTATTAAAACCCACCACCAAGAGGCCCAGCTTATCATTGATATTTCAGACAGAGATTTCGTAAACAATCGGGAAGACTACCTATGGGTTCTTAAAAAAATTGCACTTTTTGGCTTCCTAAAAAAATAGCGCTTCAAAAGAATGGCTATTTTGCCCAATCCCTAGGCGCCTAAGGCCGATAATTTTTTCCAAAAATCCCACACCAAAATCCCTGCACTCACAGAAATATTAAGAGAGTGTTTGCTTCCAAACTGCGGTATTTCTACCACTCCATCACAGGCAGAAACCACCTCTTGCGATACTCCCATAACCTCATTCCCAAATACCAGAGCGTAGGTGGTGTGGGGTTGTAGCTTCACCTGATCTAGGTAAGTAGCGCCTTGGGCTTGTTCTACAGACCAAACTTGAGTGCCTGCCTCTTGCAATTCTCGCACCAATTCCAAGGTACTAGCCCTGTGCTCCCAGGCCACCGTATCTGTAGCACCCAAGGCCGTTTTATGAATGTCTTTGTGGGGCGGTTGGGCCGTAATACCGCAGAGGTATATTTTTTCTACGAGAAAGGCGTCTGCCGTTCTAAAAACAGATCCAATATTATTGAGACTCCTAATGTGGTCTAATATCAGAATTAAAGGGGTTTTTGGGGCGGCCTTAAAAGCAGCTACATCCAAACGTTCTAGGGCGTCATTAGGGGTTTTCTGCATGGAATCTTTTGTTTTTTCTACAATCTCCCTTAGATATTAACAAATCTTTTCTGTGGGCAGGGAAAATAGTACATTGGTCTTTGAATTGAGCCTACAAAACTACACTAATTTAATCGCTTTTGAAACCAGCTAGCGCCGCCAAAAAAGTAAGCCCATTGATGAAACAATACAATGGCATTAAAACCAAATACCCAGACGCCTTACTCCTCTTTAGGGTAGGAGACTTCTATGAGACTTTTGGACAAGACGCTGTAAAGGCTGCTAAAATTCTTGGGATTGTTCAAACCCACAGAAACAATGGAGGCGACAAAACAGAACTGGCTGGCTTTCCCCACCACTCCTTACACACCTACCTCCCCAAACTGGTCAAGGCAGGAGAGCGAGTGGCCATCTGCGACCAATTAGAAGACCCCAAACAAACCAAAACAATTGTAAAAAGAGGGGTTACGGAACTCATTACGCCAGGGGTCGCATTTAATGACGACATCCTTAGCGCCAAAGAAAATAATTTCTTAGCCGCCATACACAAGACCCCAAAGGGCTATGGGGTAGCCTTCTTAGACATTAGTACTGGTGAATTCCTCTGTGCACAAGGCAACGAGGAGTATATAGACAAACTGCTTCAAAACTTTGCACCCTCAGAAATTTTGATTTCTAAGCCAGAGCGCACCCCCATGAAAGAGAGCTTTGGAACGGCTTGGCATTATTTTTACATGGAAGACTGGGTGTTTCAAGAAGCCTATGCCTCACAAACGCTCAACCAGCATTTTAACACCAAAACCCTTGCTGGTTTTGGAGTAGACCACATGCCTCTGGGTATTATTGCTGCTGGTGTAGCCCTACATTACCTGAGTGAAACCAGGCACGACAAACTAGGCCACATAAGCCGCCTAAACCGAATTGCGGAAGACGCCTATGTTTGGATGGACCGCTTTACGATTAAAAACTTAGAACTCTTCCAGCCAGCTGCCTCAGATGGGGTGAGCCTACTTCAGGTCATAGACAAAACTAGGACCTCTATGGGCGGGCGGCTTCTAAAGCGCTGGTTGGCATTACCTCTCAAAGAGGTGTCTGCCATAGAAGAACGGCATGCTGTGGTAGCCCATCTTTTAGACCAACAAGCCTTGCAAGAGCAGTTTCAGGACCGTCTAAAAAGCATGGGAGACCTAGAGCGACTCATTTCTAAGGTAGCCACTGGCAAAATTAGTCCCAGAGAAATGGTGCAACTCAAAAACACCCTATTGGAGGTAGAGCCCTTAAAATCTCTAGCAGAAAAAAGCGAACAAAAGGCCTTACAAACACTTGCAGCGGCTTTAGACCCACTCTCCTCCTTTGTACAACAAATAAAACAAAGTCTCTGTGAAGAAGCTCCAGTGCTCATTGGGAAAGGAGCTACCATTGCCCCAAACTTTCACCCAGAATTAGATGAACTTAGGGCGCTGGCTAGCTCAGGTAAAAATTACCTAGATCAAATGTTGGAACGGGAAATGGAGCGTACCGGCATTGGCAGTTTAAAAATAGCTTCCAACAATGTATTTGGCTATTATATAGAAGTCAGAAACACCCACAAAGACAAGGTACCGCCTGAATGGACTAGAAAACAGACCTTGGTAAGTGCAGAGCGTTATATTACAGAAGAACTCAAAGAATACGAAACTAAAATTCTTGGCGCCCAAGAAAAGATATTGGACTTAGAGCAGCAACTCTTTGCCGCTTTGGTACAAGACGCTCAAAATCATATTGCGGCGGTTCAAAAAAATGCACATACCATAGCCCAATTAGATTGCCTTTGTGGGTTTGCCCAACTGGCAAAGACACAAGACTACTGCCAACCTGTTATGGATATGGGAGACAAATTGGAACTAAAAGAGGCCAGACACCCAGTTATAGAACAGCAACTGGCTGCCTCAGAAAGCTATGTAGCCAACGATTTATTCTTGGACAGAGCCAGCCAGCAAATTATCATGATTACTGGGCCCAATATGAGTGGTAAATCTGCCCTGCTTAGGCAGACCGCTTTGGTGGTGCTCCTGGCTCAAATGGGTTCTTTTGTTCCTGCCAAAAGCGCGCATATTGGTATGATAGACAAAATCTTTACGAGGGTAGGCGCCTCAGACAATATTTCCCAGGGGGCCTCTACCTTTATGGTAGAAATGAATGAAACAGCCAGCATTCTAAACAACCTCTCAGAGCGCAGTTTGGTCCTTTTAGATGAAATTGGAAGGGGTACCAGCACCTATGACGGTATTTCTATAGCATGGGCCATTACGGAATATTTACACACCCACCCCAGCCGGGCCAAAACCCTTTTTGCCACCCACTACCACGAACTCAATGAGATGAGCGCCAGTTTTGAACGTATTAAAAATTACAATGTAGCGGTAAAAGAACTAAAAGACTCTGTACTTTTTATTAGAACCCTTACCCCAGGAGGTAGTGCCCACAGTTTTGGAATTCATGTAGCTAAAATGGCTGGAATGCCTAAAGAAGTACTCCATAAGGCCAATCATATTTTAAAAAAATTAGAAAAAAGCCACAGCAGTGAGCAACTCACCGGAAAGCTTCAAGAGCTTCCAAATGACATGCAGCTGAGTATTTTCCAATTGGACGACCCTGTTTTGCAACAGATCAAAGAAGAAATTTTAGACATAGATATTAATTCTCTTACTCCTGTAGCCGCTCTTTTAAAGCTGGAAGAGATAAAAAAAATTTTAGGGTCTAAAGACGCAGATCACTAAGGCTCAGCCCCTTTAAAGACAAGCCTATCTGTGAGGCCCTCCTTTTTAGTTTTTTTAGCATAAATTGCTTTGAGTTTTAGATAAAAGTCTTAAATTTGCCCTCGCATTAATAACAATGCACGATCTTTAATTCATTTGCGAAAGTAGCTCAGGGGTAGAGCATCACCTTGCCAAGGTGGAGGTCGAGGGTTCGAATCCCTTTTTTCGCTCCAGTACCGTCCATATTGCGCGAGCAATTAGGCTCGAGTGGTGGAATTGGTAGACACGTTGGACTTAAAATCCAATGGACATTAGTCCGTGCGGGTTCAAGTCCCGCCTCGAGTACAATAACCCTTGTTAATCATTTGATTTTCAAGGGTTTTTTATTTAAATAACCTTTTTCTGGCATCATATTGGCATCAAATGTGATAATAAGCCCTTGTCAGGCATAAATATTTATAATCCCAAAAAGTTTCAGTGCATCACCAGATTATTACAGAGGGGTGGGTTTTGTAGAAACGGTTTTCTTCTGGTTTATCAGTTAAAATTTAACACGCTTAAACCAAACATTTCTAGTACGTCCATTAGACATAGTTAACCCCAGTATGTTTTCGTTTCGTCTTTTAGTGAAATCAAAACCGTGCCTCCTGGGTAATTTTCATTATCCCAAAGGGTAAAAAGACTTTCTATTTGTGTAATCTTTTCTTGGTTTTATCCTTTCCATTTAGTTATGAATCAAAAACTTTCATGTTGAAAAATCGTTTCAGTTTTTTTCTTTTGGAAATTGACTAAATTGGGGAAGTTGTTGATTCCCCTTGTTACTTTTTAAAGGAATATTAATGTTTAAATAAACAGAAAACCTATTCTTTACTTCCACTCTACCTCCATTTAGATTCTGTACAATAGGCAACATAGTAGAAACTCCCAGTGCTAATGTTTTGTAATTGATTTCAAAACCAGCCTTTCCAAAAAATACATTGCCCCCAGTATCATTAACCACCAAACCATATTCTTCGTTCTTTTCAAAGAGTTCTCCTCCAACACCAACTTGGGGGGTAAGAGCAAAATTAGTTCCAAAATAGTAGGTCTTGTAGGTATTTAGAGCATAATTGAACTGATTCCCGAAACGATACTCTTTATCATTTTTCGATTTTAAAGTATAGTTAGCCATAAGTGACAAACCCCAATTACGGTGGGTGACTCCATAATTTCCAGCAAAAAGATAATCCCAACTACCTGTACCCAATTGGAAACTTGGATTTACACTTCCTTCTAGGTTTTCCTCTTTAAATTTCCCTGTTGGAATTTTGAGTCCACCCCCCAATTGTAGTATGTGTTGGGGTTTGGTGAATCTAATAATGTCCGTTGTTTGTTTCAATATTTGGTAAAACCCTAGAACTGTGGCATCACCCAATCCATTTATGTACTGTTCAGTATTATCGGAAAACTCCCTTGAATGGAATTGATAGGGAATTATCGCATCTACCATGAAACGCTGACCAATAGGCAATTGAGTCCATAATTGCATTGTATTGAAGTTTTCATTTATCCACGGAGAATTGTCAAAAATACCGTCCCGTGAACGATAACGTTGAGCAATGTACCTAAGTCCTATAAAGTTGTTATTCAATCCTGTTCCAAATCCCATACTACCTCCATTAACACCACATCCACAAGTGTCACAATCACAATAGAGGAGAGTTTCCGAATTTATGAAGGTCCCTGAATCGTTTAAAAGAGTATTTCCCTTCAGTGAAAATATGGATGTCAATAAGACAAATGATATTATATAATTTTTCATAGATTAATATTCTGTAAAACGTTCATCATTAATAAATTGTTCATCGGTGAGAGTTTCCAAGAATGAAATAAGAGATAGTTCCTCGTTTTCGGTCAAAGCGATTCCCAATCCCTTTTCGGATTTCAGAAGAGGGTCCAAAGTTGGTGAATCTTGTACACCGTTTCGGTAGAAGTTCAATACTGATTTAAGGCTTCCAAATCTTCCATCGTGCATGTATGGTGCAGTAAGAGCCACATTTCTTAGACTTGGGACCTTGAACTTATAATTATCATTTACATTCCCACTTACTTCTGCCCGTCCTAAATCGTTTAATCTTGGGTTTGGAGAAAGTCCATTGTTCCGAAAACTTCCATCGGAAAACAAATCTGTGGCATGACAGCTTGCACATTTTTCTTTAAAGATGTAAAGTCCTTGCAACTCATGTTCGCTCAAAGATACATCATCCTCACCTCTCACATATTTATCATATTTGGAATTGTACGATACCATCATTACCATGAACTGGGACAAAGCCTTCAAAAAATTTTCATGGTTTACCCCACCTTCTTCAAAAGCGGCATTGAACTCCTTTTGATATTCTGTATCATCCTTTAATTTTTGAAGAACATTTGTCATAGTTTCACCCATTTCCACTTCACTGGTGATTGGGATAATGGGAAATAGGTCTAGATGATTGGTAGCCCCATCCCATGCATACTCTGAGAAAAAGGCCATGTTGGCAAGAGAAGGAGTATTTCTTGTACCTTCCATATCATCGATTCCATGACTGAACTGATGACCATGGTGGGTAAATGAAAATCGTTGTTCATGACAAAATCCACAGGAAATGAATCCATTAGCTGACAATTTTCCATCGTAGAATAATTTTTTCCCTAATGAAAATCCAAACTTGGTTGGTGGATTTTTATTTACATCGTATACAATTGGCGGGAAATTGGAAGGTAATGTAACTAACAACTTTTCATCTTGATTCAACTCGATATATTCACCTTTATCACTGCAAGAGACCATTGCAAAAAGTAAAGGGATCCAAAATATATATTTCATAATATTAAATGGTTTAAGAAAATGGACTGTCCTGTACAGGACAGTCCATTGACTCATTTTAGTGAGAGATATCATTCCCGTTATGAACATGGTCCACACTGAACATGTTAGAAACGTTCACCGCAATCTTGGGTGATTTTTCCTCACTTACCATGATGACCGCCTGTTCTGTCAAGGATATCTTGTTAATACCGTCCAAAATAAAACTAGCATCCACGACTAGATGAATAATGGGAGATAAATCGTCACTTACCAAAGCTTGAGTGTCAAATGTCAAGGTAGTTTCCTTGTAATTGTCCAAACTTGACCCGTGGCTACCCATATGAATTTTAAAATTCTTATCGTCGGTAACCGTAGGTGAAGTGAAAGTTCCTTCGAAATTCAGAAACTTATATCCTGCTTGCCAAGACCACATCATATTGGTTTCTTCGGCTACTGTTAGAAAATCCCCTTGTCCTTCAGCTCCTTGAGAGTATTTCTCCTGATCGACCCCAATGCCAAAGGTCATTGAAGTGTATCTTCCCGCAGGAACATCAGACAGGACTACTTCGGTATTTCCAGATTCTTCACTTGTGATAAAATAACCTGAGTCTTTTGGATAGGAAAAAATATTCCCATATTCATCGGTCAAACTAAAGTTGCTAACAATATAATTCAGACGACTTACTGTAAGGGTTTCACTTTGTGAATTGGTGTAACTGGATGATGAAAGTAAGAGATCATCTCCATCCATACTATTGTCAAATTCGATTTTGACCATTCCCTTACCGGTCAGTTCTACGATCCCACCGTCATCACTACTACAGGAGGAAACAAAAACTAACAAGAACAATAAAAATGATATTTTATAAAATGATTTCATGATAGATTTCAATATGATATATTAAGAGAACCCCATGTATTAATACACAGGATTTTCTTTGTTAAAAATTAAATGAAAATGTCATTACCCCCTCTAAAATGGAGATAATTAAAAAATTATGGATTATGAAGGCCACTTCCTATCAAAAAAGGATGATCCTTAAAATACCCATTTAAATCAACAATTGGGAGGGTGAAAAATTGAATTGAGAAATTTACATGGTTTCCCTTCAAGGATATAGGTCAATTCATTTTTTTGGTAAAAATTTTCTTGAAAATCTATTAATAGAATTTCAATAAACCCAATAGGATATTCCCTTAAATCAATAGGGGGTAGATTTTGTTGCTTTTCATTCTGATCCTCCTGTAACATCTTGGATAAATAACACTTACCGTCACAATTCATCATAGGTTTATCCTTGTTTATACAAAGGTACTCAGAAATGTAATCTTGATTTACTACATATTCAAAAACTGGTAATACA
Organism: Flavobacteriaceae bacterium LSUCC0859; assembly: GCA_022239325.1. Taxonomy (GTDB): domain Bacteria; phylum Bacteroidota; class Bacteroidia; order Flavobacteriales; family Flavobacteriaceae; genus MAG-120531. Next base: position 87,664 of record JAKOGP010000004.1, on the reverse strand, counting down.
GGTCTCAACATAGCTAAAACGTATAATACCAAAAAGAATAAGGGAGACCGGTGTATTTTCAAAAATTAAATTTTATTCAAATATATAATATTTATAATTTTTATAACTTTATATTTTTCACTCAATTAAGGTATTAGTTAATAAATAGATTTATATATTTTGAATAATTTTTTCACAAATTATCATTTGTATTTTGTAATAAAATAAAGTCAAAAATAGATTTGGATGCATCCTCGAATAATGGGGTGGTAAATCAAAAATAATTCTTTAAATCATACCCCACAAAACTCCTTCATAAGTTATCACAGACTCTTCCGGTTGTTCCACTACCCATAAAGGGGTCTAATACCAATTCAAACTCTTTTGAGGTTTGAAGAGTTGGAAGAGACATTCATCCTTTTGATTACTTGATTACCAAAATAGAAACAAGAGGTTTCTTATAACTGAAAACTGACTTTTCCCCTAAGTGGATGTCGGGGTGGTTTTTATATCGAGGTCAATTTTTCCAATGAAAAATCATTTGTTTGAGTCCATCAGGGGAAGCTTTAAAATAAAGAGTTACAAAGATATATCCCTTTTTTTTGTAATAACTTACACACTATTTGCACACAAGTTTCATTATAGAATAATAAAGAATATAATCTATTATAAACCTCATTATTGTTACTTTTCATCGTTTATATATACTCTGAAAACCAACACACTTCCCCGCAACCAGGCACAACAATATTCCAAATAAAACAATTAGAAATTAAATTTGTTAAAGTACTTTTACATCTATATTACTAACAGCAAAAAAAAATGAAACGAATTAGCACATTTTTACTCTCTTTAGTATGTTTAGCCATACTATCTAGTCATGATATGTATCTTAAACTAGACCAATATTTTTTAAATCCATTCACCAAAACAACCATTCAACTATTTAATGGAACCTTTGACAGGAGTGAAAATGTAATTGACAGAGATAGAATGGAAGATGTTTCTATTATCTACGGTGGCGAGCGAATACAGCCAAGTGCATCTAAATGGTTTGAAAAAGATAGTATTACATTCCTAGAGCTTGAAACCAAAGAAGCTGCCACATATGTAATAGGTGTTTCCACCAAAGCCCGTTCTATTGAAATGGATGCCCAAGCATTTAATGATTACTTAAAACACGACGGCATTACAGACATGCTTGACAAAAGAAAAAAGGATGGCACTTTAGACACCCCAGCCAAAGAACTTTATGCCAAGCATGTTAAAACAATTGTTCAAGTAGGAGACAGCTTATCCAGAGACTGGAGCACCTCTTTGAACTACCCCATTGAATTTATTCCCTTTAAAAATCCCTACGAAGTTCATGTAGGGCATGAATTGGAAATACAACTACTCTATGGTCAAAAACCACTGGCCAACCAATTGGTATATGTGGGAACGCAAGTAAATGAGCTATCTCACACCCATGATGGAAGCACCCATTCCCATGCCTCAAATGAAACACAAGAACAGGCCTATTTAACTTCTTACAGGACCAATGAAAATGGTGTTATTACCCTGGACATTAAGCAAGAAGGAACATGGTATTTGCGAACCATTCATTTAGAAGAACTTAGCGAGGGCGAATTTACCCATCAATCTAATTGGGCCACATTAACCTTTGCCATTGGAAAGGGACATGAGCATGAAAACGCAGCAACGACTCATAAGCACGATATTAAAATACCCACCTATGTTTACCTACTGATCAGTGTAATAATCATCTTACTTTTATTTTTTGCCTTTAAGAAGAAAGGATAGATGAATAAAACAATTAGGCTACTCATCTTATTTTTAATATTGTTTTGGGCTACCCCCTTAATGGCTCACGATGTAACCTCAAAAGATCACGCACTGCTTGCTAATGGTGATTTATGGGCCTATTTATGGGTGGGTGCCAAACACATGCTTACGGGTTATGACCACTTACTTTTTTTATTGGGGGTCATTTTCTACCTGAGAAAAACATCAGATGTCATTAAATTTATCACTGTATTTACTATAGGGCACAGTATCACTTTATTGTCTGCCACATATTTAGGCATTCAAATAAACGAATATCTCATAGACGCTATCATAGGTTTTAGTGTTTTTTATAAGGGCTTTGAAAATTTAGGCTATTTTGAAAAACACCTCAAATTTCGCTCACCAAACCTTCTCCTTATGGTTTGGGTATTTGGACTCATACACGGGCTAGGCCTCTCTTCTAGATTACAAAGTTTCGAAAATGGTTCAGACCGGATAATTCATAAAATTATTACTTTTAACATAGGGGTTGAGTTTGGACAAATAGCGGCCTTAATACCCATAGTATATATAATATCCCTCATTCGAAAGAACAAGCATTATCCAGCATTTTATAAAGCTGTAAATACCTACCTTTTAATTGCTGGAATAGCGCTTATTTGCTTTCAGCTGATCCTTTATTTGAAGGCCTAATAAAATATCTGCCTTTTAGGTCTATAGTTTTAATCCCCTAATCTTGAAGCCTTTTTAATAAAAAAACAACAACATTTATTCTTTAAAGTAATCTAAAACCAACACACTTCCCCGCAACTAGGCACAACAAAAATCTTAATAAAACTGTTAAGTGGATAAAATGTAGTTTTTTTTATTTTTACAAAAATATTTAATCATGAATTTGACAGTAATTAAAAGAGTGTTTTCTCCTCTATTATTATTATTGATTCCACTTTTTGGAAACATTTTTTCCAAGCAAGTCAATTGGTCTTTATTTGACTTTATAGTCATGGGGGTTCTGTTGGGATTGACAGGGCTAAGTATACATTTTATCATTGAGAAGCTTAGGAATAAAACATTTAAAATAGTGACTATTATTTTTGCTTTAATAATTTTTCTAATAATTTGGGTTGAGTTGGCAGTAGGAGTATTTGGAAGCCCCATTACGGGTAGTTAATTCATTAAAAGATTTAGTTGTGCTGTAACTTTGAATATTATGGGGAGCAACTTAAAATAATAAAACCGTTTTACTATTATAGTGTAACGGTTTTTTTATGTCGTTCAAAGAGGGTATTTTTGAGAATACCTTAATACCTAATGCAAACTCATATAGGACAAATAGCTTTGCTCGTTAACGATTATGACGAAGCCATTGAATACTTTGTTAACGTGCTTCAATTTAGCCTCGTTGAAGATACAATACTTTCAGATAAAAAAAGATGGGTTGTAATAGAACCAAGAGAGTCCAACAAACAAGGATGTAAATTATTATTGGCTAAAGCGTCAAACGACAATCAACTGAAATTTGTTGGTAATCAGTCAGGAGGAAGGGTATTCTTGTTTTTATATACATCTGATATTGACAAATTTCATAATAATCTAATTATAAACTCTGTAGAAATTGTTAATGGTCCAAGAGTAGAGACCTATGGCAAGGTTTTAGTTTTTAAAGATCTCTATGGCAATCTTTGGGATTTAATTCAGCCATTTTAATTCTGCGCCTTTTCCGAATAATGGATTAGGCAATCTCCAAAAGGGTATTATTGATTCGAAAACAGCACCATAGAGAGTAGCACAACCCTTGTTAATAATTTGAATTCAAGGGTTTATTGTTTAAATCGATTGAACTAAGGAATGATACATTTAATTTTTCTCCTTTAATTCATCCTATATATCATGGGAGTCATAAATAATATTTAATTTTGCAACATAACAGAAGAAGTTTATGCTACAAAATTTCTTTTATACTATTAGAAATATCTATGAAATTAAGATCAAACTGCCCTTTAAATATTTTTTTAGATCTCGTTGGAGATAAATGGTCTTTATTGATTATCCGAGACATTTTTATGGGAGCAAATACCTATTCTCAGTTTCTGAGATCTCCCGAGAAAATTGCATCAAATATACTTGTTGATCGACTTAAAAAGCTTCAATCATATGGTATTCTGAATATTATTGCAGACAAACAAGATTCTAAAATAAAACACTACTATCTTACTGAGAAGGGCATTGACCTGTACCCTATTTTGGCTGAAATGATGAATTGGACCCAAAAGTATATAAAGGTTGACTTTCATTCTTTATCTGAGGAAATGCTGAGTGAGATAAAGCAATTGGAGGCCCCCAAACATTCAGAAAATTATAGAAAAAAATACCGGGTTAAATTGGAAAAATTACTGACCGAAAATCAATAAATAAGCTATTCTAATCCTGCGCAGATTCAATTTAACTTTCTAATTTCCACTACTTGTTAAATAGAATTTTAATAAATCAATTATGGCAAGTAGGTATGTTTTTAATAATTGTATTGCATATTTAAATATAAAATATTATTTTAGCATAGAACTTATTAAAAATAACTTCTATGAATAATTTACCCTTTTCAAGTATTGGCCCGTACTCCGATTCTTTTACCTCCACTACCGTATTATCTCGAATGATTGAAGGCATAGGATTTAGATTTTATTGGGCAACCGAAGGCCTTCGACAAATTGATTTGGATTACAAGCCTTGTGAAGGTGGGAGATCCTGCTATGAAAACATTGAACATATATCCATGTTAACCGATGCTATTTCGGATGCATTCGAAGGAAGAATTTATGATTTCTCAAACCAGAAATCTGGATTTGAAGATTATCGCAAGAATACTTTAAACAATTTGGATGCAATCTTTAAGGCCCTTCAGGAAAACGCTGATCTCTCAAAAGTGAGTGTGCGATTAAATATGAATGGTGAGGAAGTTGTCACCCCCTTTTGGAATCTTATCAATGGGCCATTCTCGGATATAATTTATCACACAGGACAGGTAGTTGCCTTTCGTAGAATTACTGGTAATCCTATAAATCCAGGTGTAAATGTCTTCGTAGGACAAGTTATGTCGTAGGCTATCTAATTGACATTTTAATAATTACTAACTAAAATATTAAAACTATGAGTATTAAAAGAGGAAACATTGGTTTTCATGTATCATTTGTAGTGCCAAACGATGCCACAGAAAGAATAGATCAGTTTATAGCAACCCATGAACAGTTTATGCGGGAGACTCATCACCTGTCTGGTGATCAAGAACCAATTATATTATCTTATTCTGTATTTAAATCCCCAGAATTCAACAATCCTTTCGATCCCAATAGTGGTGAAACAGGAAACACTCTTTATGGTTTAACTGAAATATACTGTGGGCCCGAAGGTGTACAAGCGCATATGACTTTAGGTCAGCAACGTGAAGCAATGTTTGCTGAGCTAGAGGATTTAACGAACACTTACTGTGTTGCCGGACTTTTAGGGGCGCCAGTTATTGCAGCAATGGAATAATTAAATAGCAATGAACTTAGTAATAAAAGGAAAATGTACTTCAAGTTATGCTGCAGTGCATAAAGACTTTATGAAGCTCTCAGAAACAAGAGCTCAATGTTGTGATGAATCGAAAACTACAATTAGTAAAATAGATGAACACAATTTCATTGTTCTCATGTTTGATGTAGACATGAGTAAGTTAAAAGAATTATTATCTACTCCTGAAAGAGATGAAGTAATAAAACTGAATGGAATCTCAAATGAGATGTTTCAATTTTCACCTTTAAGTTAGCCTCTAAATAATTCATATCAAACCTTATAAAACCATATAATTATGAAAGTAACTGTACTTTATCCTCAGCCGCTTAATCAAGAAAAATTTGAATCAGATTATAATGCTCATCTGAAATTACTCCATGAAAAAACAGGGATACCAACTGATGTAAAGCCGTACAGCGTTACTAGATTTTTATCTGGCCCTGAAGGCAAACCACCGTTCTATCTCATGTTCATCATGCCATTTGAATCGCAAGAACAACTTGAAAAAACAATGTCTTCCCCTGGTATGCAGGAAGTAGCCGCAGATGCAACTAGAATTTCAACCGGAGGTGTCCCCACAATTTTGATAGGAGAAACTATTTAAATCCCTACAGGTTGGGTTTAATGTTATACTCTTTAATGGCAGTAAATTTTGGTATTTCTCATTATGAACAGCCAACTTCAATTAACCAAAAGAATAAATCAATATGGAAAAAAATATTTCTAAAGTAAGAGCACACGATGCGATTGTGGGAGTGTTGTATTTAATTAGTGCAGGTTTAACACTATACACTACCAACTTGAACTTTATATGGATAGCGGTAGCAGTTGGCGGACTCCAACTTATAAGTCCAATGACAAAATTCTGCCCGGTTTATTTCATCCTTAATAAATTAATGCCAAATACTGACCCAATTCAGAATGGTAAGTAAAACTTAAGTAATAAATTAAATTCTTTGTTCAATGCCTCTTTTCTGAATTATGAATAGGCATTCTCTAAAAAGGCATTATTGATTCGAAAACAGCGCCATAGCGTGTACACAAACCCTTGTTAATCATCTGATTTTCAAGGGTTTTTTGATTATTCCAAATCTACACGCCAACTTATTGCCAACAGATTGCATTAAAGGCTACTACTTAAATGCTATATAAAAATTCCAAAAAGTTTCAGTGTATCACTATATTTAAAGTGAGGGGTGGGTTTTGTAGAAACCGTTTTCTTTTTTTGAGGTTGGCTCTGATATATGTATAACCTAAACTATGTGGGCTGGCATTATTTATAGCCTTTTATAATCAAATTCCATAGGGCTTTTTTATTCTCATTTGTTTTAGTAAAATAAAACATCATTTATGAAGTCCATTTTTACTGTTCTTAGCCTATTACTTTTTTCATTCTCTAATGCACAAATATTTAACCCTGTAAGCTGGGAAACAAATTTAAAAGAAATAGAGACCGGTCTATTTGAATTATCCATTACTGCCAAAATTGAATCAGGGTGGCATTTATATGACATAGAAAATAGAGAAAATGGCCCTTTTCCAACATCAATAGATTTTGAAATACCGGAGAATAGTTCACTTTTTGGGGATCTTCAACGTCAAAAACCGATTGTAAAATACGATTCAATATTTGAGATGAATGTAGGGTATTACGAAAACCAAACTACTTTTACTCAAAAAATAAAACTCCAAAATCCTTTAGATAGTGTTAATGCGCTAATTTCTTTCATGGCTTGTGATGAAAAAAGATGCCTGCCTCCCAAAGAAGTTCTGCTCTCATTTAATGGGAAAGAGGTTTTAAAGAAACCTATAAAAGAGGAACATCAAATAGCAGCAGATTCAGGAGATTTACTTTCAATATTTATACTAGCCTTTTTATTTGGTTTTACAGCATTATTAACTCCTTGTGTTTTTCCAATGATTCCTCTCACGGTAAGCTTCTTTACTAAACAGAGTAAAAATAAAATTCAAGGGATTAGAAACGCCTTACTTTTTGGGATTTCCATTGTCTTTATTTATGTTTTCTTGGGGATTTTAATTACCATGCTATTTGGCTCAGGAGCATTAAATGCATTAGCCACAAATATTTGGTTCAACTTTTTCATGTTTGTTTTATTAGGGGTATTTGCATTTTCTTTCTTGGGTGCTTTTGAAATTAATCTTCCTAATTCATGGGCAAATTCATTGGACAAGAAATCTTCTAAAAAAGGATTTATAGGTATTTTCTTTATGGCATTAGCACTCGCTGTAATATCTTTTTCTTGCACAGGACCAATTGTGGGCACACTTTTAGTTCAAGCAGCTACTGGGCAAAATCTTTTGGGTCCCATTATTGGCATGTTTGGTTTTTCTTTGGCAATTGCCATACCCTTTACCTTATTTGCCGCATTTCCAGGGTGGATGAATAGTTTGCCAAAATCTGGAAGTTGGCTTCAAACCGTAAAGGTGGTACTGGGCTTTTTGGAATTGGCTTTTGCACTTAAATTTTTATCAAATATTGATTTAGTATTACAGTTAGAAATACTGAATAGAGAAGTCTTTTTGTCTATTTGGTTGGCTATTTTTATTTCCTTAACCATGTATCTCTTTGGATTTATTATACTTCCCCATCACTCATCCATCTCGACAAATTCACCTCTGTCTTTGCCAAGACTTAGTATAGCTTTGCTTAGTTTGGGTTTCACCTTGTATTTACTTCCAGGGCTATGGGGTGCTCCATTAAAACTAATCAGTGCATTCCCACCACCTTTAAATTATAGTGAATCTTCTCCTAATATGATTCATGCTAACAAAGATGAATTAAGTAATAAAACGCTTCCTGCTGGAGCTCATATGGTAGCCCCTTATAATATTCTGAGTTTTAATAACTATGAGACCGCACTATCTTATAGTAAAAAAGAAAATAAACCATTATTAATAGATTTTACAGGACATGCCTGCGTAAACTGCAGAAAAATGGAACAGCTTGTTTGGTCTAATCCAAAAGTATTAGATGTGCTACGTAATAAGGTTGTTTTAGTTTCCTTATACGTAGACGATAAAAGAAAATTAAATGAAGATGAATTCTTTGAATCCAAATTAAGACCTGGACATATAATTACTCAAATTGGTGAGAAGTGGGCAGAATTCCAGGCAATAAATTTTAATGCAAATGCACAGCCTTACTATGTAATGATGGATAATAATGAAAAACAAATAAACAAAGCGTTCACATATACATCTGATCCTGAATTATTTTTTGGATGGCTCGAGAAGGGTATTAATTAGTTTTTAGAACTAAAAAATAATCCAACGTTAAAAATAGATCCGAGTGAATATTGCGGAATTTCAATTATTTTATCTTGTTGCGCAAGGTACTTATAGTCCCTAAATAAAATATTATTTTCATTAGTTACATTGATGAGAGACGTTCTTACTTCCGTATTAAAAAACTTTCCTTTTTTAAGCTCATAAGAGAAGTTTAAATCTAACCTATTATAATTAGGAAGTTTGCTATCATTTAAAGTGTCATAAGTTAGGTGATAATGACCGTCAAAAAATGATACCCCTGTGGGTGTTGAGCTTGGTAATCCCGAATGATGGGTCCAATTAATGCCCATATTTAAATCTTTGGCTTGAAAAATAAGCCCAAGTGAAATTGAATTATTGAGATTATAATTCCCTGTAAACCAATTAAAATTATTCACATTGTCAAATCTATTTTGAGTTTTTAAGTAACTATAACTTCCCCAAAACAAAAACGAATTTAATTTAATGTTGCCATAAAAATCTACCCCTTTAGCTTTACTTTCTCCGTAATGATAATCTGAATCATGTGGATCTAAATAACCGTAATTCATGGTGGTTATTCCTGACCAACGTTTATTAAAGAATTCAATATCTATAAGAAACCTATCTTTTACATAAGTGTAGTTTAAGCTGTATTCTTTAGACTTCATTACAGGGAACAAACCTCGGTCAGAACCAACCCAAACAGGATTTCTTCGTTCCATAACATCACTTAAAGATTGGTTGGTTTGAAAAACATTTTGTGATTTGTGCTCATAGGATAAGCCCAATAAATTAGAAGGGGTTATTTCTCGTTGTATTTTGATTCTAGGCTCTAAAACAAGTGATCCCTCGGTATTATATGAGACACCCCTTAATCCAATATTAAGGAGAGTTTTTGGGTCTAAAGTATGCTGTAAAGAAGCGTAAAGTGCATTGGTTATTAGGTTTGCATTCTCAAAATTTATTGTTTCAACGTCTATAATTGATTCAGAGTCATATTCTAAAAAAATATTTTTTTTATTAAACCAATAGCCTGTTTCAATGAAAGTTTTTTTATTAATTGCTATATTTAAGTCCCATTTCGCAATAAATTCCCCAACCTTATTTTCTTTGGCCAAAATATTATCAATTTCCTCTTCTATCTCGTCGTCTTCCTCTTCAAAAGTAGTAATGTTTTGAGTAAGATCTAGAAAATTATTAGATTTTGATATGCTTACTTTGGAGGTGTTTCTTTCCCATTTACTCTCCCATGTAGCACCAAAACCATAATTATGTGAAAACAAAACCTCTTTGTTTAAAATACTATTCTCTAATATGGAATAACTGAACTGATCATCTATGATATATCCATTAACTTGAACTTTATTATTTTTATTTACCTGTACTTTAATATTACCAGAGTGGCTTCCGTAATTAATACTATTATTTAGTGGAGCACCAATATTTATATTGGCTTGGGTGAAATTTTTTATAAAAAGATTATGGTTATTCGCTCCCTCTAAATTGGGTAATGATTTTTTACTATTGAATTGTACAGAAATATCTTTATTCAGGGGTAACGAAATTCCTGCTGAAACATCCAATAAATTAATACCGAAATTATAATTTAATTGATTATTAGGTATTGTAATCATTTCCACCACTCCACCAATATGGTCTCCCCATTTAGCAGGAACACCACTTTTATAAATAAAAATTTTGTTCACAGACTCCGGAGAAATAGAGGAAATTCCACCAAATAATAGGGAAGTTCTATACACAGGGATGTCATTCCATAAGATCTTATTTTGGTCAGGAGACCCTCCATGAATTTGAAATTCTCCTATGGCTTCATTAAAATTATTAATTCCTGGAAGCTTTTCTAAAGTAGAAAAAACATCCGTATTAATAGATCCCGGAATGGATGATATAGCAGATGGTTTAATTACAAATGCTCCGTAATCTGAGCGCTCTATTACTTTTGGGATATATGAGATAATTACTTCGTCAAGGTTTACCAAATTAGATTCATCATTATAAATAGGATCCAGTAGAGGTTTTCTGACAGCGTAATTATTTTGACCCACTAATATTATTTCTAGGTCAAAATGCTCTTTAAAATAATTGATAAATTCAATTAGTGTTTCAGGGTAGGATAAAGAAGTATTCTTATCTTTCAAATCCTCTTCTTTAAAAGAAAAGTTTACATTGTATTTTTTTGATGCCTTTAGAAGGTACTCTCTTGGCGTAATTTCTTGAGCCCAAGAACCAAAACTATAGATGAAAAAAAAGCAAATAGCTAATGCATACTTCATTGACGTGGAAAAATCACTACAATATTATCCTTTTGCCACTCAAAATCAAAATTGAAAGGATACAATACATTTTTTAAAGCCAATTCAATATTGTCATTAATAAATAATCCGTTATAAGAACCTTCTAAAGAAATAGCGTCTGTATTAAACGTAACATTATACAAATTTGATAATTCTATTAAAACTATATGTAACGGAACTTGATTTAAATATAAATAAGAGTTGTTAGAGGAATCTTTTGAGACATCATTGAACTTTGACTTTTTATTAGACAGGTTTTCAAAACCCTCAAGAGGTTTTAAAATAACTTCTTGCTTATTTGCTTTCACAGCTACTTTTCCAGTAAAACAAACAACATTGAAATAGTCTTCTCTATCAATAATATTAAATGAGGTTCCCAAAACACTTACCTCACCATTCGGGCTATTGACCGTAAAAGAATTACCTGGGATTACATTGAAAAGGGCGTTTCCTTCAAGATTTACTTTTCTATTAAAGAAATACAAAACACTATTATAAGATAATGAAGAATTTGGCGCCAATTTAATAGTTGAACCATCAAAAAGTGAAACTATTTTTGTACTACCAATAGATGTGTCAATATTTTTATTGGCAAAAAACACTAGCACACTTGAAATACCAATCATTAAAACTGCAGCGTATTTAAATAGAATACTTGTATTCGTTTTTCTTTTTTGAATGGATTGCATCTTACTCAAAAAATTTGCTTTATGAGTACTTTTCCTACTTGGAGATTCCCATTTATCACTGGTGTCAATTATCTTTTTATATAATTGAAATTCCTCTGAGCCAATTTCTCTCTCCACTTCAGCATCTGTTAAATTGCCCTCCAACCAATTGAGTATTATTTCTTTGTTCTCCATTCTTAATACTTTTTGAGTTCAACAATCTCTGACCTTAAAAAGAGCAATGCATCATGTATTCTTTTTTCAACAGTCTTTATTGAAATTTCTAATTCCTCTGCAATTTCTTTGTATTTCATTTTCTCTACTCTGTGTAAAAGAAAAGCAACCCTATGATCCGGTTTTAATTTTTGTATTGCGCTTTGAAGTTTTAAATTAAACTCCTTTTCCTCAATTATAAACTCAGGCGTTTCAGGTTTATAAGAAAAATTAACTAATGGGTCTAACTGATCCCTTGTTTGTTGCTTTTTTATTTGATTCAATGCTTCTCTATTTCCCATTGTAAAAAGTAGAGACTTAAAATTTGTTAAATGATACTCTTTACAGTTCTCCCATATTTTTAGGAATATATTCTGCGTTATGTCTTCTGCGCTTTGAGAATCTTGATATTTGTATAAGAGAAACTTATATAAATCTTCAGAATATCTGTCATATATTTTTACATAAAACGTTTCCTCACATAAATTCATGCTACTTCTAATTTTGAATAAATTTAAGGGATAAACCATAGATTATAGCATTTAAGCTATCTGATCTATAATAATGTTGAAACCTAAAATCTGCATTTTTAAGTCCAAAGCCTAGGACTTTAAATTGGGTAAAAATGTCTTTATATGAAACTCCAAAACCAAACTGGGTAGACGTGAATCCAGACAAATCATAATCTGAGGTATAAAACGTTTCCTCTGAACTATGCATCCCAAAAGGTTTAAAATAGTTTGCCTGTACTTGCGAATAGAATCTTGCTGAAGGAGTGAAAACAAAAGAATCTGAAATTCTAAATGGTAGCTCAACAGAAGCTGTATGTGAGGTAACCCCCCAGTTGTCATAATAGTACCTGTAAAATGTTCTCACGGCTAACACATCACTAGCATAAATATTTAATCGGGTACCAAATGGAATTTTAATTCTGGAACTAGGGAGTCTTTCAATATCATCTGCAAGTCTGAAAACACCTGCATTTTGATTAGTTTCATATACTGGGATAAATTCAGACAGTCCTATGTAGTGTTTGGGAACATCATTAAAATATACTCTATGATAAGGAGTGGACAACATTCCATGTTGGTAAACAAAATCAAGATTAAATAAGATTTGTGCTCTTTTACTTAGGATTTGAGAAAAATCAAGCGATGCGGTATAAGAATTTCTATTGGAGTTAGTCCATTCCTTAAATTTTGACGGGTAATATGTACTTGTATTGTTACCCCTTTGATCTAAAACATTTACATTATTAAAATAACCGCTGTTTAGGAAATTTGACCCATATTTTCCATATTCATGAAGTTCTGTAGGATAGATAGGTTTCCATTGATCAAAAAATGCTTTCGCTTTAACCCCAAATTCAGTGTTTTTTTGATTAAATAAGCCCACTATTCCAGCACCTAATCCTAACGAATTATAATCATATTCATTGGATGCATATAAATTGGATGAAACTATTCTATTTCTGTCTTCAGAAGATTCACTATAATTTATACTAACATAAGTTAAAACATCTTTTCTTGAAGCCCCAGATGAAGCATACCAAGGAGTACCTATGGGACCTCCGCTAAGATTTCCACTTGTAGAAGCTCCTGAATACGTATTAGGTACATTTCTCTTAGAGGATTTGTCGTCGTCTTCATACTTATCATCATCGTCATAATCGTCATATTCTCCAGATGAACTAGCAGAATAAAAGGGATTAATATTACTGGAAGAAGCAGAAGTGTAAGCAGATATTCCAGAATCTACTGTAAGAACGCCATTGTTTCCAATAGGAATATTTATAACTAGTGTAGGAGTGACATCTTGTATTTTTTCACTACCTAAACCTCCACCTACAGCACCGTGTTTCCCATCTTGCTCATAATAACTAGATAAAAATTCAATTTCTACTTGGTCTAAAACTTTTTTTTCATAACTAGCATCAGAATCTTTTTGTTGTCCCAAAAGGATTGTAGAAACAAAACTAAATAATAAAATTAGGTTATTTTTTTTCATAATCATTAGTTGCAACCACAGCCCCCACCAGTTTTTCCTCCGTTTCCACCAGCAGCGGCCTCTCTATAAATTTGAAAATTCATTTCAAAGCGCTCTAACGACTTTGGTCCTAACGCAATTAACTCATCATTTATGTAAACCTTCTCGTATTCCTTTAAAACTGTACAGGAGGTGACATTTAATAAGACTATTATCAATAAAATTTTATGGTAACTCTTCATTGGTTTTTAATTTATCAGATTTATGTATGGTATTAGAGGTATCTATAATAATGCAGTGGGTATCTTTTAGCTGGTTAATTAGATTTAAGCCATTCTCTACGCCTAGCACAAAAACTGTTGTTGCCAGGGCATCTGAAAGTTCAGCACTTGGACTAAAAACAGATACACTAACAATATTAGAAATTGGCCAACCTGTTCTGGGGTCAATAATATGAGAATAATTAACACCTTTGAATGTCACTCTTTTTTCATAGGTGCCAGATGTAGCTACCGCTTTATCCTTTAGAGGTACCCATGAGAAAATATTTTTTTTATTTAAAGGATTTGTAATACCCACAGTCCAGTCTGTGCCGTCTGGTTTTACTCCCCAAGTATTTAAATCACCAGAAGCGTTAATAATACCACTCTTTACTCCCATTGAAAGAAGTAGTTTTTTAGCCATATCTGCTGCATATCCTTTTCCAATCCCACCAAAACCAATCTTCATACCAGGGTTTTTAAGAAATATGGTCTGATCGTTTTGATTCAAAACAATGTTTCTGTAGTCAATTTTCTCTACAGATTTTCTAATGTCGTCTTCAGTTGGCAGTGATTTCATAGTGCCGTCAAATTTCCAAATCTTATCTATTGACGCGTAAGATATGTCGAATGCTCCATCGCTAATCTGAGAAATATATTTAGCTCTTTTTACAAGCTCAAAAACTTCTTTGTCTACGCTCTCGGGTTTTAGTCCAGCAGATCTATTGACTCTGGATATTTGTGAATTTGAGTCCCAACTGGAAATTAGTTTTTCTATACGCCCTATTTCTGCTATAGCGGTATCTATAAATAAATCTCCTTCTGCTTTATTTGTTGCCACTACTGTAATGTCAAATCTACTACCCATTAACAATACTGTTTTAGTATAGATTTGCGCTTTATTAGCGTTAAATAGGAATGATAAGATTAAAAGAAATTTCATTATCGATTATTTACGTCAATTCTTTTTATATATGCTTCAGGTGACCAGTTTTCATATCCAAAACGATCAAGTATTTCTTCCTTGCTATTCAAAATTACTATCAAAGGGAAATATCCGTTTGTATTGAATTTTTCAGCCATTTTATTATTGTGTTCTTTTTGAAAATCTGCCAACTGATTTGCTTTTTTTCTCGGAAAATCTAACTTAACTAGGACGAGACTTTCTTTTGAGTAGGTTTTAAACTGCTCTGATTGCCAAATCTTTTTTTCCAATTTTATACAAGGAGCACACCAGTCTGAGCCTTGAAAAACAAGCATAATTAGTTTGTCAGCTTTTTTTGATTCTTGAACAGCTTCTTTAAAATTATAGGTCCAGTCTTGAGCATATGTTTTAAATGAAAAAATCAAAATACAAACAAATAAAAGCGTCTTAATATTAATTGTCATATCTCATGAAATTTCCGTTGTTATCAAAATAAATCTCTATCCCATTGGATAAATCTACCTCAATGTAAGATGTTTCTTGCTCCATTTTAATGATAGTTTGTCCACTATGATTTGTGTTCACATAGGTTTGTATGTTAGAAAGAACCGTAGCAGAAAAACCTTGGGTGTTTTGAGAAGCATCTGAGCTGTTACTGGAAGAATCACTGTTGTCAGCTGCATCTGTGTCACTTTCTGCTCCAGATTCATCATCATTTCCTGAATCTTCATTAGACTCATTTTCTTCTTCAGACTCATTTTCTTCTTCAGATTCGTTTTCATTCTCTGAATTCTCATCCTCATAGGAATCATCTTCGTCTTCATAAGAGCCACTTTTATCAGAATCCATTGAGGCTTCACTTAATGAAAGTAGTTCTTGTTGTAGTAGTTCATCTTGACTTACAGTGTCTACAGTGCAAGAAGCTAAAATTAATAATGATAATAAAGGGAAAAATAAAGTTTTCATTTTTAAGTATTTTAGTGTGTATGTATGTAAAACAACTAACTCTTAAAAAACCCTATTATTTTTTTTTCAATTTTTAAATAAATTCATTTAAAAAGGTTATGTCTGATTCAAAATTAGCGCCATACCTCTTACAAAACTGACCTTCAACTTTATAAGTTGGAGGTTTTTTTTCTCTTTAAAGTTATCTAGGCCGCTTATAAAGAGACCCCAATTATTTGCTTTATTTTTATACCTGTAAGACATTCCCTTAGCAACCTATTAAAACTTTTACATTTGGCCCCTGAAGAGCACCTATTTTGGAATATTTGTCCCCACTGTAAAGGCCAGGGAAGGAGAAAACGGCGGATTAAAAAAAAAGCCAAACTATCCTTTGAGCTTGCACTTGCTCAGTACCAAAAAGATCCAAAGAATCACAGAGCTCCCACTCCCCCAAAAGCAAGTGAATATATCTGTGAAGCCTGCGAAGGGTCTGGATTAAGAGCAGGAGAAAAAGCTAGGAAAAACCAAAGAAACACCTTCCCCCATATAGCCATTGTAGGAGGTGGGATAGGCGGCACGGCCCTCGCTGTGGCTTGCTTACACCGCGGCATTCCATTTACGCTCTATGAGCGTGACCAAAATTTTAAAGCCCGCTCTCAGGGCTATGGACTTACCCTACAACAAGCCAGTAAGGCCATGAAGGGTTTGGGTATTAAGGACCTTAAAGATGGGGTAGTTTCTACCCGCCACATAGTACATATGCCCCAGGGAGATGTTTTAGGTAGCTGGGGTTTTAGAAAATGGATGGAACAATCTAGCGGCAAAAAACCTAAAATACGGAATATTCACGTTGCTAGGCAATCTCTGAGACTGCAGTTGTTAGAACAACTCCAAGGGAGTAATTCTGTAAAATGGGGCCATGAATTTATTGGGTATACCCAAACCACTGCGTCTTCCTTAAAGCTACATTTTAAATCCAAGGAAGAGGAGGTCTATGAAAGTGCAAACCTCTTGGTGGGTGCAGACGGCATTCGAAGTCAGGTTCACGAGCGTATTATAGGAACTGCTAAAAGACCGCTTCACTATTTGGGATGTATGGTTATTTTAGGCATCAGCGAGCTTCGCGAGCTCAAAGACCTCAGCCACCCCTTATTAGACCAAGAAACAGTTTTCCAAACCGCCAATGGAAAGGAGCGAATATACGTTATGCCCTACAGTAAAACAGCCGTGATGTGGCAACTGAGCTTTCCAATGAACGAAACTAATGCTATAGATTTGTCTAGAAAAGGAGCCACAGCACTCAAAAAAGAGGCTTTAAAAAGGGTGCCTTGGCACGACCCAATTCCTCAATTAATTACGGCCAGTCCGGAGCGTCTCATATCTGGTTACCCAGCTTATGACAAATCTTTATTACAATCTTCTCACTTTGATCAGGCCGGGTCTGTGACCTTACTGGGAGACGCAGCGCACCCCATGAGTCCTTTCAAGGGCCAGGGAGCTAACCAAGCCTTACTAGATGCCTTATTACTTGCGAGAAGTATTTACAGGTATTGTGGGTCTCATTCCAATTGGGAGGAAAAAGGATTGAGAGCGCTTGTTTTAAATTTCTATGAAAAGCAGATGATAAAACGCAGTAGTTCTAAAGTCTTGGATTCTGCCGCTGCGGCTGTTTTACTACACTCAGAAAAGGTATTAATTAAAAAAGACGCCCCAAGGGGAAGCCTATGAGCCGCCATATTCACACAGCCATTCCTCAAGAAAAACCCGTTCGTTTGCAAGAATATGGCGTGGGTATTTTTGAAGGTTTGGACACCAAATCTGCGTGGAAAAAAGCCCTAAAAAAAGGAGGTGTGAGGGTGAACAATACCCCAGGAACATCTGCTACTTATATTTGCGGTGGAGAACTTATTGAATGGCAACCTTTACCCAAAAAGCCTTCTTCTAAAGCCTTAATTCTCTCTTTAGAAGTACTTTATGAAGACGCTCATATGGCTGCTATTTTCAAACCTGCTGGCCTTTTAGTGAGTGGGAACAGCTTTAAAACCTTAGC
Organism: Flavobacteriaceae bacterium LSUCC0859; assembly: GCA_022239325.1. GTDB lineage: Bacteria > Bacteroidota > Bacteroidia > Flavobacteriales > Flavobacteriaceae > MAG-120531. Next base: position 69,713 of record JAKOGP010000004.1, on the reverse strand, counting down.
CCGGGCACTGGAGCAAAATGTCAAACCCAGTCATGAAAAAGACGCCTGTTTACCACAGCCAGTGCACAGGCTAGACTATCCTACCACTGGATTGCTATTGGTGGGAAAAACCACCACTGCCATAAGAGCCTTTAACAGTGCGTTTGAACAGAAAAAAATGGACAAAACCTATTTGGCTATTTGTATAGGTTCGCTTAAAAATGAGGGGACATTAGTGAGCCCGGTAGACCATAAGCCAGCCCAGGCGTATTTTAAGTGTTTGGCCAAAGTGCCCTCTAGCAGATTTGGCAGTCTAAGTTTGGTCTTGCTACATCCTAAAACTGGGAGAAGACACCAGCTTAGAAAACAATTAGCCGCCATGGGACACCCCATTTTAGGAGACCAGACCTATGGAGTTTCACCACTCATTTTAAAGGGAAAGGGCTTGTTTTTACACGCTTTTTCTTTAGGCTTCAAACACCCTAATAATGGAGAAAATATGTATATTGAAGCGCCTCTGCCCAAGAAATTTTTAAATATATTCTCCCAGACAGAGGCCTTATTAAAAATAAAATAAAGAGAAAAAGCAGTTTACTTGAACCTACTATAACCGTGATGATAAAATCGCAGTTAAAACCGAGATACATAAGCCAAGAAAAATGGACCAAAAAACTCCAAAAAATACACAAGTCAACAACCCCTTACACGGAGTAAAATTAGCAGACATGCTGGAAGATCTGGTGGATTATTACGGTTGGGAGCCCCTTTCTTTTCAAATAAACATCAATTGCTTTAAGAGTAATCCCTCGATAAAATCTAGCCTAAAATTTCTCAGGAGAACACCTTGGGCTAGAGCCAAAGTAGAAGCATTATATTTAAAAAATATCTCTAAATTTTCATGAAAAAGAATCTTGTTTATGTCTTGTGTCTGTTTCCTGTTTTACTGTGGGCCCAGGAGATTAGTGGGAATTGGAAAGGCACTCTGGTCTTTGGCAATCAAAAAATAGCACTCTCTTTTGGGGTCACTGAGCTTGAAAATAAGTTATTAGGTCATATGAGTATCCCTGCTCAAGGGCTAAATAAAGCTAAAGCCTCAGAAACCCTATTTTCAGATGGTAGCTTAAAAATGAATTTTTCTGCTTTTAATATTACTTATGAAGGCCATCTAGTAAACGATAGTATTCAAGGAAATTTTATTCAAAATGATTTTAAAATTCCATTGGTTCTAAGCCGCGGTACCTTACAAATATCAAGACCTCAAACACCCAAACCTCCCTTTAATTACAGCAGTGAAGAGATTGTATTTGTAAATGAAAAAGCGCAAATACAACTATCAGGCACTTTGAATATACCCAAGGACCTTCCCCTGAAAGCATTAGTTGTTATGGTTAGCGGGAGTGGGCCACAGGATAGAGATGGCAGTATGTTTGATCACAAACCCTACGAATTATTGGCCCATAGCTTAGCCAGCGATGGTGTAGGTGTGCTGCGCTATGACGATCGTGGTGTAGGAGCTTCTCAGGGAGATTTTAGTACGGCTAGTATAGAAACCTTAGGGGAAGACCTAAGCGCAGCTGTACGTTTTTTAAGAAATAGAAAGGAATTTGCCAGAGTGCCTATGGGGCTTCTAGGGCATAGCTTAGGAGGCATTATAGCTCCAAAGGTAGCTAATGAACATCATGATATAGATTTTTTGGTGCTCTTAGCTGCTCCTGGTCTTTCTGGAGACTTACTAATGTTACAACAAAAAGCAGACATAGAGCGAAAAATGGGTCTGAGTGAGGAGCAAATTAGTCAGGGGCAAGAACTCATGCGGGGCATCTATGATCTGGTTGGAAAAAATTTAAATACCGCACAAACCCTTCAAGATATAGATCGCTATTTAATTGACATATATGGAGAACTGCTACCTGAACAACAGCGCAAACAGTTAATGAAACAAATAGAAAGTGCAGAAATTATGAGCCTAATAAAATCAGATCCTGCAGCGTTTTTAGAGACTCTAAAGATACCCGTCTTAGCAGTGAACGGAAGCTTAGATGTTCAGGTGGCTGCCACTGAAAACCTTAGAGCCATTGAAAAAGCTTTACCTCCACACCCAAAAAGTAGCGTAGAGACCTTAGATGGACTTAACCATCTATTTCAAGAGGCAGTAACCGGCCTTCCCAATGAGTATTATAGCATAGAACAAACCCTTTCTCCAAAATTGTTAGTACGAATTAAAGAATGGATAAATGACCTAAATTTATAAAAGCTTATAATTTAGATATGATAAAAACTCAAGAAGAAGAAAAAAGTAATACCCCAGAAGCGGTACGCTGCAAGAACTGTGAAACTTCCTTTGAAGGTAAATTTTGTCCGGAATGTGGCCAGTCTATATTTGAATACCAACGGCCATTTAGATTTTTACTCGCAGACTTTACAGGAAATCTTTTTGCGTTTGACACCCGTTTTTGGAAATCCTTAAAAGCACTCACCATACAACCAGGAAAGCTTACCAGAGATTTTACCCTTGGAAAAAGAGCACGCTATATGCCCCCATTTAGGTTTTTTATTTTTATAAGTTTTATATTCTTCTTGGTATTTTCTTCCTACTTGGCAAAGGCTGTGGTGGTCTCTGATGAAAACAAAGAAAAGGTATACAAAGCCCTACAAGAAAAAGATTCTATAAGCACTTTCCAAAAGGAAACACCCCTATTAGACAGCATTCCAAGTTCTAGTACAGATAAAACTTTTAGAATAGACTTGTCTTCAGAAGCTACCCCAACCAAAGTACAAAGCCCAGAGGATACCCAAGAAATTGAAAAACTGAAGACAGCAGTTACTAAGGTTATGGAAGATCCCAAAATCTATATGAACAGTTTTCTCAAGTTTCTTTCTTGGTCTTTATTTTTACTCATGCCCGTATATGCCTTTATCCTTTGGCTTTTTTTCAGAAAAAGCAGCCCATATTATTACAGCCATCTCATTATGGCAGTAAACCAGCATAGTTTTTGGTTTCTCATAGGGACCTTTGTCTTTTTCCTTCAATATATATGGGCAGATCGCCATATAGAAGCTGAGTTTTATTTGCTGCTCTTGCTGCCCATTCACACCTATTTTGGATACAAACAGCTGTACAAAAGAAGCTGGATAAGGACTATTTTTAAAAGTTTAGGGATTTTTATAACCTACGGTCTATGCCTCATTTTTGCTATGGGAGCCATTTTTGCCATTTGGGTGAAATCAGAATTTTTATAGGTACTATATGACTACAGCAAAGATTGCAAAACACATTAAAAAATGGTACAGCTTAGAAGGCGCAATTAAAAAACTTCATGGAGAAATTGATTTAAACTTTTGTTTAACAACAAATAAGAACACCCAGTTTGTCGTAAAAATAAGTCCGCTATATAAAAAAGATCGGATCTTATTTGAGTCTGCCTTGTTGGAAAAACTTTCTGAGGCCAAGGTGAAAAACATCCCATTATTGGTCAAAGACAAAGAAGGGGCTGCTTATAAAATAATAGCCCATGAAAATAAAGAAGCATCTATTATCCGAATCCTGAGCTGGGTACCAGGACGAAGTTGGGGCTCTGCACATCCCATTACAAAAAATCTCAGGGAACAACTCGGGCTACAAATGGGTGCCATCACTACAGCACTAAAGGGATTTGAACACCCACATGACCGCACAAAAAACGATTGGGACCTGGCACAGTCGCTATGGGTAAAAGATCATATGTCTCTTTTTTCCACGGAAGAGCAAAAATTGTTACATCCATTTGTTAGTGCTTTTCAAGAAAATTTAGCAGCTTACAACAGCCTGCCTAAAGGCGTGGTGCACAATGACGCCAACGATCAAAACATCATGCTGTCTCCTGATCTTATAGATCCTACAATAACTGGAATCATTGACTTTGGAGACGCCTGTTACACCCAAATTATTAATGACGTAGCTATTGGGTGTACCTATACGATAATGGGGTGCCCAGATCCTTTACAAGCAGCCCTACCCCTGGTCTCTGGTTATCACAGCCAGTACCATCTTACAGAAAGTGCCATAGCACATCTCTATACCGCTATTGGCATGAGACTGGTTGTCTCTTTGACCAAAGCAGCCATTAATAAAAGAACACGTCCAGAAAACACTTATTTACTGCACAGTGAGAAAGCTGCATGGGCCTTGATTGAGAAATGGTCTAAACTCTCCCCTACATTGGCTCATTTTGCTTTTAGAAAAGCCTGTGGTTACTTCGCACATCCCAACACAGAGGGGTTTATAAAGTGGACCAGCCAACAAGAGGTCTCTATTCAAAGTATTTTTCCCGAGCTAGATCAAAAAAAAGTGCATCATTTAGACCTTTCCGTCAGTAGTTTGTGGGTAGAAAACGAAGCCCGTTTTAATGACTTAGATTACTTTGAATTTAAAATACAACAACTCCAAAAAAAACATCCTCAGGCAGTAATTGCGGGGGGGTATCTAGAGCCAAGACCCTTGTATACCTCAGAGGACTATGACGTAAGCAGCAATTCAGGCCCCATAAGCCGCTGTGTGCATCTGGGGGTAGATTTTTGGTTACCCTCCCAAACGGCAGTACATTCCCCCTTTGACGCAACCGTTGTGATGGCTTTAGACAGAAAAGGAGAAAAGGAGTACGGTGGTTTTGTTGTACTGGCTCACGAGAGTCCAGCCGGACCATTTTTTAGCTTATACGGACACTTAGACCCAGCGAGTATTTTAGCCCACAAAGTGGGCGATGCCATAGCTAAGGGGAGCCTGGTAGGCCGTTTAGGAGATTCAAAAAACAACGGAAACTGGGCCCCGCACCTTCACTTCCAAATCTTACTAGATCTTTTAGAATACAAAGACGATTTCCCTGGAGTACAAACCCACCAAAATCAAGAAATATGGAGGGATCTTTGCCCAGACCCCAACTTTTTGTTGAAACAAAAAGGGCTGTCTCCCCTCCCACAGAAAGTTCCTGAAAGCCTACTTAAATTTAGAGATAAACATCTAGGCAAAAGCTTAAGCTTACAGTACAAACCACCCTTACACATAGTAAGAGGTACTGGAGCCTACTTAATAGATCAAAATGGCTACAAGTATCTAGACACGGTAAACAATGTAGCCCATATAGGACATGAACACCCTGGGGTAGTAGCGGCTGGACAAGCACAAATGGCCGTTTTAAATACCAATACTAGATATTTACACGAAAACATCAATAAGGCTGCCAAGGCCCTACTAGAAACCCTACCGCCCCATTTGGAAGTAATCCATTTTGTAAACTCGGGTTCAGAGGCCAATGAGTTGGCGCTCAGAATGGCCTACCAACACACTGGTTCCAAAGAAGTGCTAGTGAGTGAGCATGGGTATCATGGCAATACCAATACCACCATAGGGGTTTCTTCCTATAAATTTAACGCCAAAGGTGGGGCAGGAAAGCCAGAGCACACCCATGTATTTCCAATGCCAGACGCGTTTAGGGGCAAATACAAGGGGGAAAAAGCAGGGCTTGCATATGCAAATGAAATAAAAGATATACTACGCAAACTAGATTCTGAAGGAAAAAGCCCTGCAGCTCTTCTTGTAGAACCTATCATAAGTTGTGGTGGTCAGGTCCCCTTAGCGGCAGGATTTCTAGAAGAGGCCTACGCTTTAGTTACATCTGCTGGAGGAGTTTGTATTTCAGACGAAGTACAAACTGGATGTGGGAGAATGGGAAGTCATTTCTGGGGGTTTGAGCTATATGGAGTGAGACCCGACATAGTAAGCATAGGTAAACCACTTGGTAACGGACACCCCGTTGCGGCGGTAGCCTGTACCCAAGAGGTAGCTCATAGTTTTGCCAATGGTATGGAGTTCTTTAACACCTTTGGAGGGAACCCAGTCTCTTGTGCCATTGCACAAAAGACACTAGAGATTATCAAAGAGGAAAAACTACAAGAAAATGCAGCAACTGTTGGAAAGTATTTAAAAACAGCTTTAGTAGATCTATCCAAAAAATATCCAATTATTGCAGATGTTAGGGGGCATGGTTTGTTTTTAGGAATGGAGTTCTTAGATGCACAAAACAACCCACTAGCACAAGAAGCAAGCTATGTAGTTCATAGAATGAAACAGATGGGTGTTTTGATGAGTACAGACGGCCCAGACCGCAACGTCATTAAAATAAAACCTCCAATGGTTATAAGCATAGCTCAGGCTAATAGAGTCATAAACAGCTTAGAGCAAGTCTTTAGGGAAGATTTCATGAAAAAGCAGCTTTAATACAGCTGCATATTTAGGGAATAAACCAACTTATCTCTTTTTAAAATACTCCCTTTTAAGTTCGTAAAGGGTAACCCTGTGGTCATTTGGGTCTTTAATGTCTGTAATTAAAGCATCGGGAATATTTAAAATAGTTTGCAAAATAATATTCAGCTGCTCTATGAGCTGATTTTTTATTTTCATGTTTTGCGAGTAGGATATATTGGGGTTTTCTATATGTTCCATGATGGCTGCTGTGGATACAGTTGGAGCATCTAATAATACTTTTAGAATCTCATACTGTTTTTTTTGAATGGGGTGTAAAACCCCAGCATACTTTAATCCTTGGGGAGTCAGTTTTATTTTTTCTTTGAACAACTTTCTTTTTACAGGCAGGTACAATACCATAGAAAGTAAAATACATCCTACTAAATAATAATAGAGATCTGTGTCTTTAGCAGGTGGGTCATAAAAGGGGTCAATGGCTACTGTTTTAGACAAAAACTGTTCTCTTGGGATTGGTTTTACTTGAATACCATTCTCCTCTTTATAAAAAGCATAAAAGGTATTTTCGTGATACAAGGCATCTAAAAGGTCAGACTTATGGAGATTTAAATGAACCAAACCCTTATAATACAATGAGTTGCTGTTTTTAAAAGGATTAATGAGAAACATGCTTTTGTCATTGTAAAATAACAAGCTTTCTCCCATAGAAATACTGCTGTGAAAATCTTTGTAATTTACCCTAGTATGCCCCCATTCAAACCATTCATTTTTTGCCCAATCATAGGCTACAATATGGTCATCTAAATACTCGTCTGCGAGGTTTCTTCTGTTTACCCTAGCCCCTCTCATAAAAACCGTAAACTGGTCATTTTCTGCATAACAATTTTTAAACGTTCCGTTAGGAGTGTACGCACTAGTGAAAGAGGGAAAAGCTTGCCAGCGTAGGCTTTCTTCATTTAGAAATGACATATAGTCTATATTCATGAGGCCGCGCTTTCCTCCGTATTTGAATAAGGTGTCTTGACGCACCAAATAAGCTGCTCCTGTGGCGGGAAAAGCTTCTGCTGGAACCCATTGAATTATACTGTCTCTTTCCAATTTATGAATGGCGCTGCTACTAGGGTCTATGAGCAAACGCATGCCCTTAAAGTCTAACAAACTAAATGTTCTAAGACTTTTAGAGGTGGGGTTATATGGGGTACTCCTTCCAAAATCATTAGGAGAAGCTAAGTCACTTTTAAGGATGTAATCACTACCTAAAATCACTAGAGAATCATTTAGAATATAAGCTTTATCTAAGGGGTCTATCTGCTGAGAAAAAAGCAGTGACACTCCAAAAAAAGTAAAGAAAAAGCTCAGGGGTAATAACATGAATTATGCTTAGTTTAGTAGAGGGAAGGATTAGGAGTTACCGTTTATACAACCTATAACTTTGCTCTTAAAGTTAAAAATACAATTTCTGATGTAATTTTAAGGTCTTAAAACAAAGTAAAAATCAAATATGAAGCTGGTCAAGTACAGGGAAAAACATCTCGATTTTTTAAAATTAGTTTCAAAATTAGATCAAGATTTGTCTGTTACAGATGGGGAAGACCACGCTTTTTACAATCAGTTTAACGGCACTGAAGACATCCACCATATGGTGATAGCTTACCTCGAGAATGAGGCTGTAGCATGCGGAGCATTTAAGGTAATTAACCACACTACAGTAGAAATAAAACGCATGTATACCCTTCCAGATCACAGGGGAAAATCTATTGCTGTTAGTGTTTTAAAGTCCTTGGAAAAATGGGCAGCAAGTGAAGGGTATAAAGAAATGATTTTGGAAACAGGAACCAGACAATTATCTGCTATAACACTATATAAAAAGTACGGCTTTCTGATTATTGAAAATTACGGCCCCTATGTGGGAGTTAAAAACAGTCTGTGTTTTAAAAAAGAGATTAGCGCTTAAGCTCTGTTCTTTTCACCCATATTTCGTGAATAGGCTGGCCTTTACTACTAAGGCCTTTATGGTGCCATGCGCCTTCTATAATCTCAAAATCAAAAGATAGGGAGGCTCCCACCCTAGTGTTATCTCTTGAGAAAAACATAATATTTTCTATGTATTGTCCCTTACTAGCAGTATAAGAACCGCCTCCAGTACCCAAAAATCGCATGGTTTCTGTGTGAAAAGCAATCCATTGAAATTGCCCATTGAACAACAATTTTAAAGTTTTTCTTGGGCCGGAAGTTTCTCTTAGTTGGGTTTCTCCATCTCGCACCCTACCTCCCATGAGCCAAGCGCCATCTAATTCCTGGGTTTGGATAGGCAATGGAGAAAATGAATTTAAATTGGGTAAGTCTATCGTTCTTAAACTATCAGATTCATAATTACTGTTAAACTCCAGATGAATCTGGTTGGGAGAACCTTCATGAATAAAACCCCCACGGCTGTATACAAAATGGCCCTTTTCTGCAGTAAATACATTTTCAATATAATATCCGTCTACTATTTTAATTTGAGTGATGGTGTCCTGCTCACTTTTCACGAACAATTGGCCATAGCCAATTTGAAAAATCAGAGAAAAAATAAATACTAGAATTGCTTTCATCCTTTTTATTTTAAAATTACAAAAAATACTCAGAGGGGTTCAAACTTCTTTTAGAGACACTATATTTACACAAATGATTTTTTATGAAATATTTTTATGTTTTTTTAGTTTGTTTAACTCTTTTAAACTGTTCCAGGAATTCTGATTCTAAAGATCCAGAGCTTGTAGCTATTGAAAATGAAGCCCAAATTATTGCCTACCTAGAAGACAATAACCTTCAAGCCACCAAATCAAGTTCCGGACTATATTATCGTATAGATAGTCAAGGCAATGGTAGCTATCCCAACAGAACAGATCGGGTTAAAGTTGCATACAAAGGTTATTATATTAACGGAAAAGTTTTTGATCAAAGCAATTCTAGTGGTATTAGTTTTAGTCTTACACAAGTAATACCTGGTTGGACGGAAGGAATTACCTATTTTAGGGCTGGAGGTAAAGGTCAATTGTTTATACCTGCCTCTCTAGGCTATGGGCTAAATGATTATAATGGTATTCCCGGAGGATCGGTACTTATTTTTGACATTAATCTCATAGAAGTTCAAAACTAGCCACATGAATTACTACATTCTTTTTTACGAAACCTCAGAAAATTACATACAAGACAGAGAGGCTTTTAGAGAGCAACACTTGGCCCAAGCCAAAGCCGCACAAGAGGCTGGGCATCTATTGTTAGCCGGAGCGCTAGAAGACCCAGCAGATGAGGCCATACTTATTTTTATGGCCCATGACCCCTCTGTAGTAGAAGATTTTGCCAAGGCAGACCCCTATGTTCAAAACGGGGTGGTAAAACATTGGAAAGTAAGCCCCTGGAAGGTGGTCATGGGGTCTCTAATATAATCCCAAGAGCGCACAACTTTAACTCATAACAAAACAAATTTGTTGTGATTTAGAAACCTCCTATTGTCTGGTCCATCCATTGCAATCTGTTTTCTAAATAAGTACTCAATTCACCTACTGCAGCAGGATAATCTACCGGAATTCCAATCCACTTTTGGTAGTTCCTATCTACAGCCCCGTTATCTTGCAAATAAGTAGCCGTTCCATGGACAAGGCCAAGGATCTGGGCGTTGCTAAAGGCACCTGCTCTTAGAGTCTGCCACCTGCTTTTTAAAGCCGCTTTAAACAGAGGATCTTTAAGTAATCTTGGCCACCAAAAAGGAACCATCCAAGCGTCTTGGCTCACGTGAAGGTTGTAGTTGGCAATCCAGTCATTAAAAGGAACCCTTCCCTGCTTGTTATACCCAATATTTAAATCCCAAATAGGACCCATTTTCAATTTCTGCCCTCGATCTTTATGTAAATAAGTGCTCAATCTATATCCATCTATATTTCCAGTAATCTCATTGATGATGAAAAAATCTACAAAACTATCTAGGTCTATATAATTCGTATAAGTTCTTTGTTCTGTGGTAAAATCGTCAGTAATGAGGGCGGTTTCAAAATCGTGTATATAATTTTGAATGTAATTTTTTTGAGCGGCTGTAATCACAGAAGCCTTTGGATATTCGTATAAAAAATAGGTCTCTAAAAACTGCTGTGGGTGATAAGGTTCCCCAAAGGCCGGAAAATTTATGGGCTGCTTATAAATATCATAAGCAGACCTGAAACTGATGTTTGGGTTGTATTTGGCGTCGTCTCCCCAATTGTTATCATAATAAGCCAGAGGCTGATTCCCTGCCACGTCGCCTCCTGCAGTCTTATCAATTTTAAGAATATACCCGCCAGTAATAGCCTCTGCAGAAGTGTCTGTGGGTTCTAATTTGGAAATATCAATCCTGTTTTTGTCCCGTTTTAGCTTTTCCATGAATAGATAAGCCCCCATATAATTCCCATTAATTTCTAGGTCTATATAAGTAGATCTAGAAGCGTAACGACCCATTTTCCTGTATAACTCATAGCCAATATAATGGTGCATAAGAGTAGGGTCAAAAATGGTATTGCTAGACGCTCTAAATACATGACCCATTAAAATATAATCTTCTTCTTCTGGATAATTCAAAAAGGAATAGGCTGCGTCCGATCCTCCCACATCCCAAGTCTCTATCCCATAGGATTTTTTATCTGAAAGTCGGTAAGAAGTAGACCCCCTGTACTCAATTCCTATGGGAGTATCATGCACCTCTGTCCTATTCAGATAAACCTTTAAATCTCCAGCCACCTTAGGTTCATTTTGAATGACCTCAGGCACGGACACCATAAAATATGGCAACTGACTGTCCTGGGTGTCTACTGCAAAATTAACTGCTTCTGGCTCCTCACCCTCGCTGGTTTCTTGGTTACAACTCAACAAGGCAAAAACCCAAAAAAAGACAATGTATTTTTTCATTATTTAATAAATCTGTAGGTGGTAGTGAGTCCTTCTTTATGAGTCTCAATTAAATATAACCAAATTTTAAATACGATGATTTATCCACAAGACTAGAAAGGCTTTCTAATTGCTCACTAAGCAACTCTAGAGTATTACTATTTTTTTTACAAGCTGTTGCAAAAAGAGATACAACCGCCAATGCGGACCAATTATTTTTCATGAAATTATTTAAAGCCTAAATATAAGCTTAGCGCTTTGGGAAAACAAATGGAAAGGTATTTTAGAATGTTATAATAAAAAATGGGTAGCATAATGGTTATAAGTTCTACTTTGACCTGATATTGTAGGATGAACTTCACTAAATCCCCTTCCTTTCAAAAATCACGGGATGAACTTCGCTAAATCCCTCGTTTCACGAATGCTGGGATTAGCTTCGCTGCGCTCGCTGATCCCTCAAAGCTCCACTTGACTTATCTAACCTTAACACGAATATTGGGATTAGCTTCGCTGCGCTCGCTGATCCCTCAAAGCTCCGCTTTGAAAATAAAAATCCCGCTTTTACAAATTCAAGCAAGCTTGGATTGACAGGCGGGATTTTTATTTATTCGTGACCGCGGAGGGATTCGAACCCCCAACCCTCAGAGCCGAAATCTGATATTCTATCCAGTTGAACTACGCAGCCTTACTAGAAGGCAAAGTTAATTTAAACCAAAACTTAAACAAGCGAATTAAGGCTTAAAAAAAAGTTTTTGTTTAAGGGAAAAAGTAAATTAGAAAAGTAAAATAAACAGATGATTCAAAAACAATAATATAATTTATAAAACAAAAAGTTTTAATTACATTGCGAAAAAAATTTAAATTATGAAACTTAAATCATCTTATTTTAGTAGTAAAATCATCTATTTATTTGTGAGTGCAATTGTCCTTGCATCTTGTTCAAAAGATGAAAACAATGATGACGTAATTCAGCCAGATCCAGAACCTATTGGCGTGGTGGTTGAAGGTTGTGATACATTTACAGAAAACCTTCCGAGCTTGAACACAGGGACTATAGACTTTGAATGCAACGGAAATCCCTTCTCTGAAGAGGGAGCCTTATCAGATGCTAATCTAACAGGTACTTGGGGAAGATTTGGAGGCCCAGATGGAACAGAATTCTTAGATCTCGAATATGCAGACAATCCCAATCCTGGAAATGTAAATAGCTCTTCAAAGGTCTTAAAAATTGAGGAAGACGCAGGAATAGAGCCTTGGGCTGGTTTTTTCTTTAATTTAAATGAAAAAATTGTCTTCCCAGCTGGTCAAGAGGCTATATCTATCGATGTTCACTCTGCAGCTCCCGGACAAAATGTATTATTAAAAATAGAAGATTCATCTAACTCAGATAATTTCAAAGAAGCCACATTGACTACTACTGCCTCAGGTGCTTGGGAAAAATTGGTTTATAATTTTTCATCAGAGGACAGTAATAAATATGACAGGATTGTGATCATAGCTGCAATAAATATTACTAATGCAGCACCAACTACTTATTATATTGATAATATTGCCTTTTCTGCACCTGTAGTTGTAGAGGAACCGGATAGCCCAACTTCCGCTGCCAATGCTCCTTCATTGGATGCAGCAGATGTAATGTCTATTTTTAGTGATTCTTACACAGATGTATCTGGAACAGATTTTAATCCAAACTGGGGACAAAGTACCCAAGTAAGCACTGTAGATCTAAATGGCAATTTAGTTTTAAAATATGCAGGTTTAAACTATCAAGGCACTGCCTTTGCATCACCTTTAGATGTTAGTGGTTATACCTCAATTCACATAGACTATTGGACTGCAGACTCAAGCTCACTCAATTTCTTTTTAATCAGTTCAGGTGAAGGGAAAGAAAAAGCTAAAGCACTAGACGTAAGTAATCTAGGTGAATGGAATAGTATAGACATTGCATTAACAGATTTCTCGGATGTAGTAGATTTGGCAGACGTTATTCAATTCAAGGTAGACGGTAATGGAACTGTTTTCTTTGACAATATTTACTTTCATGGAGAATCACCTGTAGCCTCTGCGCCAGATGCAGGACCTGAGGCACCAACAGCCTCAGAGGAAGATGTTTTATCTATTTTTAGTGATGCTTATACAAATGTAGAAGGAACAAATTTTAATCCTGATTGGGGGCAAGCCACTCAAGTAAGTACCCTAGACATTGGTGGAAATACTATTTTAAAATATGCAGGATTAAATTATCAGGGCACACAATTTGAAACTGCTCTAAATGTTGGTGATTATAATACTTTACACATAGACTATTGGACTGCTGATGCTACAGCTTTAAACTTTTTCTTAATTAGCACCGGACCAGTTGAAACAGCCAAGGCGCTTGATGTAAGCGACTTAGGGGTTTGGAGAAGTGTAGAAATTCCTTTAAGTGATTTTTCACCAGTTGCACTATCAGACGTTATTCAATTTAAGGTAGACGGTAATGGGACTGTTTTTTTTGACAACATTTACTTTAAAAAATAATCAATATTCTAATGGACACCAAAAAAATAGTAGGTATTATATATCCTCTCAAAAAAATTAATTTTATATACCTATCATACGCTATTTTTTTGGTGTCTTTAATCTCATGCACTTCATCTGAAGAAAATACGGACAATCAGCCGCCAGAGGTCCAAGGCTTAGAATTAAGTGAACAAGATAAAATAGGCCTCATTTGGTCTGAAGAATTTAACACCAACAGTCTTAATACAGCCATATGGAGTTATGATTTGGGAGACGGTAGCGAATTTGGCATACCAGGATGGGGAAATCAGGAATTACAAACCTACACCTCTGCATCTAAAAATTTAAATATAGCCAATGGCTTTTTAACCATCACTGCTATAAAAGAAAATCGAGATGGCAAGTCCTATACTTCTGCAAGGATTAAATCTCAAAATAAGTTTTCTTTTAAACATGGGCAACTCAAAGTGAGGGCTAAATTTCCCCAATCTAAAGGGACCTGGCCTGCCATATGGTTAATGGGTAATAATCTAGATCAGGTAGGGTGGCCTAACTGTGGAGAAATTGATCTGGTTGAGCAAAATGGACAGCAGAAAGACCAAATTCTTGGAACTATTCACTGGAAAAATACAGCAGACAACACCAATGCCAAATTCACAGACAACATTACTTCTGCAAATATTGGTACAGACTTTAAAGAGTATCGGCTTATTTGGAATGAAAACACCATTAAAATGTATGTAGAAAATGTCAAATATTTTGACATTAATCTCAACGAATCTATGCCCTTTAATCAAGAATTTTTTCTGCTTTTAAACCTGGCCATGGGTGGCAGTTTAGGTGGTGATATTGCGACAAATTTTAGTCAAGACAGTTTGGTTATTGACTACATCAGACTTTATGAGAATTAAATCTATTTAATTTTTACTAAACCAAATACTTCTTCATAAAAATCGGCAATAGGCCTATAAGGTCCCAATTGGTGCTGAGACAGAGGGAAAGGGTCTGCATAGGGTCCGTAGGGTGTAGAGAGTGGTTTTTTGAGCTTGTCTGGAAAGTCTGCTGCAAGCTCAGATTTCTTAGGGCGCTCCTGCTGGTTAATATAAGCTGCTACGTCATAAGCTTCGCTGTCTGTGAGTACGGGGGCCTGGTGAGACACTCCAAATGGCATATTGTATTTAATAAAGGAGGCAGAAGTGAGTAGCCGTGTCATACCCGCCCCGTTGTTGTAAGCGTCCTTGCCCCATAAAGGCGGATATAAATACTGAGCTGTTTGTGAGTCAAATTTTCCCCCACCACCCAATCTGTGACAAAGGGCACAATGCTGGGCATAGACTGCTTTGCCCTGTTTGAGATCTGCAGCCCTATTGGGCCAAACAAAGTCTTTTAAGCCCTTTTCTAAAGCAGTGGCTAGCTGCATTTCTTCCGTTTTAAAGCCTGACAACCAATTTAAATACGCCACAAAAGCCTTCATTTCCTTTTGATCTATAGCCATAGAGCGGCCATTCATACTGCGGTTTAAACAGCCATTAATACGCTCTTCCAAACTACCTATTTTATCTTCCCTCCCTCTGTATTGTGGGAACCGGCTCACCACCGTATTTAATGGAATACCAAAAGCTTTTGTGCCCTCATTCAGATGACAAGAAACACACTCTAGCTTATTTCCTGTATAACGCTTTTGTGGGTCTGAAACTTGAGGCCCAATGTGCAAAGAAGTATTTACAAGCAGTTCATAGCCCAATATAACCATTGGATCTGAAGAAGCATATACTTCTTTTTTTAGGGGCGAAGCATTTTCCAAAGGGTCAGAAAGCAACTGAACTTCAGGAGAAGGAGGGGTATATATCCAAATCAAAAATAGCGAGACTCCTGCCAAAAAAAGCAAGAAAACGCTTCGTAAAGAGTGGGCTAATTTGTTAAAAGCAGCTTGCATACCACAAGGTAATAAACTTTTCTAAATGCGCACAAACAAGATGGAAGACCAGAGATTTTTCTGAACAGCTGCGGCACCGCTACCCGCTGTGATTCTCTGGTATCCAGTGGCCAATACCGTTTTAGAAGCCAAGGGTATTCTAAACCCGAAAAAACTCCAGTTTTGATTAAAGGTCGTAGGCAAGGAGCGCTCTGTGATCATAAATACTTCATTGAAAACCATGAGGTCTAGTTTTCCATGGGCCAAGGCTGCCAAAGGATATCGAACTCCCATTCTAATCCTAATGCGACCACCCCCTTTAAACTCATTACTAGATTGTTCCATCAGACGCTGCTCTGCTCGGAGCCATCCAAAAAAGATAGCTTTACGAAGGGGAATGCTGTAAAAAATCTGTTCCCAAATATTGTGTTCGTCTAAAGACAGCTCCCCTTTGGTAGTCCCCAAAAAAGAGTAGCCCGCGGAAAGCCTAATGTATGGGTTTATTTTTTTAGTGTAAGAGGGTCTAATGATATACTGGGCCCTTTCTCCAAAAAAGTCAAAGGTCCTGTAATGCGTTTCTAAACGTATGCTACTCACCGAGTCCAAAGCAAGGTCTGTAAAAATAGCCTTCCAGGTCTGAGTAGTCTCTTGTGCGCCCACATAAGTAAGGAAGAAAAAGGCACAAAAAAAGGAATAAAAAGTTTTAGGAACCCTCAAATTAAGCGGTTAAAAGCACCTTAACAATACTAGAAATGGTCTTACCGTCTGCTTTACCCGCCAATTCTTTGGACGCCAGCCCCATTACTTTTCCCATGTCTCCCATCCCAGAGGCACCACTTGAGGCAATTATTTGAGCAACAGCTTCTTTAACTTCCTCTTCAGAGAGCTGTTCAGGTAAAAATTGAGCCAATACGGCCACCTCTGCCAACTCTGGCGCAGCTAGGTCTTCTCTCCCCTGCTCCTTGTAAATAGCCGCAGAGTCTTGGCGCTGCTTTACTAATTTTTGAACCAACTTAATCTCCTCCTCGGCACTCAAAACAGTTCCAGAGGCCGCTGTTTGTGCTAACAGTAAGGCAGATTTTATAGCTCTTAAAGAAGAAAGAGCTACGCTGTCTTTTGCACGCATGGCGTCTTTCATCTTGGTCATTACTTGGTCTTGTAAAGGCATATTCAAAGGTTTAAATGAGGGTGTAAAGTTAAAAAATAAACCCGAGACTCTGAGGTACTCGGGTTTGGTTGTGTAAGTGAATTGGTATTAGTCTACGTTGTCGTGTAAAAAAGAGTTATTACTTCTCAGTACCTGCTCATCTGAAGCGTCTGAACTCAAAGTGGTTCTAGATAACTTGCTCTCAGAAGGGGTTTCCGACAAAGAAATACCCTGGCGTTTATACGCAGGCTCCTTTTCAATCTCCTCTATTTTACTAATGCTATTATTAAACTTATAGTTAAAGTCTCTGAGTTTTTGCCTGCGCTCTGCAGCGCGCTCTTTCAAGAGGGCCTCAATTGGAGCTTCCATAGGGTCCAAAACCTCCTGAGAGGCTGTGGTTTCTTCTGGAGCCGCTACGGTCTTCTTTTCTAACTGAAGGGACGGAGCTTCTTCAGTCTCTTCCTCCACTGCCTGTGCTTTAGAAGTAGGCTGTGCGGCCTCTAAACTTTGCTCCAAATCCATATAATCATCTAAAGAATATCTTTTTTCACCCACCTCATTGTACTCTAAAACAGGGACGATTTCTACAGGCTCTTTCACCTCCATATCTTTAATATCGTCGTCTAAATTAAAATGGATCGTTGGTGCCTCTTCGCTATGGTCGGGCTCCTGTGTTCCAGCTAAAGGGGCATCGGCCGAAGGCCTAAGAGGTAAATCAAAAAGGGTATTGGAAAAATCCATTGCTTCGTTTTCACTGGAGTCTTCAAAACTTTCTTGAGCCACTTCTTCAGACACATCTATCGCGTCTATGACTTCAAAGTCTACCGTTAGTGGAATGAAAGTCTCTGGTGTATTTGGCGCAAACGCCGATGCCGGAGGAGTTACCGTTTCATAGGTCACGGATATTTGCTTTATTGCCTCTGTGGTTGGAATTAGGAGAGACTCTGGAGCTTCCTCGAGAGTTTCCTCCTGAATTTCTTCGAGAGTTTCCATGGCGTTTGCCTCCGGGGCCTCCTCAGAAAGTTCATCCATGTCTAGGGTGTGCACTACCTTCTGGTCTGTTGGCTCATTGGACACAGACTCCTCCAAGGGGTCTAAACTTTTTAAATTAGGTGCATGAGGAGTTAGATTAACTGCGGCACGCTGCTCTTCTTCTAGGGTGTGAATTATTTTTTTAGACTCTGTATTCACAATGTCATTTTGCTGCTCTTGGTTAAAACCAGTGGCAATCACGGTCACAGATATAGCCTCTGCTAAGCTTTCGTCTTCCCCTACCCCCATGATGATGTTGGCGCCATGACCGGCTTCAGATTGGATGTATTCATTAATTTCTCCAATTTCATCTATGGTAATCTCCTGACTACCAGAAACAATAAGCAAGAGCACATTTTGGGCGCCTTCTATTTTGTTGTCATTGAGCAGCGGAGAATCTAGGGCTTTGGAGATGGCCTCATGTGCCCTGCCCGTTCCGGAGGCTACAGCAGAACCCATAATGGCAGTTCCGGAGTTGGCCAGTACAGTTTTGGCGTCTCTAAGGTCAATGTTTTGTGTGTAATGGTGGGTAATAACCTCTGCAATCCCTTTGGCTGCGGTAGCTAAAACCTCATCTGCTTTAGAGAAACCAGCTTTAAACCCAAGGTTCCCATATACCTCCCTGAGTTTGTTGTTGTTAATGATAATAAGAGAGTCTACCTGAGCGCGAAGGTTTTCTATCCCTTTTTGAGCTTGCTCAGAACGCATTTTCCCCTCAAATTGAAACGGGATGGTGACAATTCCAACCGTTAAAATATCCAATTCTTTGGCTTGTTTGGCAATCATAGGTGCGGCTCCTGTTCCTGTACCACCCCCCATACCGGCAGTAATAAAAACCATCTTTGTGGTGGTGTCTAACATGGCTTTAATGTCCGTCATGCTCTCCAAGGCAGACTGCTCTCCTACCTCTGGGTTGGCACCTGCTCCTAATCCTTCGGTGAGAGACAATCCCAACTGAATTTTATTGGGTACTGGACTGTTTTGTAGGGCTTGTGCGTCTGTATTACACACTACAAAGTCTACGCCATTAATGCCAGACTGGAACATGTGGTTTATGGCATTGCTGCCACCACCGCCAACGCCTATTACTTTAATTACGTTGCTTTGATTTTTTGGAAGGTCAAACGCGATGCTGTCAAATTCGCTGTGATCATTCATAGATATGGGTTGTTTTTATTCTTGGTTTTATTCTAGGTTTTATTCTGCGTTGTCTAAAAAGTCTTTCAATTTCTCTGACCATACGTCAAAGATGTTTTTCCTCGGGGCTTTGGTGGGCGGCTTTGCCGGCGCTTCTTCCAAGGGGGTCTCTGCAGGCTCGCCCTCTGAGCTCAAGGCGGAGTCTTCTGCTAAGGGCGCTTTGGCTGCATTTCTAGCGTCAGAAGCTACTGCTTTCATAAGTAAACCTACCCCTGTGGCATATAAAGGTGAGGCTATCTCTTCCTCAGAGTCTCCAGCCAAATGCTCGTTGGGGTATCCAATTCGGGTATCCATTCCCGTAATGTACTCTACCAGTTGCTTCAGGTGTTTTAACTGGCTTCCCCCTCCTGTGAGGACAATCCCTGCAATGAGCTTTTTCTTTTGCTCATCGTGCCCGTAATTCTTGATTTCTACATAGACCTGCTCAATAATTTCTACCACGCGTGCATGGATAATTTTTGAGAGGTTTTTTAAGGTAATTTCTTTGGGATCTCTTCCTCTGAGTCCAGGGATAGAAACAATTTCATTGTCTTTATTTTCTCCTGGCCAGGCCGATCCAAATTTTATTTTAAGTAATTCTGCCTGCTTTTCTATTATAGAGCAGCCTTCTTTTATGTCTTCTGTAATCACATTCCCTCCAAAGGGAATAACAGCTGTATGTCTAATAATACCATCTTTAAAAATGGCCAAATCTGTAGTTCCTCCGCCGATGTCTATGAGTGCTACACCAGCTTCTTTCTCCTCTTGGCTTAGCACCGCATTTGCAGAAGCTAAGGGCTCCAGGGAAATTTCTCCTAGGTTAAGCCCAGAACTCTTTATGCATCTAATGATGTTTTTAATGGAAGACACCTGTCCAACTACCACATGGAAATTGGCTTCTAAGCGTCCCCCGTACATTCCCACGGGCTCCTTAATCTCTGCTTGTCCGTCTACTTTAAATTCCTGGGGCAGCACGTGAATAATTTCCTCTCCTGGCAACATAACCAGTTTGTACACTTGGTTGCACAAATTGTCTACGTCATTCATACCAATAACTTCTTCAGAATTGGCTCTTGTAATATAATCTGAGTGCTGAAGGGAACGAATGTGCTGGCCTGCTATCCCTACAGATACTTTATCTATTTTTAGACCCGAGTCCGTTTCTGCTTGGCTCACAGCCTGCTGGATAGACTCTATAGTTTGGGTAATATTATTAACCACACCCCTATGTACTCCCAAGCTCTTAGACTTTCCAATTCCAAGAATCTCTATCTTTCCGTACTCGTTCTCTTTTCCAATAATGGCTACAATTTTTGTAGTTCCAATATCTAAGCCAACAGAATAATTAGTCTCTTTCATCTGAGTGTTGTTATTGTTTTTTGGTGGCCACCACCTGGTTTTTAAATCTTAAATCTACAAGGCTATACTGTTGTAGGCTCTGATCTTTTTGCGCTTTATTATAAAAAGCTTTTAACTTGTTTATTTTTTCTTCTAAATCTTGGCTATCTCCCAAGACAATGTCAAAATCATCCATCCTGGATTGGAGCACATAATGCCCCGGAGATGGCACATGAATACCCACCATGTTTTTGATTAAAAAATCATCTTGGGCTGCATATGCAACAATCTTGTGACTATCCTCTAAGCTTTTTTTAGAGAGTTTTCCCGTTACAAGGGGAACCCTAGCAGAGTGGAACTCAGAAAGCGGCATAGGATTCCCCTGTTTATCTAAATAAAAAACAGAGTCCGACACTACTCTAGCCACAGGAGTTCTCTGGGTAAGCAAAGCCCTAAGTGTCCCATCTACAGTCATATAAACATTGGCATTCAAAAGCATAGGGTCTTCCTTAAGCCAAGCTTCGATTGTACTCAAAGCTACCTTTTCTTTAGGCAGTTTTAGGGGGGCTCCCATTTTTTGTATTAACAATTTATTAACCGCATTTATGTTGGTATACACGTTCTCATTAGGGGTAAATTCTATTACCATACCAACTACCTCTCTCCCTTTGTTTCTGTGGTTTGTAAAAGCGTATAAACCTATGACCACCAGAGCCATAAGAATCATTTGCCCTATATGTAATAGCTTTTTCATCATAGCACCTTTTTAATCTTGTTTACTTTTAAACCTATGTCACCAGCCCCCAGAGTGATTAGGTGTTTTGGCTGGTCTTTTCTTAAGGTCTCTACCAATGTCTCTAGAGTAACTAAGCACTTTTTAGGAGACTCAATCTTGGCCAATAAAACTTCTGAGGAGACCCCCGCTATTGGAAGCTCTCTGGCCGGGTAAATAGGCAGTAGATATACCCTAGAAAACAGAGATAAACTCTGAGCAAATTCGGTCATAAAATCTCTGGTTCTACTAAATAAATGCGGCTGAAAGACTACCGAAATGTCTTGGTTTGGATAGAGACTCTGTAGGGTTTCATACAAGGCTGTAATAGCCGTTGGATGGTGCGCATAGTCATCTATGTAAAATTGGTCTGGGGTGTGTATCTCAAAGGACATTCTTCTTTTTACCCCCTTAAAGGTCTTTAAACCTTCCAATAATTTAGCGGAAGGCACCCCATACTGTTCTGCCATTGCAAAGGCCACCAGGGCATTGAGCATATTGTGAGTGCCTGGCATTGGGAAGACTACCTCTTTTAATACTTCATTTGGGGTATGAATGTGTGCTATGGCCTGAGCGTTCTTATAGGTAATGTTTTCCAGCCTGTAATCCGATTGATTTGAAATCCCATAGCGAATTCCTGAAATTTTGGAATCTACGGACTCATGAACAAAAAGGGTTCCTCCCGTTTTTAAGAGCTTTGAAAAATCTACAAAGGCAGCTTCCAATGCTGCTTTGGTTTCATAAATATCTAAGTGGTCTGCATCTGTTCCTGTAATACAAGCCATATTGGGGCTTAAATGGAGGAAAGACCTGTCAAATTCATCTGCCTCTATCACACTAACAGCAGCGTCTTTAAGCCATAAATTACTATTAAAATTATTGGATATCCCTCCTAAAAAAGCAGAAATACCCACCCCTGCGTGGTCTAACAAATGAGCGAGCATAGTAGAGGTTGTGGTTTTCCCATGCGTCCCCCCCACTGCAAATGAAAAGCTGTCTCGGGTAATGTCTCCCAACATAGCGGCTCTTTTATGCATGCTAAAACCACTGGCCTTAAAATAAGAAAACAGCTGGCTAAGCTCGGGTACTGCCGGCGTGTAAACCAACTGAACTTCATTGGGGTCCAGAAATAAGGCAGGAATACCCTCTAGGCTATCTGTATAAGTGACAAAAATACCTAAGGAAGATAACTCCTTTGTTATATCTGAAGCTGTAGCGTCATAGCCCCCCACCCGGAGTCCTTTTAAGAAACAATACCTAGCCAAGGCAGACATCCCAATGCCGCCTATACCCAAGAAAAAGTATGTTTTCTTATCTGTCATCTATGAAGCAATCATTTTATTTATTTCTGCTACAATGGCTTCTGTAGCCTGAGGCTTAGCCAATAGCTTCATGGCCTTTTTAATCTCTAATTGGGTTTCAGGGAGGCAGATGGCTTTAAAAATAGCTTGAAACTCTTGGTGCATATGCTTCTCACTTACCATATATCCAGCGCCCATCTCAGTGACTGAAAGAGCATTTTTAGTCTGATGATCCTCTGCCACGTTGGGAGACGGTATGAAAACAGTAGGCAAACCAACTACCATAAGCTCAGACACCGCTCCTGCTCCCGCTCTAGAAATAGCCACAGTGGCCGCCGAGTAGGCCATAGGCATATCAGAAATAAAATCTATAACCTTAATCTGCTCCCTTTCATAGGTTCTATATTGCTCGTAGTACAGAGCGCCACACTGCCATAATAACTGAAAGCCTTGCTCCTCAAAAAAAGAGAGATTTCCCGCTACAAATTCGTTTATGTTTTTGGCTCCCAAACTACCGCCTAAAATGAGTAAGGTTGGTTTAGAAGGATCTAATTTGAAATAAGATATAGCGGTTTCCCTTGCTGGGAGTGCAGCAGTAAGTTTTGGTCGAATAGGGTTCCCGGTAAGCCTAATTGCTTTTTCAGGAAAAAAAGCTTCCATACCAGGATAGGCCACACAAATAGCCTTGGCTTTTTGTGCCAGCCATTTATTAGTAACACCAGCATAGGAATTTTGCTCCTGAAGGAGTGTGCCTATTCCCATAAACTGCGCCATCTTGAGCAGGGGAGCAGAAGCATAACCTCCGGTACCCACCACTAAATTTGGTCTAAAACGCAGGAGTATAAAAAACGCCTGAAGCAGGCTATAGCAAAGTTTTAAGGGAAAGAGAAATAAACTCAGAGATATTTTTCGAGACAGACCAGAAATCCACAAGCCTTTAATAGGATAGCCAGCCTTTGGAACTTTTTGCATTTCCATTTTCCCTTGGGCCCCAACAAATAAAAAGGAAGCGTCTGGGTACTCCTTTTTTAAACCATCTGCAATAGCAATGGCAGGGAATATATGACCCCCTGTACCTCCTCCAGATATGATAAATTTATAACTGCTCACTTAAAATTTCTAAGGGATTTGTTTCGTCTTCTGCTATGGGTTGCTCCTGTTCTACATTGTTTTTTGTACTGGCACTTAAAATAATACCCAAGGCCAAGCAGGTCATCCAAATAGCAGTTCCACCACTACTAATTAAAGGTAGTGTCTGTCCTGTAACGGGAAGTAGAGACACTGCCACTCCCATATTGATAAAAGCCTGAAAAATAATGGGTAGCCCCACACCTACTGCTAAAAGTTTTCCAAAATAAGTTGGAGAACCGTTGGCTATGACCACAATTCTTATGAGCATAAACAAATAAATACCTAAAATTAGAAAGCCGCCAAATAAGCCATACTCTTCAATAATGATGGCAAAAATAAAATCAGACGAACTCTGAGGTAGAAAATTTTTCATAACGCTTTTCCCTGCTCCCAAACCAAAAACACCCCCCGTGGCTATGGCAATTTTAGCCCGCTCTACCTGATAATCTGCCTCTGTAACCTCTGAGGAGGAATAGGTATCTATACGGCTCATCCAGGTGTCTACCCTATTGGGAAAAAGACCTGGAAAGGCCTTGGCTGTAACTACAAACAGAGCCACCAATACCGCAGCTGTAAGCGCTATACCTGCCAGATATTTAAAGGGGTAACCCCCTAAAAAACAAAGCATCATAGCCATAGCAAACATGATGGCTGCGGTAGAAAAATTAGCTGGAAATACCAGAGCCACCACAGTAAAAATGGGCAGCCAAAGTGGTACTATACTTTCAGAAAAACGCACAGACTGATCTTTAATCTTAGAGAGATAGCGGGCTACATAAACCATGAGCACCACCATAGCCAGAGTAGAGGGCTGAAAACCAATAGAGGTAAATGGTATTTTAATCCATCTGGCAGCATTGGCACCACCAATGGTACTGCCCTGAGCCAGGGTAAATATCAGTAAAAGTACTACCAGAGGTAAGCCTATCAGTGAGAGTCCCCTAAAAAAATGTGTGGGAATTTTGTGAACTCCATACATGATAGCAAAACCCATGAGCAAGAGAAACCCATGCTTTGCCAAGTGACCAATAGCTGTGCCATTTCCCACCACATTGGCTAAGTTTCCACTGGCGCTGTACACCGGTAAAAATGAAATGAGAGCAAGCAAGGCTATCGCGGCCCAAAGGGCCTTATCTCCATATATATTTTTAAATAAATTCAATGTCTGGTTTGTTCTCTTTTATGTTTGAACCTGTCTGGTATTTTTTTTTGTAATAACCTGTCTAGTTTTTCTCTTTTATATGTGTAACTATGTCTGGTCTATTCGTTTTTTATTCGTATTGCCGGGAAGCTTAGACCCGGGCGCTAAGGCTATTTATAAATTTTTAACTGCGGCTTTAAACTGATCTCCGCGATCTTCATAATTTTTAAAAAGATCAAAACTTGCACAGGCCGGTGAGAGAAGTACCGTTTCTCCGCGTTCTGCCACTTTGCTTGCAATTTTTACTGCCTCTTCCATGTCTGTGGTCTCTACCAATATATCTGTAGCTTTAGAAAAAACCTCCTTTATGGCTTCATTCTGGACACCCAAACAAATAATAGCCTTTACTTTCTCTCTAACCATAGACATTAATGGCATATAATCATTCCCTTTGTCTACCCCGCCAACAATCCATACCAGCGGAGTTTTTACACTGTCTAAAGCATAAAAAGTAGCGTTTACATTGGTGGCTTTAGAGTCATTAATGTACTGTACGTGCTGAATTTTCAATACTTTTTCCAAGCGATGTGGAGCTCCCTGAAACTGCTGCACACTGGCTCTTATGGTCTCTTTTCTAATCTGAATAAGTGTGGCTGCTGCAGAAGCTGCCATAGTGTTTTTAAGGTTGTGGTTGCCTTCTAAGGCCAAACTGTTAATAGGCATATTAAATGTTTTAGTGTCCAATGCGATTTCTATTTTTTGGTCGTTTATAAAAACGCCATAGGTTTCTTTTTTTTCTATACTAAATGGGACGCATTTTGCCTGAGGTGGGGACTGCGCCAAAGCAGCCGTAATTTCCGGGCAATCTGCGTCGTAAATGAGATAGTCTTCTGGGGTTTGATTCATTGTAATGCGAAACTTAGCAGCCACGTATTGCTGCATGTCGTAGGCATACCTGTCTAAGTGATCTGGGCTAATATTGGTAATGATGGCTATATGTGGTCTAAAGCGATCGATGTTATCTAATTGAAAGCTAGATAGCTCCAGCACATAATAATCTACCACAGCGGCGCCTGGCAAATGAGACTCATAAACCAATTTAGCAAAGCTTACCCCAATATTACCTCCCATCTTATAGGCGTATTGGGCAGAAGCTAAGAGCTGTTGCACCATAAGCGTGGTGGTAGTTTTGCCATTGCTGCCGGTAATCCCAATCAGGGTAGCGTTTGTAAACTGTGCTGCAAATTCCACCTCATCTATCACCGCAATACCCTGAGCCCGCAAGGCCAAAACCAGGGGGACCGTGTTGGGTATCCCAGGGCTTTTTACTACAACATCTGCCTTTAAGATCTCCACCTCTGTATGCCCGTTCTCTTCCCAAGCTATTTCATGATGTGTCAGAACTTTTTTATAGGCGGCCTTCACTGCTCCATGGTCAGATACCCAAACCTGGTACCCCTGTTGCTGCCCCAAAAGGGCGGCACCAACACCACTTTCACCTGCTCCTAAAACCACCAGTTTTTTCATTATCTGAGTTTTAAAGTCACTATGGTGAGTACCGCTAAGAAAATACCCACAATCCAGAAACGGCTCACAATTTTACTCTCGTGATAGCCTAATTTTTGATAGTGATGGTGTAAGGGAGACATGAGAAAAATACGACGTCCCTCTCCCCATTTTTTCTTGCTATATTTAAAATATCCTACCTGCAACATCACGGAGAGTGACTCTGCAAAGAAAATCCCACAGAGTAGAGGGATCATGAGTTCTTTTCTTATAATAATGGCAATCACAGCAATAATACCTCCAATAGTTAAGCTTCCTGTGTCTCCCATGAAGACCTGCGCCGGAAAAGCGTTATACCACAAGAAACCGATCAGTGCACCAACAAAAGCTGCTATAAATACCACCAGCTCACCCGCTCTGGGAATGAACATGATGTCTAGGTAATCCGAAAAAATTACATTCCCAGAAATCCAAGCAAAGACCCCAAGAGTTACTGCTATAATGGCAGAGCTCCCTGCGGCCAATCCGTCAATTCCATCTGTGAGATTGGCTCCATTAGAAACGGCAGACACTATAAAAATTACGACCGGAATAAAAATGAGCCAAGCGTACTGCGCTGCACCCTCTCCCATCCAAGAAATCCAACTACTGTATTCCAATTCATTGTTTTTGGTAAAGGGAATGGTAGTTTTGGTAGACTTAATTTCTGGCCCTAAAAAACGGCTTTTCACCACCTCAGTTTTGGCTACCTCTACTTCTTCCTTCATGGTTACCTCAGGGTGAAAATACAGGGTAGCTCCCACAATGAGTCCTAAAACAACCTGACCCATCACCTTAAAGACCCCTTTTAAACCCGCCTTGTCTTTTTTGAAAATTTTTATGTAATCGTCCACAAAACCAATGGCGCCCATCCAAAGGGTAGTCACAATAAGCAAGACGATGTACACTTCTTCTAGTTTGGCAAACAACAAGACTGGCAATAAGGTGGCTAAAATGATAATAATCCCTCCCATAGTAGGGGTGCCTCCCTTTTGCTTTTGTCCCGCCAAACCTAAATCTCTGACGGTCTCCCCTATTTGAGCCCGCTCCAACAATTCGATGATCTTTTTTCCAAAAAGGGTGGCAATGAGTAAGGAGGCAATCAGTGCCAATGAAGCCCTAAAAGTGATAAAACCAAAGAGGCTGGCCCCAGGCAATTGATAGTTTTTTTCTAAAAAGTCAAATAAGTAATACAACATCTTATTCTTCTAATAAGGTTAGGTGTTCTTTCACAATCTCAAAATCATTAAAAGGGCTACGTACCCCATTAATTTCCTGATAGTTTTCATGCCCTTTACCGGCAATGAGTATAATATCTTTAGGGGAAGCCAATTGGCAAGCAGTTTTAATAGCCTGCTTTCTATTTTCAATCCACAGAATTTTTTTGGTGTCCACCGCAGAAACTCCCGCCTCCATTTGTGCTATAATGTCAGTGGGATTTTCACTTCTGGGGTTGTCCGAGGTAAAAATCACCTTGTCGCTTTTCTCTGCAGCAATACCACCCATGAGCGGTCTTTTTGTTATGTCTCTGTCTCCACCACAACCTACTACGGTAATTAAACTTTCATTTTTAGTGCGTATACTATTAATGGTGTCCAATATGTTAGCCAGAGCGTCTGGCGTATGTGCATAGTCTACAATAGCCGTGATTTCCTCCTTAGACACCGTATATTGAAAACGTCCAGCCACATTTTCAAGGGCACTAATATGTTCCAAGACTTCTAATTCTTCTAAACCAAGCAGTGTCGCAGTAGCGTAAATAGCCAAAAGGTTATAGGCGTTAAAAGTACCCAACAAAGAGGTCCAAACCTCTTGAGATCCTATCTTCAAAAGCTGCCCTGAAAACTGATTTTCAAGAATCTGAGCCTTAAAATCTGCCAGGCCTTTTAAACCATAACTGTACTTTTTTGCTGCCGTATTCTGAAGCATAAAAAGCCCATTTTTATCGTCCGAATTGGTGAGCGTAAAGGCCTTTTTGGACAGACCGTCAAACAATCTTTTCTTAGTATCTCTATAGCCAGCAAAAGTCTTATGGTAATCTAGGTGATCCTGACTTAAATTGGTGAAAATGGCTCCCCTAAACTCTAAGCCTTCAATGCGTTTTTGAGCAATTCCATGAGAACTCACTTCCATAAAACAATAGGACATACCCGCTACAACCATCTCATGCAGATAGTGGTTAATCACCAGAGGGTCTGGAGTAGTATGTGTAGTTGGAAAAGCGGCATCACCCACCAAAATTTTAATAGTAGAAATAAGCCCACAGGGGTATCCTGCTCTTGTAAAAAGCTGATGAAGTAAGCTGCTCACTGTGGTTTTCCCATTGGTACCTGTCACCCCAATTAAAGAAAGTTGCTTAGAAGGCTGATCGTACCAGTTAGACGCTAAAATAGCTAAGGCCTCCTGGGCGTCAGCCACCGCAATATAAACTACCCCTGCAACAGTATGAGAGGGCATGTGTTCACACACTATCGCCTTAGCCCCTGCAGAAATGGCTATATCTATATAATCATGACCGTCTGTTTGCAACCCCCTCACAGCAACAAATAAAGAAAAGGCAATGACTTTTCTAGAGTCATGTACAATTCCAGACACCTGTTCAGAAGTACGCCCACTCACAGCATCTATAGAAACACCAAATAAGAGGTCTTTAATCGCTTTCATGATCTAGATAGTGTTAATTCTATTTGACTTCCTTTTTTTATAGCCGCTCCACTAGATATGGATTGCTTGATTACTTTTCCATTTCCATTCACTAAAACCTCATAGCCTAAATTTTCCATAAGGGCCACTGCGTCCATTCCAGCCATACCTTTTAAGTTAGGAATGCTTTTAGGGTTCAACTCCAAGGCAGACTCATATGCATGGTAGGTATTGTCAAGATCTGCAGAAGCCATCCAGCGGGGGGACACCTCATCTTGTAGGTGTTTAGAAGTGTACATTTTCTGAGCAATAGCCTTAAATACAGGTCCTGACACATCTGCTCCATAATACCCCACATGCTTGTCTGGCTCGTGTATGACTACAATACAAGAATATTCGGGTTGCTCCGCTGGAAAATAGCCTGCAAAAGTGGAGATATATTTGAGTTTATCTGGATCTCCAGAGCCATAATCCTTTTGGCAGGTACCTGTTTTTCCAGCCATAGAAAAATTAGGGTCATACAATCCGTGACCAGTCCCCCCTTTTTCCTGTACAATTTCTTTGAGTATTTGCTGCAGCTGATTCACGGTTTCCTTAGAACAAATAGAGGGGTTTATCACTGTTTTATGGAACTTCTGAATAGTCTCGCCTCCCCTTCTAATTTCTTTGATAAGCCTGGGCCTTACCATCTCTCCCCCATTGGCAATGGCATTATAAAAGCTCAATGTTTGCAAAGGAGTCAGAGACACCTCGTAGCCGTGAGACATCCAAGCCAAAGAAACTCCAGACCAACCTCGGTCTCCAGGATACCGGATAACAGGGAGACCTTCTCCTAAAACTGGTAAACCTAGCGGCTCGTGAAGGTTCATATTTCTGAGCCGGTCTACATAGGCCCTAGGATTGTCTTTGTAATTTTCATGAATCATTTTGGCAAAAGCTGTATTGGAGGAGACTTTTAAGGCCTTTGCGGCCGATATCTCTCCGTATCCCCCCGCTTTAGAATCTCTAACCGTTCTGTCATACACGCGGTATCTTCCATTTTCTGTGTCAATAACCGTAGCGGTGTCTATGACCTTATCTTCCAGAGCAACCGCCATAGACATTAATTTGAAGGTAGAGCCTGGTTCATGAGACTCCCCAATGGCGTAATTCAATCTCTCAGAATAAAAGCCTTCTGCATTCCTACCTAAATTAGATAGGGCCTTAATCTCCCCCGTTTTGGTTTCCATAACTACTACCGTTCCATGGTCTGCCTTATACTTTTCCAACTGCCCCAATAAGGCGTGGTGCGCTATGTCTTGAATGTTAATATTGATGGTGGTTACTACATCGGAGCCTTCCTTAGGTTCTTTGATATTTCCAGTTCCTAGTGGCTTCCATTGGCCTTTTGCAATTTTTTGTTTGAGTCTTTTCCCAGCCTCTCCTTTTAGATAATTATCAAAAGCGCCCTCTAAACCCACTCTGGTAATATGCCCAGAGGCATCTGTACTTACAAAACCAACACTCCGAGCAGCCATTTCTCCCAAAGGATGCTCACGCACTGTCTTTTGTGTAACTACTATACCACCTCTGTAAGGGCCTTTAGAGAAAAGCGGAAATTCTTTGAGCCTTCTATACTGATCAAAAGAGAGATTAGAGGCTACTAGCGCATAGCGATTTTTTCTGGCAGTAGCCCTTCTAAGTTTTTGTTCAAATTCTGCTGCCGGTCTTTTCAAAAGAACAGAAAGAGAGTCTGACAAAGCTCCAATATGCGCCTCAAAATCTTCTTTTTTCACTGTAAGAGCGTCATATCTTATCTCATACCTAGAGACGGAGGTCGCGAGCAAGCTACCGTCATCTGATATTAGGCTGCCACGACTGGGTTCGATAGTGACCACTTTTTCGGTCCTTTCTGCTGCTAATTTTTTATACTTAGCTCCTTGTTTTAATTGAATATTAAGCAAAGAAGCACCCAATGCCACCGCAAAAACAACTAGCGCTCCCACCACGAGATACAAACGGATTAATATGTTTTTTTCTTCACTCAAGACTTGTAGTAGATTTACTCGAATTTGTTTTTACAACAATATGTACTGCAGGTGTTTGTGGCGGAAACAAGCCCATCTCTGCTACTTTATTTGTGATGTTAGACTCCAGTTGGGCTTTTTGCAAACTAGACCTCAAGCCTACATATTCATTTTTCAATGCCTTTACCTGTTCTGACAATCGGGCTACTTCATACACCTTAGACTCTGCCTCATGAGCAGCACTAATCATAATCGCTCCCAAAACAGCCAAATAAATAAAGAAACGCCAATGCTTTGGGGCGTCATCCCCAATAAGAAAAGAACCTTTTAAGATACTTAACAAAGACTGTCTCACTATTTTTCCTTTAATACGATGGTTTTTCTGCTACTCTTAACTTGGCACTTCTAGACCTGGTATTGGCAGCCAACTCCTCCTTGGATGGAGTTTGAAGGCCTCCCACTTTTTTCAGCGGCACCTCAAAACGGCCAAACATATCTTTCTCCGGCTCCCCTTCAAATTGGCCGGCTCTTATAAATCTTTTTACCAATCGATCTTCCAAAGAATGATAACTAAGCACACTGAGTCTTCCCCCAGGCAAGAGCAAATCTGGCACCTGCTCTAAAAACTCTTTGATAACCTGTATTTCTTGATTTACTTCTATTCTAATAGCCTGATATATCTGAGCTAACAACTTATGATCTCTAAACCCATGGAGCAAACCACTCAGGGATTCTTTGAGCTGTGCTGTAGTCTCTATGGCTTGAGTCTCTCTGTATTGAACAATCGCAGTAGCAACAGCTCTAGCGTTTCTCAATTCTCCGTACTGAAAAAAAAGATCGCTCAAGGCCTCGTGTGAATAAGAGGCCACAACCTCTTTAGCACTTAAGGCAGCAGACTGGTTCATTCGCATGTCTAAATCACCGTCAAATCTTGTAGAGAAACCTCGCGCTCCTTCGTCAAATTGATGCGACGAAACTCCAAAATCTGCTAAAATTCCATGTACTTGCTTTTGACCGTGAAAACGCAAAAACTGCTTTATGTATCTAAAATTCTCGTTGATGAGTGTAAAGCGGTCATCGGCCAAAGCATTGGCCAAAGCATCTGTATCCTGATCAAAAGCAAAGAGCTTGCCCTTGGGACCTAATTGTCTTAAGATTTCTGCACTATGCCCTCCCCCACCAAAAGTGACGTCTACATAAGTACCCTGAGGATCTATGGCTAAACCAGCCACCGTCTCCTGGAGCATTACTGGGCTATGATAATTTGATGTCTTCATTTCCCATGACTTCTTCCGCTAGATTTGCAAAATCCTGCGCTGTCTCTTCCAAGACAGATTCGTACTGCGTTTTATCCCAAATCTCTATAATATTTATAGCAGCAGACAACACCACCTCATTGGTGATTTGGGCAATCCCTATTAAATTTTTAGGAATGAGTAGGCGGCCACTTGCATCTATGTCTACTATTTTGACACCTGCTGTAAACCTTCTAATAAAATCGTTGTTCTTTTTTACAAAACGGTTTTTTTCATTCATCTGCTCCATTAATAACTGCCACTCGTGCATGGGATACAACTCCAAACAGTCTCTAAATACCGCTCTTTTAATCACAAAACCACTAGATAACACTGGAGACAGTTGGGTCTTAAGCGCCACAGGAAGCATGACGCGTCCTTTCACGTCTGCTTTACAATCATATGTCCCAATTAGTGATATCACGCTTTACATCTTGATTTGAATTCAAATATAAATGATTTTTTACCACTTTTTACCACATTCTACCACTTTGTTAATAAGTTGTGGCTTTTCTGAAAGAAAAGTGCCACAAAACACCTTAAGTCCTAAGTATCTGCACACTAAAAAAGAGTCCTTAGTATTTAAATGAAATGCCTATATTTGCCAACTTAGGCTATAGATAAGTCATGACACACCCAATCATCAAAGACGGCAAATACCAATACGTTTCCTTAGGAACAGGTACCCCCATCGTAATCCTTCACGGACTCATGGGTGGCCTGAGTAATTTTGAAGGCGTCATGAATCACTTCCCCAGTAAGGGCTATAGAGTGATTGTTCCAGAACTCCCTATCTATGATCGCCCACTTCTTAAAACCACTGTAAAAAGCTTTGCTCTTTTTGTAGATGAGTTTTTAAAACACATGAACCTCAAGGATGTTATTTTAGTAGGAAACTCTTTAGGAGGGCATATTGCATTACTACAAACTAAAATGAACCCAGAGATCGTTAAGGGCCTTGTGATTACAGGAAGCTCCGGACTTTATGAAAGTGCTATGGGAGATAGTTACCCCAAGAGAGGAGACTATGAATTCATCAAGAAAAAAGCACAAGAAGTTTTTTACGATCCAGAGGTAGCCACTAAAGAGATTGTAGACGAGGTTTTTGCCACGGTAAACGACAGGGTTAAACTGGTTAAAACACTGGCTATTGCCAAAAGTGCAATAAGGCACAATATGTCTAAGGACCTACCCAAAATGAACACCCCAACCTGTATTATCTGGGGTAAAAACGACGGCGTAACCCCACCAAATGTAGCAGACGAGTTTAACGAGCTCTTACCAGACTCTGATCTTTTCTGGATAAACCAATGTGGGCACGCCCCTATGATGGAACACCCAGACACCTTTAACCAACTCCTGGAGAATTGGTTAAACCAGAGAGGCTTCTAAAAACACCCCATGAAAATTACTGCCGCAGAATTTGTAATGAGCAATGCTCGTGTAGACAAATGCCCAAAAGAGTCTATTCCTGAATACGCCTTTATTGGACGCTCCAATGTAGGAAAGTCTTCACTGATCAATATGCTTACCTCCAAAAAAAGTCTCGCAAAAACCTCTGGAAGGCCAGGAAAGACACAGCTTATTAATCACTTCAAAATTAATCAAAATTGGTTTTTGGTAGACTTACCTGGCTACGGATATGCCAGGGTTTCTAAAAAGGAAAAGCGTACCTTCCAAAAGTATATTACAGACTATTTTTTACAAAGAGAACAGCTTGTTTGTGCTTTTGTCTTGGTAGACATCAGGCATGAGCCCCAAGCGGTAGACATCGATTTTTTACGTTGGATGGGAGAAAATCAAATCCCTTTTTGCATGATTTTTACCAAAGCAGATAAATTAAAGCCAGCTGTCATAGATCAAAACATAGCAGCCTACAACGCTAAGATTACAGAAGAGGTGTTTGAAGAAGCTCCTAAACAATTTGTCACCTCTTCCTCTAAGCACCTTGGCAAAGAAGAATTACTCTCTTATATAGGGGAGATTAATGAGCAATTCTTTAAGGCCACTCATAAAAATTAACCCCTTTTAATCTCTAACTTTTCTGCAAAATAATCACAGAAATCCTTCATAGTTGCTGTCATTTTTTCGTCCTGAGTAGCTTTTAAAAAAGTGTCTGACATAGCTACTAAGGTCTGATGAAAAAATATTTTCATTTCATCTACCGGCATGTCTTTAGTCCATAAATCAATTTTTAAAGACTCCTTATTTTCACTGTCCCAAACAGAGAGCAACATCGCTTTAGCTTCTTCTTTGTCTACTCCCCCGTCCTTAGCCGTCCAATGTAGCTTTTCAGGCACCTTGTTTTCATCTAGGGTTACCTCTAATAAAATCTCAGAATTGTGGGTTTTTTTCATTATTTTTTTGGTTTGTACGCTGCTTCTTTTAGAAGGTCTACAGCACTTATTTGCAATAATTTTTGGAGGTCTTCTCCCTTGTTTTTGTAATATGATTTAACCAATTGAAAGCCCATGAATACGCCAATCTGTCCCGGGGAGTCTTGGTCTATTTCCAAATTAAATTTTGAAAAAGGAGCTGGATATAAAAATCTATATGCCAGATCTTTTTCTGTGCTATACAACAGTTTATTCTCTATGAAATAACGCCAAATTTGTGCTTCGTTCTCCGTAGCCCAGCGATATTCGTCCTCTGTAAAATGGAACTGCCTGGGCGTGTTGTCATGAGGCCACAACATCTGTTGAACGAATATTTTTTTTCCTTCATACACCATCTTAGACAAAAAATAAGGCTGCTTAGGTTTGGGTATAACAAGCTCAGAAACAGCAGCTGCAAGATCTATCATTAGGAACCTAAGGTCTTTCTCTCTTTTAATATAGGAGGGAAATGTCTTGTAAAAATCATGCCCAGGACCCAAATAATTATCCAAAGCCACTAGCCACATACTATCTGTGGCAATGACTCTAAAATCATGCGCTACCTCATTGGTAAGGGTGTATATTTTTGGAGGTTTCTGCTGCTTAAAATGGTAGGCGAAGTGCGCGTATAAATGACTTATGTCCGTCCCCAAAGAATCAGATTCTGGAAATGCCTTGGACACCTCCTCTAAAAGTTGCTGTTGTATGGGGTCTGTAATTTTGGCTAACCAAATAGAATCTGGCGTTTGTTCTGGAAAAAAAAATGGATACTCCTGCTTTATGCTGTGGAGTTTTTCTGGGGTAGTTTCTTTAAATTTGAGATCAAATCTATGGAGCTCCAATGGTATTTGCATGTCTTGTACCTGGCCCTCTACAGAGGAGTTTTCTCCACAAGAGATAGCCAAAAAGCAGCTGTAACAAAGGATGAAAAAAGAAAAGACATTTTGTTTCATTATTCTCAAGATTAGACCCTATTTTTATAGTCCAAAGTTAGTCCAATAATAGTAAAATCAAGAGATATGAAGACAGAAAAAATTATTGACCATATTGTTCAATGGCTCAGCAACTATGCTAAAAATGCTGGATCTAAAGGCTTTGTAATTGGGGTTTCTGGGGGCATAGACTCTGCAGTAACCTCTACATTATGCGCCATGACAGGCCTTGAAGTCTTATGCTTAGACATGCCCATACACCAAGCTAAAAATCAGGTAGATAGGGCTAAAAATCATACTGACTGGCTGTTAAATAAGTACTCAAATGTGTCTCAAACTACCGTGAATCTAAGCCCAGTTTTTGACCAATTTATTCAAGTAGTACCAGCCGTAACTCAGGAAGAAGATCGGTTTATGAGCTTAGCCAATACCAGGGCAAGACTTAGAATGAGTAGTCTCTATTACTTTGCGGCGCTTCACGGGCTTTTAGTAGCAGGTACTGGAAATAAAGTAGAAGATTTTGGGGTAGGATTTTACACCAAATATGGAGACGGAGGGGTAGACTTAAGCCCCATTGCAGATCTATTAAAAACGGAGGTATATGCCTTAGGGGGGCACCTGGGAATTCATGAAGACATCCTAACAGCTGCACCTACAGACGGACTCTGGGGAGACAGTAGAACAGATGAAGATCAAATTGGGGCTAGTTATCCTGAGCTAGAATGGGCCATGAAAATGAATGCAGACGGAAAACGTCTCGAAGATTTTGTAGGAAGAGAAGCAGAGGTATTTGGTATTTTTCAGAAATTAAACTTGGCTAACCAACACAAAATGAAACCCATACCTGTTTGTGAAATCCCTGAAGCATTAAAACAATAATTCTTTGTAGGAAATTACTGATATAATTACTTTTTTTGTTACTTTTATGTAGAAATTTTTCAAGAATCCCAAATCTAAGAAAAATCAATCATGATAAATATTCTTATTGCAGATAACCATCCCATTATAAGGCTGGGGATGAGTGTCGTATTTGAAAGCACTGAAGACTTTAGCCTACTAGACACAGTGTCTCATACAGAGGCCCTTTTTAATGCTTTAGAAAAAACAAATCCAGATATTGTTATTCTGGAATTAGATATCCCAGAAATTAACGGTATTGCTGCCCTGAGAAGACTAAAAAGGCACTATCCAAACATTAAGGTACTCATATACAGTGCGCAACCTGAAAATGTATACGCATTGAGTTGTATAAAAGCTGGCGCCTATGGCTATCTCCCTAAAACCGCTAGAATAGATCAAATTCTAACCGCACTTCACCAGATAAGTCAGGGTAAAATTTATTTGAGCTCAGCAATTGCAACCACACTTAAAAGCGACGCTTCTAAAGAATCTGAAAACCAAATACGCTTCAAAAAGCTTTCTTCTAGAGAAGTTGAGGTTTTAAAATTACTTTCTTCGGGCAAGAAAAATAAAGAAGTAGCAGAAGGATTAGACATTAACGAGAAAACAGTGAGCACCTACAAAGCCAGACTCATGAAAAAACTGGGCGTAAGTAATATTGTAGACTTGTTACAACAGGCAAGAGCTTTAGAGCTTTACTAAGCAAGCACCCTATTTAGTTTTTTATTCAGTAAGCTATACAACTGCAGGTAAGACACTAATTCTTCTTTGGTTTCTTGATGGTCCTTTTCTGGGTCTGC
Source organism: Flavobacteriaceae bacterium LSUCC0859 (assembly GCA_022239325.1). Classification (GTDB taxonomy): domain Bacteria; phylum Bacteroidota; class Bacteroidia; order Flavobacteriales; family Flavobacteriaceae; genus MAG-120531. Next base: position 32,646 of record JAKOGP010000004.1, on the reverse strand, counting down.
TGTGAGTGTTTGCATATGCTCCATGCGCTTTTTTATCAAAAAGCAACGCAAACTTAAAATGGTTTCTGTCACCAATTGGGCAACAGACAGAGATTTGTCTTTAGGGAAAATATTTTTTTTCTCCCACTGTCCCAGTTGGTATTTTTCTTCCTCCATAAGTATGGAAGAAATAGCCGTGGCTAGCTCTGGGTCTAGATTACTGATAAAACTCGGGAGCGAGAAGCTCTCAGACTCATTAAAAGCTTGTATGAGCTCAAAATAAATGTGTTTAAAGTGGTCTTGAGTGAGCTCAATTTCATCTTCTTGCAAGTCTAAATACACTTTTTCATAGACCTTTTGTTCTACTTTCTTAGGCGTGAGTACCAAAGCTCCTTCTTCTTGAGATTCTAAAATCAAATCTTCGAAAGTAGCCGTAGTTTGGCCATAAAGCAATAGAATTTCAATGATTTTTTTCTCTAAAATCCATTGTACATTTAGTTTTTCAACGGCCTGTGCCTCTGGCTTGTGAACCTGAAATTTTGTTCGCTCCCCCATGGCGCTCTCAAACTTTGGCTTGGACTGTGCTTCTCTGAGTTCCTTTTTAGAAATCTGAGCCATGGTATTAAAAAGCACCTGCTCTGAAATATCCATAATTTGCGCACAAGACTGCAAATAGACTTCTTGTTTAATAGCATCTGGTATTTTAGCAATACTACCCACGATGTCTCTAATGGTGTCTGCGCGCTTTACAGGGTCGTTTCCAGAGTCAGTAGCGAGAAGGGAAGCCTTAAATTGAATAAAGTCTTGGGCATGAGACTCAAAATAAGATCTTATTTCTTCCTCCGTATGGGCTTTGGCAAAACTATCTGGGTCTTCGCCTTCTGGAAAAGTACAGATTTTCACATTCATCCCCTGCTCCAATATGAGGTCTATCCCTCTTAAGGAAGCCCTAAGACCTGCAGCGTCCCCGTCAAAGAGAACGGTAATGTTTTTTGTTAGCCTACTTATGAGTCTAATTTGGTCTGAGGTGAGTGCGGTACCACTGGAAGAGACTACGTTTTGTACCCCTTGCTGATACATCTGTATGACGTCTGTGTAGCCTTCAACCAAATAGCAATTATCTAATTTAGCAATGGATTGTTTTGCTAAATAGATGCCGTATAACACCTTGCTTTTATTGTAAATTTCACTCTCCGGAGAGTTTAAATACTTAGCAGCTTTTTTATCTTGGGTGAGTATCCTACCTCCAAAACCAAGCACACGCCCACTCATAGAGTGTATGGGAAACATCACCCTGCCTTTAAACCTGTCAAAGCTTTTAGCTTCTGTCTGTTCTGTGCTGGGCTTTACTATGGTGAGTCCGGTAGCTTCTAAATACTTTAAGCTGTACTGATTCTCTATGGCTGCTTTAGTAAAACCATCCCATTCATCTAGGCAGTAGCCCAATCCAAAGCGCCTAATGGTCTCTTCTGTAAAGCCGCGTTCTTTAAAATAAGAAAGGCCTATGGCTTTGCCTAAGGGAGAGGTCCATAAAATATCTGAAAAGTAGGTTTGGGCATATTCAGACACCAGATACATACTCTCTCTTTCATTGGCGGCCTCTTTTTGAGCGTCTGTTTGGACCGTTTCTTCAATTTCTATCTGGTATTTTTTAGCCAGATATTTAATGGCTTCTGGATAGGTGAAATGCTCATGCTCCATCACAAAAGCTACCACATTCCCTCCCTTACCACTAGAAAAATCTTTCCAAATTTGTTTTACAGGAGAGACCATAAAACTTGGAGATCGCTCATCTGTAAAAGGACTAAGCCCCTTGAAATTGGCTCCTGATTTTTTAAGCTGTACAAAGTCTCCAATCACCTCCTCTATACGGGCCGTTTCATATACTTTGTCTATGGTATTCCTGGAAATCAATCAAAAAGAGTTTGGCCTATAAAAGTAACAAAATATTAGAGGTCAAAGCGAAAGCCAAGTGAAATATTATTACCCTTAATAGGACCGCTAGCAAACAAGGGATTTAGATCATACTTGGCGTATAACTGTGTGCCACCCCTCCCAGCGTAGGCACTGAGTCCATATACGAATGGAGTTACGTCATAGCCTTGCTTAAATTTCTCTTTCACTCGCTCTCCATTTTGGCTGTACTTTAATTTCTGCCTGCTACTCAGGTTAAAACCTACATAACCACCAATTCCTATTCTAAAAGAATTTTGAATAGAGTAGCGAATTTTGTCGTCCCTTTTCATTTTGTCTGAACGTCCAAACTCCAAATGCATAGGGAACACCAGATGGTCTGTTCGAAACTTAGATTTTCTTAAATCCTCTTCAAAGACTACCAACTGTGTTTGCCCATCCTGAACCCTAATGTACTGATTGTTTTTGGGCCTTAAGCCGTTAAACTGAAACATCAATCCATAATTTAAACGCAAAAAGTTACTATTTTCAAACATACGGGTACGCCATACCCAACCCAATTCAAAGAACCGACTGCCACCTAACATAAAGTCTACGTCTTCTATTGAGTTTATGTCTTGATCAAAATTCACAAGATTGTTTAATCCCATGATCATCACAAAATCTGAATAGGTTCTTCGGTCGTACTTCACTTGTTTTTCCTTAAAAAACACAAAAGGCTTTCCATTGATCTCCATAGAAAATTCTGCCCCTTTGTCTAAATCCTTTAATTCTGTGGTGGCCTGGACTACATCTCCATCATTATTTTGCAACAACTCAATTTCTAAATCTATGATGGCAGATCTTTTTGCAATATTGTCTGCCCTAAGTTTAGCAGCTTCATTTTTGAGTTTGTCTGCAGTTTCTAAAGAGATATCTCCCTTTGCATATCTTTTATCCATCTCCAAAACAAATGCGGCCAGTGCCTCTTTTTCTGCTTTTACAATAGCAGCCTTTTTCTCCTGAAGTTGCTTTACTTTAAAACTCAAAAAAGCCTGGTCCGAAGGACTTAGCTGCACACTATCCTTAAGAATGTTTTCTTTTGTTTCCTGAGCCTGTAAATAGCTAAAAAAACTAAAAAGTACACCTAAAATAATTTTGTTAATCTGGTTCATATGTATGTGTTTAATAAATTCCGCTCAGGGAGCTGTTTCCTTATTTTCCGATCTATCTACTGATTTCTGAGAGCCATAGATTGGCTTATTTTAACAATATTCTGCTTTATTTCTTGAACTACTTTCGCTCTAAAGGTTTTATTTAGATCCGTCTCCACCTCTAACAACAAGTCTGAAGCATTTACGGATTGGGATATTTTTTGAGCAAGCTGCTGTTTTGTTTGAGTTTGAGCAAGAGCAGTGTGCTTTTCAAGAAGTGCGAGGGCCATAGTCTCAGACACTTCTCTAGAAAACGTTTGCTCAGAGACAGGAACAAGAACTTTGTCTTGGCTTATTGGTGCTATATTTTGATGGGTAGCAAGAGATGTGGAGGGCTTGGCAGCACTAATCTTTTGGGTAGGTTTAGCTATAAGATCCCCGCTAGGCTCCAGCTTACTGCCTTGTTCTTTGAGAACCAAAGTAGGGGCCTCTTTTGAAACAGGAAGCTCTTGCTTTACCTCTGGTCGGGTTACAAGCTCTAAAGAAGGTAGCAAGATGGACTGCTTTACAGGAGCTTGTTTTAGAAAGAAAACAGAACCTACTAAGCCCACTATGGCTGCAGCAGTTGCTAGCTGCCACCACCCAAATCGCCTTTTAACTGGAGTAGCTTGCGTTTCTTTTGACAAAGCAAGCTGTATACGCCCCCAGACTTCCTTGTTAGGCTGGTGTTCCACAGCAGATAAGCGCTCTTTAATATACGGGTCAAATGCGGACTTTTCCATGCGTGTTTTTTTTAACATTTATAATAGACAGTTGTAACTGTTTTCTAGCTCGGTGCAGAATAGATTTAGAATTTGCTAGGGTAATCTCTAACTGTTCTGAAATTTCTTGATGGGATAAGTTGTCTAAAACATACAAACTAAAAACCAAACCATACGGATCTTTTAAATCCTCTATAAGGCTTAACAAATCTCCTACACTCAACGCCTCAGAGGCGAGAAACACATCTGCGTCCTCACAAACATCATCTGCTATCTCAGAGACATCGCTCCATGAAACCTGCAGCTCCATTTTTTTCTTATTCCTCAATACATCTAAGGCTAGATTTACAAAAATCCTCCGAAGCCATCCCTCAAAACTCCCCTTTCCCTTAAAATGATCTATTTTTTTAAAAACCTTCAAAAAGCCCTCCACAAGAAGATCTTCCGCCTCTCCAACATCTTTTAGATAACGCTTACAAACGGCAAACATCTTGGCAGAGAAAAGCGTGTACAACTTCTCTTGAGCCTTTGGATCTTTAGCTTTTAGTCCTGAAATTAAATCGCTTTCCGAAGCATGTAATGGCACTATTTTCAATGGGTCTAATTGGATGGTTTATTATAAAGACGTGCAACAATCTGAAAAGTTGCAAAAAAATTTAAAATCTTTTGGAATAGTGGTGTAAAGAGAGCTTACTTCTCTCTGTCTACCACGTAGTTTACCATAAGTCTTAGGGCGTCTTTGTATGTAGAGGCTGGAAAATCATCTAAAATTTGCAAGGCCTGATCTCTATAGCCATTCATCTGGGCAATAGCGTAGTCCAAACCACCCAGTTCTTTAACTTTTGTAATAAGTAATTGGACTCTTTTGGCGTCTTTGTGGTGCTTTTTTACCGTATGGATCATCCATTTTTTTTCTGCTACAGAAGCCTGTTGTAGGGCATGAATGAGTGGCAGGGTCATTTTTTGCTCCTTTATATCTATACCTGTGGGCTTCCCAATAGACCGAGTTCCGTAATCAAATAAGTCGTCTTTAATTTGAAATGCCATACCAATTAGACTTCCAAATTTGCGCATTTTTTCTATGTCTGTGCTATTCGGATTTACAGAGGCTGCTCCCAAAGCACAACATGCAGCAATAAGCGTAGCAGTTTTTTGGCGAATAATATCATAGTATACCGCTTCTGTAATATCTAGGCGGCGGGCTTTTTCTATCTGTAATAGTTCGCCCTCACTCATCTCTCTTACAGCCACAGATATAATTTTAAGCAGATCAAAATCTTCATGGTCTATGCACAACAAGAGGCCTTTAGACAATAGGTAGTCTCCTACCAGCACAGCAATTTTATTTTTCCACAGTGCGTTGATAGAAAAAAAACCGCGGCGTTTGTCAGACTCGTCTACCACGTCGTCATGCACTAGGGTGGCGGTGTGAATGAGCTCAATTACAGAGGCACCGCGGTAGCTGCGCTCTGGCAGCTGCCCGCCCCCACCAAGCATTTTAGCTGTTAAAAAAACAAACATCGGACGCATTTGCTTGCCCTTTCTATTCACTATATAATAAGTAATCCTATTGAGCAGGGCTACTTTAGAGCTCATGGACACAAAAAATTTATCCTCAAAAAGGGACATCTCTTCTGCAATAGGGGCTTTAATCTGGTCGGTGATTTTCAAGAGGGTATGGGCTTGTAAATACGTATAGTAAAAGTAGTTATTTAGGGGCAGACTACTAGCTCAAAATGCAATATATTCCCCCAATCTTTAAGATAGGTTACAAAAAAAAGCCCGGCTTAAGCCGGGCTTTAAAGTCCTTAGATAACCCTAAGCCTAGGCCAACATAGTTACTGGATTTTCTATATACGCTTGTAAAGTTTGAAGGAAGGCCGCTGCCGTAGCACCGTCCACTGTTCTGTGGTCACAAGCTAAAGTGAGTTTCATGGTATTCCCAGCCACTACAGCGCCGTCTTTAACCACGGGTTTCTGTACAATAGCCCCCACCGATAAGATGGCAGAGTTAGGCTGGTTAATGATAGAGGTAAACTCCTGAATGCCAAACATTCCTAGGTTAGACACCGTAAAAGTACTGCCCTCCATCTCTGCAGGAGTGAGTTTTTTATCCCTGGCTTTTCCAGCGAGTTCTCTCACCGCAGCACCAATTTGCGTGAGACTTTGTTGGTCTGCAAATTTAACTACAGGAACCACCAAACCGTCTGGTACCGCAACCGCAACACCCATATGCACATGGCTGTTAAAACGCGTGCTGTCTCCCAACCAAGTGGTGTTTACCTGCGGATGCTTTTTAAGGGCCATCGCAGCCGCTTTTAACACCATGTCGTTAAAGGACACTTTGGTGTCTGGCAAGCTGTTAATCTGTGCTCTAGAAGCCATCGCAGCGTCCATGTCTGCCTCAATGGTGAGGTAGTAATGAGGCGCTGTGAATTTAGACTCTGCCAGACGCTTGGCAATGACCTTGCGCATTTGAGAGTTTTTCTCCTCTGTAAAGTGCTCCTCTCCTTGGGCCAATAGGGGTGCCGCTGTTTTGGCTGGCGCCGATGCAGAGGACACCGCTGGTGCTACAGAAGCAGTGCTTGGCGTAAAGCGCTCTATATCTATTTTTACAATTCTTCCTTGTTCTCCACTACCCTTTACCTCAGAAAGAGAAATTCCCTTCTCGGCAGCTAATTTCTTAGCCAAAGGCGAAGCAAAAATACGTCCTCCATGCACTGGAGCAGGGGCCGCTGCTACTGGCGTAGCTGCCGCTGCTGGTGCAGCTGCTGTTTCTGTTTTAGGAGCTGGAGCCGCCTGTGGCACTGCAACTGCTTCTGTCGCAGTAGCCGCTGCTGGCTGTAGAGCCGCAGAAACATCAGCCCCTTTAGGGCCAATAATAGCAAGCAATGAGTCTACCGGAGCAGCCTCCCCTTCTTGTATACCAATGTGAAGAAGTGTCCCCTCATTGAAAGACTCAAATTCCATAGTGGCTTTGTCCGTCTCTATTTCTGCTAAAATATCTCCCTCTGCTACGGAGTCTCCTACTTTTTTAAGCCATGTAGCTACAGTACCTTCTTCCATGGTGTCTGACAGCCTAGGCATATTCACAACCACCACACCTTCAGGCAGAGAGGCTGCTGAAGTTTGCTGGGCAGCTGCTTCGCTTCCCGCTACTGCTGGAGTTTCTGTGGCGGCTGGAGCAGCTTGAGAAGTTCCTCCGGAAAGCAAATCACTAATGTCTTCTCCAGGTTCACCAATGATGGCTAAAAGAGCGTCTACCGGAGCGGCCTCCCCTTCTTGTATACCAATATGAAGCAAGGTCCCTTCATTGAAGGACTCAAATTCCATGGTAGCTTTATCTGTTTCAATTTCTGCTAATATATCTCCTTCAGACACAGAGTCTCCTACTTTCTTAAGCCAGCTTGCCACGGTTCCTTCCTCCATGGTATCTGACAATCTGGGCATGTTTACTACTATCGCCATCTGATCTTATTTATGGGGTAAAAATGGATAATCCTTTTGCTCGTAAACCATGTCGTACAATTGGTTTACTGGTGGGTAGTCTGAAGCGTCTGCAAATTCTTCACATTCTTTCACTAGGTCTTTTACACGCTTGTCTATGGCCTTAATCTGGGCATCTGTAGCGTATTTCTTGGCCTTAATAACATCTAATACCTGAGTGATAGGGTCAATTTTTTTGTACTCCTCTACCTCCTCTTTGGTTCTGTAATGCTGGGCGTCTGACATAGAATGCCCTCTGTAACGGTAGGTTTTCATTTCCAAGAAAGTAGGACCTCCGCCGCTTCTAGCACGCTCTATGGCCTTGCTCACTTCCTGTGCAACTTTTACAGGATCCATCCCGTCTACCGGACCACAAGGCATTTCATAGCCTAGGCCAAGTTTCCAGATATCTGTGCTATAAGACGTTCTTGCCACAGAGGTTCCCATGGCATAGCCGTTATTTTCACAAATAAATACTACTGGCAACTGCCAAAGCATAGCCAAGTTAAAAGTCTCGTGCAAAGACCCCTGTCTTACGGCACCGTCTCCCATATAACACAGGGTAACACCCTTTTGCTTAAAGTACTTGTCTGCAAATGCCAGACCAGCACCTAATGGAATTTGACCTCCCACAATACCGTGACCACCATAAAAGCGATGCTCTTTGGAGAATATATGCATGGAACCTCCCATTCCTTTGGAGGTACCAGTAACTTTTCCGTAAAGTTCTGCCATTACAGCTTTGGGGTCTACTCCCATTCCAATAGGCTGGACGTGGTTTCTGTAGGCGGTAATCATTTTGTCGCAGCTCAGATCCATGGCGTGCAGGGAACCTGCTAATACCGCTTCTTGACCATTGTACAAATGTAAAAATCCTCTTACTTTTTGCTGAATGTAAACGGCTGCTAGTTTGTCCTCGAACTTTCTCCAGAACAACATGTCTTCATACCACTTAAGGTAGACCTCTTTGGTTACTTTTTTCATATGCTGTAATTTGAACTATATCAGATAAAATAGAACACAAAAATACAGATTAAATCCCGAGTTCAAAATGGATTAGAAAAAAAGATAGTACAAAGGCGCCAATAAAATACCAATTGGTATTTTATTCATCTTATTTGCTTTAAAGTCAAATAATTAACTTCAGAAACCTTTCTTTATTTTTTTAAAAATTCTGAACTAAAAGCAAAAGGCAACAATGACAACACACTGTCTACTTGGATTACGGCACCACTGGCTCCCATGGTGAGCAATGTGATGGGGAACTGTTGCTTTTGCTCGTACTCTGCCATGGCTTGCCTACAGTTGCCGCAAGGTGCTGCAGGTGTAGTAGTGGGAGTTTGTATATCTGAGGCACTAATGGCTATGGCCTTAATAGGAACTCCTGGATGGTTGGCTGCTGCGTGAAACACAGCTACCCGCTCTGCACACAAACCAGAAGGATAGGCGGCGTTTTCTTGGTTATTCCCAAGAACAATAAGGCCATTGTCCAATAATACTGCGGCCCCTACCTGAAAATTAGAATAAGGAGCGTAAGCCTTAGATCTGGCGGTAATGGCCTGTTCCATTAAACTCAAAAAAAGAGGCGACAAAAAATCCTTAGACTCAAATACCTCATAGGGAAATGCAAAAGAATGGCTGCTCATTTTTAGTTTTTAGGACTATTGAGTTGGAAAGATAGTGAAAAACGAAGGGTGTTTTCTAAAGGATTTCTCACATTTGAAGTAGAAAACAAATAAGACAAATCTATTTGAAAGGATTTTAAGCTTACCCCACTCCCTATCGTGAAAAATTGTCTAGACCCACTGCGCTCTGCCTCCGTAAAATAGCCTGTTCTAATGGCAAAAATTTGTCTGATACTGTATTCCATTCCCAGGCCAATCCTAAGTTCCTTAAGCTCATCTGTAAAGCCCTCAGGGCCATCCGAAAAAGAGTCAAAAACACCACTTATAAAATCTTTGGACTGAAACTCATTGAAATCTGCCTGATCTATACGCCCATCTTCATTATAGTCTTCTGGTATGGGCACCAGATATTTATTTATATCCAATTGTATGGCCAAGCTACTCTGAGGTCCGTATATAAAATCATAACCCAAGCCAATCCCAAAATTGGCAGGCAAAAAATCTTCTTGACCACTGGCGTCATAGGCTATTTTGGGCCCCAGATTAGAGAGATTAAAACCCCAGCGCCACCTTCCATCAAAGCCAGGGTAAGACTTAGGAGCACCCAAATAAAAGGCAGATAAATCTACAGCCACGCTAGACGCTGCTTTGCTGTCTATGCTAGCCTCTTGGGGAAACTTCAAATTAGATCTTATGTATCGGCCGGTGACGGCCATAGAAAACCGAGGCGATAATTTTAAAGCGTAGCTACCATCTATTGCTATTTCATTGGGTTTGGTAATCATCCCTGGATCGGAAGCAAATTGTCTGAGCTCTATTTCACCAATTGTAAAATACCGAAGCCCTACAGCAAATGAAGACCGCTCATTGGGTTTTTTATAATAGTATCCGCTGAGAAGCGCTATGTCAGAAATAATACTCTCCAAATAGGGGGTATATCCTAAGCCTATCCCTCTATCTGAGTCTAAAAACACATACTTGGCAGGGTTCCATTGCATGGAAAAAGCGTCTGGACTAGAGGCTATACCTACATCTCCCATACCTGAAGACCTAGCGTCTGAAGCAATGGAAAGAAAAGGGACCGCGGTGGTGACTATAGTTTTCTGTTGCTGTGCAAATGCCGCCAAGCCTAACCCAAAAAAAAGAATAATAAATCTAGTCTGCATACGTTAAATAGAAACGTTATAATTACGCCTATATTGTTTTTTTAAAGGATAATAGTGTTTTTATAGAACTAATATATCATTTAAAGGGCTCTATAATAATATTTATAACGTAAAAGAGTTTAAAAAATAGCACTTTAGCCTTTAAACTCAGTGAATCTATAGTATATTTGTAATCATATTTTAATAAAGAATGAAAAGATATTATTTATACATAATTGCGCTCTCATCCCTTTTGATTGGTAACTCATGCAACAAATCAAAATCTGGGAGTGGTATATCCAGAGGAACTGGATGGAAGGTAAATGTAGATCAAGGTAAAAATTCTTTTGGGCAAAATTTCAAGGAACAAGAAACTGCTCCAGGACTTATTTTTATAGAAGGTGGAACCTTTACAATGGGTAAGGCTCAGGACGACGTAATGAAGGATTGGAACAATACACCAACCCAACAACAGGTCCAATCTTTTTATATGGATGAAACTGAAGTAACCAATGAGATGTATTTGGAATACTTAGATTATCTTAAATTTGTCTACCCACCTAATGAAGACAAATTCAAGGGGATTTACGAATCTGCACTTCCAGATACACTAGTATGGAGAAACAGATTATCTTATAATGAAGACTTAGTGATTAATTACTTGAGACATCCCGCATTTTCGCAATTCCCAGTAGTTGGAGTCAGTTGGCTTCAGGCTACTCAATACGCCAAATGGAGAACAGACAGAGTAAATGAGGCCATCCTTGAACGAGAGGGTTTTCTAAATGATGAGGCTAAATTTAGCCCTGTAAATGGCGAAAATCCGAGCTTCAACACTGAGGCATACTTAAATAACCCAGCTTTAACCTATGGAGGCAAAATAGATTCTCTTCAAGGTAAGATGAAAAAAGACACTATTAATGTGTATGCTAAAATTAGTTATGGAGTTTTATTACCAGAATACAGGCTTCCTACAGAGGTAGAGTGGGAGTATGCCGCTCAAGCTCAAACAGGAGATAGGGAATACAACAATTATAAAGGAAGGAACAAATATCCTTGGGACGGAAAGTACACTAGAAATAATGATAAAAGAGGGATGGGAGACCAGCTCGCTAACTTCAAAGTTAGTAAGGGAGACTATGGAGGAATTGCTGGTTGGTCGGATGACGGTGGATCTATCACCGTAGAAACTAAATTTCACCCACCCAACAGTTTTGGATTGTATGGAATGGGTGGTAATGTAGCAGAGTGGGTAGCTGATGTTTACAGACCCATTATTGACGACGACATTAGTGATTTTAATTATTTTAGAGGAAATATATTTGAAAAACCGGCTATTGACCAAAATGGTAACATTATAATCAATGAAACCATTGCGGATATAGATACCTTAGCCAATGGAAAAATAAACGTAGGTTCATTACCAGGATCTGTAAAAAAAGTTCCCATTGACGAAAAAGAAACTTTCTTAAGAACTAATTTCTCAGAGAGTGATAATAGATCTTACAGAGATGGAGATTTAGCCTCATCTAGGCAATATTATGAAAATATTAGGGAAGGTGAAGAATCTAAAAAAATGTATAATGCTCCTGAAAGTGAAATTAGCGTAAATGATCAAGGAGAATTAGTACGTAAGTACGATAAAGCTAGCCACAGAAACACATTAATTAATGACGAAGTACGTGTGTACAAAGGCGGTTCATGGAAAGATAGAGCATTTTGGTTAGATCCAGCACAAAGAAGATACCTCCCCCAATACATGGCTACTGATTTTATTGGATTTAGGTGTGCCATGTCTAGAGTAGGTAGCAAATCTAAGTCTCAAAATAAAACGCCGAGAAACAAAAGCAAAAGATCTAAATAAATTACAATGGAGCTTGACTCCCTCCACAAGATTTTCTTAAAGCACCCTGTCGTAACTACAGACAGCAGGGCTATATCTGACGGATGCATTTTTTTTGGGCTTAAAGGCCCAAATTTTAATGGCAATAAGTTCGCTTTAGAGGCCCTTGAAAGAGGTGCTGCCTTCGCTGTTGTAGAAGACAAATCGCTTTCAAATCACCCCAACTGCATAGTAGTGTCTAACTCCTTAGAGACCTTACAAGCGCTTGGGTCTTACCACAGAAATCACAGTAAAGCAACTATAATTTCTCTTACGGGGAGCAATGGAAAGACCACAACCAAAGAACTCATTTACAAGGTACTTTCCCAAAAATACGAGACTATTGCAACCCAAGGAAACCTCAACAACCACATTGGAGTACCATTGAGTTTGCTGCGCATAGAAAAAAGCACAGAATTTGCTATTATAGAAATGGGGGCGAACCATCAAAAAGAAATAGCAGCTTTGTGTGAGATAGCGCAACCAGATTTTGGTTGTATCACCAATTTTGGGAAAGCTCATATGGAGGGTTTTGGAGGAGTGACAGGTATTATAAAGGGAAAAAGTGAGTTGTATGACTATTTAATACAACAACAAAAAACCATCCTTTACAACGACCAAGACCCCATACAAGTAGAAAAAACAAAGCACTACAAAAACCGTATATCTTTTGGGGCCAATGAAGATAGCAGCTTTAAAACCACTTTCATAAACACAAAACAGGCCACGGTTTCTTTTGCCTATGAAGGAATGGAAATACACACCCAACTATACGGAGACTACAATACCCAAAATTGCATGATTGCCGCAGCTATAGGAAGCCATTATGGCGTAGCCCTCTCAGATATTAAAAAAGCCATAGAGTCTTATAGGCCCGCCAACAATAGATCGGAAATAAAAACCATTGGCAAACACCATATTATCCTAGACGCTTACAACGCCAACCCCAGTAGCATGACTGCAGCGCTCCAACACTTTGCCAAACTCCAAACTGATCTTCCAAAACTCGCTATATTAGGAGATATGTTTGAGCTTGGAGAAACTGCTGTTGCAGAACATCAGGAGGTGGTAAAACTATTAGAAAATTCAGGCATAGAGCGGGTTATTTTAGTGGGGAACCTCTTTGGAGCTACCCAACACAGCTTTGAGCACTATTCAAATTTTGAAAGCCTTAAAAAAGCTTCCCCAAAAATTGTGCCCTCCAACATTCTTATTAAAGGTTCCAGAGGCATGGCTTTAGAGAGAATACTTCCCTTACTAGAATCTTAAGATCCCGTTCTAAACCCATAGACCTGGGAAAATGAACTATTTTCCCCGTCAAAACTTTTTACCCTCCAATAATACACCTGATCCTTTTCTACAGATACCTCAAAACTCAGGGTGTCTATATCAGTCGCCACTTCTTCCTGGGTGCCATTTACAGTGTCTAAATACACAGAGTACACCAGGGCATCTCCGTCAGGGTCTTGAGCTTCCCAACTTAGCGTAATAGTTCCAGAGGCACTAACAGCTACGGTACTACCTGAGGCTGGACTAATTAAACTTGCAGGAAATGGGGCGTGATTGCTCACTCCATCCCCCGCCAGATAAAACTTCCAAAGCTCTGAGGTTTCTGTCACAGAACTACCTGTAGCCTTAGAGGTTATCTGCCAAGAATATGGATTCCCTTTAGTTAGAGTCACCGATTTTTCTGTAGCTGTAATATTATTTTGCAAATTAACCGATTGGTTATTTAAGTCTACAATTCTCAAATCATAGGCCGTAGCATTGGTCGCTGCATTCCATTTAAACACCACACTCATTTGGGTCTCAGATACCTCAGTGCCCGTCTCACAAGTTTTGTTGTTCTCCGGGAAGCTCAAGCTCGCTTTAGAGGGTGGAGGCACCACTACTTCAGGCTCCGGTTTGGGGGCTGGTGTAGACTGAGAGGGAATAACTGGGTCATCCCCTCCGCTGCTACAAGAAAGCAAGCCAAAAAAGAAAAGTAAGATGTAAGTAGTACTAGGTCTTAATGGTTTCATTGCTTTACTATTTTAAAGGTTTGTTCCACGGTCTGGCCACTGATTTTAACAATATAAATTCCAGATTTTAAATGCCCCATAGGCAAAGTAATCTCTCTATTAAAGGCAATACGACTGGTATGGTCTTCAAACTTATTCCCCTGGGTATCAAATATTTTTACACGGCTTTCAGAATCTTTACCAGGCACCACTATTTTAAGATCTGTTTTCACAGGATTTGGATAATATGTCACTTTTTCACTTATAAAAATAGACTCTTCATACACCCCCTGGCATTCTAAAGGGGTACTAACTTTAATAATATTGTTCCCTGCTTGCAAAGCAACCTGATACCCATTTTCACTGGCTACCATTTGTTTCCCGTTTACATTCACAAAATACACGGAAGACCCATCCAATCGAAGGCTTGCTTTTTTAGCAGTGTAATTCACTTGAGCCTGAGCTTGCAATGGCGCCGGCTCTGTGATAGACACCTCAAAGGTCTGAAGATAGCTAGGCTTATCCTCAATTCTAATATCTAAGGTATGGCTACCCACACCAAGATCCGAAATGAGTAATTCATGGCCGTTGGCCGATGCCAATTCAAAACTCTCCCCTATACCTGACACCTCCACCTGATACACATAATCCGTATTGGCCACACTTAGTTTAATCTGTCCGTTCTCCAAACCAATACAACTCGCACTCACCACCTCCAGGGTATAATTGTCCTGTGGCAAAGAAAATAGCTCACAACCATCCAAGCCAACAATGGCACCCGCAGGCGTGTCTGGACAATCATCATAAATGTCTGCAACACCGTCGTTGTCACTATCTACAAATTCTTTACCCACTATTTGGATCTCGTCAAAGTCTTTGAATAAGACATCTTTTGCGGAAGTCCCTCCACCTCCCATCCATTGATTAATTATGGAGGTGTACACCTGTCTAAAATCAAATTCGGCTTCTAGATTGTCCTGCCAGACCGCGTTTTTAGGAATTACAGGATTGGCGCCTAATACGTCAGGATTTACTTTGTTCCCAAAAATAAACATAGGCGCTGCCGTACCGTGATCTGTTCCTCCAGAACCATTAGACACAATGGTCCTTCCAAATTCTGAGAAGGTCATAGTAAGCACATCGTCAGAACGGCCCATGGCATCCAAATTTTTCATAAAGGCAGTTACAGCATCATTGAGCTCTTTTAACAGTGCCGCATGGTTACCTTTTGTTGGGTCACTGGAGTCTACCTGAGTATCATGGGTGTCAAAACCACCAAGTTCTACCATGTAAATTCTAGTATTTAATCCTCCACCTATAAGCCTACCCGCAATTTCTAATTGTTGTCCAATATTGCTATTAGGATATTCAAAAGTATTACTTACAGACTCGTAAGCACGCTTTACCTCCAAACTATACAAATTAGACTGTTTGGCAATGAGCTGTAAGTACTTAAGTCGCTCTCCTTTTTTGTCTGAGGGATATTCATTGTCAAACTCATTAATAATCTCTCTAAACTCTGTAGGATTTCTAGCTATAAAACTTGTAAATGAGCTTTCTCCAGTAAAAAGCAAAGAAGACTGCCAGCCCAATTCAATAGATAATGGGTGTGGGAATTGCTCATTGGGATACTCTTGAGGATAAGCAGGATGTTTCTTTTCAATATATCTAGCCATCCAACCAGAATTAATATACTGATTGTAATCTGAAGCAGACTGCCATATATCCATAGACCTAAAGTGAGAAAAATCGGGGGTAGGATAACCTACATTTTGTATGATTTTTAAACGGTCTTCATCAAAAAATGATTTAAAATTATTTAAAGCAGGGTGAACAGCAAGGTCATTTGAACCCAAAGAAATCAATTTATTCTCTGGCATAAACACATGAGGTCTCGCTTTTGACAACTCTGACATTTGATCTAAAGGAATAATTGTATTCAAACCGTCATTCCCTCCATCTAATTTTATAAGCACAATAATATTCCCTCTAGAGGCGGTATTGGAAAGCGCAGAAGTACTGCTAAAATCCAACCCCTTAAATGCCAGTGACGGAAAAGCTGCAGCTAGAGCAGAGGCGTGGCCCAAATTGTGTAAAAATGATCGTCTTTCCATAACTAAAAAAGGTGTATTTCTGCCAGTTCGTGAAGTTGAAATAGCAATTGTTCAAAACGCCAGCTCAAATGATTCCTATTGTCCTTAGTTGGATTGCTAAAATAATCGTCTACCAGTTCTTTCCAGTAATTAGAATTTTTATCTCCTAAGACTGAATTTTTGATTCTTTGTTTGGCTCTTTCTGGAATAGAAGCTCCCAACAAACGCTCTTCCATTTGTTCTAGTAAACTATCTAGATCATTGGGTGTTTGGTAAGACTCTAAATAACTCTTGATATTTAGCCTACTATTAACCCCATCTCCCATCCAGATCCCCCACCTGGTAGCGCCCTCTGTAGTTTGCTTTCTTTTCTTAATGGTTACAGAATTTACCCAAAACAAATCGTAAACGGGTTCTTGATAATAAGCTGGCCATCCAGAGACACTGGGTGGTTCAAACATACGCATCCCTTGATCAGAGGTATTCCAATTAATCGTTTCAAAAAAATAAAAAGACTTGGACATTTCATTGGTTATCCTCTCTGGAAACAAATCTGGTCTGTCTCCATCAGAATAGTAATATGTCGTATTGTCTTCCTGAACCCATTTAGATAATTCACCATTGAACAGGTCAAACTCCTTGTAAATGCCCAATGTAAATTCATACGGAGACTTAATTAGACTGTTGTAAAAGCTTTCGTCCAGAAAATGAGCACTCTTTAATAACACCTTTAAGGGCTCCACAAGAGAAAAATTATTACTCCTCATAATGGCGGCCATTGGTTTAATAATGTTTTCCTCTATTTCATTGGTCACAAAAGGATGTACAAAAAACTGATACAACCTTCTACATGGGTAAATACAAGATTCTTCGGTTTCAAAAATCATATCTATGACCTCTTGTAGCTCTTCTGCACCAGCATCCCCAGATTTCCCGATAATCTTTGTGTTGTTATAAAATGAAGAAAATTGTTTATCTCCATCATCATGATTCCAAGAATTAAATTCAATGTCTGGCTCATGCCCTTCAGTGTAGATAAAATTATAGTTAAATCGCCAACCAACAAGTGCTCTTGCAACGCTTCTAACATCGTCTTCAGTGAATTTTGAAAAGGGGCGTTTACCTACTGTAAAAAGCTCTTGAAGCTCTCTGGCAAAATTTTCATCGGGGGTTTCTTTTTGACTTAATTGTAAATTCAAATAATTTAACATAGAAGGATCTATTGTTAAATTATAGATATATTCTTTATAATTCCCAAAAACAGAATGAAACAGGAGTTTCACATAATTAAACATAAATTTGTGTCCCCCTAAATCAAATGGCTTTGTTGGGGTTAGGTTGTGTAAAAAGATAAAGAGCTTGTAATGAATAGATGTTTTTTGGTAATAAATGTTTTTGAAAAACCATGATCTCATGGCTCTTTGCCTTTCCCACCCAAATTGCTCTTCAAAAGTGGGTCTCAACTGCTTGTAGGGTCTGTCTATAAATGGAGCACCAGGGGCTACGTCATCACTTTCATAGCGTTCTTTGTAAGCAGCGGCGTCCATCTCCATAAAATAATTATTCACTGGCTCCCCCAATTCTTCTGGGGTAAAAATGAGTTCTATGGCCTGGTCAAGGCTCAAGCCATCCAGATCGTCCATATGGCGCTTGGCCATACCCACCATGGTTCTATTTAAAAGGTGTTTCTTTTGAGCCTGTCCAAACTCACCAGTATAGGGTTCTAAACCTGCTGTCACCTCTTTTCTGGATTTCCTAGAATTTAGAATCGCTTTCAGGTCTACGTTTTCCTTATAAAATTGTTCAACGAGGTCTATTGGTGGCTGCTGATTTGGTTTTCTTTGCTGCACGATAATAACTGTTTATGATTCAAACTTATGTCATAAAATACAACAAAAAAAACATCTCATTACAATGATAATAATTTAAAATAGTATCATTTGGTTATATTTAGAGTATGAAAAGACAAAAATTCATAGGATCTATTTGTCCGCTTTTGTTGGCCAGCATGATGGCCAGTCCTGTTTTGCTTTCTTGCTCCAAAGAGGAAGTGCCACCTGAACCTTTGAGTGAAGAAGAAGAAAACTACCTAAAGTTTAAGGAATTAATAGGTGCTCAGGGATCGTATACAGAGGGCAAGAAATTATATATAGACCTGAGCCACCAGAGATATGAAGCGGTTAAATTAGTAGGTGATTTTGTAAATGATTTAGACAATGGCCTACTCATTTTAAGAAAAGACGAAGAAAACTATCTGGCTTTTGATAATTGCTGCCCCCACCTTGGGAGTAGAAACTTGTGGACCTTTAGCAATAACAAATTTAGATGTAGCAACCACGGTAATAGTTTTGGTATTGGAGGAGACTTTACAGCCTTTTGCAGTTCCAATAGCCGGTCTGGCAATCTAAAACAGTATGGAATTGCCCTTTACAAAGACCTACTTACGGTAGATTTTAGCGCTTAAAATAACGTAAATCCAAACGATAAATCATAATGCGCTTGTCCTCATCTGACTTTTGAACACTCAATACTTCTTCTTGTATTTTAAGTATGGTTTGAAGCTTGTATTGTAGCTCCCCAATCACCTTATTCTTAGTTCTCATATTATGAGAATAGTTGTGAGAAGGATTTTCTACAATCTCCAAAATTTTTGAAGTATTCACAGACCCCTCTGCCACTAATACATTCAGAATCTTAATTTCATGATCGCTAAGGCCATAAAAAATATTTTTAAAGACCACACCAGAATCTGTGAGATGAATGCGATTTTTCTGTTTGCTATATCTCTTCATCCACTTAAAAACAAATACTACAGGTATAAAAAGAAGTAACCCACTTAAATACCAATAGGAGCTAAAAGTAGCATACATTTGTTCCTCACGAATTACAGGACCAAAAAATTCATCTTTATTTCTGAGTAAAAGGTTTACCTCATCTAAATTGTTTGAATAAGTAAAACAATAAAAAACCTCGTCGTGAAATAAGGGTTGTAAACGACTCCCTTCAATTAATTTCTGATGTAGTGAGTTTTTAGCGTACACCTTAATATTATTGTCAAAGGGGCTCACCACAAATATCTCCTTTTGATCAAAATAGGCTATTTTGTCCTCAAATGGTATGGATAGTTTAAATTGATTAAAATCAATTGTACTTGTACCAACTTGGTTCCAACGCCTATTGGTAAAGTTAAATGTCCAAATTTGAAAGCTGGAAGTCTGTTCCACTAAGTCATTTGGATTGAGTTTTTTTCCAGAAAAAAAAATAATATTATCTCCTTTTTTCACATAATCATTTGTAGCGGTCCCAATTGGAAATTTTTTGGTATTTAAAGGCGGATACACTTCCCATTCCCTAATGATCGGATCAAAATAAGTAAAGTAATTCCGCATGGACCAAAATCCATAACCACCATATTTAAAAATAGTGTCATTATGAGTTAACACAGCCGCATCTATTTGCATTCTATGCTGAAAAGACTTGTCAATTCTATCCAAAGAATCTTTAACAAAAGATAAAACCTCGCCTCCCAAGGGGTCTAATAAATACAAACCTTTGCCAGTAGACACTGGCTGATATCTTCTTAATTCCTTAGAAGTTTGGGACAAAGAATACCTGAGAACTAAATGATTTGGATCAGATATAGGAGACACCAGCACACTCTGAGTTCCAATAATATACAAAGAGTCATTATGAATAATAGACAAATCATTTATGTCCATCTTTTGAGAAAAAGCAGAGAGGAAAGAAAAAAACAGGATTACTCTTATCATACTACAAGAATAAGAAAAAAGGTGTTAAGAAAGTAATAATAATCTTAAACTACTCTTTATCTATTCTTTATAAGTAAGGGTGGTCTTAATAACAATCACTCCTGCACCACCAATAAATCCGTATTTATTGGTTTCAGACAGAGAGCGAAGCACCTTCACGTAACGAATGGTTGTAAGGTCTAAACCAGCGGGTGGGGTATCTCTAACAGCACCATCTACATCCCATACTGCATATGGAGAACCCGTATTCATAGAACTCCTGTCTCTGAGAATCACATTGTTCCCCTGAACCCTTGCCGCCCCTAAGTACTGCCTGATGGCTTGAGCTAAAGTGGGTGCTGTAATGTCTATTCTATATTGGTTGAACTTCTTTGCTTCTGCCTCTTTTTTAATCCTTTTGGCGCGCATTTTTTGATATTTCCTAAGACCATCTGCTTCATACTAAACATAAAAAAAGCCCCTCATAAAAATGAGAGGCTATTTCTGTGGGCCCTACTGGGTTCGAACCAGTGACCCCCTGCTTGTAAGGCAGGTGCTCTGAACCAGCTGAGCTAAGGGCCCTTACTATACTCCTTTGCAGAAGCGAGTGCAAATATAAGATTGTTTTTGAGTTCCCAAAAGAAAAAAATAAAAAAAGAACTATTTTTTTAAACTACCTCAGCAACTACAAAAGTGCTGCCTCCCACATAGATAAGATCTTCTTTTGAAGCCTGTTTTTTAGCAGCCCTAAGTGCCTTAGAAACAGATTCATAGGTATTCCCAAATAGGTTGTATTCCTGAGCCGCTGCTACTAATTCTTCAGGAGCAATGGCACGGTCCATTTTAGGTGCAGTAAAATAGTACAGCGCGTCTACAGGAAAAAGAGACATTATAGCCTTCAAATCCTTGCCTTTTACAAAACCCAGTACCATATGAAGCCTTTTGTATTGGACTTGCCTAATTTGACGCATTACAATGCGTAAACCAGCTTCATTATGCGCAGTGTCTGCAATAATTTGAGGGTGCAGTGAGAGTATTTGCCAACGGCCCATTAATCCAGTATTCAGAACTACCTTGCTTAAGCCTTCTTTAATGTGTGCAGAGGTCACATTAAAACCTTCCAGATACCTCAGGGTTCCAACAACCCCTTTTATGTTGTGCTGTTGGTAGGCTCCCAAAAGATCTGTCTGGTAAGGCTTTTCTACAAATTCACTGGCAAAATAAATAGGAGCACCCACTGCAGCTGCTTTAGCCTTGAATACTACTTCCGTTTCTTTGTGCCACTCACTAATAACAACGGGTACATTTGATTTAATTATTCCAGCTTTTTCTCCAGCAATAAGCGCAAGAGTGTTGCCTAAAAAATCCATATGATCAAAGCCAATATTAGTGATCAGAGACACCTTTGGTGTAATGATGTTGGTAGCGTCTAATCGGCCGCCAAGGCCTACCTCTACAATGGCAATATCTACCTGCTGAGATTTAAAAAAGTCAAATGCCATACCCACCGTCATTTCAAAAAAAGACAAGGCATGGTCAGACATATAGTCCTGATGGTTCTGTACAAAACGAATGACAGCTTCCTGAGGTATTTCCTTTCCGTTTACCTTAATGCGCTCTCTAAAGTCTTTTAAGTGAGGAGAGGTGTATAAACCTACTTTATAGCCTGCAGTTTGTAAAATAGAGGCCAACATATGGGAGGAGGAACCTTTACCATTGGTTCCAGCCACATGAATAGACTTAAATCCTTGCTGTGGATTACCCAAATAAGAAGCAAAGTCTGTAATAGCTTCTAGCTTGGCATTGAGTGCTGCAGCTCCTTTTTGCTGGTAGGATGGAAGCTGCGCAAACAACCAAGCAGTGGCCTGTTTGTAGTTCATTATTGCCCTAATTTGAAATTAATCACCACAAAACCAATTTGTTTGGCAGGGGCTTTGGAGTCTGCAGCCCATTGGTACAAATAGGCTGTTGCTGCAGCAGGTTCCAATAAACAGGGAGCGTTATTGGTCGTACCCTTCACACCAGGGTCTGCTGCAATAACCTTACCGGATGGGTCTACTGTAATAGCTACCACCACACGCCCTTCTTCATTGCAATCTGGTGTTACTGTTCCCTTTCCAACTAAGGATCGCCCCGCCAGCCCAAAACCAATCCCGTTGGGATTTCCTTTTTCACTTCCGTAAAATGAATTGGCGTAAAGAGAACCATCCGAAAGGCCCTGATTGGCTTTATTTTCTGTGTTTCCTATCCCTGGGCCGCTGGCCGATGCCGCACCCAATATATTAGCCAAAGCTGTTTTGGTAGCCTCTGAAGCCTCCTTTGGCTGGGTTACCTCCTGAGGAGTCACCGCTGGCTCTGAAGTCTCTTTTGGCTGGGTTACTTCCTGAGGGGTTTGCTCCCGCTCTTTTTTGAGTACTACTTCTGAGGTTTTATTTACAAGAACCTCTTCCGCTTCTGGTTCTATGGGAGGGAGCTCTTCTGCCACCTGATCTACTGGAATTTCTTGTGTAGGATTCTCTTCTCGAGTGCTTTCAGATTGCTGGGCTTCTACTGGAGTGTTTGAGCTGTTTCCTGAGACCTCTGAGCCAAAAGCAATCAGAATTCCGTTTTCTACCGGGGGGTCTAAATAACGCAGACCAAAAAAGAAAAGTAAGGCTAGGACAACGGACAATATGAAAGTCGTTATCCAAAAAGATTTTCTTTGGTATGTGTTTTCCAAAAACGTCATTAATTGGGACGCACCGCTAAAATAACTTTAAATTGATTCCTATTGGCAATATCCATTACATGAACGGCCTCCTTAATGGCAATGGACTCCTCTGCTCGTAAAATAATAGTTGGGTTATCTTGCGCAGCTAACTCAGAAATTAAAGAAGACTCTAATTGTGATTTGTATACCATCTCTTCATTGACAAAAAACTGTAGCGCCGCATTGATGCTCACAGAAACTTGTTGGGTATTGGTAGACTTCCCTTTAGCCTTAGGCAATAGTAAATCTAGGGCGTTTGGAGAGTTGGAGGTGAGCAAGAAAAAAACCAAAAGCAAGAAAACGATGTCCGTCATAGAAGACATGCTAAATTCTGGACTCACCTTATTCCTTCCTTTTAATTTCATATGTTAAGCAGGCTCATTTAATAAATCTAAAAAATCTACGGCATTGGCTTCCATACTGTGGACTACTTTATTGGTGATTGTCACCAGGTGGTTGTAACCCATATAAGCTATAATACCAACTACCAAACCTCCTACAGTTGTGGTCATAGCGGTGTAAATTCCAGAAGCCAAGGCCCCCATTTCTGCTTGGCCTCCAGAGGTAGCCATTTCATGAAAAGCTAAGATCATACCAATTACGGTACCTAAAAAACCAATCATTGGAGCCGCACCTGCCACTGTGGCGAGGACACTTACATTTTTTTCTAATTTGTACACCTCTAGGGTACCTGCATTTTCAATGGCTGTATTTATGTCTTCCAGAGGTTTTCCAATCCGAGAAACTCCTTTTAAAGTAAGTCTAGCTACCGGTGAGTCTGTTTGTGCACATAGTAGTTTAGCCGCGTCTATTCTTCCACTACTAATGTGGTCTTTAATTTGATTCATAAAATTGGCGTCCGTCTTTGCAGCAGATTTAATGGCAAAAAGTCGCTCAAAATAAATGTACAAGGCCACTCCAAGAAGTAAAAATAAAATTCCCATGATGAGTACACTACCGGCACCCCCATTAAAAATTAAATCTATAAGTGACAGTGTTTTCTCTTCTGCACCCAAAGTATCTAAAGAGCTAGCAGCTAAATTATCTTGCATATAATGAATTATAAGATTGGAGACGGTTTACAAATGCTAACGCAAAAAGCCTTGAAAAATTATGCAGCGTTAAGCACAAAATCTCTTAAAAGTATAAAAGTGATTCCCCCACTCAGGAAACCGATCAGGGCCAACCAGGCGATATTCTTAAAATACCAGAAAAAATCTATTTTCTCCATCCCCATGGCTACCACTCCTGCAGCAGAACCAATAATGAGCATACTACCTCCTGTTCCAGCAGAGTAAGCTATAAAGTGCCAAAGCGGATGGTCCATGCCTTCCGAGAACATCCCTATACTTGCAGCTACCAAAGGCACATTGTCTATCACTGCAGAGCCAGCTCCTAACAAGAGAACTACAATATCTGAGTTAGGAATAGCACCATTTAGGCCTTCTGCAAAATGGAATAGCATTCCCAAAGACTCCAAAGCGGCTACTGCCAATAATATTCCTAAAAAGAACAATATACTTGGCAACTCAATCTTAGAAAGGGAATGGTGAACTGGGCTGTGGTGTCCGGCCGCTTTACTAGCACCGTCAACGTCAGACAAAGAAAATTTTGCGTTAGAGTAAATCTCTGCAAAGGTTGCTACTACTGCCAAAGAAAGCATCATCCCCACATAGGGAGGCAGGTGTGTGATGGTTTTGAAAAAGGGTACAAAAATAATCGCTCCCAAGCCTAAATAAAGCATGATAGCTCCATATTTAGATTTTGGAGCCTCTCCTTCTGAAGGGTCTACTTCTAGAAATCCTTGAAAGGCTTTGAACCTGGTGGCAATAAGGGTTGGGATTACCATACAAATTATAGAAGGTAATAATACATGCTCTACCAGCTGAAGGGCAGAAACCTTATTGGCAATCCATAACATGGTAGTAGTAACGTCTCCAATTGGAGACCAAGCACCTCCTGCATTGGCAGCAATAATAACCATACCTGCAAACCACATTCTAGTTTCTTTATCTCTAATTACTTTTTGAAGGATGGTGATCAAAACAATCGTAGCAGTCAGGTTATCAATAATGGCAGAAAGCACAAAAGCAAGTACAGAGAAAAGCCACAATAAGCTAGACTTTTTCTTCACCCTAATAAATCCTTTTATAGTGGCAAAACCGTCAAAATAGTCAATGATCTCTACAATGGTCATGGCTCCTAATAAGAAGACCAAAATTTCTGCAGTCTTCCCAAGGTGGTGCAACAAAATTTCTTCCAGATGTGTTGGGACTAATTTTCTTAAAGCTGTGTCTACTTCAAAAACATCCATATGAGTAAGGGCTATAACAGCCCATAAAATAGCCATCATAGCCAAGGCGGGTATGAGTTTGTCTATTTTTAGGTTGTGTTCAAGGGTTATGGCCAAATAGCCAACCACAAATACAATAAGAATAATAGTTTCCATACAATGGGTTTAAGGGGTTATAAAAAACTGGATACATCAAAAATAATACCCACGAACAAATATAAAAAAATGCCTAAGCAAAAATCACATTTCACTCAGAAGGATAAAAAATAAATAACATTTAAAGATCTCAGTCTATTTAAAGGGCCGCAACTTAGAATTAAATTCTAATTTTTATTATGCATGCATAATAAAATAAGTATATTTGGGTAAAATATACACCCATGAATTTCTCTCTAAGTGAAGAGCAAAAGCTCATAAAACAAGCCGCAAAAGATTTTGCAAAGCAGCAACTACTACCTACTATTCTGGAACGTGATGAATTGCAAAAATTCCCAAAAGAAGAAATAGAAAAACTTTCTGAATTGGGTTTTATGGGTATGATGGTAGCCCCTGAATTTGGTGGTAGTGGCTTAGACACCCTATCTTATGTACTAGCCATGGAAGAAATTTCTAAAGTAGACGCCTCTACTTCAGTGATCATGTCTGTAAACAACTCCCTGGTTTGTTGGGGGCTAGAAAAGTTTGGAAACCAAGATCAAAAAGAAAAATACTTAAAACCCCTAGCTTCTGGTAAAAAAATTGGAGCCTTTTGCCTATCCGAGCCGGAGGCTGGCTCAGACGCCACCTCTCAAAAAACTACTGCTATAGACCAGGGAGATCACTACCTATTAAATGGCACTAAGAACTGGATTACCAACGGCAGTTCTGCCAGTACTTATTTGGTCATGGCACAAACAGATGTTGCCAAAGGGCATAAAGGAATTAATACCTTTATTGTGGAAAAAGACAGTCCAGGATTTACCGTTGGTCCCAAAGAAAACAAGCTGGGTATTAGAAGCAGTGACACCCATACTCTTATTTTTGATCAAGTAAAGGTACCCAAAGAAAATAGGATTGGAGCAGACGGTTTTGGTTTCACATTTGCCATGAAAACCCTTTCTGGTGGTAGGATCGGTATTGCTGCCCAAGCATTAGGTATCGCAGCAGGAGCCTACGAATTGGCTTTGGATTACGCCAAACAAAGAGAGGCTTTTGGGAAACCCATAGGAGGGCATCAGGCGGTAGCCTTTAAACTAGCACAAATGCACACCAAAATTGAAGCTGCCAGACAACTGGTGTACAAGGCTGCCTGGGAAAAAGATCAGGGCTTAAATTATGACCTGTCCTCTGCCATGGCCAAATTAAATGCTTCTGAAGTGGCTATGTGGGCCAGTGTAGAGGCTGTTCAGATCTTTGGAGGCAACGGTTTTGTTAAGGAATATCATGTAGAAAGACTCATGCGGGACGCAAAAATCACCCAGATTTATGAGGGCACTTCTGAAATCCAACAACTGGTGATCTCAAGGGCTATATTACAAGAATAAAAAAAACATTTATATCACTTTTTGTTTCAAAAATAACGCGATTGTTATTTTTGAAAAAAAGGGCATTATCAAAATCTCATATTAAAAGGCTTAGACTTATAAGTTTTCATTTTTTTTAATGATTTTTTGTAAACACTGAAGTTTTTAGACGCTTATAACCTATTCCTTACATTAAATGCAACAAATTGGATATTTTTGTATAAATACCCAATACCATGAGATTAAAAAAACAAGGGCTTTATTCCCCAGAATTTGAGCACGACAACTGTGGCGCCGGTTTTATTTGTAGTCTAGAAGGAAAAAAATCCAACGACATTATACACAAAGCTTTAGAGATTCTAGAGAAACTAGAGCATAGAGGAGCGGTGAGTTCAGACGGCAAGACTGGAGACGGTGCTGGAATTCTAATAGATATTCCTCACGATTTCTTTAAAAGCGAATGCGATTTTGAATTGCCAGAAGCTGGAGAATATGCAGTTTCTAATGTTTTTTTACCACAAAAAGAAAACCAGCGCGAGTTTTGCATCAGAGAATTTGAAAAGCAAATCAAAGGCCAAGGACTTGATGTCTTAGGATGGAGAACGGTTCCTGTAAACAAAGCTATTCCAGGAAGAATTGCCATGGAAACCGTGCCTTTCATTACTCAAATCTTTATTGGTAAAGGGACGGAGAATCTAGAGGAAGCTGCCTTTAATAGAAAACTCTACATCGCTCGTAAAAAAACAGAGCATACTATTTATAACTCTAAACTGTCTCAGCAGGGATTCTTTTACCTCCCCAGCCTTTCTACTAAGATCATCATCTTTAAAGGCTTGCTCATGCCAGAAGACATAAGCTTATATTTTAAAGACTTACAAGACACTAGGGTAGTGACTAGATTGGCTTTGGTACACCAACGTTTTTCCACCAATACCTTTCCAACTTGGGACTTGGCACAGCCTTTTAGATATATGTGTCACAATGGAGAGATTAACACCCTTAGAGGCAATGTGGCCAGAATGAGGTCTAGAGAGGAATTGTTAAAGAGTGACCTTTTTGGAGACGACATTAAAGAAATACTTCCTATTATTCTTCCCAACAAATCAGATTCTGCTACTCTAGATATGGTAGTAGAACTCTTGCTTATGACCGGCAGGTCCTTACCAGAGGTTATGATGATTTTAGTGCCAGAGGCCTGGGAAAAGAATGATCAAATGCCAGAAGAAAAACGAGCATTTTATGAGTATTACTCCTGTATGATGGAACCATGGGACGGACCCGCCTCTATTCCTTTTACAGATGGAAATTATATTGGAGCGGTTCTAGACAGGAACGGACTAAGGCCTTCCAGATACTCAGTAACCAAGGATGGCTATGTTATTATGTCTTCTGAGACAGGTGTGGTAGACATTGCACCTAAAAATTTAGCACATCACGGGAGGCTAGAGCCAGGAAAAATGTTCTTGGTAGACATGTCTGCAGGTAGGATTATTAATGACGAGGAAATAAAATTAGAAATCGCTAATAAACACCCTTACAAAAAATGGGTGCAAAATAATTTGGTACACCTCAAAGACATTCCTTATAATGACTGTCCGCTTTTTATTGGAGAAGCAGGTCTTGACCAAAGAAAAGCAGCCTACGGCTACACATTGGAAGACATTGAGACCATTGTTATGCCTATGGCAGAAACTGCAAAGGAGCCCATTGGCTCCATGGGAACAGACACCCCCATTGCTGTTTTATCGCAGCGTCCACAGTTACTCTACAATTATTTCCAACAACTCTTCGCACAGGTAACCAACCCTCCTTTAGACGGTATTAGAGAAGAGATGATTACAGACATAAGCCTTACGCTTGGAAGTGATCACAATATTTTTGATACCAGTGAAAAACACTGTAGAAAGTTAAAAATTCAGAATCCGGTAATCTCTAAGGAAGACTTAGACAAGATTAAAAATTACGATAACAACCCCCATTATAAGGTGAGCTCCTTGCCCATGTTATACGATGTTGCTAAAGGGCACAATGGCTTGGAGGAGGGCTTAGACAAGCTTTTAAAAGACGCTGCAGCAGCGGTAGATCAGGGCAGTAACATACTAATTCTTTCAGACCGGTATATCTCTAAAGAAAAAGCAGCCATACCAGCTCTCTTAGCCTGTTCTTACGTAAATAATGGCCTACAGCAGTTGGGAAAAAGATCCAAAGCCAGTATTATAATTGAGTCTGCAGAACCCAGAGAGGTACACCATTTCTGTATGCTATTTGGCTATGGAGCGAGTGCCATAAACCCTTACTTGGTTAACGAAATTATTGCCGAACAAATGGTGGAAAACGACATCCAAACTTTCACCACTGAAGAGGCCATTCAAAACTACAATAAAGCAGTAGGTAAAGGAATTTTAAAGGTGATGAACAAGATGGGCGTCTCTACCCTTAACTCTTACAGAGGGTCGCAGTTGGTAGAATGCATTGGAATAAACACCAAGGTCATAGATAAATATTTTCCAAGAACCACTTCTAGAATACAAGGGATAGACCTCTATGAGATAGAGAAAGAGCTCCGAGCGAGACATGAAATGGCTTTTGCTCAAAACAAGCCAAATGGCCATTTAGATTTAGAAATTGGAGGAGACTATCGCTGGAGAAGGGCGGGTGAAAAACACCTATTTAACCCACTTACGGTAGCCAAGCTTCAAAAGGCGGTCAGAAACAATGAGACAGAGACCTATAAAGAGTACGCCCAGATGGTAAACGAGCAGTCTAAAGACCTAATGACCATCAGAGGACTCTTAGAATTCTCCAATTATGACCCCATTCCCATAACAGAGGTAGAGCCTTGGACAGAAATTGTAAAGAGATTTAAAACTGGTGCTATGTCCTATGGGTCTATAAGCAAAGAAGCCCATGAGAACTTGGCCATTGCTATGAACCGAATTGGTGGTAAAAGCAACTCTGGTGAAGGCGGTGAAGACGCAGAACGATTCTATAAAAACCAGACCGGAGATTGGAAAAATTCTGCTATAAAACAAGTAGCCTCTGGACGCTTTGGGGTGAGTTCCAACTACCTGACCAATGCAGCAGAAATACAAATTAAGATGGCTCAGGGGGCCAAGCCTGGAGAAGGCGGACAGCTTCCAGGACCCAAAGTAAACCCAGACATAGCTAAAACCAGAAACTCTACTCCTTATGTAGGACTTATTTCTCCACCACCACATCACGACATTTACTCTATAGAAGATTTGTCTCAGCTTATTTTTGATTTAAAATCTGCCAACAGAGAGGCCAGAATAAATGTAAAATTAGTCTCTGAAGTGGGTGTAGGTACAGTAGCTGCTGGGGTTTCTAAAGCCAAGGCAGACGTCATTCTCATTTCAGGTTTTGACGGAGGTACCGGAGCCTCTCCTCTTACCTCACTTAAACATACCGGGCTTCCTTGGGAGCTAGGAGTAGCAGAAGCGCAACAAACCTTAGTGATGAACGACCTAAGAAATAGAGTGCGTTTAGAATGCGACGGCCAATTAAAAACAGGAAGAGACGTAGCCATTGCCTGTCTTTTAGGGGCAGAGGAATTTGGTTTTGCCACAGCACCCCTCGTAGCCTCGGGCTGCGTGATGATGCGGGCCTGCCACTTAAATACTTGCCCTGTAGGAATTGCTACCCAAAATCCAGAACTCCGTAAAAAATTCAAAGGCCAACCAGAGCATGTAGTTAACTTTATGTATTTTATTGCGCAAGAACTCAGAGAAATCATGGCACAGCTCGGTTTCAAAACCATAGACGAAATGGTGGGACAGGTTCAAAAGTTAGATCGCAAAAAAGTACTAGACCACTACAAATCTGCAGGTATAGATTTAAGCCCTATTTTACACCAGGTAGCAACCCTACCAGGAACCAAGCTTTACAACACCACCCAACAAGAACACCATATAGAAAAATCTATAGAGTTTGAGATCATAGAAAAAGCACATCCAGCTTTATATAGAAAAGAAAAAATGAGCCTAGACTTCCCTATTAAAAATACAGATAGAGCTGTGGGAGCCATTATTTCAAATGAAATTTCAAAAAAATACGGAGCGGCAGGTATGCCAGACAACACCCTTAAGTTAAACTTTACAGGGGCAGCAGGCCAGAGTTTTGGAGCTTTTGCCACCAAAGGACTCACCATGACCGTCTATGGAAACACCAATGACTACCTTGGAAAAGGCCTTTCTGGTGCCAAGCTTGTAGTTAAAGTACCAGTAGAGGCTACCATAGTGCCACATGAAAATGTGATTACAGGAAATGTATGTCTTTATGGAGCCACCGCAGGAGAGGCCTATATTAATGGAAAAGCAGGAGAACGTTTCTGTGTAAGAAATTCTGGTGCCAAGGCTGTAGTAGAGGGCATAGGAGACCATGGTTGTGAGTATATGACAGGTGGGGTTGCGGTAATTCTGGGATCTGTAGGAAGAAATTTTGGAGCAGGAATGAGTGGTGGAATTGCATTTGTATACGACCCAAAAAACACCTTTAGAGCCATCTGCAAAGAAGAGGGCTTAAACTTACTTGCGGTAGATGACGCAGCAGACATTAAGGAATTACAAGGATTAATAGAGAATCATTACAACGCAACCCAAAGCCCCATAGCTCAGGAAATTCTGGAGCAGTGGGACCAAAAGCTAGGAGACTTTATTAAAGTATTCCCAGAAGAATACAGACAAGCCTTAGAGAGAATAGCACAAGAAACGGCAGAAACTTTATAGTATGGGAAAAATAACAGGATTTTTAGAGTTTGACAGAAAAGTAGAAGGCTACGAGAAGCCAGAAGCACGTATTAAAAACTACAAGGAATTTACCCAGCCCTTAGCAGAGAAAGATCTCAAAGAACAGGGAGCCCGTTGTATGAACTGCGGCATACCATTTTGCCATTCTGGCTGTCCCTTGGGTAATCTCATTCCAGATTTTAATGACGCTGTATACAAAGGAAAATGGGAAAAGGCGGCTAGTATATTGCACACCACCAATAATTTTCCAGAATTTACAGGACGCCTATGCCCTGCTCCCTGTGAAGAGGCTTGTGTATTGGGAATAAATGAAGACCCAGTAAGTATAGAAAACATAGAAAAAAACGTAGCAGAAACAGCCTTTGACAAAGGCTGGATAAAGGCACAGCCTCCGCAGCATAGAACGGGCAAAACCGTTGCTGTCATAGGTTCAGGGCCCGCAGGAATGGCCGCTGCCCAGCAGTTAAATAGAGCCGGACACCAAGTAACTGTTTTTGAAAGAGACAGCAAAGCAGGAGGGCTTCTCAGATTTGGTATTCCAGATTTTAAACTAGAGAAACACATCATAGATAGAAGATTAGCCATTTTAGAAGAAGAGGGTATTCACTTTACACTTGGCATAGAAGTAGGAAAAGACATTCCAGTCTCTGAGCTCCAAGAAAATTTTGACGCGGTACTCCTAAGTGGAGGCGCGACCATGAGGAGATCGCTAGACATACCCGGCGCAGATTTAAAAGGCGTCGTACAAGCCATGGATTTTTTAAAACAGAGTAATAAAAGGGTCAGTAAAGAAACATATACCAATGAAGACATACTTGCCAAAGGGAAAGATGTCATTGTCATTGGCGGGGGAGACACCGGCTCTGATTGTATTGGAACTTCTATAAGACAAGGCGCCAAAAGCGTTTCCAACTTTGAAATTATGTCTAAGGGCAGCACGGAAAGGCCTAAAAACCAACCCTGGCCTTTTTACCCCATGAGACTTAAAACCTCTAGTTCCCATGAAGAAGGAGCTTCGCGCTTTTTTAGCATAAATACTAAAGAATTTATTGGGAATAAAGAGGGGCAACTCACAGGACTAAAGACAGTAGAAGTACATTGGGAACATGCCCCTGGAAAACCAGCTAAATTAGTAGAAATGCCTGGCACAGAAAAAATATGGAAGGCAGATCTAGTCCTTCTAGCTATGGGCTTTACAGGCTCTGAAAATACTCTAGCCACACAGCTGGGTGTAGAAATGGATCAAAGAACCAATATAGCCGCCTCAGAAACAGACTACAAAACCAATGTGGAAGGTGTTTTTGCTGCAGGAGACCAGCGCAGAGGACAATCCTTAATTGTTTGGGCCATTGCAGAAGGTAGAGAAGCAGCACACCATATAGACACATACCTCATGGGAAGCTCCAAACTTCCCTTAAAAGGAGAAGGCGATTTACCGAGAATCTAACTGGACTATCTGTAATTGCTTTTTAAGGGAACCCATGGGTTCCCTTTTTTTTGCTTTGGTATGAGCGCAAAAAAAAAGTCCCGAACACAGTTGTGTTCGGGACTCTAAAAAAGGCAACGACC
>JAKOGP010000003.1 GCA_022239325.1 Flavobacteriaceae bacterium LSUCC0859 | reverse complement strand
GCGTACCGCCCAAACTAATGGCAGTACCATTTGGCAATGTACTTGGGCTAATGGTGTAGCTGAGCGTAGCATCGGCAAGGCCATAAGTCTTAGACTGACCAGCCGTTGGGATTATCGTAATGGGTTTGGTTGTGACGCTTGCCGTAGTAGTGGCTTGGTTTACGACAGTGTAGTTTGTTAAATCCGTACCTGCATAAGTATTGGTTAAATTCACCGTTTTGCCTTGTCCTACATTGGCGTCTGCAAATACCCCACTACTCGTGTCTATATACACATTGTCCCCAGCAGCAAGACCTTCATAGGCAATCGTATTGGTCATGACTGTTGAAGAAACTGTTCCGTCATACACCTTGTCTAAAACTACAATTCCTGTGACGGTAAGGGTCTTAGCAGTAATGGTTCCTACCGTTCCTGTAGCAGTAGCAGCTAAGACATAGTTAGATAAAAGTGTACCAGAATCTGCCAAATAGGCGTCTGTAAGATCTACCGTTACCATTTTAGAGGTTCCTATTTCTTTGGTATCATAGGTGCCAAAAGTCTGATTTACTCCTATAGATTGGCCACTAATAACTCCGTTTAATTGAAAATTAGATGGGTTAAGTGTCGCACTTAAAGTTCCGTTATAAACCTTTGTCACTGAGCCAATCAAAGAGGCACTTACTGTCTTTGCTGTAATACTGGCTGTGGCCAACGCCTGATCTACCAACGTATAATTACTAAGGTCTCCACCGGTATAAGTGTTTGTTAGGTAAACAGCCTTACCAACACCTACATTTTCATTGTCAAAAACACCAGAGGTACTGTTAATGGAAACATCGTCTCCTGATTCTAGACCGTTATATACAATGGTGCTGCTATTGATATTAGAATTTGTACTGCCATCATATACTTTATCTAAGGCCGTTATATTGGTTACGGTTAAAGTTTTTGCTGTGATATTTCCTACCGTACCAGTTGCTGTAGCGGCTAAAATATAATTGCTTAGCAAGGTGCCAAAGGCTGGAGCGTAGGCATTGCTAAGAGAAACGCTCACCTCTTTGTTGGTTCCTATATTTTTTGAGTCATAAGTTCCAAAAGTTTGGGTAATGGTTGCAGACTCTCCACTCACAAAACCACTCAGTTCATAATTGGCAGCGCTCAAGGTAGCAGAGGTAGTGCTGTTATATATTTTATCTACAGTACCTGTTAAGGTGGCAGTTATAGTCTTGGCGGTAATGCTAGCTGTGGTACTGCTTTGGTCTACAATGGTGTAGTTATCTAAAGCGCTGCTGCTATAAGTAGCAGAGAGGTTTACGGTTTTTGCTGTGCCTATGTCCTTGGTGTCAAAGGTGCCAGTTACGGTGGCTGTAATGGTGTCTCCTGTTTCTTTGCCTGTAAAAGTAATTCCTGAAAGATCTACAGAGGCGTTGGTATTTGCGTCATATACCTTGTCACCAGCAGTAATACCAGAGACGGTAATAGTCTTTTTATTAATAGCAAAGGTCTCGGGGCTTAGAGTGATGTTGTAATTGGTATTGGTGAGTGTTCCAATGTTTATTGTATAGTTATTTACATTCTCACCAGTGGTTCTACTAAGACTTCCTGTAAAAGTGATGGTGCTGGTGGTGTTAGTCAGGGTGCTATTTACTGCAGGGCTTGCCGTGAAGGTAAGCGTAGTGTCTATCTCCCCGTAAGTTTTGGATTGGCTAGAGGTGGGGGTGATGGTTACTGGTAATTTTGTAATACTCAGGTTGGCAGGTGTAAACGTAATGTCATAATTCGTATTGGTGAGCGTACCTATACTAATTGGATAGATTCCAACATTTTCACCAGGAGTTCTGCTAAGTGTTCCTGTAAAAGAAATATTATCTCCATTGGATAAAACCGTTCCTAAACTTGGAGAAGATGTTATGTTAAGCACTGGATCTGCATCTCCATGGACCTTTGTTTTTGCGTTGGCTAAAACATTAACTTCCAGTGGATTTACAATAAGTGTAAACGAAGTGGTACCAGATAAATAGTTATCTGTAGCAGATTGTGACGCAGTGATAATAGTTGAGCCCGAACCTAAATTGTGAACATTTGAAGTTCCACTTATAGTTGCCACACTTGTATCTGAGCTTGTATATACTATGGATCCTGGGCTATTACTGATAAGTACATTATTATCTATTGCAAAATCAAGATCTCCATAAATTTTTGTCACATCACTTACTGTAAAAGAAGGTGTGGCTTTATTTACAACTAGTGTCATTGTGGCTGTGGCTGCAGTGTAATTTCCGTCAGCCTCTTGTGTAAGAGTAACTGAGGTGGTACCTGCACCAACGATTGTAATTGTATCTCCAGAAACAGTAGCAACGTCAGTATTAGAGACTGTAAAAATCTTATTGCTGGTATTACTTGAAGTGGCGGTTAATGCAAATGGAACATCTCCAAAAGTTTTAGTTACATTTGGAAAATTAATAGAAGGGGTGGCACTTTCAACCTCAATGGTAAATGTTGTAGAGTAGGCATTGTAATTAAGTGATTCAGGAATGGTTGCTGTTACTGTTGCAATTCCACCTCCATTTACAGATGCTATATTATCTGAAAAGGAAACAATGGAGGAATTTGAACTACTTAGAACAAGGTTTCCAGGTATGTACAAAACACCCAAACGCATAGAAACATCTACTTGGTGAGAACTTGGAAGTACATTTAAATATCGAGCCGTTACAGGGCTTTCAAATAAATTGATTACAGCGGTTGTATTGTCGGTGTTAAGGGAAGCATTTTCTTCAATAGTTGTCCAATTAGACTCTCCAATCTTTTCTCTTCCCACGTCTGAAATGTTTGAAGTTTCAAGAACAGAAGTATACTGGATTTTTGCTGTTTTGACCCATTTTGGATTTCTGGCATTTCCTTTTGTTTTAATACCATAGATTAATACTTCTTCTTGTAAATCAAGCGCCAAATATGAACTACCTGAGCCCTCTGCTATCCAGGATCTTTCTGAATTTAATGAAGGTTTAAAGAAAGTCTCTTTTCTCTCATAATCTGAAGGATAAAATATTCTGGCGTCACCGTAAATACTATTTGCATACCAAAATCTAGGATTTGTATTGGCAGACGGAGATAATATTGGAATAGTACTAGTATCTGATATAGTTAAACTAGGCTTAAAGTCTATAGCACCAAAAGTGGTAGTAATATTTTCAAAACTAATATTTAAATCTGCCTTTTCAATTTCAAAACCAATCACATGAGTTCCAGTATAGTTCCCCGAACCAATGAAGGTTACAGAAGCAGTTCCTGCATTTGTATTCCCTTTATAACTAACAGAATAATCTGAACTTTCTACAAGTAAATTACCGTTATAAGAAAGGGAAGGTGAGGGGGTTAGGGTAAAACCGGTAAACGTTTGGCTAGGCAAACCAGTTATTGTTGTACTAGCTATATTGGCAGCTACAATCTTAAAAGGCACGGTTTTACTTCCAGTAAAATTACCCAAACCAGTCAGGGTTACAGAAGCTGTCCCCACATTGGTATTTCCCGTAAAACTTGTGGTATAATCTGTGCCCTCAACTAGGGATAAACTATTTAAGCTAGCCGTTGGCGAAAGGGTTTGTGCCAATCCATTATACACCCTATCTGAAATATCGGCTACAATAACCTCACTCATATCTCGCTGCATAATTGTAGCGTTAGCACCCACAAATACAATATCATAACTCGGATGGCTCAGCCCACTGAGCGTGATGGAATAAGTGCCTACGGTATTGGTAGCCGTGCCAGCTACTGTATAAGTTGGAGTGCCTACAAGATCATCTATGCTGTTTCCGTTTACAAGACCTGTGGCTGTAAAACTAAGATTAGAAGAGTCTATAAATTGACTGTCATATACCTTGGTATAGTCAGATACAGTTAGAGTAAGGGTAGCATTGGTAATAGTTAAATCTGCAGCCTCATAAGTTTCATTGTAATTATTTCCGTAAGTGAGCGTATTTTGAGCGATGGAATAGGTGCCAGCTGCTTCTCCAGAGGTTCTGGTGAGTACACCAGACACAGTGTCTCCTGTCACAATACTCCCTGCTGTAATACTATGTGTTAAACTTGGGTCTGCACTGCCATAGACCTTAGTTTTAGCTTCTGCGCTAATGGTAATTGGCCTTTGGTTAATCGTGTAATCTGTCTCTGTAAAGGTGAGGGCATAATTAGTATTAGTGAGTGTACCTATGGTAATAGAATAAGTACCCACATTTGTTCCATCAGTTCTGCTCAGAGTTCCAGTAAAAGTAATGGTGCTGGAGTTAGAAAGGGAACTGTTTAATTCAGGGCTACTGTCATAAGTAAGTGTTAAATCTGCCTCACCATAAGTTTTTGACTGCGTGGTTGTCGGTATTACTGTAACAGGTAATCTATTGACCGTTAGCGTATAACTCACCGTCTTGGCCTGATAATTCGGATCGGCTGCTTGGCTAATGCTAATAACTGCACTACCAACGCCCATATTGCGAATAGAAGCCGTGTTGGTACTGGTGGTCGTAATACTTGCCACACTACTATCTGAAGAAGTAAACGTATAGTCTGCCGTATTGCTAGATGTTGGGGTAAGTAAAAGATCTGCGTCTCCGAAAGTGATAGTGGTGTCACTCAATGTTTCTGTAGCTGGATCACTATCCCCATCATCAATATCTGTTGGCGCCTTAGTAATACTAAAATCTGCCCCTACATAATCAATGGTGTAATTCGTATTACTTAGCGTACCCAGAGTAATAGAGTAGGTACCAGCATTTTCTCCATCGGTTCTGATAAGGGTTCCTGTAAAGCTTACTGTAGCACTACTTCCAGCAACCACCGGATCTCCAACTGCTGGCGTAGCCGTATAGGTAAGTTCAGGGTCAGATTCACCAAACACCTTAGTTTTGGCAGCAGCAGTAACCGTGATGGTTCTCGCCAATACTGTAATGGTTAAACTCTTAGTTCCAGATACAAACTGACCCCCAGCTGGAAAGTAAATCCAAAGTGTAGTAGTACCCACTCCAGTAGCAGTAATGGTTCCGGAGCTTGGATGAATAGCTGCAACCGAAGTATTAGAACTGGTGAAACTGGGCGATGTAGTTGCAGAGGTAGTGTAGGAGGGCACCCCAGAAGTGTCTCCAAAGGTTAGACTTAAATCATTCCATCCATTTATATTTGGATCTGTAACTACAATTTCAAAATTTTCAGGAGCCAAAGTGATGCTATAAAGCGAGCTGCTAATGGTACCGATGGTAATAGAGTAGGTGCCAACATCTTCACCCGCAGTTCTGGAAAGTGTTCCACTCAAACTCACATTAGGAGAGGTGGTGTAGCTTAGGGTTGGTTCTTCAGCTCCCAGCGTTTTGGACTGACTGGCTGTGGGTATTAACAGCACATTTTGCACTACACCAAGGCTGTAATATCCGTCCTCAAGACCTACCTCTGTAAAAGTCACCACATCTCCAGAACGGGTACCTTGAGCCACTCTAGAAAAATCTTCAGAGGTGCCATCTCTTCTAATAAGACTAAAGGTAGGACTCACAAAGCTACTAACTGTTTGGCCTGTGGCCGATGCCACCCCAATTTTCACCGTAGCACTCACGCTACCCGTCTCATTTACATACCAAATGCGATTACTTCTTATGTTTTCGGTATTTCCTACATCTGAGGTAGTAGTGCCGGTATCTGTATTAGCCGCTAGATTTACGTAATTCTCAGCGCTAAGCGTACTAGGAGCTGTTAGCGTAAGTCCATTAGAATCTCGTGTTTCATTGGTTCCTATAGCATTCCAAAGAGCTGTAGGCATAGAAGAATACCCATTGGGGATTTCAGACTCAGGAAACGGGTTAGCCACCCAGGTAGAGGTAGTGGCAGAGGCAATAGATAAATTTCCAAAATTGGTTAGGGTTCCATCATTGTTGCCAACGGCGTCATAAAGAGTGGTATTTGAACTATTATCTGATAGGGGCACTCCATTATTAAAATTATAAGAGGAAATTAGACCACTGTGGCTATTCCCAGACAAAGAACGGTACATATTTTCTTGTATTTGTACTTGGGTTTGTGCAGTATTCCAAAAACGAACCTCATCTAATTGTCCTTTGAAGTAATTATTAATATATCCTAACCTATAATTTTGTGGTTCAACATATAAACTAGTTGGGGCAGGATTTCCATCAATTACTAATTTTCCATTTATATAGAAATAAGTCAAAGCACCACTTTTTACCCATGCTATATGAAACCATTCATTGGCTCTAATATCCTCATAAGAAAATAAAGCTCCAATTTGAGTCCCAGTTGCATTACTATTTCTGAAATCATAATGAAGTTCTCTATTTTTTATCCAAATACCAGGACTTCTACTTGTTCCTTCAACCCCAATAATTCCATGATAGAGATTGTCATTTTCTGGATTTTTAGAATACACCCATGCTTCAATGGTAAAATTATTTTGTCCTGTAGTGAACATTGTTGAACCAGTATCCACATAATCATCAACGCCATCCAAATCTAAAGCGGCATTAGCTGTTGTAGTAAGTCCTAAAGATTCTGAAAAAGCTCCCTCAGAGCTAGCACTTAATGTACCCGTAGGATAGTCACTTGCACTGTTTTTTACTCTGACGTAAATAGGGGTGTTTGTAATAGACCCAGAACTTTGAGTCATATTTAATGAACTAGTATAGCCTGAGTTTTCAGTCTCAGAAATTTCAAATCCATTTGGAGCAGTAAGGGTCACATTTTCAGTGAGCCCTGTTGCACTTAGTACAAAACTTTTAGGAAGACTGTTAGTTCCGCTGGTGTGGGCAAAGCTCAAAGATGTTTCACTGAGATTAATTTTTGGCCCAGTTCTAAAGAGTGCATAAACCCCAGAATTCAAGCCAGGTTCAAAAGTAGTGGTACTAGAGTCTACCCCAATTCGAACATTATTGTTGCCAACCAAATTAACCAGACCTGAACTAGATGCAGGTTTACCCGAAAATAAAGATACCCTACCACCAGAGCCTGTTGTTAGCGTAGGGGTTCCGGAAATTATAATGTGACCATTACCTTCATTGGGGGCGGCAGCATCTGCATCGGCTAAAAGCCTAATAGCATTGTCGCTGGTATTAGTCGTAGTAATATCTTTAGATAGTGTGAGATTTCCAGAAAGGGTACCAATCGAAATAGTTCCATTAGATTTTATTCCATTAGTATTAACTCCAATTTCCAAGGCTTTTGAATTGGTGAAGCTTAGAGTTCCAGTTGTTATAGTAGCAGTTCCTGCAGAAAGTTTATTTACACTATTTCCGCTATGGCTTAAGTTAGTAGTACCTGAACCCGTGAGTGATAAAATATTGGCGGAAATAGACGCTGTTTGAGTCAAAGCTCCAGAACTTTGAAGAGTAAGTGTCCCGGAAGCAGTTAACGAATTGGATAAAGTAATGTCATCACCATAAATAGCGATAGGGCCATTAACTGTTTGATCACTATTTATAGTAATGTCAGAGGTGTTTGATTCCTTACCTATGGTTAGACCAGACATGGTTTGACTATTTTGGTTAAAAGCAAACCAATCTGTTTCAAATGTGGTGTTGGTAAAACGTGTTTTAGAGGGTATAATTGAAACGTTTCCTGTTGTTGCAATTTTAGGGCTAACACCACTAGAAAAAGTAAATTTGTCTTGTTTTAATATAATATTACTATTTGAACTGCTAACGGAGGAACTTGATTTAGACCCATAAAAAGGGCTATCTCCAAAAATCATACTTCCACCATTTGAATGTTCAGATTCTGCTGTAATTTTAATATCCCCTCCATTTGCCAACACATAAACAGGATCATTGAATTGAGTAGTCTCAGGATCATTATCACCTCCTTTAGCTGTTATAATTACTCCGCCATCTACTCCAGTGGCTACAAACTCATGCCTTCCACTAGCATCTCTAAGAATAATTCCTTCAGAGGTTGAGGAACTAGAATCTGAACTATCACCTACAATTTTAATAGCATCGGCCGAAGTGCTAGAGGAGGTAAAGTAATGATTGGTTCCTCCATTAATATAAAATCCTACTGCTGTTGCATTGGTCTGTGGAGTTGGCGCCAGGGCAGAAATATTAATTTTTCCAGTACCACTGTTAATATCTGTAGATCCTAAGTATTTAAAAAAACCATTCATATTGTATGCCTCCCAACTACCTGTATACCCTTTGGCTCGAATATTAATATTTCCTCCAGTGTCTGTACTGTTTCCGGAACTATTGAGGCTTAGATTTCCATCTATTTGAATTCCATTACCAGAGTAACTGCTATTATATCGAGTGCCAATCGCATAACCAGTTCCTAATAGGTTACCGCCACCCAATGTAATGTTTCCACCATAAGAGTTTACTGATAGCCCACCTGTAGAAAAATACATAAAACCTCCCTCTGAGTTGTTAGTATCTGAGGCAATGACAACATCACCCCCTGGGTTAGCAGCGTCTCCGCTTGTTATGGTCCATTTACCACCTGCTCCCGTATTGGTTCGAATTCCTCCATCTGAGAGCATGCTTATATTTCCTGTTGTTACAGAGGAAATAGGACTAATGCCATTGACAGCATTTGAATTAGCTAGTTTTCCTATATGAAGGTCAGTGCTGGTATATAAAGTCCTAGATTCGTTACCTTTTGCATGAATTTTAATGTTCCCCGAGCCTGATAAGATTTGGGTACTAGAACCACTCCTCCAAAAGTCAAGACTAACCCCTACCTCACCTGTAACGGTCTTTCCTTCAATGACAATATCACCTCCACCCTCTGTTGAAGAAGACTGTATGAGTAAATTTTCACTAGAAGTAGTACCTCCAAAGAATACTCCATAGGCGCTGGAAGAACTTCCTTTGATACTAATTGCGGTATCTGAGTTGCTATCAGAGTTTATAGCCAATTGATTTGTTACTGAAACTCCATGGTTAGAAGTACTTTGCCCCACTATGGTGATAGAACCTGTGCCACTATCTATACTAATCCCTGAGTTTTCAAAACCTATTCCATAAGAGCTTGTAGAGGTTCCAGTCATAATAATGTCTCCTCCATTAGAGTTTAAATCTAGGTTATGACCTATCCATATTCCTCTATTAGAGTTACCAATTCCATCTAAAGTAACGCTACCTCCACTACTATCTATATCAATACCGGAACCAGTAAAGCCAATACCTACACCTCCGCCTTGGCCTCTCATAAAAATATTACCTCCAGCTGAATTTAGGGTAACATTGGTGCCCAGATCTGCAGGCCTAATCTCGTCGTCATAGCTTCTATAAGCGTAACCAGCAGGTCTTCCATTTCCATCATCTAGCCCACCAGCTAGGTAAATATCTCCTCCTGAGGTACTTATCGTATTGTTGCCGCGTAAATCTACCTCGTTATTAGCTGTCCCAGAGGTTGTATTAGCGGTATTTGACCAAAGAATGATATCTCCACCATTGGTTGAAATATTGTGATTTGTATTTGCATATATATAACCCTTTGCTTTTAATAAAATATTCGAATTTGATTTCGTACTACTGATAGATCCAGAAACAACAATATCATCTCCATACATTGAGATAGGTCCTGCTACTTCAATATCCTCAGAAATGGTAATGTTTGCTGTGTTAGAAATAGTACCTATGGTGAGACTATTTAATGAGCTGGGAATATCAATTAAAGATGTATTAAAATTTGTCGAGAAACTATTCGAAGATGATTTAATTACCAAAGCTCCTGTAGTTTCAATGGTATGATAATTGTCTTGAAGGTCAAAATTATCAGAAATAATTGTGATATCTCCTGAGGTTTTATTCGTACCATCTGTGCCTATATAGGTTTGAATATTATCAATACCATTCATTATGCCATAACTATTACTAAGGGTACTTTTTGTTCCTTTGAGAGTAATATCTCCTGAATTAGAATATATTTTAGCGTCATAAGTTGCACCACTTAAACCACCATCAAAGTTTATACCGGCGTCTAATCGGGCGTTGCTTGCACTCCCTCCACCAGCTTCTCCATTGAGCTCAATAGTTCCATCTGCAGAAAAAATTTGGTTCTGAGAAAAGAAATTAATTCCTGCAGCGTGCTCTCCAGCTGTGCTGTGTGGCCCCCCAACTCCATCTATTAAAATTTCACCGTTGAAGTTGGTTTTAATAATTGAATTAATGGTAAAATCAACACCAATATTATAATCTGTTGTTAATTCATTGGTATAACCTTTTCCTTTTATAATTATATTACCACCATTAGAGGTTCCATTTGCATTTAAAGTAGAATTATTAAACCAAATACCCCTGTAATTAGCGAAACTTGTAAAAGCGGTGTTAGTACCCACAGCATAGGAATTTCCATCTGTACCACCTGAAAGTGTAATATCCCCTCCATTAGAAGTAATCCCTCCATTATAAATGCCTATTCTACCAGCAGAATTTCCGTCACTATCAGACCATAGGTGAACATCTCCATTATTTGTGGTTATATTAGAATTTAATACAATGTCTGATTTGGCTTTAAATACAATATTATTTCCAGCTGTATTAGTGGTTATATTATCTTGAATTTCAATAACATTTGCTGTAACAGAGAGAGAACCGGAGTTTAAATATCCTTCAATTATAGATGAATTTATAGAAGCATTGGATTTAGCATAAATAGTATTATCATCCTCTCTCCAAGTTGTGTTTATTGAATCACCTCCACTTTCAACAATTTTCAAGGTTCCATAAGGGTAATTATAATTTTGAACTACCTCGATTAATGATAAAGCTCTGTTGTAAACTCTTGATACTGCAAATTGTCCATCAAATCTTGTTCCATCTCCTTGGTTTGTAGTGTCTTCTGCACCAAAATTAATAACAAATTTATTAGAGCTACTATATTCCTTAGGATGATCCCAATTGACTGTAGTTTCGCTTCCTGTAACAAATACACCATTTAGATAACCTTTAATTATTGAACCGTCATAGGTTAAAACCACATGATTCCATTGGTTAAATGGTATATTCACAGTTGGCCCAGATGAAACCATCACACCGTTCCACAAGCCAAATTCCAATTTTCCACTAACGATTTCAAGGGCTGAAAAGTGGTAATCTGTATTATGATTGTCTTGCCCATTGTATTGAGCTAAGACCCCATTATTAATTGGTTTAATCCAAAGTTCTATAGTGTGGGCTTCGCTGTTATTTTGTATTATGGACGAAAGATCTGGAGTTCTCAAATAATCTGAATCAGTCCATGTGAATACATCGTTACTATATGTTGGACTACCTCCAATTGTTCCATTCCTGCTATTTGTGCTCGTATCTGAAATTGAAGTTCCACTACCACTATATTCGTAGCTATTGTATTCAAGAACTAAACTATTAGTCACAATTCCGCTTTGAGCACAGACACCTCCATAAATGGTGAATAGTAAAAGAAATATATGGTATGTCCTAAGACAATGAGGCATATTCAGATTTAGGGGATAATTGAGTTTAACATGCGAAAATAGCTTTTGATATTTTTAATATTCGTTTTTAGAGTGGCTATTTAGTTCAGTTTTTAAAAAAGTGAACTAAATAAATATTTATATTTGGCATTATTGAGTAGTTTGTTTAGTCTATGTTTCAGGGTGTTCTTATATTTTTCTTCTTTGTAATTATGCTTATTGTTGGGTTTAATTACAAGAAAAGACGCAATGTTATGTATCTCATTGGTCTTTATTTGGCAGCATTTATCTATGCTGTATCTCATTTTAGTATTTCTACCTTACAAGATCCATTCTGGTCTGCCATTTTTATCAATCATTTTACGCCTCTGTATTTGTTAGCAGGACCTTTTTTATTTTTCTATGTTAGAAATACTTTGCAGGGCACCTTTGTTTGGAAAAAAACAGATGTTTTTCATTTTCTACCGGGTTTTACACAATGCATTGCCATCTTACCCTATAGCTTAAA
Organism: Flavobacteriaceae bacterium LSUCC0859; assembly: GCA_022239325.1. Taxonomy (GTDB): domain Bacteria; phylum Bacteroidota; class Bacteroidia; order Flavobacteriales; family Flavobacteriaceae; genus MAG-120531. The sequence goes on along the minus strand of JAKOGP010000003.1, from coordinate 270,773 downwards.
CTCCTTTGAAAACAAGAAAGCCTTCATGCAGTCTATTATTGACAACACCGCCCATATGTATGAGGTGCCTTTCAATATGTTTTTTGGAACGCAAACCAATTTTGCCATTAGGTTAGTATCTCTTCTTATTTACATTTTTCTATCCTTTAGACTCTGGTATATTTTCAGGAAAAATCAAGACATAAAAAAATATCAAATAAGTTTAAGATGGGTGTTTTTCCTTATTACCTCTGTTTTTTTGTTGGTATTTTTATATGCAGCCTTTGTGATGAACTTATTTTCTAGTCCTATTGATTTATATTCTACTACCAATTCAGTTATTTTAAGTATAGCAGCCATAGCTTTTGCATTGGTGGGTCTCATACCTGTTTTGTTTCCTCATGTATTGTATGGATTTTCTGTAGCACAAAAGGAGAGAGCGAGGCTTGGAAATACCTTAGGGGAAGTGTTACCAAATGCGTATTATTCTAATATGGCCCAAAGGATAGAAAATCTATTTAATGAAAAACAACCATTTTTAGAGCGTACTTATAAAATGGCAGTTTTAGCAGAGGAATTGAAGGCTCCTAAGCACCATGTTCACCAGTGTTTTAAAACGGTATATAATACCACTTTTACTGCTTTTAAAAACAAGTTTAGGGTGCAATGGGTAAAGGAAGCCTTGAACCATTATGATTTTAGAAATGACACCATAGATGGGATAGGTAGCGCCGCAGGATTTAATTCAAAGTCTCATTTTTACACCATTTTTAAGAGAGAAACCGGCTATTCTCCAAAAGAATACCGAGAAAAGGTATTGAGAATCTAAAACCCAAATAGCTAAAGCTCTTACAAAAATAAATTTTTGACGTGCTTTAAAATAAAAAACCCACAACTTTCGTTGTGGGTTTTCTTTTGCGGAGAAAGAGGGATTCGAACCCCCGGAGGTGTGACCCTCAACAGTTTTCAAGACTGCCGCATTCGACCACTCTGCCATTTCTCCTTGCGTCTATGCGGCTGCAAATATAGAAACCTTTTTCAATTATGGAAAGGCTTTTTGGCTTTTTTTTATTTTCTGTAAAAAGGAAGGCTATATGGGGCTTTGGATGTATTTTTGTCGTATGGAAGAATGGTATCATTATCTTTTATTAGTCGTAGTTGGTTTTACGGTAGGTTTTGTAAACACCATAGCTGGTGGAGGTTCTTTATTGTCCCTTCCGGTGCTTATTTTTTTAGGTTTGCCACCTGCGGTAGCCAATGGGACAAATAGAGTAGCTATTGTATTCCAAACGGCTATGGCTACTGCTGGGTTTAAGAGTAAAGGTATTTCTACCTTTCCTTTCAATATGTATTTGGCTGCTGCTGCTTTTGTAGGATCTATAGTTGGAGCTTATATTGCCGTAGACATTAAAGGAGAGACCTTCAATAAAATATTGGCTATTGTTATGATGGCTGTGGTGCTTATTATTGTTTTTAAGCCCAAGATGAAAGAAGCGCTTGTAGAGGAGCGAACCAAAGGAAAGTACCTAGTACTCTCTACAATTGCTTTCTTTTTTATAGGAATATATGGAGGTTTTATCAATGCAGGTATAGGCTTTATTATGATGATTTTCTTGCATAGTTTTAACAAGCTAAGTTTGGTAAAGACCAATATGACAAAAGTCTCCATTGCCTGTGTATACACCCTGGCTGCTTTGGCAGTTTTTGCTTATAACGACAAGGTAGAATGGTTGGTAGGAGGGGTCTTGGCCCTTGGGAATGGGAGTGGGGCATGGGTGGCCTCTAGATATTCAGTAAAAAAAGGAGACGGATTTATAAAAAAGTTTATGGTAGTTATGATTGTTATCATGGCCATTAAACTTTGGTTCTTTAATTCCTAACTTTGCCCTTTTAAAATAAAGCTATGAAAGATATTATTAAGGCGCTAGAATGGCGTTATGCTGTAAAGAAATTCGATGTAAACGCTTCTCTTACAACACAGCAAATAGAGAAAATTAAACAGGCATTTAACCTCTCTGCTAGTTCTTATGGGCTACAACCCTACGAACTATTCGTTATACAAAATAAAGGTATTCAAGAACAGATTAGTGTGGCTTCTCACGGTCAAAAGCAACCCGCTCAAGCAGCCGCAGTACTAGTTTTTTGTATTAAAACTAATTTTAGTGAGTCTGACATTGAACAGTACTTTGAGTTAATAGCCTCGCAAAGACAGATGCCTTTAGAAGCCTTAGATGGCTACAAAAACTTCATGAAAGGTGTGTTTAGTCAAAAGACTCAGGAAGAGATTATGTCTTGGGCCAGCAAGCAGGTTTACTTAGCTATGGGAACAGTGTTGTCTGCCTGTGCCAGCTTGGAAATAGACAGCTGCCCAATGGAAGGCTTTAATCCTGAGGCAGTAGATCATATTTTGGATTTAAAATCTAAAAATTTACAGTCTGTTTTACTCATGCCTATTGGAAAACGCTCTTCTGATGACGCTGTTTCTCAGCTCAAAAAAGTGCGTAAATCCCAAGATGAAATTATTACGGAGATTCTCTAATAGCTCACGTATTCCAAAATTTCTAATCCATAGCCTACCATACCCACACGTTTGGTTTGGGCAGCGTTGGAAAGCAATTTAATTTTAGAAATACTGAGGTCGTGAAGTATTTGTGCGCCTACGCCATAGTCTCTGTGATCCATGTCTATAGGTGGTGCCTCTAAAATTCCTTTGGCTTGGTTTTCTTTGAGTACTCCCAGTCTAGAGATTAAATTGAGCACTGAAGACTCTTGATTAATAAATACAATAGCCCCTTTACCGGCCTGATTAATGGCCTGAAACATACGGTCTAGCTTCTGGTCTGGATTATTGGTAAGGGTTCCCAAAATATCATTATTGATCAGGGTAGAATTAATTCTAGTGAGTACTGGCTCTTCTGCTGTCCAATGCCCCTTAGTAAGAGCAATATGAATTTGATGGTTGGTAGTTTGCTGGTAGGCTCTGAGTCTAAATGCGCCAAAGCGGGTCTGAATATTAAAGTCCTCTTTTTTCTCTATGAGACTATCGTGCTCCATTCGGTAGGCCACTAGGTCTTCAATAGACACAATTTTAAGATCAAACTTTTTGGCTACTTCTAAGAGTTGTGGTAGCCTAGCCATAGTACCGTCTTCGTTCATGATCTCTACAATGACCCCGGCTGGAGAAAAACCAGCCAATCGTGCAAAATCTATGGCTGCCTCTGTATGTCCGGTTCTTCTAAGTACCCCGCCTTCTTTGGCTACCAAAGGGAAAATATGCCCAGGTTTAGAAAAGTCATGGGGTTGAGAATTCTCGTGGCAAAGGGCCTGAATGGTTTTAGAACGGTCAGACGCAGAAATACCTGTAGTAACCCCATGTCCTTTTAGATCTACAGATACAGTAAATGCCGTTTCCATAGGGTCTGTATTGTTTTGTACCATACGGTGTAGCCCAAGGGTTTTGCATCGGCGCTCCGTTAGGGGCGCACAAATAAGACCTTTACCATGGGTAGCCATAAAATTGATCATTTCTGGTGTTACAGCCGCTGCAGCAGCGAGAAAATCTCCTTCGTTTTCCCTATTCTCGTCGTCTACAACAATGATGATTTTTCCAGCCTTAATGTCTGCAATGGCACTTTCTATGGTATCTAATGAGCTATTCTTTTTCATGCTTTTTGTTTCGTAAATAATAATTTAAAGAAGTCTAAAATACTTCCAAATTGTACCATGCCTTTGTCTGCCGTAGCCCTTCTTGTGAGGAAAATTCCTAGGGGCAGCATGATTAGTGTAGGTATCCAAGCCCCAAAGAAAGGAGAAATATTGCCTTCTTTGGCATAATTATAGGTGAACACTCCTAGGAAATAATAGGTGAGAAATAAAATAATAGCAATCACCATAGGTAGTCCTAGGCCTCCTTTTCTAATGATAGCACCAAGGGGTGCCCCCACGAAAAAGAGTACAATACAGGACAATCCTAGCGCATACTTCTTGTGCAAAGACAAAGCGTGCATATTGTAAATTTTGTAGCGAATAAGTAGTTCTTTTCGCTTGGTTTGGATGGTGAGCGCAGACATAGTCACGGTGTTTATAGCCTCGGAAACCAATTGTGTTTTTTGTACTGGATTAAAGCCCTCCAATATATTTGGAATACTCTTAAGACTGTCTGCAGGCATCTTAGAAAAAAGAGAATCTTGTTTGGTGCTTAAGGGTGTATTAATTACTTGAAGGCCCATTCTCTCTGTGATATTTTTAGAGAGTGCAGCTACAATCACTGCATTGTTGTCTGAGATAGAGTCCATGTCTGTTCGCAGCTGCACCACATTTTTCATCTTGTCTGAATTGGCAGAGATTTCCTCGTCCATGTCTACCATATTGAGCTCTGTGAGATCTATATTAATAATATAGCTTTCAAAATCAGATACTGCAAAGGGGTGTTGGCTGTGATTTCTTTGGGTGGGAACACTCAAGCTCTCATAATAATGACCGTCTATGAGTTTAAGTTGTATGAGGTTACTATTTTCTGAGCTAATGAGCTCTCCCTCTTTGGCTTTAATTACCGTGGTATTAATTTGGTTGGGATTTTTTTTGTGAATGATTACGTCTCTTAAAAACCGATCGTTCTCGCCGTATTTTTCTTTCACCAAAATGGTCATTCCTGTGCCTTCAAATTCACTAAATAAGCCCTCTGCTATAGCTACAGCTGGTTTTACCTTGGCGATATTTTTTTTAAGACTATAAGACTTGAGCTCTGCAGCGGGGATGACCCTGTCTGCAAAGAAAAAGGTGACCAAACCCAAGAAACTCACCAGAACAATCAAGGTTCTCATAGACCGCTGTAAAGAGATACCAGAGGCTTTCATAGCAGCAAACTCATAGTGCTCTGCAAAGGTTCCAAAGGTGAGGATAGAGGAGAGAAGTACGGTTAAAGGCAATACTTTTTCCGTTAGATTTGGGAGTAAATAGAAGATGAATTTACCAATGATAACAAGGTCTAAGCCCTTACCTGCCAAGTTATCTATATACAACCAAATGGATTGGAAAATAAAGATAAACATCAGTATGACAAAGGCAGATAAGAAGTTGTAAACAAACCTGCTTAATATGTATCTGTCTAATATTCTCACTCTTTTATAATGTAATAACCTAAGGAAGTATATGTTGCTTCATTAAAAGTAAAAAGGCCAGCATCTAGCTTGGTATTGCTTTTGTACTCTTGAACAGTGATGGTTGTTTTCGTGCCATTTTTGCCTGTTTCTATGACTTTATACACCTCATTTTTCTGGGTGTCTATCCCCAGCAGAATATGAGCCATGTCTGCCTCGCTATCTATAGGATTGAGTTTAATATACTGTATTTTTCTTCCTTGCACATTCTGTGAAATATCCCAGCTAAAGCGATATCCCTCCTTGTAGAAAGTCAATATTTTTGCAGGATTCATCTCCTCGGGTGCATTTTCATTAGACACAATACTAACTTCCTCGTTGTCTGGTACAATGGTGTAGGTGTTTACTTGGTCGTTTATTTGAATGACCCCCATATACTCAAAACGGTATTTTTCTCCTTGGATAAAAACCTTGCCGCTAGTCTCTTGGCTAATATTGGCTTCTGCGTTAAAGAGTTTGTACGTAAAATCTAGACTGATGTTTTCTTGCTTAGCAATTGTTGCGGAAACTTTATCTAGCAATTGGGCAGACGGGTCTTGGGACCACAATAGACTGCTGGCCAATAAAAGGAAGGGGAGTATTTTATTCATTATTTTGGGTTTCATTGTCTAATAATTGTTGGAGACTATTCATATCTGGCACCAATACTTGTCTGGCTTTACTACCTTCAAAAGGCCCTACAATACCAGCCGCTTCTAACTGATCAATAATCCTGCCAGCTCTGTTGTAGCCTAATTTTAATTTTCTTTGAATAAGTGAGGCAGACCCCTGCTGAGCAATCACTAAGACCTCTGCAGCCTCTCTAAACATGGCATCTCTTTCTGAGATTTCATAATCTATACCACTGACTCCTTCTTCTCCTACGTATTCTGGCAGTAAGTGGGCTTCTGGATAGGCACGCTGGGCGCCAATAAAATCTGTTATTTTTTCTACCTCTGGAGTGTCTACAAAGGCACACTGAATTCTGGTAACCTCATTGCCCTGCGTGTAGAGCATGTCTCCGCGGCCAATAAGTTGGTCTGCACCCTGTGCGTCTAGGATAGTTCTTGAATCTATTTTTGAGGTTACTCTAAAGGCAATTCTTGCAGGGAAGTTGGCTTTAATAATACCTGTTATTACGTTTACCGAGGGCCTCTGTGTGGCTACAATTAAATGAATTCCAATAGCTCTAGCCAACTGTGCCAGACGGGCGATAGGTGTTTCTACCTCTTTTCCTGCAGTCATAATGAGGTCTGCAAATTCATCTATTACAAGTACAATATAGGGCAGAAATTTGTGGCCATCATTAGGGTTGAGTTTTCTGGCTTTAAACTTGGTATTGTATTCCTTAATGTTACGCACCATAGCATGCTTGAGTAGCTCATAGCGGTTGTCCATCTCTATACATAGAGAGTTTAAGGTGTGAATGACTTTGGTGTTGTCTGTAATAATGGCGTCTTCTACATCTGGTAGTTTGGCCAAATAATGCCTTTCAATTTTATTAAACAAGGTAAGCTCTACCTTTTTAGGGTCTACCAATACAAATTTCACCTCTGCAGGATGTTTTTTGTAGAGTAGGGAGGTAAGTACTGCATTGAGTCCTACAGATTTTCCCTGTCCTGTGGCACCTGCCATGAGCATATGTGGCATTTTAGCCAAGTCTACTACAAAAGTTTCATTGGATATGGTTTTACCAAAGGCAATGGGTAGTTCCATAGCCGCAGACTGAAATTTAGTAGAGGCAATAACTGAACGCATAGACACAATACTAGGGTTCTTATTGGGAACTTCTATACCAATGGTTCCTTTCCCTGGGATGGGTGCTATAATTCTTATGCCTAAGGCGGCTAATGAAAGGGCTATGTCGTCTTCTAAGTTTTTTATTTTAGAGATACGAACCCCGGCATCTGGGACAATTTCATAAAGGGTTACTGTAGGGCCAATGGTTGCTTTTATCTGTGCAATCCCAATGCTATAATTTTTAAGCGTCTCTACAATCCTAATTTTATTTTCCTCTAGTTCTTCTTCGTTTATGGTAATTCCTGAGTTTCCTCCGTGTTTTTCTAATAAGTCTAAGGATGGAAATTTGTAATTAGACAATTCCAAGGTAGGGTCAAAGGCACCAAAGTCCTCCACTAACTTGTTGGAAAGGTTGTTGCTGCTTTCTTCTTCCTCGTCTGCTGCGGCTACCTCAATTTCTAAGTCCGAGTCTACAGGTTTTTCTATATGCTGTTTAGATGCTGCCTCTGTACTTGTATCTGTTACACTAAAAGAGCGTTCCTGCTGGGAGGTTTCTGACTTTTTTTCTTCAAAGAGAAGTGGGTCTGTAGACAGCTCACTTTCCAAAGGGGTTTCTTGGTCTAAGGCGGCTGCAAGAATCTCCTCTCTGTGGCTGTAAGGACTCTCTATCTCATTTTCTGAGGCTTCATCATCCGTTTGTTTTTGCTCTTGAGTCCCTTTTCTTTTGGCCTGTATGCGTTCCCATATTTCTTGAGGGTTAAAATTAAATACCCGAACCATAAAAATCATAGCCAATAAAAGCAAGCTTAGCCACAGCCCTGTAACCCCTAGATAATCCAGAGCAATTTCCTTTATCTCAAATCCCATAACCCCACCAAAAATAGGATAGGAGGGGGCTGTAAATCCAAGAAGAACTCCAGTAAAAAGAGCGGCATAGAGTCCCCAAAACCACCACTTAAATAAGGGCCTTTTGGGCAGGCTTAAAAAAACATAAAAACCACTTATACAAAGGAGTGCAGCTATAATTAAAGCGCCAATACCTAAGCCTTGGTAGACAAAAATAAAACCCAAAGCTGCTCCTAATTTACTCAAGGCATTCTTTGCTACTACCTCTCGGTCCATAAAAGCAGAGAGCACACTTTGGTCTTCCTGCCAATATCCTAAGAAAGAAATAAAAGAAATTAGAAAGGAGAGCCCAACTAACAAAAGTGCAAAGCCAATAATGACCTTGTTTTTTTTAGAAATTTTCCAAGATTTCTTACTTGTTTTTTGAGACGCTATATGGACGCTGTTTTTTTTAGCCATGGGGGTGGGCGCTTTTTATAAGGCTGCTAAGGCTGCAGTATAATTGGGCTCGTCCACAATTTCGTTTACCTGTTCTGTGTATATTACCTCATGGTCTTCGTTCAGGACAATCACGGCTCTGGAATGAAGAGGGGCTAGTGGACCACTGCTAAAACTCAATCCGTAGTCTGCTCCAAAGGCTCCTGTTTTGAAGTCTGATAAGTTAATAACAGCTTCTAGCCCTTCTGCGCCACAAAAGCGGGCTTGAGCAAAAGGAAGGTCTTTGGATATACACAATACCACAGTGTTATCTAAAGCAGCAGCTTCTTTGTTAAATTGCCTCACGGAGGCAGCACAGGTACCCGTGTCTATACTTGGAAATATATTGAGGACTATTTTTTTTCCAGAAAAATCTGCTAAAGTTTTCTCTGAGAGGTCTGCAGCGGTTAATGAAAATTGAGGTGCTTTGCTACCTACGCTAGGTAAATTACCTAGGGTTTCAATGGGAGTTCCTTTTAAATGTACAGTTGCCATACTAAGTCTTGTTTAAGGATATAAAAATACGCTATTTGTAGAAGACCAAAAAAAAAATCTCCCAAAGGGAGATTTTTAATCTGGCAGGCTATAAGCCTATGTGTCTATAGATCCTAAAACCCGTTTCATAAAGCTATTTAAAGCTTCTTTTTGGGGGGTTCCACTGTCTATGGCTTTTTGAACTTCTACCGCTCCGTAAAGGTTAGATATGAGTTCTCCTAAAACATCCAATTCCTCTTCTTTTAGAGAAGAAACCTCTGTGAGAGATTCCAGAGTTTCAATAGTTTCTAAAAGATAGTCTACATCATTATCTGAAACAAAGGAAATAAGGTGTTTAATTATTGGTAATTTCATGTACTAAATTTTTAAGAAGCTCATATTTGTTGGTTTGTAGCTGGTTCACTAAGCTTCCATTAGAAAAGGCAGCAAAAGTGGGTAGGTTGTCTACTTGAGCTAGTTTTCTTGAGGCTGGAAATTTCTCTGCGTCTGCCATAATGAACAGCACCTCCTCATTTTCTACAGCTTCTTTTTTAAACTTAGGCTTCATTATTCTACAGTTACCACACCAACTAGCGCTGTATTGCACCATAACTTTAGGGTGTGATGCGATAAGTTCTGCTAAATTGTCCTGATCTAATTCTGTAACCATAGCGCTTAGTTTAAGGATAAATAACTAGCAACACCTTCTCTGTTGGCATGCATAGCTTCTTTGCCTTCTTCCCAGTTGGCTGGACAAACTTCTCCTTTTTCCTGAACATGGGTGTAAGCGTCTACCAATCTTAAGAATTCTTGAACGTTTCTCCCAAGAGGCATATGGTTTATCCCTTCGTGAAACACAGTACCTTCTTCGTCTATGAGGTAAGTAGCTCTGTATGTTACATTGTCTCCCTCTAATAAAACAGCTTCTGAGGCCTCGTCATAAGAAGCTTCTGTAGCGTCTAATATATCTAAAACAGCCGCTAGGTTTCTGTTGCTGTCTGCTAAAAGTGGGTAGCTTACCCCCTCAATTCCACCATTGTCTTTAGGCGTATTTAACCAAGCAAAGTGAACCTCTGCCGTGTCACATGAGGCACCTATAACCATAGTATTTCTCTTCTCAAATTCTCCTAAAGCTGCTTGAAAAGCGTGTAATTCTGTTGGGCAAACAAAGGTAAAGTCCTTTGGGTACCAAAACAATAATACCTTTTTGTTGTTTTTTTGGGCTTCTTCCAACACGTTAATTTGGAAGGTGTCACCCATTTCATTCATAGCGTTAACACTTAAATTTGGGAATTTTTTTCCTACAAAGGACATATCTAAAGTTTTAAAATTAAAGCTGCAAAATTAATCCAATACAAAGGGTTATTCTATGACAATCCTCATGAATTAAAAAATACTAGTATAAGAAAAACTAATAGATAGTTTAAGCCTCTTTTATCTGGGCTATTTTAAACTTAAATGCAGCAAAAAGAAGCGTCATAAAAGGGCTTAGCCAGTTAAAAATGGCGAACACAAAATAGTCTGCAACGGAGACCCCTAGCACGCCTGAGTGATAAGCTCCACAAGTGTTCCAAGGAATAAGCACAGAAGTTACGGTTCCGGAGTCTTCCAAGGTTCTACTGAGATTTTCAGGAGCCAAGCCTTTGTCTTTATAGGCCTGAGAAAACATTTTCCCAGGAATAACAATAGCCAAATACTGATCAGAAGCGGTGACATTGAGCGCCAAACAGCTAGCTACTGTGCTGGCAAATAATCCAAAGGTAGTTTGAGCGAGTTGCAATAGAGATTGAGATATTTTTGCCAAAGCTCCAATACCGTCCATAATCCCACCAAACACCATGGCACACATAATAAGCCAAATGGTACCCAGCATACCAGACATTCCTTTAGAAGTAAAAAGGTCGTTTAGAGCGGCATTGTCTGTTGCAATTTGCGTGTTTACTGTAATAGCATTCAAAATGCCTTGGTAGCCATTTTCAAAAGTGAGTGTTGTGTCACCACTGAGTCCGGCAACAAGATTGGCCTGAAAGATCAAAGCAAATAGACCTCCCAATAGCGTACCTATGAGCAAGGCCATTAGAGGTGGTGTTTTTTTAAGGATCATTAAGATAACCCCAACAGGCACCAAAAACAGCCATCCATTGATGTTAAAGGTTGCGTCTATGCTATCTAGAATGCTTTGGGTGTCTGCCTCTCCGGAGGTTTCTAAGGTAAAACCCAATACCATAAAAACCAATAGTGTTATTGTTAAAGTGGGTACCGTAGTGATAAGCATATATCTTATATGGGTAAATAGATCACTACCAGCCATAGCTGGTGCTAGGTTGGTGGTGTCTGAAAGTGGCGACATTTTATCTCCAAAATAGGCACCAGAAAGTACAGCTCCCGCAGTCATTCCCATAGGAATACCCAAGGCATTTCCAATTCCAATAAGCGCAATACCCACAGTGGCAGAGGTAGTCCAAGAGCTACCCGTTGCAATAGATATAATAGCACAAATAATCACGCAGGCTGCCAAAAATATAGTGGGATTTAAAATTTGTAAACCGTAATAGATCATAGCAGGAATAATCCCACTAATAAGCCAGGTACCTGAAAGGGCCCCTACCATAAGCAAGATAAGCAGGGCTCCGGTTGTAGATTTTACATTTTCTGCAACCTCTGCTAGCATTTTTTCATAAGACACCTTGTGAAAGAAGCCTACCACAGCAGCTATGGCACCTCCCATAAGTAAGATAAATTGGTTGGAGCCACTCAGGGCGTCGTCTCCAAATACAAATACATTATAGGCCAAAAGCGCTACCAAAAGAACCACTGGTATTAAGGAAGCTTTTAAAGAAATACTAGGTGTGTTATCTGTTGGCTCTGGCTTAGTTTCAGTCATAGTTTGGAATTTTGTAAGCCGTAATATTACAATAATACGCTGCCTTTTCCAAGCTTTGTGATAGGATTAGAAATGGAATAGTTTGGGGGTACGCCTATTTATAATTTAATTTATAACCTCTATCTAAAGCTTCATCTGATCTATACAGCGGAGCATTCTATTGGTGTAATCTACTATATTGGGGTCTAAGCCTATGGAGAAACGAACCAAACCGGAGGAGAGACCCATATTTTTTTGTTCGCTCTCTGATATTTCAGAAGAAGTAGAACTTGCAGAGGCAGAAAACAAGGTCTTATAGAAGCCCAAACTCACCGCTAAATACCCCAATCCCTCTTCTTGCATGGCCTCCATAAGAGCATTGGCTTTCTCGCTGCTCCCTGCGTCTAAGGTGAGTAGGCCACCGTAGCCGTATTCTGGCACCCACTGCGCCTCTAGTATTTTTTTTCCCGGGTGGCTTTCTAGACCAGGGTAGGACACGCGGTAGCCAGCCGCCTCCAAATGCTTTGCTATATAAAGTGCATTCTCACTGTGTTTGGCCATTCTTATGGGTAGGGTTTTCATGTTCTTTAGAATGGTGGCGGCCCTTTGGGCGTCTAGAGTACTCCCAAATAGCATGGCGGCTCCATCCATAACACTTTTTAAAGAGGCACAAAATTCATTAGAAGCACAGACCACACCAGCTATGGCGTCTGAGGTTCCATTGATGAACTTGGTGAGACTGTGTATTACAATATGAGCACCCTGTGTTGCAGGGGCCACAATAAGCGGGCTAAAGGTGTTGTCTACCACTAGGGTAAGCTGGTGCTTTTCTGCCAACTCACTAATGGCTTTTATATGGGTAATCTCTAGTAACGGATTGCTCATGGTTTCACAATATAATACCTTGGTATTAGGGCCAATAGCCTGAGAAACTGCCTCTGCATTGGTAAAGTCTACAAAACGGGTTTCTATCCCAAACTTGGGCATAAAATTTTTGAGCAGGCCATAGCTACCTCCATATATGGTCTGGCTACTTACCACCTCGTCTCCAGCAGAACACAACTGAAATAAAACAGCACTTATGGCACCCATGCCACTCCCAAAGACACAGGCGTCTTGAGTGCCTTCCATGGCAGCTAAAGAGGCAGCTAAGGCATTGTTGGTAGGGCTACTATGCCTACTGTATAAGTACATGCCTTCTGTCTCTCCAATAAAGGTGTCAGACATATGCTGGGCGCTTTTAAAAGAATAGGTGCTGGAGTCTGAAATGGAAGGATTTACACCCATATGAGGGTCTGTATGGCTTTGAGCAAAGAGGGCACTCCCTCCGATGGTTTTAGGATTCATAGCTATGTTTTTTGTAAAATTAGATGCAAACCATTTTATTTACAACCTATTCTTATTTATTTAGTTTTTAATTCTATATATATTAATTATATTAGATTTATTTTCTAAATATTAAGTAGCATCGGCCGTGAGGCCAAAAATTTTTCAATGAGTATAGACGCGACAGACAAAAAATTATTGCGACTCTTGCAAGAAGACAGCAAGCGCACCCATAAATTCTATGCCACCCAATTGGGGCTTTCCACCACTGCGGTTTATGAGCGCATTAAAAAATTAGAGCGTTCTGGAGTGGTTTCTAGATATACCGCGGTTCTGAATAAGGAGAAGGTGCACAAAAGTTTTGTGGCTTTTTGCCATGTGAAATTACTGCAGCACTCTAAGGAATTCGTTTTGCAATTTGAAAAAGATATTGCTGCATTGGAAGAAGTGGTGAGCTGTTTTCATCTGGCTGGAGACTACGACTATTTGCTCAAAATTCAGTTAGAAGACATGCCGGCTTACAGACATTTTTTAGTGTCTAAACTTACTGCCATTCCTCATATTGGTAGTACGCAGAGTGCCTTTGTAATTAGCGAAGTAAAAGATAGTACACATATACCTTTGTAGGCTTAATCTTATGGTGTAATTTTGTTATAAGTTTATTTTAAATCGAATATATGGACGCTTTTGATGTAGCCGTAATTGGGTCAGGACCCGGTGGTTATGTAGCAGCTATTCGCTGTGCACAATTAGGACTTAAAACTGCTTTAATAGAAAAATACAATACTTTGGGGGGTACCTGTTTAAATGTAGGTTGCATTCCTTCTAAGGCTTTGTTAGACTCTTCACACCACTTTGAAGACGCCACAAAGCACTTTGAAACCCACGGAATTGAAATTCCAGGGGAGATCATCGCCAACCTCTCTAAGATGATAGCTAGAAAAGACAGTGTGGTGGAGCAAACTACCAAAGGGATAGAATACCTAATGGATAAAAATAAAATCACTGTCCTTCACGGATTAGGGAGCTTTAAAGATGCCCATACCATTCAGGTGGCTTCTGAAAAAGAGACGGTAGATATCTCTGCGAAAAACATCATTATTGCAACGGGTTCTAAACCTTCAAGGCTTCCCTTTATTACCCAAGACAAAGAACGTATTATTACCTCTACAGAGGCCTTATCTCTCAAAGAAATCCCCAAACACCTTGTAGTTATTGGTGGGGGAGTAATTGGTTTGGAGCTCGGTCAAGTATACAAAAGATTGGGGGCAGAGGTTACGGTTGTAGAATATGCAGATCGTATTATTCCGAGTATGGACGCTGCTTTATCTAAGGAACTCACTAAGGTGATGAAAAAACAAAAGGTGAAGTTTCTTCTTTCTCACGCGGTACATGAAGTGAGTAGAGAGGGTGAGATTGTAAAGGTAAAAGCCAAAGACAAAAAAGGCCAGGAAGTGGTTTTAGAGGCAGATTACTGTTTGGTAGCGGTAGGAAGAAGCCCATATACGGAAGGATTAAATACGCAAGCTGCTGGGGTTCATTTAGATGAGCGTGGTCGTGTTTTAGTTAACGATCATTTGCAAACCGCAGCGCCACATATTTACGCTATTGGAGACGTGGTAGCAGGAGCAATGTTGGCACACAAAGCAGAGGAAGAAGGGACCATGGTCGCAGAAATTATTGCCGGCCAAAAGCCTCATATAGACTACAATCTTATACCAGGCGTAGTGTATACTTGGCCAGAGGTTGCCGCTGTTGGTAAAACAGAAGAGCAGCTCAAAGAAGCCGGAGTGGCTTATAAAGTAGGTCAGTTCCCCATGCGTGCCTTAGGTAGGTCTAGAGCCAGTATGGATCTAGATGGTTTTGTTAAAATCTTAGCAGACAAAACTACAGATGAGGTACTTGGAGTTCACATGATTGGAGCCCGCTGTGCAGATCTTATTGCAGAGGCGGTAACCGCTATGGAATTTAGAGCGTCTGCAGAAGACATCTCCAGAATGAGCCATGCGCATCCTACTTTTGCAGAGGCAGTAAAAGAGGCTGCACTAGCTGCTACGGAAGACAGAGCGCTTCATATATAGAAAACGTAAAACAATTTTAAAAGCCCGGTATTTTGATGACCGGGCTTTTTTTATGAGTTATAATGCTCGTGGCTCGAGTCAGTGACCTTACTTTATGAATTATAATTGTTATGGCTTCCGTCACAATAAGGCGCATTTTTAGTTTGCTTACAAGTACATAAATAAGCAGTTTGTGCTTCTGTGACATTGAATTTTAAAGAAGGGGTGGCGTTGTGTTTTCTGTGAGAGGAATCACAAAAAGGTTCATTTTCTGTATGCCCACAGGTACACCAGCTGTAGTTTTTTTCTGCTTCTAAGTCTACTGGAACGGGGCTAAATTTTGGAGTTTCACTCATAGTTTTAAATTTTTTTTAAAGATACGTGAAAAAATCTGAGAGCGCCAAGGGGCCAGACTAGCATAGGCAAAAGATAAGAGCACACAGCATGTGACAAATATTAGTGCCCCTCCAATGGCCTGAGGCAGATCGAGAGATTTTTTAAAAAACCTATACAATCCAAAGCCGTGAAAGCTTCCATATAAAATTATGGCATGTACCACATAAATACTGAGGGTGTTTTGACCAATTTTGAGTAAGTAGGGATGTTTTAAAAAGCTTCTAAATGCCATAAAAACAGCTAATACCCAAAGAACATCTCCAAAACGAATAAAGAGATAATTGTTATAGGCTACCGATTTAAAAATTTCTAAGTCAAAACGCTCATAAATAGCAATGAATAGGGCAGAGGATTGGTATTTTAATAGAATTCCTACAATCGTACACAAAAATATGGCCATGGGGTAGAAGAAACGCTTTTCTTTAAAATACATCATTTGGACGGCTAAAAAACCGCCCAACAGGCTGTACCCCATCCATGGAATTACAGTAAATACAGAGCCGTGTGCCTTGGTGAAATAATGACTCAAAAACTGCGGAACACCTTCCCAAGGAAGTTTGTCATAGGCTGGCTCAAAGATAAATAGCACCACTGTTAGACCAAGAAAAATCCAGCCCAGACCGATTTGCGAATACTTTCCAAGCCAGTAGTGTAATCCTATAATGGCCAGAAGAGAAAGTCCTATACAATGAAGCACGTCTACATAAAAAAAACTTGCGTAGAGCTGTCCTTGAAATAGCCCTCTCATATTAAGTCTAAGCGCATATCCTAAAAGCAAGAGCTGGGCCACGCGTACGAGACCTTTTTTTATTCTTTGTCGTCTGTAGGCTTGGTCCTTGTTTATATAGAGTAAATAGGTGAAAATAAGTCCAGATGCTGTAAAAAAAACGGGCGCTGTAATGCCTCTAAAATATAGCCATAATTTGTAAGTGGGTTGTGTAGAGTCTCTAAATACAGGGTCTAAAAGCCCGTCTATGAAGTGTCCTTGGAGCATCATGAGGATGGCCCAGGCCCTTATAGCGTCAATAAAATACAATCGCTTTTGCTCCATGGCTTTAGACTCCAAAAATAGGGGTATCTTTACCTTTCAAAAGTAGCAAAATAATACAGGACCTTATTTTTTATTTTAGATCGTGAAAATCGCCTTTAAAAATCATTTGATCCATCAATTTCCAGAATTGTGTTCACAGCCGTTTATTCTAGCCTGTAGCGCTGGAATAGATTCTGTAGTATTGGCGCATCTTTGTAAGGAAATAGGCCTGGATTTTGCTTTAGCTCACTGCAATTTTAAACTTCGTGGGGCCGCTTCGCAGGCCGATGCGTCCTTTGTAGAAGAGCTTGCCAAGCAATTTTCTGTTCCCTTTTTTTCTACCTCTTTTAACACGGAGACCTATGCGAAAACACAAAAGTGTTCTGTGCAAATGGCAGCAAGAACCCTTCGTTACGAGTGGTTTGAAACCCTAATAGAAACATCTAGATACGCTTATTTGGTAACCGCCCATCACAGAGACGACGCCTTAGAAACCATGTTAATAAACCTCAGTAGAGGTACCGGTATAGAGGGTTTGCTCGGGGTACCCAAAAAAAGAAAATATATTATAAGACCTATGCTGCCTTTTTCAAGACAGGAAATAGCCTCTTATGCTAAGAAACAAAAAATAGAATGGCTCGAAGACAGCTCTAATAAAGAGACCAAATACCTTAGGAACAAAATTAGGCATGAATTACTGCCTTTAATAGAAAGTTTACACCCCACCGCTTTACATAATGTGGCACAAACTCAAAAATACTTGGAGCAAACAGCTACTTTATCTCATTTATATATAGACCAATTGAGAGCTCAATTATTCCATAATACGCCAACTGCCATAAGCATAGACCTTGAAAACTTACTAAGTCAAACGGCTCTAAACGCAAGTTTATATGGTCTGTTTTCCCCTTATGGTTTTTCAGATTCTGCAGCTATTATAGGAATATGTGAGGGTGCGTCTGGAAAAAAACTCTTGTCGGATACCCACATTTTACTCAAAGACAGAAGGAATCTGTTGCTTTACGCTAAAGAACAGCTAAGTAGCAGTGAAGAGGCATACTATATTTCAGAGGACTGTCCTGCTATTACAACACCTATTTCTATGGAATTTACAGATGGTAAGGAGGCTGCTGTACCCCAAAACCCATTTGAAATAACGGTAGATAAAACACTTCTCCATTTCCCTTTAGTACTGCGTCATATAAAAGAAGGCGATCTGTTTTACCCCGTTGGGATGACAGGCAAAAAGAAGCTCTCTAAATACCTCAGAGATGAAAAAATTGACGTATTTTCAAAATCCAGTCTCTGGATATTGGCAGACGCTAAAGACCGGATTGTTTGGGTTGTAGGCTTGCGCGCCGATAGAAGATTTCAAGTACATTCAAAAACAAATCAATTTTTATGTTTAAAAACTTTGTCGTAACAATATATGCTTTATGTAGTGGCCTTCTCTATGCTCAAGACTTTGGCTTTTCTGCAGACCGCAGTTCTGAGGTCATTCAATGGGAAACAGAGGTGGTTCAAGAAAATGACAGCACCTATATCATTCGTTTTCTAGCTCAAATAAGTCCAGACTGGCATTTGTACTGTACCCACTCACCTAAGGGCGGTTCACAGCCTGCACTATTTGAATTTGATGGCCTTGGTGGTGGCTATGAATTGTTAGGTGGGCTCCAAGAGTCTGAAACTGTAAAAGAGTACTCTGAGGTGTTTGGAGTTACTGAGGAATTCTTTGAGCTAGAGGCCACATTTACACAAAAAATTGTTTTAAAAGATTCCACACTTGAAAAACTTGTGGTGAACATAGATTATCAGGTTTGTAAAGAACTTTGTATTGCTCAGGTACAGCGCTTTGTAATTCCTCTTGGTAAGCTCGGGGGAGCGTTGGGATTAGAAAATGAGTTGTCTTCTTCAGATCTGGAAAAAACAGCAGCTCTTATACTACCTCTTAAAAACAAAAATCTATTAGATAACGGCTTAGAAAGCAATGGGAGTTCAAAAGCCAGTCTCTTGTGGACCATTTTTGGCCTTGGACTATTGGGGGGTGGAATAGCCCTTTTAACACCCTGTGTTTTTCCGATGATTCCCCTCACGGTTTCTTTTTTTACCAATGGAGCCGAGAACAGAAAAAAAGGAGTTAGTCAGGCCCTTTGGTATGGTTTTTTTATTGTTCTCATTTATGTACTACTGTCTGTACCTTTTCATCTTTTTAACTCATTAGATGCTCAAATACTCAATACCATTGCCACAAATATTTGGCTAAACGTTTTTTTCTTCTTCATTTTTATCTTTTTCGCGGGTTCTTTTTTTGGTTTTTATGAACTAAATCTACCTGCCTCCTGGTCTAATAAAATGGATGACAAAGCCACTAAAATGGGTGGTATATTGGGGGTATTTTTTATGGCACTAACGCTTGCCTTGGTATCTTTTTCTTGTACTGGCCCTATTCTTGGAGGACTTTTAGGAAGTACCAGTTTGGCTAGTGGGGACGTAGCAACAAACCTAACAGTAGGTATGCTTGGTTTTGGAGTAGCTTTGGCTTTTCCATTTGCCTTATTTGCTCTTTTTCCTGGTATGCTAGCCAGCCTACCGAAATCTGGGGGTTGGATGATTACTGTAAAGGTATTCTTAGGGTTTTTGGAGTTGGGATTGGCCTTTAAATTTTTATCAAACGCAGATTTGGTTGCCCACTGGGGACTTTTGAAAAGAGAGGTGTTTTTAGGCATCTGGTTACTGCTCTCTATAGGTCTAGCTGCTTATTTGCTGGGAATTTTTGACCGTCCAAAAAAGTCCATTCATTGGTCTAGGTATCCATGGGTAGCAGCCAGTATTGTTTTTGGCAGTTTTATGTTATTGGGAATATTGCAGAAAACACCCCTAAATTGGCTTAGCGGTTTTCCACCACCTAGCTTTTACAGTCTTTACCCTCAGGAATCTGATTGCCCTTTGGGTTTAGATTGTTATAAAGATTTTGAGACGGGTCTCCAGATAGCTAGCTCCCAAAATAAACCTATTTTATTGGACTTCACAGGTTGGGCCTGTGTGAATTGTAGACGAATGGAAGAAAATGTTTGGAGCGACCCTACTGTATTTAACCTCATAAAAAATGAATTTGTACTTATTTCTCTCTATGTAGACGACAGAGCTCCCTTGCCTGCGGCAGATCAATTTATTTTTGAGTACACCTCAGGAAGACAAAAATCTATAAAAACCATTGGCCAAAAATGGGGCACTTTTCAGACAGTTAACTTTAATGCGGCTTCCCAGCCCTACTATCTAATGATGTCTCCAGATCTAGAGATATTAGCACCCGCCATACAATACACAGATGTAAATACCTATGAGCAGTGGCTATCTCTAGGAATACAAACCTTTAAAGCGCAGTAATATGAAAAATCTAAAGCGAGTACTTGTATCTTTAGTGCTAATAGGCCTTCTAGTTCTATTGGCTTTTCAAGTATTTAAAGCCTATATGAGACCACAATACCAAGGAACTCAATCTTTGAGTGGTCTCTCAGAAGAGGTGCGTGTTTATTTTGACAGCTATGGAATACCTCATATATATGCCAACTCAGAGGCAGACGCCTTCAAAGCCTTAGGCTATGTGCATGCACAAGACAGACTCTGGCAAATGGAGGTGCTCAGAAGAATTGGTGCAGGAAGGCTTTCCGAGCTTTTTGGGGCAGATCTCATTGAGACAGACAAACTATTTTTAAGTTTGGGAATAGACGCTGCCAGCGAGAAATCTGTAGCTCAGTTAGAGACTTCTAGTGCAAGCTATCAATTGTCTATGGCTTATTTAGACGGTATTAATGCCTTTATTGCTTCGGGCCCAACGCCTGTAGAATTTCTATTGACAGGAACAGAAAAAAAGGCTTTTGAGTTAAAAGATATTTACAACACCATTGGTTATATGGCTTTTAGCTTTGCAGTGGCACATAGAACAGATCCTTTGCTCTCTGAAATTCATTCAGAATTTGGTCCAGAATACCTAAAAGACCTATCTGTAGACTACGACCCAAAGACACTTGCCATAGCAACTTATAAGGGCCCCATGGACCAAATTGCGAGCCTACTAGAAAAGGTGCCTGCTCCCCAATTTATTGGAAGCAATGCCTGGGTAATTGGTTCTAAAAAGACCAAAAACGGTAGTGTCATTTTTGCCAATGACCCACATATTGGATATGCCCAACCGGCAGTTTGGTACGAGGCCCATATACAAACGCCCACTTATGAGAATTATGGACACCATTTAGCAGGGGTTCCATTTCCTCTTTTGGCTCATAACCGTAAATTGGCCTATGGACTCACTATGTTTGAAAATGACGACATAGATTTTTACAGCACGGAAACACAGCCCGGAAACCCAGATAAATACAAATACGAAAAAGAATGGCTGCCTTTTAGGGTGCAAGAAAAAACCATTGTAGTAAAAGACGCTACTCCTGTAAACTATTTGGTAAAACAAACGGTGCATGGCCCAATAATGAATGACATTGTGGCTGGTGTAAATAACACCCAACCCATTAGTATGTCTTGGGTATATACCCAAAAGTCTAATGAGGTATTACAATCGCTTTATCGCATTTCTCATGCTAGAGGTATGTTAGACTTTAAAAATGCTTTAAGCGGCATTCACGCTCCAGGACTCAATGTAATGTATGGAGACGCCCAAGGAAATATTGCTTGGTGGGCTACAGCTGCCTTATACGATTTGCCGGAAGGTGTTTCTTCAAAATTTATTTTAGATGGGAGAGACGCCTCACAGGAGAAAATAAGCTATCTCCCTTTTTCAGAAAATCCCAGCTCAGAAAATCCGCCTTGGGACTATGTATACTCTGCCAATAATGCACCACAGCCTGTGTCAGGAAAAACATATCCTGGCTATTATTTGCCAGAAAATAGAGCCAAAAGGATTAACAACCTATTATTGGCTAAAGACAATTGGGACATAAATTCTGTATCTGAAATGATCACAGACCATACCTCTGCTGTAAACCCAGATTTGGTGAAGCATTTTATGAAGAGTATGAGGGCTCAGAAAATTTTGACCCCCCCACTTAGTATAGCACAGCAAGAAGCTATAGAAAATATAGAAAGCTGGGATGGAAGCTATGGTTTGGAACAAACTGCAGCAGCCTTATTTCACAAATGGGAATACTATTTTCTGAAAAATGTATTTGAAGATGAATTGGGTGTAGATAGATTTAAGGCCATGCAAAGCACTCATTTCTTTAAGAGACTTATTGCACCCATGATAGCGATGGAGGAAAGTGTTTGGTTTGACCAAGCCAATACTCCGGAATTGGAAACTAAGGATATACTGGTGTATCAGGCCTTTTTAACGGCTTTTGAAGACCTGAGTAGCCATTTTGGATCCAATCCATCGCAGTGGAAATGGAGCCGTATTCACACCTTAGAACACGAACATCCCATTGGAAAAATTGCAGCCCTGCGTTCTTTTTTTAATGTGGGTCCATTTCCTAGTGCTGGTTCTAAAGAAGTCATTAATAATATAGGCTTTAACTACACCGAGCAAGGCGGTTTTCAGGCCACTATGGGGCCCTCCACTAGAAGAGTTATCGATTTCTCACAAATAGAACGGAGTATGGGTATACTTCCCACTGGTCAGTCTGGAAATCCGTTTAGCCCACATTACAAAGACCAGGCCTTGTTGTACAATAAAGGCGCAATGAGACCTATGCTGCTACACAAGCAAAGCATAGAGGAGCAATCTAAAATATTGGTCTTAAAACCTTAAGGAGCAATTTGAAATATTGATCTTAAGACCCCAAAGTTTTGAGAAAGTTCCCCACTTTATTTGCCGTTGCTCACAAATAAAGTGCTGTTCATAGATTGGAGTACCTACAAGCAGAGGTTTTTCATACTTTAAGTGCTAAACTAAGTTTATGTTAGCAAAAGTCTATGGAAGTGCTGTTTTTGGCGTTTTAGCAGAAACTATCACGGTAGAGGTACATGTTGCCATAGGGATTGGATATCATTTAGTGGGTTTACCAGACAACGCTGTAAAGGAGAGTCACTATCGCATAGCGGCTGCCCTTTTAAATAATGGATATAAAATACCTGGAAAGAAAATAACCATTAATATGGCCCCTGCAGCTCTAAAAAAAGAAGGGGCAGCCTATGATCTTACCTTAGCTTTAGGAATTCTTACTGCCTCTGCTCAGTTAAAAGCTCCAGATATTGGTAAATACATCATGATGGGAGAACTATCCTTGGATGGTAGTATTTTGGCTGTAAAAGGGGTGTTAGCCATGGCTATTCAGGCTGTAGAAGAGGGATTTAAGGGCTTAATAGTGCCTGCAGAAAATGCCCTAGAAGCCAGCGTTGTTCGCGGCATTCAGGTGTTTGGCGTGAGTCATATTAACGAGGTTATAGAATTTGTTTCCTCCAAAAACAAACAACAGACCTTAGCACCTATTTCTGAAATTTCTCTGTCCAATACACCAGCCAGCAATCCAACCAAACGAAAACTTTGTTTTAGTGAAGTAAAAGGTCAGGAAGGGGTAAAGCGATGTATGGAAATTGCAGCTGCCGGGGGGCACAATATACTCCTCATTGGACCACCGGGAGCCGGTAAAACCATGCTGGCCAAACGAATGCCAACGATACTGCCACCCATGTCTTTTGAGGAAGCATTAGAAACCACCAAAATTCACTCCGTAGCTGGATTGCTAGATACATCAGGGCTTTTGCAATCTAGACCATTTAGAAGCCCCCATCATACTATTTCTGACGTGGCCTTAGTGGGTGGTGGTAGTTTTCCTCAACCAGGAGAAATTTCATTGGCACATAATGGGGTGCTTTTTTTAGATGAATTACCAGAATTTAAAAAAGGGGTTTTAGAGGTGCTTAGGCAGCCCCTAGAAGATAGAACCATTACAATTTCAAGAGCTAAATACAGTATTTCTTATCCAGCAAGTTTTATGTTGGTAGCCAGTATGAATCCCAGTCCCAGTGGTTACTTTAAAAGCGATTCGGAGTCCTTTTCAGACTCTGCCTCTTCTGTAAATAGGTACCTGTCTAAGGTCTCTGGCCCTCTCTTGGATAGAATAGATCTCCACATAGAAGTACAGCCACTAAGTTTTGAGTCTCTAAGTGAAACAGAGCTTTCAGAGTCTAGTGATCAGATTCTGAAACGTGTGATAAAAGCGAGAGAAATTCAATCTCAAAGATTTAAAAATGATAAAGATTGTTTTCACAATGCGCAAATGCATCACGGTATGGTGGTTCAGTATTGTGGGGTAAACGAGGCTTCTAAAGCTTTATTAAAAACAGCAATGAAACAGCTGGGTCTTTCTGCTAGAGCTTATGATAGAATACTTAAAGTTTCTAGAACTATTGCAGACTTAGAGGGGAGCGAAGCTATATTATCTGTCCATTTGGCAGAGGCCATACAGTACAGGGCATAGTTTTTTTTAATAGGCTCTCAATCCTTCGTGAATGTTGTGAATGAGCAAGGCCGTATGTGTTAAATGATCCTCTAATAATGCCAAAGGAATATGAAGGCATATAAACTGACGCTGGTGGTCATAAGACTCTATTTGCTGTCTTTTTAAAGCCAGGCTATGGTCGTGGGGCAAGTTAGTGTCATAAAATTCCAAATTGAGTCTGTACCTTCCAATAGCAATAGGTACATGCCTCTCTCCGTTCCACCAGCCAATAAATGGATCTAGGCCTAATTTTTTTAAGGCAAAGTAAAACCTGCCTATATCCGAATGTCCCCCTAACTTTTTCAATACAACATCCATAATGTTTTGATGTGTTTCACATAAAAAAACACCAAAAGTTCCATTTGATCTAAAATCATCAGAGATTTTATTTCCACATTCAAAGCAAATCATTGTTTTTTTTTACAATGTAAGATAAATGTGTGCTGTTGATACACTCAAAGGATTAACGGCACATATTATCGATAAACAGCAATCAAACTTTTTTTTAGCGAAAAGATTCTTCTCGCTTCTTACAATTGAATATGATAAAAAAATGATTTTAATACACTGAATAGCAGATATTTATCATTTAAATAAATGACTTGAATGCAGCCCCTGTCTTTATGTTCAAAAGTCTAGGCTCATGAATAGTTTATATTTGGTAGTTAAACCAGACAATTAGATTCTGCTACTATGGCAAGAGAACTTAATAAATATAGCAAGAACGTTACACAAGACCCCACACAGCCTGCGGCACAAGCCATGCTTCACGCTATTGGGCTGTCTAAGGAAGATTTAAAAAAACCCATGATTGGTATTGGGAGTACCGGTTACGAGGGGAACCCCTGTAATATGCACTTGAATGAATTGGCCACTTATGTAAAAAAAGGGGTTCAGGCTTCTAATTTAACAGGCCTTATCTTTAATACCATTGGGGTAAGTGACGGAATTTCTATGGGAACCTTTGGCATGCGGTACTCGCTTCCCTCTAGAGATGTGATAGCAGACTCTATGGAAACCGTGGTCCAGGCTATGAATTACGATGGTCTAGCCACTATTGTGGGCTGTGATAAAAACATGCCAGGCGCCCTAATGGCTATGATTCGTCTCAATAGACCTTCCATTTTAGTGTACGGTGGCACTATTGCCTCTGGCTGTTCTGGCGGAAAAAAATTAGACGTGGTGTCTGCTTTTGAGGCATGGGGAGAAAAAGTGGCCGGAAAAATAGATGAAAAAGCCTATTCAGAAGTCATAGAAAATGCCTGCCCTGGTGCTGGTGCCTGTGGAGGTATGTATACGGCCAACACCATGGCTAGTGCTATAGAGGCTTTGGGGATGGCCTTACCCTATAATTCCTCCAATCCAGCCACTGGAGCAGACAAAAAGGCAGATAGTGAGGCCTCAGGAGCCGCACTTAAATTGCTTATAGAACAGGATATTAAGCCTTTGGACATCATCACTAAAAAATCATTAGAAAACGCGGTGCGTCTCATTATTGTTTTGGGAGGTTCCACCAACGCGGTATTGCATTTCTTAGCCATAGCCCACACGGCAGGTATTGATTTTAGTCTGGAGGATTTTACTAGAATATCTGAAAGCACTCCATTTTTGGCAGACCTGAAACCCAGCGGAAAGTATTTAATGGAAGATGTTCACAACATTGGAGGTATACCAGCAGTAATGAAGTTTATGCTAGAAGAAGGAATGCTCCACGGAGATTGTCTCACAGTTACCGGAAAAACTATTGCAGAAAATCTAGCCAAAGTTCCAAATCTACAACCAGGACAAGATATTATTAAACCTTTAAATGCTCCAATAAAAGAAACCGGACATATTAGAATTTTATATGGAAATTTAGCTAGTGAGGGTGCTGTTGCAAAAATTACAGGAAAAGAAGGCTTATACTTCAAAGGTCCAGCCAAAGTGTACGAAGGAGAATTTTTAGCCAATGATGGTATAAAAAGGGGAGAGGTTAAAAAAGGAGATGTGGTGGTCATTCGCTACGAAGGTCCTAAGGGCGGCCCGGGTATGCCAGAAATGTTAAAACCTACTGCAGCCATTATGGGTGCGGGCCTGGGTAAAGATGTGGCCTTAATTACAGATGGTCGTTTTTCCGGTGGAACCCATGGATTTGTCGTGGGTCACGTAGCACCAGAAGCACAAGTTGGAGGTTTAATAGGCTTAGTTAAGGACGGAGATCTCATAACTATAGACGCTTTAAATAACACCATTGAAGTAGCGATTGACCCCAAGGATTTAAAAGCGAGACAGGCCAGTTGGAAAGCCCCGAAATTAAAAGTTCAAAGGGGAAGTTTATATAAATATGCAAACATTGTCTCTTCCGCTTCTCTGGGTTGCGTGACAGATGTGTTTAAAGATTAATTTTTCTAAAAATGGAAAAACAATTACATATCTCAGGGGCAGAAGCTATTATTCACTGCCTTTTGGCAGAGGGCGTAGATCTAATTTACGGCTATCCAGGAGGGGCCATCATGCCTGTTTACGATGAGTTGTATAAGTTTCAGGACCGGCTCACTCACATCTTAACAAGACATGAGCAAGGTGCCACACATGCAGCACAAGGGTATGCCAGAGTAAGCGGTAAAGTAGGAGTTGCTATAGCTACCTCTGGGCCTGGCGCCACTAACCTTGTTACTGGCTTGGCCGATGCACAAATTGACTCTACCCCCATGATCTGTATTACAGGACAGGTAGGGAGACACCTTTTGGGAACAGATGCCTTTCAGGAAACAGATATCATTGGAATTTCTACCCCAGTAACTAAATGGAATTATCAGATTACCAAAGCCTCTGAAATTCCTGAAGTTTTAGCCAAGGCTTTTTATATAGCCAAATCTGGTAGGCCAGGACCTGTCTTAATAGACATTACTAAAAACGCACAGTTTGACATGCTGGACTTTCATTACCAGCCCTGTCACCATATAAGAAGCTATAAGCCAGTTCCTACAGCCAGCGAGAGTAGCCTTAAAGCTGCTGCACAACTTATCAATACCGCCAAAAAACCTTTCATTGTTTTTGGACAGGGGGTTATTTTGTCCGAGGCAGAAACTATCTTTAAAGCCTTTGTAGAAAAAACAGGGATACCGGCCGCTTGGACTATTCTTGGGCTATCTGCCTTAGAAACAGAACATCCTTTAAATGTAGGAATGGTTGGCATGCACGGAAATTACGGCCCCAATATGCTCACTAATGAATGTGATGTATTAATTGCAGTTGGAATGCGATTTGACGACCGTGTTACAGGCAATTTAGCTACCTATGCCAAACAAGCTAAAGTGATTCACCTAGACATAGATCCAGCAGAAATAGATAAAAATGTAAAAACTACAGTGGCTGTCCTCGGAGACGCAAAGGCCAGCTTAAGTGCCCTTTTACCTTTGTTGGAAGCCCGCACCCATACGTCTTGGTTGTCTGAATTTAAAGTCTATGACAGACAGGAATATGAGGCTGTAATCGAGGGAGACTTATACCCAACAAAGCCTGGACTCACTATGGGAGAAGTGATAAAAATTCTCAACCAGAAGACAGCAAATAAGGCGGTGATAGTGACAGATGTTGGGCAGCATCAGATGATTGCCTGCAGGTATGCCAAATTTACCCAAACCAAAAGTAATATTACTTCTGGTGGCTTAGGAACCATGGGGTTTGCACTTCCTGCTGCTATAGGAGCAAAAATGGGTGCTCCTGAGAGAGAGGTAGTGGCCATTATTGGAGATGGTGGTTACCAAATGACCATTCAAGAACTTGGTACTATTTTTCAGAACAATACTGCTGTAAAAATATTAGTGCTTAACAATGGGCACCTAGGAATGGTAAGACAATGGCAGGAGTTATTCTTCGAGAGCCGCTATGCTTCTACCATTATGAGTAATCCAGACTTTGTTAGAATAGCTGCTGCTTATGATATTGAAGCAGCTAGAGTAAGTGAAAGATCTACATTAGACGCTGCCATTGAAGAGATGATTGCTCATAAAGGCCCGTACTTTTTAGAGGTATGTGTAGAAAATGAACACAATGTGTTTCCTATGATTCCAACAGGCGCCTCTGTGTCAGAAATAAGATTAAAATAAAAATTATGGAAAACGCCTGGTACACCATCTCTGTATATTCAGAAAACAATGTTGGTTTGCTCAATAGAATCTCAGGAATATTCTTAAAGCGACACATTAATATAGAAAGTTTAAATGTTTCTAAATCAGAGATTGACAATGTTTCTAAATTCACAATCGTTGTTTTTACAACTTCTAAGTGGGTTCAAAATATTATAGGACAAATTGAAAAGCAAATAGAGGTAATTAAAGTATTTTCCCATACCGATGAGGAAACTATTTATCAGGAGTCTGCACTTTTTAAAGTAGCCTCTAATTTACTTTTTGACGAACGTCAGATTCAAAATATAATTAAGGATAGTAATGCACAAATTGTAACGGTTTCTAGAGAGTTTTTTGTGATTTCTAAATCTGGTAGACGTTCAGAGGTAGACGCGCTATATGAAGAACTCAAACCCTTTGGAATTATGCAGTTTGTGAGATCGGGAAGAATAGCTGTTTCAAAATCAGAGATGCAAATTTCCTCCTTACTCCATAATTTTCAGTCCTAAACCCAATACTAAAAGACATTTTAAACAATATACCATCATGGCAAATTATTTTAACACACTTTCACTCAGAGAACAATTAACTCAATTAGGGAAATGTAGATTTATGGAAACTGCTGAATTTTCAGAGGGAGTGACCGCCTTAAAAGGGAAAAAAATCGTCATTGTTGGCTGTGGCGCACAGGGACTAAACCAAGGACTCAATATGAGAGACTCAGGTTTGGATATTTCTTATGCGCTGAGGGCAGCTGCTATTTCTGAAAAAAGAGCTTCTTTTAAGAACGCTTCTGAAAACAATTTTACAGTAGACACCTTTGAGGCTCTTATACCAAGTGCAGATGTTGTGATTAATCTAACGCCAGACAAACAACACACCGCTGTGGTTACAACCATTATGCCAATGATGAAACAAGGAGCCACTCTTTCCTACTCCCATGGGTTTAACGTAGTAGAAGAAGGCATGCAAATTAGAAAAGACCTGACGGTTATTATGGTAGCTCCAAAATGCCCGGGTTCTGAGGTAAGAGAGGAGTACAAAAGAGGCTTTGGAGTACCAACGCTCATAGCAGTACATCCTGAAAATGACCCTCAAGGGCATGGATTGGCACAAGCTAAAGCTTACGCTGTTGCAACTGGAGGGGATAGAGCAGGGGTTTTAGAGTCTTCTTTTGTTGCAGAGGTAAAATCAGACCTCATGGGAGAGCAGACTATTTTGTGCGGTTTGTTACAAACTGGCTCCATCCTTTGTTTTGATAAGATGGTAGAGAAAGGCATAGAAAAAGGATACGCTGCCAAACTCATACAATACGGTTGGGAAACCATAACGGAAGGGCTCAAATATGGAGGGATTACCCATATGATGGACCGTTTGTCTAATCCAGCCAAAATAAAAGCTTTCGAACTATCTGAGCAACTCAAAGATATTATGCGTCCCTTATTTAATAAGCATATGGACGACATTATGAGTGGACATTTCTCCAAAACCATGATGGAAGACTGGGCCAATGACGACAAAAATCTTTTGGAGTGGCGTGCTGCTACTGGAGAAACCGCTTTTGAGAAAACAGCTGTTAGTGACGCTGCTATCTCTGAACAGGAATTCTATGACCACGGCGTGCTTATGGTAGCCATGGTTAGGGCAGGTGTAGAGCTCGCTTTTGAGGCCATGACAGCCTCTGGTATTATTGAAGAGTCTGCTTATTATGAGTCTTTACATGAGACACCTCTTATTGCCAATACAATCGCAAGAAAGAAACTTTTTGAAATGAATAGAGTAATTTCAGATACGGCAGAATACGGATGTTATTTATTTGATCATGCCTGTAAGCCGTTATTGACAGACTTTATGAAAACTATAGATACAGATGTGATCGGAACCGCTTATGGAGCCGGAAAAGACACAAAGGTATCTAATGCTAAATTAGTAGCTATAAATGCTACTTTAAGAAACCATCCTGTAGAGTTGGTGGGAACTAGGTTACGTGCGTCTATGAAGGCCATGAAACCTATTGTTTAACTCTGTTTTTTTAGTAAAAAAGAAAAGGAGCCTTAAATAGGCTCCTTTTTTTTTAAAATGTAAGTGAACCTATGAGGCCTCTCTAATTTTTTCTGCGAGCCAATCGCCTACGGCCGATGTTTTCTTTGGGCTCACACCCTCCGCTAAATCTTCCGTAACAAAACCTGCAGCCAAGGAGTCGTTAACTACCTTTCTAATTAGGGCCGCTTCTTCTTTGAGTCCAAAAGCGTCTTCAAACATCATAGCAGCAGAGAGTACAGTAGCCAGTGGGTTGGCAATGTCTTTCCCTGCAGCCTGTGGGTAGGAGCCGTGTATAGGCTCAAAAAGAGATGTTTTTGCACCAATAGAAGCAGAAGGCATGAGTCCCATAGATCCAGATATAACAGAGGCTTCATCTGTAAGGATATCTCCAAATAAGTTTTCAGTAATAAGTACATCGTATTCATTAGGCCATTGAACCAATCTCATGGCTACAGCGTCTACAAACTCATAGGAAACCTGTACCTCTGGATATTCCTTTTCCATAGCCTGAACCGTTTCTCTCCACAACCTAGAGGTTTCTAAAACGTTAGCTTTGTCTACACAACATAGTTTTTTGGAGCGACTCATGGCCATCTCAAAACCTTTTTTAGCCAAACGCTGCACTTCTGCTCTAGTGTAGGTGCAGGTGTCAAATGCGGTTTCTCCTTGGTCTTTTCTTCCTCTTTCCCCAAAGTAAATCCCTCCTGTTAGTTCTCTTAGAAAAACAAGGTCTGTTCCTTCTATACGCTCTCTTTTTAGGGGTGACTTTTCTATTAAAGATGGAAAAGTAAAGGTAGGCCTCACATTGGCAAACAATCCTAATTGCTGTCTCATTTTTAGAAGACCTTGTTCTGGCCTTACGGTAGCAGATGGGTTGTTGTCGTATTTTGGATCTCCAATGGCACCGAAAAGTACGGCATCGGCCGCCAGGCAAATGGCATGAGTTTCTTCTGGATAAGGATCTCCAAGAGCGTCTATGGCAGCTGCACCTGTTAAGGCTGGTTTCCAGTCTATTTGATGATTGAACTTAGTGGCAATGGCGTTAGAGACCTTCACGGCCTGGTCAATCACTTCGGGTCCTATACCGTCTCCGGCCAATAGGGCAATGGTTAGTTTCATAATTATATAATATTGAGCATTTTTTCAGTGGCTTTTATAGCAGACACAGTTTGGTCTGAGTCTAAGCCCCTACTTGTAAATTCTTTTCCTTGGTATTCCCAGCTAATTATGGTTTCACAAAGGGCGTCTGAAGTACTCCCTGGCGGGATTCTCACCGCGTAATCCGTAAGTACTGCCAGAGACTGTTCCTGTTTCTTATAAATGATTTTCAAGGCACTCATAAAGGCGTCAAATTGACCGTCTCCACTGGCGTGCGCTTCAAATTTTTGATCCTTCATACTCAGAGAAACAGTAGCTGTAGGCTGTAAGCCTTTGGCGTGAGTAAGTACATAAGACTCAATTTTAACCTTGTTAACGTACTTTCCTGAATCTAATACATCTGAAATAATAAAAGGGAGGTCTTCTTTGGTTACTTTTTCTTTTTTGTCTCCCAGTTCAATAATACGGTTGGTGACCCTTTTGAGTTCGTCAGGATTGAGCGTGAGGCCTAATTCTTGTAAATTTTTAAAAATATTGGCTTTCCCGGAGGTTTTACCTAAGGCATATTTTCTTTTTCTGCCAAATCTTTCAGGGAGAAGATCATTAAAGTAAAGGTTGTTTTTGCTATCTCCATCTGCGTGTATACCAGCAGTTTGCGTGAAAACATTTTCTCCAACTATAGGCTTGTTAGCTGGAATACCAAAACCAGTAAAGGTAGAAACAAGCTTACTTACTTTATACAGAGAGGTTTCGGATACATTTACTCTGTACTCTGGTAAAAAGTCGTTAATAACGGCTACTACACTGGCCAATGGTGCATTTCCAGCCCGTTCGCCCATACCATTCACCGTGAGGTGTAGGCCTTTTACGCCCGCCTTAACCGCCTCCATTACATTGGCTACACTCAGATCATAGTCATTATGGCCATGAAAATCAAAATGAATAGTAGGGTATTTATGTACAATTTCTGAGAGGTAGGTAAAGGTTTCCGTATGGGTAAGTATCCCTAAGGTGTCTGGTAACAGCACCCTCTTTATGGGTTGGGTAACTATAAAATCTAAATACTGAAATACGTAACTAGGCTCATTGCGCATGCCGTTGCTCCAATCCTCCAAATACACATTGGTTTCTATACCTCTATCCTGTGCCTGCTGTATGGTAAACGCAATGTCTGAAAAGTGTTCTTTTGGTGTTTTTTTGAGTTGATGTGTCAGGTGGTTTAAAGAGCCTTTAGTGAGCAAATTTTGCACCCTTGCGCCTGTCTGAGACATCCAATCTAAAGAAAGTCCGCTATCTACAAAGGTAAGTACCTCAATGCGCTTCTCGTATCCCTTGGTCTTGGCCCAATCTATGATGTTTTTAACTGCCTTGAACTCTCCCTCGGAGACCCTGGCAGAAGCCACCTCAATGCGGTCTACTTTTAACTCCTCTAAAAGCAATTGAGCCAGGCTAAGCTTTTCAGAGGCAGAAAAAGACACACTAGAGGTTTGCTCCCCATCTCTAAGGGTAGTGTCCATGATCTCTATTAGTCTTTTATTTGTGGCCATAATACTTTTGGACTTACTTATTTGTTTGCTTTAAAGTGGGCTTTTCTCTGCAAACTCGGTAATGGTATTTTTTAAATTCATGAGATAGTCAATGTCGTCAAATCCATTAAGCATATTCTCTTTTTTGTAGTGATTAATTTCAAAGGACTCAGATGCACCACTGCTTTTTAAGCTAATGGTCTGAGCCGGAAGATCAATGACAATTTCTTCTTTTGGATTTGCAAAGGTGGCCTCCATAAGGGTTTCTAAAAAGGCAGGGCTTACCTGAACAGGGAGTACTCCAATGTTCAAACAATTATTTTTAAAAATATCTGCAAAAAAGCTAGAAACAACGGCTCTAAAGCCATAGTCATAAACGGCCCAAGCAGCGTGTTCACGAGAAGAGCCTGAACCAAAGTTTTTACCTCCAAGTAGTATTTTCCCGCTATAAGTGGGATTGTTTAAAACAAACTCCTTTTTTGGAGTGTGGTCTGGGTGGTATCTCCAGTCTCTAAAAAGATTATCTCCAAAACCTACTCTTTCGGTAGCCTTGAGAAATCTAGCTGGTATAATTTGGTCTGTGTCTATGTTCTCTATAGGTAAAGGAACTGCAGAAGAAACTAAGGTGGTAAATTTATCGTATGCCATGGTAATTTTTTAAGATAATAGGGTTCTTGGGTCAGTTACTTTTCCTGTAATAGCTGCTGCTGCGGCTACCAAAGGGCTTGCTAGAAGGGTTCTAGAACCCGGTCCTTGTCTGCCCTCAAAATTTCTATTGGAGGTGCTTACGGCATATTTTCCTGCGGGTACTTTGTCGTCGTTCATGGCCAAGCAAGCAGAACAACCCGGTTCTCTCAGCACAAAACCAGCCTCGTGTAAGATGTCTAATAAGCCCTCTTCTTTTATAGCTTTTTCTACCTGATGCGATCCTGGAACCAACCATGCAGTTACATGATCTGCCTTTTTCTTCCCTTTCACTAATTCTGTAAAAGCTCTAAAATCTTCTATTCTACCATTGGTACAGCTCCCTAGAAAGACATAGTCTATGGTTTTTCCAAGCATGCTATCTCCTTCATTATAGTCCATATAAGCAAGGGATTTCTGGTAGGTGGTTACGCCACCTTCCAGATCTTTGGCTAGAGGAATGTCTTTTGAAATTCCCATGCCCATTCCTGGGTTGGTGCCATAAGTAATCATGGGTTCTATTTGAGAACCGTCAAAATGGTACTCTTTGTCAAAAACGGCACCCTGGTCTGTGTGTAGTGTTTCCCAATATTTCATGGCCTTGTCCCAAGAAGCACCAGTTGGTGTAAATTCTCTGCCTCTAATATAATCAAATGTCTTTTGGTCTGGAGCCATCATTCCTCCTCTAGCTCCCATTTCTATACTGAGGTTACAAACTGTCATACGCCCTTCCATGCTCATCTCAGAGAATACATTTCCAGCATATTCCACAAAATAACCAGTAGCTCCTGAGGTGGAAAGTTGTGAAATTATATATAAGGCAACATCCTTAGGAGTTACACCTTTTTGTAAGCTCCCTGTTACATTTATTCTCATTTTCTTGGCCTTGGGCTGCATAATACACTGGGTAGAGAGCACCATTTCTACTTCAGAGGTGCCTATTCCAAATGCAATTGCTCCAAAAGCACCATGGGTAGAGGTGTGAGAGTCTCCACATACAATAGTAGCTCCAGGTTGGGTAATCCCATATTCTGGACCCACTACATGAACTATACCATTCTTTTCATGTCCTAAGCCCCAATAGGAAATGCCATGCGCTGCCGCATTTTCTTCTAAGGCTTTAAGTTGGTTGGCAGACAAAGGGTCGCTAACTGGTAAATGCTGATTGATCGTTGGGGTGTTGTGATCTGCTGTAGCGAAGGTTCGCTCGGGGTATAAAACCTTAATACCTCTGTTTTTTAATCCCAAGAAAGCTACTGGGCTAGTTACCTCATGGACCATATGCCTGTCTATAAAAAGAACATCTGGGCCATTTTCTATACTTTTAACAATATGTGAGTCCCAAACTTTGTCAAAAAGGGTTTTTTTCATGTATTAAATATTTGGAAAAGGGAAGTCCCTTTCATTTTTATTTTAAAGAGTAAAAATAAAGAAAAAATAAACCTTACAGACATGGCCATTGCATTAGAATTACGATGTTCAACTAATGTAATTCCAAATATTTTTATGTTTTACCAAAGACAAATAGGCTGCCAAAATGGGTTTGTTATTTGTTTTACTAAGCTCAGGGTCTGATTTTATGAGATTTATGGCAATTTCTCTCGCTTTTTGTAGCAAATCTCCATCTCTTAGAATATCTGCAATTTTTAGCTGTAATACGCCGCTCTGTTGGGTGCCCATTAGATCTCCAGGACCTCTTAATTTTAAATCCACCTCTGCAATTTCAAATCCATCTGAGGTAGCTACCATAGTTTCTAATCTGGTCTTTCCTTCTTTGGATACTTTATTTCCAGACAATAAGATACAAAAGCTTTGGTCTGCACCTCTTCCCACTCGGCCTCTTAGTTGGTGCAGTTGAGAAAGCCCAAAGCGCTCTGCACTTTCTATGAGCATCACAGAAGCATTAGGTACATTTACACCCACCTCTATAACTGTAGTAGCAACCATAATTTGTGTTTCTCCTTTTACAAAACGTTCCATTTCGTAGGCTTTGGCGTCTGCTTTCATCTGACCGTGCACAATGGAAACCTGATATTGAGGCATGGGAAACTCCCTGCTAATACTTTCATAGCCGTCCATGAGATCTTTGTAGTCAAGGGCTTCAGACTCATTTATAAGTGGGTATACCACATAAATTTGCCTCCCTTTGGCTATCTCATCTTTTAAAAATCCAAAAACTTTGAGTCTGTTTTGGTCTGACCGCCAAACCGTTTTAATAGCTTTTCTTCCTGGAGGTAACTCATCTATCACAGATAGATCCAAATCTCCGTACACGCTCATCGCTAGAGTTCTGGGTATGGGCGTAGCTGTCATCACTAAAATGTGGGGCGGTAGGGCATTTTTATGCCATAACTTGGCGCGCTGGGCCACACCAAATCTGTGTTGTTCGTCTATAATGGCAAGACCTAAATTTTTATAAATTACTGGGTCCTCTATTAAGGCGTGGGTGCCAATAAGTACCTGAATGTCTCCTTCTTTTAATGAATCTAACAATGGTTTTCTAGCGGACTTTTTCACAGAACCTGTTAGTATTTCTACCCGCAACCCTAATGGTCTTAGTAGTTCTGAAACGCCCTGAAAATGTTGTTGGGCCAATATTTCTGTAGGGGCCATTAGGCAGGCTTGGTATCCGTTATCTATGGCCATGAGAATGGCCATTACGGCTACAATAGTTTTCCCTGAACCCACATCTCCTTGTAGCAATCTGTTCATTTGTGCGTTGCTACCCACGTCTGCTCTAATTTCTTTTATCACACGTTTTTGTGCATTTGTGAGTTCAAAGGGGAGGTGGTTGGAGTAAAAATTATTAAAATAATTTCCTAAGGCATGGAAGGGCAACCCTTTAATTTTCTTTTTTCGAAGTATATTTTTCCTTACCAATTGTAGCTGAATGAAAAATAACTCTTCAAATTTAAGTCTAGCAGAAGCCCTAGCAAGCATTTGAGTATCTTTTGGAAAATGGATGTGATACAGTGCAATGGAGCGGTCTAATAGTTTTAAATGCTCTAAAATTTCTTTAGATAAGGTTTCGCTAAAGGAACTCCCACACTCGGAAAATAACTGCTGCATGCACCTCATCATAAAGCGGTTTCCTAAATTGGCTTTGGAGAGGCGCTCTGTGCTTGGGTAAATAGCCTGAAGCCCTGCATGGCTGCTTTGCTCATAGGTAGACAAGAGTTCCATATCTGGATGGGGCATGGAATAGGTGCCTGCGTAAGAGGTGAGTTTGCCAAAAACCACATATGGGGTTCTGAGTTTTAGATGTTCTTCTATGTATTTTATCCCTCTAAACCACACCAGTTCCATACGGCCAGACTCGTCTTCAAAAGTAGCTACAAGCCTGTTCCCTTTTTGGTGTCCTAATTTTTGAATTTGAGTAATTTTTCCAATGATTTGAACCTCTGCTTCCGTACTTTGTAGGCTTGCTATCTTGTAAAATTTACTGCGATCTACATAGCGATTAGGAAAAAAATGCAATAAATCCTGATAGGTTTTTAAGCCCAATTGGCTAGATAGCAATTTAGCCCTACTTGGGCCAATTCCTTTTAAATAATCCAATGGTGTTTGTAAAAAGTGAGGATTCATGCCATAAATGTACTTTTAAAGCCACGTTTTTCCAAGACTTTCTCTTAAGATCTAAGACGCATATGAGCCTATTTAATTACTTTTATGGAAGAATTAAATAGTGTACTTTATGAAGAAAGCATTGGTGATTTCAGGAGGGGGTAGCAAAGGAGCCTTTGCGGGCGGTGTTGCTGAATACCTCATGAGAGAGCAGGGGAGGGATTACGATATTTTTGTTGGCACTTCTACGGGAAGTCTCCTCATTCCTCATTTAGCACTCAATCATATTGAACAGCTTCACTATGCCTACACCCACGTAAACCAGCGTAGTATTTTTAATGTAAACCCATTTGTGGTTCGTAAAAAGGGAGAGCGAACTTATGTTACCATTAATTACCTCACCACTCTTTTTCAATTTTTAAAACGCAAGCGCACCTTTGGAGAAAGCCAAAACTTGAGAAAAACCATAGCTAAGAATTTTAGCCGGGCTTCTTTTGAAATGCTTTTGAAGACCGATAAAGAAGTGGTGGTTTCTGTATCTAATCTTTCTAAAAACAGAATGGAATACAAATCTTTTAGAGATTACGACTATGCTTCTTTTGTAGACTGGATTTGGATGTCTTGTAATTACATTCCATTTATGTCACTAGTAACTAAAAACGGATACGAATATGGAGATGGAGGTCTGGGATCTGTAGTACCCATTAGAGAGGCTATTAGACGTGGCGCTAAAGAAGTAGATGTCATTATTTTAGAGTCCGAAAATATGGAGCATAATAAGGTCTTGGGTAAAAATCCCTTTTCCCTCATGATCAGTATTTTTGGTTTTGTATTAGACCAAATTGAATATCACAACATTTCTGAGGGCATTATAGCAGCCAAGCATAATGGAGTGCAACTAAATTTGTTTTACACTCCTTCTAAACTCACAGAAAACTCTCTGGTCTTTAATAAGAAAGAAATGACACAGTGGTGGCAGCAAGGCTTTGACTATGCCAAACTAAAGTACGAGAGTCGCTCTACACCTTTGCCACAACCCAAGGTGGCGTATTAATTGGAAACCTATTTCATAAAAGAAGGCCAAACATTTGTTTGGCCTTCTTTTGTAACTGATAATTTCTAGTTGGATAAACCTAATAGATTACTCACTCAAATAATCTAGTGCCATTTCTGAAAGGGTTCGTACGCCCAGTAGCATTCCGGCGTCGTCTATTTTGAAATCAGGGGTATGGTGGGGGAAGGCCTCTGTGTTGCCAGGTGTATTACCTCCTAAGAAGAAATAAAAACCTGGCACTTTTTCCTGGAAAAAAGAGAAATCTTCTGCACCTGTAATGGCTTTCATAAGCATGACCTGGTCTGGACCAGCAGTTTTTTTAAGGGTAGGTAGCATTTGGTCTACTAGATTGGCGTCGTTGTAAGTAATTGCGGCACCATTGTCAATTTCTACTGTAGCAGAACCTCTGTAAGCTTTAGCAATGTCTGCCACCATCTCTTTCATTCTAGCCCCAATATGATCTCTCATCTTATAGTCTAAAGTTCTTATGGTACCTATTAACTCTGCACTTTCTGGAATGATGTTAAATCTTACCCCGGCTGTGATTTTTCCTACAGTAATTACAGCAGCCTCATTGGTAAGCTCAGATTCTCTACTGATAAGGGTTTGCAAACCATCTATAATTTTTGCAGAAATTAAAATGGGGTCTACACCTCCCCATGGTTGCGAACCGTGGGTCTGCTTACCCTGAACTTTTATAACAAAACGGTCAGAAGCTGCCATAGCCCCTAGGGGTTTGTAACCAATCATTCCCACCGGAAGAACGGAGTTTATATGCAGTCCAAAAATGGCGTCTACTTTTGGGTTTTCTAAAACTCCTTCTTCTATCATTAAGGAGGCACCGCCCTCTTCTCCTGGAGGTGCTCCTTCTTCTGCGGGTTGGAAAATGAACTTTACAGTTCCTTTAATTTTATCCTTATTCTGACTTAAAACACTTGCCACACCCATAAGAATGGCAGTGTGGGTGTCGTGACCACAGGCGTGCATAACGCCCACTTCCTCTCCCATAAAAGTCCCTTTTACGGTAGACTTAAAGGGAAGATCATTGCGCTCTGTTACAGGGAG
Organism: Flavobacteriaceae bacterium LSUCC0859; assembly: GCA_022239325.1. Classification (GTDB taxonomy): domain Bacteria; phylum Bacteroidota; class Bacteroidia; order Flavobacteriales; family Flavobacteriaceae; genus MAG-120531. The sequence continues at coordinate 231,844 of JAKOGP010000003.1, read as the reverse complement.
AGCGTCAATGTCTGCCCGAAGGGCAACTACCTTACCAGGTAAATCTCCCTTGAGAAGCCCTACAACACCGGTTTTAGCCACGCCAGTTTGTATTTCAATTCCTAAACTCTTCAAATGGGCAGCAATCTTAGCCGCCGTTTTAAACTCTCTATTTGAAAGTTCTGGATTTTGATGGATGTCGTGACGCCAGGCGATTACTTGTTCTTCTATGTTAGTGTAAGTACTTTCTGGAAGCTGCATTTGTGCTTGTAAGCATGCTGTAAACAGCAATGCAGTAGCAAAGAATAATTTTTTCATGTGTTTTTTTATGTTAGATGTGTTCATTGAAGCCTAAATATAGCTATAAAACTATAAGTTGTCTTTTATATCGTTGGTTTTGTTCATAATTAATAGGTGTGGTATACCGGGTTCCGACAGAGATTGGTTAATTTTAGAGACACAAAAAATGGTCGATTGGAAAACTATATAGACACACTAAATGAGGCTCAAAAGGCCCCAGTACTTCACAAAGATGGACCGCTAATGGTCATAGCAGGTGCAGGCTCTGGAAAAACGAGAGTACTTACGTATCGCATAGCCCACCTGATGTCTCAGGGGGTAGACGCCTTTAATATTTTGGCCTTAACTTTTACCAACAAGGCAGCTAGGGAAATGAAACATAGGATTGCAACTATAGTTGGTGGGGCAGAAGCTAAAAACCTTTGGATGGGAACCTTTCACTCTGTCTTTGCCAAATTGCTGCGTTTTGACGGAGATAAATTAGGATATCCGTCCAATTTCACTATTTATGATACCCAAGATTCTCAGCGGCTCATAGCCTCTATTATCAAAGAAATGGGATTGGATAAAGATATTTACAAATACAAGCAAATTCAAAATAGAATTTCTTCTTATAAGAACAGCCTTATTACGGTAAAGGCCTACCAGAATAACCCAGACCTCATGGAAGCAGATGCCATGGCCAAGCGCCCTCAAACCGGTGCTATTTACAAGGAATATGTAGAGAGGTGCTTCAAGGCAGGGGCTATGGATTTTGACGATTTATTGCTTAGAACCAATGAGTTGCTTACTAGGTTTCCAGACGTGCTTATGAAGTACCAGAACCGGTTTAGATATATATTGGTAGACGAGTACCAAGACACCAACCATTCTCAATACCTAATTGTAAAGGCACTTTCAGACAGATATCAGAATATTTGTGTGGTAGGAGATGACGCCCAAAGTATTTATTCTTTCAGAGGGGCCAACATAGATAATATTCTGAATTTTCAAAGAGACTATGACGCGGTAGCTCAGTATAGATTAGAGCAAAATTACCGTTCTTCAGGCACTATTGTAGCTGCTGCCAATAGTATTATTGCTAATAACACCAACCAATTAGAAAAAGAGGTTTGGACCCAGAATGACCCTGGTGAACCCGTGACCGTGCACAGATCTCCAACAGATGCAGAAGAGGGGCGATATGTAGCTGGTAGTATACTGGAAACCAAAATGCAGCATCAGTTGGCCAACGCCTCTTTTGCAGTTTTATACCGAACAAATTCTCAGTCTAGAGCCATTGAAGACGCGCTTAGAAAGCGTGATATTCCTTACAGAATTTTTGGAGGCTTGTCTTTTTACCAGCGCAAAGAAATTAAAGATGTTCTAGCTTACCTTCGTTTGGTAGTCAATCCTAAAGATGAGGAAGCCCTAAAGCGCATAATTAATTTTCCTGCAAGGGGTATTGGTCAGAGTACCCTAGATAAGTTATTGGTGGCAGCTAATCATTACGGTAAATCCATCTTTGAAGTTATGGAAAACCTGGACACAGTCCCTTTGCAGATCAATGCTGGTACCAAAAGGAAATTAGAAGATTTTGTAAACATGATAAAGAGTTATCAGGTCTTAAATAAAACAGCAGACGCCTTTACTCTCTCTGAACATGTAGCCAAAAAATCTGGTTTGCTATTAGAATTCAAGAAAGACGGTACTCCTGAGGGAATTGCCAAAATGGAAAATATTGAGGAGTTGCTCAATGGTATTAAGGACTTTGTGGAGGGCCAGCAAGAGCTGGCCGATGCTAGCGGCAATATCTCTGAATTTTTAGAGGATGTTTCCCTAGCTACAGATATGGATAAGGATATTGGAGATGAAGATCGGGTAGCGCTAATGACCATACATATGGCCAAGGGTTTGGAATTTCCTTATGTATATGTGGTGGGTATGGAGGAAGATTTATTTCCCTCTGCCATGAGTATGAATACGCGTTCAGAATTAGAGGAAGAACGCCGTTTGTTTTATGTGGCACTCACAAGGGCAGAAACAAAGGCTTATTTAACCTATGCGCAAACACGTTACAGATGGGGTAAGTTAGTAGACGCAGAGCCTTCTCGTTTTATTGAAGAAATAGATGAACGTTATTTAGACATGCAGGTTCCCTTAGATACCTACAGCTATAAGCCTATGATTGACGTAGATATTTTTGGAGATATAGACAAGTCTAAACTCAGACAGCAAAAGCCTATATCTGGAACACCTCCATCTTCTTTTAGACCTAAGGAAGGACAGCTTAGAAAACTCAGAAAAATAAAACCAGATTTAGGATCTCCTATTGGAAATGGTGCAGACGCTATTGAGATAACAGAAGGAACACTGGTTAAACACAACCGCTTTGGTCAGGGAAAGGTAATTGGTTTAGAAGGGATAGGCCCTGATAGAAAAGCCAGTATAGATTTTGAGGTTGGTGGGATTAAAAAACTCATTTTACGTTTTGCCAAATTAGAACTCGTTGGAGAATAACAAGCATAATGTAAATCATGGGACAGTTTATAAAAATTTATCCAGAAAACCCACAAGAAAAAGCTTTAGACACTGTGGTAGCTTTACTAAAGCAGGGTGGCTTGGTTATTTACCCCACAGATACGGTCTATGGGATAGGCTGTGATATTTCCAATACTAAGGCCCTAGAAAAATTGGCAAAAATCCAAAAAATAAAGTTAGAAAAGGCGCAGTGGTCTTTTATCTGCGCAGATCTCAGTAATTTATCAGATTATGTTCGTCAGATAGATACTGCCACCTTTAAGATTTTAAAAAGGGCATTGCCTGGTCCTTATACATTTGTGCTTCCCGGTAATAACAACCTGCCTAAGGCTTTTAAAAAGCGAAAAACGGTGGGTATTCGGGTGCCAGACCACTCCATTCCGCAAGAATTGGTACGCAGATTAGGCAATCCAATTGTGTCTACCTCTATTCATGACCCAGATGAACTGATTGAATACACCACAGATCCAGAACTCATATTTGAAAAATGGCAGGATGTAGTAGCTGCTGTTATAGATGGAGGGTACGGAGACAATATTCCCTCTACTATAATTGATCTCTCTGGAGATTCTCCTTTGGTGCTCAGAGCCGGCAAAGGAGATCTGTCTATATTATAGCGAGTGCTATAGGCAGCACTCTAGCCTTTGTTTTACTCTAAAATAAACAAAAAAAAGCGCCCTAAAAGGGCGCTTTTTATATTCAGAAAGGCTAATTAGTTAATAGCAGCGTCTTTTAAACCTTCTTCGATCATATTGTAGAATTGATCAATTTTTGGTAAAACAACAATTCTAGTTCTTCTGTTTTTAGACATTTCTGTTGCAGAAACAGGAACAAACTCTGCTCTACCTGCTGCAGTCATGCGCTTAGGATCTACTCCAAAGTCTTTTTGTAAAATTCTAACTACAGAAGTGGCTCTTTTTACACTTAAATCCCAGTTGTCTACTAAATCTCCTTTAGCAAAGCTTCTTTCGTCTGTGTGACCTTCTACCATAAATTCAAAATCTGGTTTGTTGTTAACCACTTTCGCTACTTTTTCTAATACAGATTTAGCTTTATTAGAAACTACATAGCTACCGGTGTTAAATAACAATTTGTCAGAGATAGAAACAAATACAACTCCTTTTTCTACATTGATTTCAATATCCTCGTCATCTAGATTACCCAACACACCTTTTAAGCTTTGCACCAAAGCAAGATTTACAGAATCTCTTCTTGTTACCGCATTATTCAATTTACGGATGGTTAAATCTTTCTCTTTTAAACTCTCTAAGGAACGCTCTAAATTATCTGCACCTTTAGAAGTTAGGGTGGTTAAATTCCCTAAATTATTTATAAGCTCTTGGTTGTTGGCTTTCAAATAGGCATTCTGATCTTCAAGTAATTGAAGGCGAGCCGTATCTTCAAGACATTTATTTAATTTATCAGACGCAGAGCTCAACAATTCCTGTGTTTGTTGTTGCTTGGCTTCTAAGTCTGCATATTTTTTTTGAGACACACAGGAAGATAATAACAAGGTGGCGCCTAGGCAGCCTAAAATGATTTTTTTCATGGTTTGGAATATAATTTAGTAGTTCAAATTTATTGGATTGTTTTCAATTGAGACCATTAAATTAGTTAATCTTTTACTAAAAGCGAAAACTTTTTTATCCCTTTTATGTAATGGAGCCAAACGATGGAAAAACTATGGTAGTATTTATGGGGGCTTATAGCTCTATTGTTTTTCTTGTACATGGAATAGGCCTTTCTATAAAAACTAAAATGAGCATGAATAATGGCTAGGCAATGTTTGAAATTTCCTTGACATATAAATCGTACCCCTGCAATCCCATCTAACATAAGCCTGGAAAAAATTAGAAATACAGATTGGGAAAGTGGTAGATTTTTAAGAAGGGAAAACAACGAATTTCTAAAGTTCAAGTATGTTTTCATGGGGTTCATATTGCTCAAAGTAGACCCTCCCAGGTGGTACACCTGGGAGTTTCCTATGTACTTTATCTGATGCCCTTGATTTTGTGCACGCCAACAAAGGTCAATTTCTTCTTGGTGGGCAAAGTAGTCTGTGTCAAAACCCTTGAGATCTTTAAAAACACTATTCCTAATAAACAGACAGGCCCCGCTAGCCCAAAAGATGTCTTTTTGGTCGTTGTATTGGCCTAGGTCTTCTTCAATAGACTGAAAAATACGCCCCCTACAATACGGATAACCAAAACGGTCTAAGTATCCGCCTGCGGCGCCTGCATATTCAAACTTATTTTTGTGGAGTTCATCTATAATTTTAGGTTGAGCTATAGCTAGTGTTCTGTCTTGCTCAAAAGCGCTAATCATTGGTGGTAGCCAGTTTTCAGAGGTAGCTATATCTGAATTCATAAGACAAAGTAAGGGCTCTTCTACATACTCTAATGCCTTATTATACCCACCTGCAAAACCAAAATTATCTTGGAGCGCAATGATTTTTACACTAGGGAATTGGGTCTCTAAAACGTGTATAGATACATCTGTAGAGCCATTATCTGCTACATATATGTTGGCAAGTTCTTTGCTGTGGTTTATCACAGAAGGCAAAAACCTTTCCAAGAGGGCTGCACCATTCCAGTTTAGAATAACAATGGCAATCTTTTTCAATTTGGATAATTTAACTGCAAATTAAGGGATATATTCAGGAATACTTTTTAAAAAACGGTATTTTTCTTCCTGCAGTAGTTGTTGACAATAATAATGATCTAAACCATTGGTTACTATTAAGAAATTGGAGTTTAAAACTTTATTGTATCTGGCGGTCTGATCAAAACTATCTTGGGTGATTTTTACAGTGGGTGCTTTACATTCCGCTAAGATGTGAATGTCCCCTGTTTTTTTAAATACCACTAAGTCATATCTTTTGATAAGCCCGTTTACCTGTAGCTTTTTTTCTACATTCATTAGACTCAGTGGGTAGTTTTTGTGATGAATTAAATACCAGATTAAATGCTGTCTTACCCATTCCTCTGCTTGGAGTTGCACAAATTTTTTGCGTATGATATCAAAGATATAGGTCTTATTTTCGCTATTTTTGAACCTAAAGGGAAAGGCAGGGAAATTGAGAGCTTGCATATCACAAATTTGATGATTTTTTTTTGAATGGAAGAAGCCAAACAGATTGCTAAAGAAATAAATAACGGCTTATTTAAGCCACTTTATTTGCTTCATGGAGAGGAACCCTATTATATAGACGCTCTTTCTAATTTAATACAGGCAAAAGCCTTAGCAGAAGAGGCAAGAGCATTTAATGAAATTGTAGTTTACGGGAAAGATGCTCAATTGGAGGAGATTGTGTCTCAGGCCAAGCGATATCCCATGATGTCTGAAAGACAATTGATTATTATAAAAGAAGCGCAGCATTTGTCTAGGCAAATAGATCAATTGGCTTCTTATGCGGCCCAACCTATGGAGTCTACTATTTTAGTACTCTGTTACAAATACAACAAACCAGACAAGCGAAAAGCTTACTATAAATCTTTTGTGAAAAATGGGGTAGTACTCGAAAGCAAAAAGCTATACGACAACAAAATACCACAATGGATTTCCCATTATTTATCGCAAAAAGGCTACAACATTCTACCGCAGGCTAGCTATTTAATTTCCGAGTCTCTAGGGAGTGATTTGTCAAAAATTGCCAAAGAAATGGAAAAGCTAGAAATTGTTCTTCCAAAGGGAACAGAAATTACACCAGACCATATAGAGGCTCATATTGGTGTGAGCAAAGACTACAATAATTTTGAACTCAAGAAAGCAGTGGGTGAGGGTAATATTCAAAAAGCCTTCAAAATCATTCAATATTTTTCTCAAAACTCCAAAGACCATCCTTTTATTATGACGGTTTCTATTTTGCATACTTTCTTCACTCAAATTATGCAGTATCACGGTTTAACCAATCACCATCCAAAAGAAGTAGCAGCAACGCTAGGTATTTCTCCATTCTTTATTGGTGAGATTAAACAGGCGGCACAGCGCTATCCCATGAAAAGGGTGAGCCAAGCTTTGCATGATCTTAAAACACTAGACCTCAAAAACAAAGGGGTAGGAGCACCTTCAGACCCCACAAACCTCCTAAAGGAATTACTGATTAAATTGTTATAAACTTGGATAGGAGTCTGGGTCTGCTTCATGCATCACGGCATAAATAGCCTCAAAAATATCTTCTGCATTTGGCTTGGAGTAATAATCTCCATCTGAAGCGTAGGCAGGTCTATGTGATTTAGCGGTCAGTGTTTTTGGTGCACTATCTAAGTACTTAAAAGCTTGCTGTTTTTCTACAATTTCTTGAATAAGATAAGCAGAGCAGCCTCCTGGAACATCTTCGTCTATCACCATGAGCCTGTTTGTTTTTTTAACACTCTCAAGCACCTCAGAATGAATGTCAAATGGCAATAATGTTTGGGCGTCTATGAGCTCTATATCTATGTCGTAATTTAGTAAGATTGGAGCAACTTGCGTCACTAATCTCAGGGTAGACCCATAAGACACTACTGTGATATCTTTTCCTTTCTTTATAAATTCTACCTTACCTATTGGCGTGCATATTTCAGATAGGTTGCTTGGCATAGCTTCCTTTAATCTATAGCCATTGAGACTTTCAATGACTAGCGCAGGTTCATCACTTTTCATTAAGCTGTTGTAGAAACCGGCTGCGACAGTCATATTTCGTGGGCTTAAGATATACATACCTCTAAGGTAGTGTATGAGCCCACCCATTTGTGATCCAGAATGCCAGATTCCCTCTAATCTATGCCCTCTAGTTCTAATAATCAGGGGTGCTTTTTGTTTCCCGCAGGTTCTGTATCTCAGTGACACTAGGTCATCTGTTAAAGTAGCTAGTGCATAGGGAACATAGTCTAAATATTGAATTTCTGCAACGGGTCTCAAGCCTCTTAGCGCCAAACCAATGCCTTGCCCTACAATGGTTGTCTCTCTAATACCGGTATCGGATACCCTGGCTTCTCCATATTTTTTTTGGAGCCCTTCCAATCCCTGATTAACGTCTCCTATGGTCCCACTGTCTTCCCCAAAAATCAGAAATTCAGGATATTTTTGCAGCAGAGCGTCAAAATTATCTCTTAGAATGACCCTACCATCTACTTTTTCTGCGTTTTTCGCATAGGTAGGAGAAACTTCTTTAATCTTGGTAGCCGCATTGGGATGTTCACTGTATAGGTGGTCACTAAATGCAGCCTGAGAAGCTGTTGTAAATTGTAGAAACCATTTTTTAAGTGCCTCTTTTTCTGCAAATTCTTCGCCAATAAGCCCTCTTAGCGCCATTCTAGTTTTAGAAGCAAGGTCTTTTTTAATAGGCTCGCTAATGGCTATTAAGTCATTTAGCACTGCGGTGATTGCAGCTTTATTTTGAGTTTTTGGAATTACTGCTTTTAACAACAACACCAATTCCTTTTTTAAAATAATATGAGGCTGTAAAAATTCTGTCCAAGCCTCTTTTTTTGCATTTCTTACCTCTCGCTTAATCTCTTTTTCTATATCTAATAGTTGGGCTTCATCGGAGAATTGATTGGCAAGTATCCACTCTCTAAACTTGAGATTGCAGTCGTGTTCTTTTTCCCACAAGAGTCGTTCATCTGATTTGTAACGTTCATGAGAGCCAGAGGTAGAATGGCCTTGTGGCTGTGTAAGTTCTGTAACATGTACGAGTACGGGAACGTGATGAGTGCGTGCAATTTCTGACGCTTTTTTATAGGTTTTAATGAGGTTTGGATAGTCCCATCCAGCCACTTTGAGTATCTCTAAACCGTTGGTGTCCTCTTCTTTTTGAAACCCTTTGAGTATCTCACTAATGCTTTCTTTAGTGGTTTGGTGTTTGGCGTGAACAGAAATGCCATAGTCGTCATCCCAGACACTAATTACCATAGGCACCTGAAGTACACCGGCGGCGTTTATGGTTTCAAAAAACATCCCCTCACTTGTACTAGCGTTACCTATTGTACCCCAGGCAACTTCATTTCCTTCTACTGAAAAAAGAGCAGAGTCTATTCCTTTCTGATTTCTGTATATCTTTGAAGCTTGTGCCAGACCAAGTAGTCTTGGCATTTGGCCAGCGGTAGGGGAGATGTCTGAACTGCTATTTTTTTGTTTCGTCAGGTTTTTCCAGCTGCCGTCTTCTTCTAAACTATGGGTTACAAAATGCCCCCCCATTTGTCTTCCAGCACTCATGGGTTCCTTTTCTATGTCTGTAGTGGCGTACAAACCGTGAAATAGGTGCTTAGGGTTCATGGCCCCTATGGCCATCATAAAAGTTTGATCTCTATAATAGCCACTTCTAAAGTCTCCGTCTTCAAAGGCCTTGGCCATAGCCAGTTGTGGTAATTCTTTACCATCTCCAAAAATACCAAATTTGGCTTTTCCTGTAAGCACTTCACGTCTTCCAAGTAAACTACATTCTCTACTGCTAACAGCAACTTTATAATCTGATAAAATTTCAGATTTAAAGTCTTCAAATGTAATCTCTTGTTTGCTTTGTGAAGTTGTTTTCATAAAGGTTTGTAAAGGCTATTTAGTATATGATTGTTCCTTTGAGTTGCAAAAATATATAAAAACAAATGAACTAGAACTATTATTTATGCGGATTGTTACAGATAAAACAAAACAAAGTCTGTAAAAGGAGATAAAAATATCATATTCTTATTTTAACAGATAAAAATTAAGAATTTTTTAAAATTAAAACCATCTTCTGCTAAATAGTCCCATGAGTGTTTTGGGACTCAGAGTGACCACAAATCTTATTTTCTCTGCATAGTTTTCCTGACCAGACTCCCAGCCGTTATTGGAATACAACGGAAAGTACAACTCAAAATAATCAGTAACTAGATTTAACCTCAGGCCAGAGTCATACACCAAACGCTCTTTAAAGCCTTTATTTTTCATGAAACCAAAGTCTGTGTAGAATTCAAGCCATCTGTAAATATTGACACTGGCGTTAGTGGTAACCATCCATTGGTTTGCAAATGGATTTTCTAACTTAGACTTAAAGCCACCCTCTGCAATAATTATTTGCTGTGCATATAATCCCATGTCTTCTGAGCGTCCTAAGAAGCCATAATCAAAGAGATAATCTGTGGGCCTGTCCAGGGCAAAACTAAAAAAGTTTCCCTTAGACTTGTTACTAAGGAAGCTTCCTGCAAAAAAACGAATATTAAATTGTCTGTTGTTTTCAAAGAGTCTGCGGTACTCCATTTCAAAGGACATTTTGGTAAACTCCTTGGCTTGCTGGGCGTCTATATTCCAGGAAAAATACTTTAGTATTCCATTGTCGTTAGATCCATAACGCAGATTGAGCACGCCGTAATTTGGGTTTTGATTTTCTACTGGGGCAGTAGCGTTGGGATTGGGGTCTCTGTGCACCTGAACATAACGGAGGTTTAAGTAACTTCTTTTATTAGATCTTAAATCTTCAGGTCTCCAGCCCATAGAAAAGGAAGGAGTTAGGGTAGTATATCTGGCATTTTCTGTGTACTGATAGCTAGAAGCTCCAAAGTTGTATTGGGTAAGGTAAAGTTTCCCTTCATTGTGATATTTTCTGAAGTTCAGACGACCATAACCAACAAACTTTTTTCCTTTGAGTCCGTATGTGGGTGCAATGTCGTAATTAAAGGGTCTTTCTAAAAATGTTTTATTGTAAAGTCTGAGCCCGGGAGTCAGACCGTCGTATAAGTTATAATTAGCAATGGGGACATAGAATATCTGATTGTAATTGGGGTCTTCTAGGTCTTTAAAAAATTGGAATTTAAATTTTTTGTTACTTGATAACCAACCATTTAAAGATTTCCAATTGTCTCGCTGATTAAATTCAGGGATTTTTTGATCGTAATTAAGAACTAGTCTCTCTTCGCCATTATTGGCAATTTTAAAAGTTTGAATACTGTCAATTCCAGTAAACCAATACTGAGACACTACACTATCTTTTTGAAGACCAAAAAGAGAAATGGGAACATCTGTAGCTTGTTTATTTTTAATTTTTAAGCCAATCGAGTCTCCTTGTTTTTTGGCTTGGGTGATTTTGAAATCAATTTTATTTTTTGTCCCTATATAGGTGTCAAAAAACCAGTCTACATCTTTGTCTGTATATTTTTCTAATTCCTGTTTAAAGTTTTTGGAATCTATAGGCTTTCCTTGTTGTCGCTGATAAAAATTTCTAATACACCTTTCTAAGGCGTCTGCTCCTAGGTAGTTTTCTAGGTAAGCCAATCCTAGTCCTGCCTTATATTTATTGGCAATTTGCTGATTAAATTTGATTAATGAGTCATTAGAGGTAGTAAGCGGCTGATCTAAATTTCGCCTTGCCGTTACATTGTATAAAAGTGCATACTGATCGTTAAAATCTAATTCAGAGAGGTGTAAACTTTTAATACCCCAGTAGGAGGAGAGTTTGCCTAATAATTTTTGTTCTGGATGGTATTCCTCCACGTATTTAATCATATTAAAATTAACCAAAGCATCTATGACCCACTGTTCTTTTCTTGGATTAACGTAAAAACTTTCATTAAAAATGGCGTACAGACTTGTTTTGAGCAGGCTGAGCTCAAATTTAAAAGAGGGCTCGTAGGGATTTATAAAATTGGGGAGTTTGTTAAGTCCATAGAGCGGGTTCCGATCATAATTCATCTGTGTCACTAGCAACTGGTCTAGAGACAAGGGGCCTATTTTTGAATTAATAAAATTAAATATTTTATGAACGGAGGCTTTTTCTATGTCTGGTTCCATACCCTCTGCACGAATATCTGTAACCAACAGTGTATTGGACAGCTGGTAACGCACAAAATTATTTCTTTTATGCAGATAAAAAGCGGCATTTTTTTTTCCTTTCGCACTCAAAGTAGCCCAACGTCTATCCCCAATAACGTTCTCTAATTCCTCAGTGAAGTTTGAATTGAGAAATAAAGATTTTGGATAATTTACTTTAATAATAGAATGGGTTTGTTGGGTGTATAAATCCTGTAAATCTTTGTTGGCGTATAGCAACCACTCTCCATTTTCATACACTGCCGGACTCAGATACCAATCCTTTAAAAAATATCCCCCTTGGGTGTCATAGCCGTAAGAAGTGTATTTATTAGGAGGTAATTTTACGGTGTAGGTAAAGGTTATTTTTTCTGCCATACCAGGCGCCAATGGCGTATTTAAAGATATACCTATAATGTCTTTACTGGGCGTACGCCACCAGGGCAGTGAAAAGTATTTTTGATCTACAGCCCCAATGAGCTTGGTAGCCCCTCTATCTTCTGGGGCAGCTAAATGTAAGTTCTTTTTAAAATCGTCTGCAAAACGTTTTGCCAATGGGGTGTCTTTATGTGCATATGCATTGGCCCAATCGTTAAAATACAACACAGATAGAGTGTCTGGACTTTGATTTACATATAAAAATTCTTGCTGAATTTTAATTTCCTGTGTGTTTTCATTTAATGTAGCACTCAGTTTGTTTACATGCTGTGAGAAAGCAGGAAAAAAACTGGCTAACAGAAAAAATATGGTACAGGAAATTCTAATCATAAACTAAGTAATAGCTACTAGAAGTTTGGGCTGAGGCTTTTGCCTTTGTAGAAGGTATTTATGTGGTTCACCACCTCTTCAGGGGTGTCTGCCATTTGCAATAAGTCTAAATCTTTTTCTGAGATATTTCCATGAAAAAGCAGGGTGTTTTTTATCCAATCTATAAGACCTTTCCAGAAAGAGCTTCCTACTAGAATAATTGGAAATTTTTCAATTTTATGTGTTTGTATTAAAGTGATGGCTTCAAAAAGTTCATCTAAGGTTCCAAAACCACCAGGCATTACAACAAAGCCTTGAGAGTATTTGACAAACATGACCTTTCTGACAAAGAAATAATCAAATTGTAAGTTTTTATCAGGGTCTATATACGGATTATCGTGTTGTTCAAAAGGAAGGTCTATGTTGAGTCCTACAGAAGTTCCTTTTTCTAAATGTGCTCCCAGGTTACCCGCCTCCATAATTCCAGGACCACCGCCAGTTATTACACCATAACCCTCACTGGCTATACGCTTTGCAACCTCTGTAGCTAAAGTATAATAAGGGTCTGTGGGCTTGGTTCTGGCAGAGCCAAATATAGAGACACAGGGCCCAATCATGCTCATTTTCTCATAGCCATTGACAAATTCGCCCATAATTTTAAACAGGGCCCATGAGTCATTGGTTTTTATTTCATTCCAGCCTTTGTGATGTTTTTCTTTTCTCATAACACTTAAATTTTTACCACCTACAAACCTAATTCTTTTTTAAGAAATCGGGCCGTATGGCTTTTTTTATCTTTAGCAACCTCTTCTGGCGTACCACAGGCTACAATCTCACCACCTCTGGCACCCCCTTCATAGCCCACATCTATGAGATGATCTACTACCTTAATAACGTCTAAATTATGCTCAATAACAAGGACTGTATTGCCCTTGTCTACTAATTTTTGGAGCACTTCTAACAAGACCCTAATGTCTTCAAAATGCAGACCAGTGGTGGGCTCATCTAAAATATATAGGGTATTTCCCGTGTCTCTTTTAGAGAGTTCTGCCGCTAATTTTATACGCTGCGCCTCTCCTCCAGACAAGGTGGTAGATTGCTGCCCCAATGAAATATAACCCAGACCAACATCTTGTATGGTCTTTAATTTTCTGTAAATTTTAGGTATGGCTTCAAAGAAAAGCACCCCTTCATCTATGGTCATCTCCAAGACGTCTGCTATGGATTTTCCCTTATAGCGAATTTCAAGTGTTTCTCTGTTAAAGCGTTTGCCATGACAGCTTTCACAAGGGACGTAAACGTCGGGTAGAAAATTCATTTCGATTACTCTCAATCCACCACCCTGACAAGTTTCGCATCGGCCTCCGGCTACATTAAAACTAAAGCGACCCGGTTTATACCCGCGAATGGTAGCCTCTGTGGTCTTGGTGAAAAGACTTCTAATTTCTCCAAAAACATCTGTATAAGTAGCTGGATTAGATCTTGGAGTTCTACCTATGGCTTGCTGATTAATATCTATTACCTTATCTATATGTTTTAAGCCTTCTATTTTTTTGTAAGGCATGGGAACCTTTACTCCATTAAAAATATGAGCGTTTAAAATAGGGTAGAGAGTCTCATTTATAAGTGTAGATTTTCCAGAACCGGATACTCCAGAAACCCCTATTAAACAACCTAATGGAAAGGACACAGATACATTTTTAAGGTTGTTACCGGTACAGCCACTCAGTTTTATAGTGTGACCATTTCCTTTTCTTCTCTTTTTGGGAATTTCAATACGCATTTGGTCATTTAGAAAAGCTGCTGTGAGTGTTTTTTCTTTCAAAAGGGATTTTGGGCTCCCTTGAGTGAGAATTTCCCCGCCATTTTTTCCAGCTTTTGGGCCTATGTCTATCACGTGATCTGCAGCTAAAATCATGTCTTTATCGTGCTCTACTACCAAGACAGAATTCCCAAGATCTCTTAGCGCTTCTAAAGAATTTATGAGTCGCTCGTTATCTCGCTGATGCAGGCCTATGCTGGGCTCATCTAATATATACAACACCCCCACTAACTGAGAACCTATTTGGGTAGCCAGTCTAATTCTCTGTGCCTCTCCACCGGACAAAGACTTAGAAGGTCTGTTTAAACTCAAATAATCCAGCCCTACGTCTAACAAAAACTGAATTCTAGTTTGGATTTCTTTGATGATTTCTCCAGCTATAATAGCTTGATCCCCACGGAGGGTTTGGCGTAAATTTTCAAAGAATTTTCCCAGACTTAAAATATCCATCTGGGCCAATTGGGCAATATGATGTTCTTTAATTTTAAATTGTAAGGAGCTTTCTAAAAGTCTACTTCCTTGGCAGGTTTCACAAACCATTTTGTCCATGTAATCTTGGGCCCATCTTTTTAAAGCCCTGGTGTTGGCCTGCTCAAACTGTATGTTAAGAAATGTAGCAATACCCTCGTAATCTATCTGATAGGTTCGCTCTACACCTAGGGCAGTAGATTGTACTTTAAAGCTCTCTTGCCCTCCGTTAATAATGACCTCCATTGCAGTTTCTGGGATGTCTTTAATGGGTGTATCTATCGTAAAATTGTAGCGCTGTGCAATGAGTTCTAATTGCTTAAACGCCCATGAATTCTTGTAAGGTCCCAAGGGCGCTATACCACCAGAACGTATACTTGCTTTGGGGTCTGGAAAGATTTTTTGGGTGTTCACTTTGTGCATGATACCTAAACCCTGACAACTGGGACACATGCCTTTTGGGGAATTGAAAGAAAAAGTATTGGGCTCCGGTAAGGCGTAAGAGATCCCTGTTGTGGGACACATGAGGTCTCTGGAAAAATAACGAGGCTTTGTTTCTCCTGCCTCTAAAACCATAAGTACGTTTTTTCCGTGGTCCATAGCAGTCTCTATGCTTTCTGCCAGTCTTTTGGTGGTGTTTTCAGAAAGATCTACTTGGAGTCTATCTATGACTATCTCTATGTCGTGAAGCTTGTATCTGTCTACCTTCATGCCAGGCATAAGGTCCAGTATGACCCCGTCTACCCTCACTTTTACAAAACCTAACTTGCTTATCTGCTCAAAGAGTTCTCTGTAGTGCCCTTTTCTAGACTTTATAACAGGGGCTAGTATAGAAATTCTCTTTTCCTGAAAGTCTTCTTGAATGAGCTTTTGGATTTGTACATCTGTGTACTGCACCATAGGTTCCCCAGTTTTATAAGAATAAGCGTCTGCAGCTCTGGCATATAAAAGCCTCAAGAAATCGTATAGTTCTGTAATGGTTCCAACCGTAGATCTGGGAGACTTGGAGGTTGTTTTTTGCTCTATGGCTATAACGGGGGAAAGCCCGTCTATTTTGTCTACATCCGGTCTTTCTAAGCCTCCTAAAAACTGTCTGGCGTAGGCAGAGAAGGTTTCTATATACCTTCTTTGACCTTCTGCATAAATGGTGTCAAAAGCTAAAGAAGATTTTCCGCTACCGGAAAGACCGGTGATTACCACTAATTTTTCTCTGGGAATGTCAATATCTATGTTCTTGAGATTGTGAACTCTGGCCCCTTTAACCTCAATTAAATCCGTCTGTGTATTCATAGTCATAGCAAAGCACTAAGTTACAATTTTGACAGCTATTTGTAAGCCATATATTCTTAGTATTTTTTCACAAACACGGTCTATTTTTATTTTTTAAAAATTAGAATTTTTGGAAAATATCCCATATATAATTAGGAAATATTCCAACAATAATTTAGATTTGGTAGATAATTATAACGCATTATGGATATAGATAGATTCATTGCCCTTAGAAAATCCTTAGGCCACACCCAAAAAACTTTTGCAGCTTGTTTGGGTATTCCAAATACCACAGCAGACATTGAGCGTGGTAAAACTAAACTATCTGGTAAGGTGGTTGTAGAGCTCATAAAGCAGTTTCAATTAAACCCTTTATGGATTTATGGAGAGAGCCATATACAATTTATAAAAAATCCTGTGGTTAGCACCATTCCTAAGGTGGTTACTGTAGACTCTGAGGGACATGACAATATGGTTTTAGTCAATGCCAAAGCTGCTGCAGGTTACCCTCAAAACATTAGCGATAGCAGTTGGTACAAGCAACTTCCCGCTTTTGATTTGCCCATTCCAGAATTTAGAAATGCTACCTATAGAGGCTTTCAGGTAGAGGGTGACTCTATGCTACCCAACCTCAAACCCAATGAATGGGTTTTGGCCAGGGCGGTAGACAGTTTGGACCATGTGAGTCCCAATAAAATATACGTAGTGGTTTTATACGACTCTGTAATGGTTAAAAAAATTCACAGGCAAAATGGTGGTAATTACTTAAACCTCATTTCCATTAACGAATCTTATGAGCCCTATGAAATTAGTACGGACCAAATTCAGGAAATTTGGCAGGTAAGTAGCAAAATTAGTTTTGGGGTAGAGGAACCTGCAGACAATGGTTTGCTCAGACAACTTCAGGCCTCTATGGAAGACTTAAAAAAACAGCTTCATGCAGCCAGTATGAACAATAACAAGGGAGTAGCTTAAAACCCTTTAGCGGTGTCGTCTCCTCTTGGGTCTGCAGCCCCTTCTAGACGGCCATCTGCTAACACCCTTATGGCGTCTACTTTTCCAATAATTCTAGTTCGCTCTTCATTAATGAGATACCCTTTCTCTTTTAAACTGTCTATAGTTTGCTTAGAAAAGCCTTCTGGCTCAAAAACCAGCACATCTGGTAACCACTGGTGATGAAATCTTGGGGCATTTACTGCTTCTTGCATACTGAGTTCAAATTCATACGTATTTAGAATGGTTTGGGCCACCGCTGTGATGATGGTAGACCCACCAGGCGTTCCCACTACCAGCCAGAGTTGTCCTTCTTTTTCTACAATGGTTGGTGTCATACTGCTAAGCATTCTTTTGCCAGGTGCAATACTATTGGCTTCTGCACCAATGAGACCAAACATATTTGGAACGCCTGCTTTGGCAGAAAAATCATCCATTTCATTATTAAAGAAAAATCCGAGCTCATCATTATATAATTTAGAACCAAAGGCTCCGTTCAAAGTAGTAGTTACAGACACCGCATTTCCAAAAGGATCTACAATAGAGTAATGAGTGGTTTGATCGCTTTCTATCACCTGAACCTCTCCATGAGAAACCTCGGAGGAAAGTGTTGCTTTCTCAAAGCTAAAATCTTTCATACGCTCTTTTAGGTAGGTGGGACTCAAAATCACGTCTAAAGGGATGGGTGTGTAATCTGGATCTCCTAGAAAATAATTTCTGTCTGCATAGGCTCTCCTAGCTGCCTCAGTAAAAAGTTGCACACTAGCAACACTGTTGTGTCCTAAAGACCTAAGATCATAAGGCTCTATCATTTTAAATATCTGATTCATGGTAACTCCGCCGCTGCTAGGTGGGCTCATAGATATGATATTTAAATCTTTGTATTTAAAAATAACAGGCTGCCTCCAAACTGCCTCGTAATTAGAAAGATCTTTCTCTGTGATATAGCCCCCTCGTTCTTGAATGAACTGGGCTATTTTATGAGCCATCTCTCCTTTGTAAAAAGCGTCTCTACCATGGGCGGCAATTTCAGAGAGTGTCTGTGCTAAAGCAGGATATTTTATGGTGTCTCCTGCCACGTATTTTTGAGCAAAAAGACTTTCAGGGCCACTAACTTTGGCTATAATTTCTCTCTGACGCGCCATAGAGCTGGCTTGTTTTTCTGTAACTACAACTCCTTTTTTGGCTAAGGCAATGACTGGTGCTAATATATCTTTAAAATCCATAGAGCCCATTTTATCATGGACTTCTACAATTCCAGCAATGGTTCCTGGCACTCCCACAGCGGTAGCTCCCAAGGTACTTTTTCCAGGAATGACTTCTCCGTTTTCATCTAGGTACAGGTCTTTATGGGCTGCAGCTGGAGCCTTTTCTCTATAATCTATGCTTCCAACATCGCCATTGGCTTTTCTGTATACCATAAATCCGCCGCCACCAATATTTCCCGCAAAGGGATAGGACACAGCCAAGGCCAGCTCTGTAGCCACCATAGCGTCAAATGCATTGCCGCCTTGTTTTAAGATCTCAGACCCAATGGCAGAAGCTTCTGCTCTTGCAGAAACCACCATAGCTTTTTCTGCTACCACACCTGTTGGGGCTACTTCCTTGCTACATTGAATAGACAAGCTCATCACAAAAATCAATAAAAAGGATTTAGAAAAGCGGGCTGTAAGTGTCATATGTTGGTTTTTAGTTGGTTTAATTTATGTCGTGAAAAGATAATCAATTCTGGGAAAAAAGCATCAAAATCTGATTGTAGACTAGGCTCATGTGCTATTAAATCTAATAAAGCTTGGTCCATTTTTGAGTCATAGGACGTTCTGCGGTGCATGGCCTTTAAAATCCGATCTATCCCCTGCTTGCTGCCATAAGCCAACAACCAGTTCTGTTGTATCATATAAGGGGCAAGATGCTGGGTTTTAGCAGGTAGCGAACTAAGGCGGCTTTCCAATACATTATAAAATTGGTCTGCATAAATAGACAATTCTGTTTTGTGGTATTTGGCCCAATTAGCTGCTAGAAAATAATCGTAAAATACATCGATAATGACCCTACTATAGTGGCCTTGAACCTTAAATATACGCTTACAACTTTTTCTGTAAATCGGGTGTTCGTCTGTAAACTGATCAATAGCTCTGTGTAACAGGACACCATGCTGAATGGCCGTAGGATATTTTTTATAATCTTTTCCTTTAATATGATCTCCAATAAAGTTTCCTAAACTCACTTCTAATTGATCAAAAGATAAGTAAATATGTGCTAGAAAATTCAAGGGCTAATGATTTGAAAGCTTAATAAAAACGAAAATACAAATTGAATAGTGTAAAACCCCTGTAGAGCCATTATATTTGTCTTATAAGACGTAAATATGACACTCATAAAATCCATTTCAGGTATTAGAGGTACCATAGGAGGCAAGGTATCCGACAATTTAACCCCCTTAGATATTGTTAAATTTACAGCAGCCTATGCTAGTATTATAAAACAGGCACACCCCAATGCCCCTAAACTCGTTGTAGGAAGAGATGCCAGAATTTCTGGTCCTATGGTGCAATCTTTGGTAAATGCTACGCTCATTGGAATGGGGGTGAGTGTCATAGATTTAGATTTGTCTACCACACCAACAGTAGCCATAGCAGTTCCCCTAGAGAAAGCGCAGGGAGGAATTATATTAACTGCCAGTCACAATCCAAAACAATGGAATGCTTTAAAACTATTAAATGAAAAGGGAGAATTTATATCTAATGAGGTAGGCCAAAGGGTATTGGCTTTAGCGGAAAAAAGTGATTTTGATTTTTCTGAGGTAGATCAGTTAGGCATACATATTCCTAATACATCCTATCTAGATATTCACATAAAAGAAGTGCTCAAACTATCCCTGGTAGACCCAGATAAAATAAAACAGGCCCAGCTCACCGTTGTAGTAGACGGCGTAAACTCTTCAGGAGGCATATACATTCCTGCCCTTTTGGAAGCCTTAGGGGTGAAGGTTATTTCTCTTTTTTGTGAACCTACCGGACATTTTCCCCACAATCCAGAGCCACTAGAAGAGCATCTTACAGAGCTCAAGCAAAAGGTGACAGAAACTAGGGCTCATTTGGGTATAGTTGTAGACCCAGATGTAGACCGCTTGGCATTTATTTGTGAAGACGGGAGCATGTTTGGAGAAGAATATACCCTAGTGGCCTGTGCAGACTATGTGCTTTCCAAAACATCAGGAAGTACCGTGTCCAATTTATCTTCTACAAGAGCCCTAGCAGATGTGACTGCCAAACACGGACAAAAATATGCAGCAGCAGCAGTAGGAGAAGTAAACGTAGTTCAAAAAATGAAAGACACTCAGGCTGTGATTGGTGGTGAGGGCAATGGAGGGATTATCTATCCTGAAAGTCATTACGGAAGAGACGCCTTGGTTGGGGTTGCACTATTTCTCATGCACTTAGTAGAGAAAAAACAAAAGGCTTCAGAACTCAGAGCTTCTTATCCCTCGTATTTCATGAGAAAAGATAAAATTAGCCTCACAGCAGATATTGATGTAGACGCTATATTGCAGACCATGGCTAGCAGATACAGTCACGAAAAGGTAGAGACTGTGGACGGTGTTAAAATTGATTTTAAAGACCATTGGGTGCACCTTAGAAAATCAAATACAGAACCTATAATCAGAATTTACACTGAGGCTACCTCTTATGATTTGGCCACTTCCGTGGCCGATGCCTTTATGGCAGAAATCACCGGCTTAAGCTAGTACTTTACTCTTTATTTAATTTTTTACCGCGGTGTTTCCACCTCTTATGCGTCCAAAGATAATGGGCAGGTTGCTCCCTAATTTGCTGCTCTGCTAAGTCCAAAAAACTTCTTGTAATTTCTCCTACCTGGGTTTGTTTTCCCCCACTAGTGATGGGTATAAAACGGGCGTGAAATACGCCGCGTTTTACCTTGCTCACTTTTAAGAAAACAACAGCCAGGTCTAACTTTCTCGCTAAGGTTTCTGCTCCAGTGTAGACAGGTACCTCTATATTCATAAAAGGAGCCCAATCCTTGGCTTTAGACATAGGGGGAGATTGGTCTGCTACCATGCCATAGACCGCTCTAAGCCCATTCTTTTCATTTTCAATCACCGTTTTAATTGTTTCTGCCTGAGTGATGGGTGTTGTGTTCCACCTATTTCTGAGTCTTTTTATCCAACGATCAAAATAGGGGTTCCCAATTTTTTGATACACCGCATATCCTGCCTCTTCAATATAATTATTAATACTTACATTCCACTCCCAATTGGCATAATGACTACAAACCAATAAAACAGACTTGTCCTTGAGTATGTTTTGTAAGTCCTCTAAATTCTGTAATTGATATCTTCTTTTTACTCCAGATTTACTTAAATTCATAGTGAGAATCATTTCCATAAATAAATCACATAGATGCCTATAAAAGGCTTTTCTGGTCTGTTTTATCCAGGCATCCGTAGCTTTTGGGAAACACAATTTTAAATTCTCATACACCACCTTTTTTCTATATCCTATGAAATAATAGAGTTTTACAAAAAACATATCTGAGAGAAAGTAAAAAATAGGCCTGGGCAGTAAGGAGATAATCCAAAGTTGTGGATACAAAACAATAAAAATGAGCAGTTGCATGATTCGTATTTAAAAAGCAAAGGTAGTTAATAATTAAGTCTTGTTTATTCTAACCACATCTGTACCTTTATATTCTATTTTTGATTTATATATGGACATACACCCACTCACCCTAGGCATTATGATTGCTAACGGATTGGTTTCCTACAAGGGATTTCAAGACCCTTCTTTTTTTGATCGCTATAAATTTCAAATTACTTCTATACAGCGCGGAGATTACAAAAGGCTTTTCACCTCTGCTTTTTTACACGTAGATCTAAACCATTTAATTTTTAATCTTTTTACTTTTTATTTTTTCTCTGAAGTAGTGATATACAGCTTAGGCTCTACTGCTTTGCTATGGGTGTACTTTGTCAGTTTATTAGCGGGAGGTTATTTTGGTCTTTTTGTGCATAAAAAAGAGCCTTATTACAGTGCAGTAGGGGCAAGTGGTGCAGTAACTGGTGTACTGTATGCCGCTATTTATCTGGTTCCAGACATGCGTTTGGGATTCTTTTTTATTCCCATTCCACTACCGGCCTACCTTGTGGGACTTGGATATATGTTGTACACTATCTACGGTATGAAAAAGAGATCCAGTAATATTGGGCACTCTGCTCATTTTGGTGGTGCTATTGGTGGTCTTATTATAGCTATTGTGCTAGCACCAGAAAGGGTGAGCTTAAACCCCATAGCAAGTATGTGTCTCTTAGCACCTTTATTCCTCATGGGGATTTTAATAAAAAATAAGAAGGTTTAGTGTAGTTAGGGGAGCATTTTAGAAATTTGAGCTTTTAGGGCTGGACCCCTTAAATCCTTTGCTACAATCGTGCCATTCTCATCCAGAATAAGTGTAGCGGGAATGGCATTGATGTTATAAAGCTTTGCAATAGGGTCATCAAAATACTGCAAAGTAGAAATATGATGCCAATCCATCTGATCTGCTGCTATCGCGGCTAACCAATCTTCTTTGTTTTTATCTAATGATATACTTATAATTTCTAAACCCTTCTCATGGAATTCATTGTAAACAGAAACCACATTTGGATTTTCTGCTCTGCAGGGTTTACACCAAGCTGCCCAAAAGTCTATAATGGTCACTTTCCCTTTTATTTCAGAGAGACTGATTTCTCTTCCTTCTGGATTTGGCCCTTTAAATTCTTGGGCTTGGCTACCTATAGCGGTCACTAAATTGGCTTTCCATGCGGTCATAAGTTTTACACCAGCCTCTGAAGATTTAATATCTTCCGTTAAGGCTTCTATAAGTGGTTTTAATGTGGCTTCATCTACTGATTTAGACAAAAACATTCGCTCCAGTAGCAAGACACTTATGAGTGAGGACGGATGTGCTGTAACAAACTCTATTTCATATTGTGCCGCTTCTTGTTGTAGTTCTGTGTATTCTTCTCGTAAGGAGTTAATAAATGCTTCTTTTCCATTGGCTCTTGCATTCTGAAGATCTTCTGAAATGCCATTCGCCCTTTGTGAAAAGCCCTGAGATGTTTTTAAAAACTCCGAGAACCATTTGTTTTGATCTGTTCCTGTTAATTTGGCAAATTGCAGGCTGTCCTTTTGTGCGCGTATTTCAATAGTTCCAGGAGTGACGATCACTGGTATATTTCCGGGGGCATTTTCTACAAACACATAATGCATGGCAGGGCTAGCCTGAATGCCTTCCAATTGGGCTTCTCCATTTAGGGTAGTGGTAGAGTCTATAGTGATTGGATTATTAGTTCCATCTATATATCTCAAATAGACTTTGGATTGGTCAGGAATGTCTGTGACATTTATAGATAATTTGTATGCGTTGGTGTCTGCACATGAAGTAAGACTTAGGTATAGAATAGAGAAAAGCGCTTGTATTAAATATTTCATAGGAATAAATTGAATTTCAAAGATAGTCATCTCTCATAGATATTAAAATCACGGGGTCGTTTTTTATAAATTCACAATTTTAATTGAACTTTGTTTCATTTTGTCTTATTGGTTATTTATTGAGATCAAAAAGCTTTATTTTAGCTAAAAATATTTCTTTGAGCACCACACTACTTCAAGATCTTTCTGGAAAAATTAAAGGAGACATTAAATATGACTCTCTCTCTAAAGCCCTCTATGCTACAGATGCTTCTGTGTATAGAAAAACTCCTATGGGTGTAGTTTTTCCAAAGAGTAAGACAGATATACAAACTATTGTAAAGTTTGCTTCTCAAGAGGGGATAGGGCTTATTCCAAGAACGGCAGGCACCTCCTTAGCGGGCCAATGTGTGGGGGATGGTCTTGTTGTAGACGTTTCTAAACACTTTACAGAGATTCTTCATCTTGATCTTAAAAAGAAACAAGTAAAGGTACAACCCGGAGTGATTAGAGATGAGCTCAATGCCTTTTTAGCTCCTCATGGACTTTTTTTTGGTCCAAACACCTCTACAGCTAACAGGTGCATGATAGGGGGTATGGTTGGAAACAACTCTTCAGGTACTACCTCTATTCAATACGGTGTTACTAGAGAAAAAATAGTTTCGTTAGAAACGGTGCTTTGGGATGGATCCATGGCTTTATTTGAGCCGTTAAGTGCAGAGGAATTTAAAATAAAAGCAAATAGTGCATCGGCCGAAGGCCAAATATACAAAGGGATTTACGAATTACTAAGTCCTAAAGAGGTGCAGGCAGACATTCAATCTGAATTTCCAAAGCCTAAAATTCATAGGAGAAATACAGGCTACGCTGTAGATCTTTTGATAAATTCTGAAGTTTTTGAAGGTTCAGACCCTGTGTTTAGAATGAGTGATTTACTCAGTGGGAGCGAGGGTACCTTAGCTTTTACCACGGAAATAACCCTTCAATTAGATGAAATTCCACCTGCTAAGGCGGCTATGGTGGTAACCCATTACAAAAGTTTGTCTGATTGTCTTTCAGATGTGGCAGGGCTTATGAGGTGTAACCTATACACCTGTGAGATGATGGATAAGATTATTCTAGACTGTACCAAAAACAATAGGGAGCAATCGGAAAACAGAAAATTTGTTCAAGGAGATCCAGCCGCTCTATTGATGTTGGAAGTTAGAGCCCATACTGATGAGGAACTACAGTCTGGTTTATTGGCTTTGAATAATGAGATTGAAAAATCTGGCCTAAGTTACGCGCATCCGGTTTTACAAGGAGAAGATATTGGAAAAGCTCTGGCTCTCAGAAAAGCTGGTTTGGGCTTACTTGGAAATATGGTAGGGGATAAGAAGGCTGTGGCTTGTATTGAAGACACTGCTGTAGCATTGGAAGATTTGGCTCCATTTATTGGGGAGTTTACTGAGATTATGAAGTCTTATGACCAGCAAGCAGTGTATTACGCCCATGCAGGGGCAGGTGAGATTCACCTCAGACCCATTCTGAATTTAAAAAAAGCTTCCGATGTGGGCTTATTTAGAGATATCACTACTGCGGTAGCGCATTTAACTAAAAAATACAAAGGATCTTTTAGTGGGGAACACGGGGATGGTATTGTGAGAGCAGAATTTATTCCCATGCTCATTGGTGAGAAAAACTACGCCATTTTAGAAAAAATTAAGAGACTTTTTGACCCTAAAGGTATTTTTAATCCTGGTAAAATTGTAGCGGCATATCCCATGGATACTTCTTTTAGATATGAAGTAGAGAGGGAGGAACCAGAGATTAAAACACTTTTAGATTTTTCAGATAAAGAAGGACTTCTAAAAGCTGCAGAGTCTTGCAATGGAAGTGGGGACTGTAGAAAAACGCATTTGTCTGCTGGAGGGATGTGTCCGAGCTATCACGTGACCAAAGATGAAAAAGACACCACTAGAGGGCGAGCCAACGCACTGAGAGAGTTTTTGACCACACCAAATTCACCTCAGGCCAAGGCCAATGCCTTTAACAATCCAGACCTGAAATCTGTGTTTGATCTTTGTTTGAGTTGTAAAGCCTGTAGTAGTGAATGCCCAAGTAATGTAGACGTTGCAAGCTTTAAAACAGAGTTTTTATATCAATACCAGGAGGCTAATGGGTACCCAATCAGAGCCAAATTGTTTGCCTATAATACCCGAGTGAACAAGTGGGCTTCTAAGCTGTCTGGTTTAGCTAACCTAGCTTATAAAACTCCTGTGTTGTCTCAAACTATTAAATATGTAAGTGGTGTGGCTATAGAGCGTTCTTTACCTGAGGTTCACTCCTTTGATTTTGAAGGCTACTTATTAAAGAAAAAGCAAAAGCACAAGCCCACTAGAGCGCATGTAATTCTATTTATTGACGAGTTTACACGTTATATGGATGTCTCTATTGGGAAGGACGCCATAGACCTGCTTTTGGCACTGGGATATGAGGTTTCTTTGTGGCTTGGAGAAAGTGGGCGTACCTTTATATCTAAAGGATTTTTAAAACAAGCTAAAAGTGTAGCTTCTGAAAATATAAAAGCCCTAGCTCCTTTTTTAGATCAAAATCTGCCCATATTGGGGCTGGAACCCTCCGGTATTTTAAGCTTTAGAGATGAATATGCCAGATTGCTTCCGGGCCAACCTGTGGTAAACAAACTATCAAAATCTTCTTATTTGGTGGAAGAGTTTTTATCCTTAGCCATTGAAAATGGGGAGATTGGCCCTGATCTTTTTACTCAGGAACCAAAAAATATTAAGGTGCATGTGCACTGCCATCAGAAATCGCTTTCTAATCAGAAAGTAAGCTTTGACGTGCTAAACCTTCCTAAACATTATCAGGTAAGACTTATTCCTTCTGGTTGTTGTGGTATGGCGGGCTCTTTTGGTTATGAAAAAGAACACTACAGCTTGAGCATGAAGGTGGGAGAGCTCACTTTGTTTCCGGCTATTAGAAAATCTGATGAAGAAACTGTTATTGTAGCCAATGGCACTTCTTGTAGACATCAAATTAAAGACGGTACGCAAAGAGATGCCAAGCACCCTGTGACCATATTAAAGGAGGCCCTCCTTTAATATTTGTGGTATGAATGGAATTATTTCAGTGTCAAAATCTTCGTCAGTTTCTGTGGAAAAAAATGGATGTAATTTATCAGACTGATATTTATATACCTTCCACCTCTTGAAGTTATATTCAAGGGCTGTCAAATTCTCTACCCAATCGCCAGAATTTAGATAAGTGACCCTGCCGTTTTGTTTTTCAACAATTTCTTTTTTGTATTGGTGAATGTGGCCGCATATTACAAAATCATATCCTTGTTCTATGGCTAATGTAGCTGCAGTACTTTCAAAATCTGCAATATATTTCACAGCTCCTTTTACTGAATTTTTAATTTTTTTTGACAAAGAGTATTTTTCCCTTCCCATTTTAATCAATCCCCAATTGATCCACCTATTTAATAGGATGAGAAGATCATAGCCATAGCCTCCTAATTTTGCTAACCATTTGGCATTTTGGATGGAAAGATCAAAAACATCTCCATGAAAAAACCAAGCTTTATGCCCGTTTAAATCTAGCACGAGTTTGTCTACAATGGAAAAATTGCCCATATGCGTTTCTGAGAATCTTCTCAAAAGTTCATCGTGATTCCCTGTAATATAAATTACCTCTGTACCCTTAGAGGCCATACTGATTAGTTTTTTAATAATCTTGAGGTGTGATTTTGGGAAATACCTTTTGCTAAATTGCCAAATATCTACAATGTCTCCATTAAGTATGAGTTTTTTTGGCGCTATGCTGTTGAGATAGCATAGTAATTCGTCTGCATGACAACCATAGGTTCCGAGATGCACGTCAGAAATTACAACGATGTCTAATTGGCGTTTTTTCAATATAAAAGTTTTTTTAAATTTCTACATTTTATTGAATAGATGTATAAACATCAGGTTAACCTATTTTTAATAAGGAGTTAAATATGAATAAGTGATATTTTCTTGTAGTTAATAATTATTGAAACACTAAATTTTGAAAGGCTACCATTTAAAAGTATATTTGGTTTTTTAATGTGAATTATGGCAGGAAATAGCTTTGGAACCCTTTATAAACTTAGTAGCTTTGGTGAGTCTCACGGAACTGCCATTGGCGGTGTAATAGATGGTTGCCCTCCAGGTGTTGAAATAAATATATCTGATATTCAGGCAGAATTGGATAGGAGAAAACCAGGTCAATCTGCTATTGTGACCCAGCGAAAAGAGGCAGACGAGGTACAATTACTCTCTGGAGTGTTTGAAGGAAAAACTACAGGAACACCTATTGGTTTTGCTATTTTTAACACCAATCAGAAGTCTGCTGATTATTCTCATATTAAAGATTCTTACAGACCTTCCCATGCAGATTATGTTTACGATAAAAAATATGGTAACAGAGACTATAGAGGGGGAGGTAGGAGTAGTGCTAGAGAAACAGCTGCGAGGGTTGTTGCTGGAGCCATAGCCAAACAATTTCTGAAACCCATGAGTATTCAAGCCTATGTGTCTCAGGTGGGCGACATTGAACTTAATAAAAATTACAAAGACATGGATTTGTCTTTGATTTCCTCTAATGATGTACGTTGCCCAGACCCTGAAATAGCAGCTCAGATGGAGCAACACATAAAAGAAATAAAAAAACAGGGAGACACCATTGGAGGGGTTATTGACTGTGTCATTAAGAATGTTCCCGTAGGACTTGGAGAACCAGTTTTTGATAAGCTTCACGCCCAGCTTGGTAAAGCCATGCTTTCCATAAATGCGGTTAAAGGTTTTGAGTACGGAAGTGGTTTTAAGGGAGTGCGTATGAAGGGGAGCGAACACAATGACTCTTATTTTACGGACGGAACTACCCAAACAAATTTTAGTGGGGGCATTCAAGGGGGTATTAGTAACGGAATGGACATCTATTTTAGGGTGGCATTTAAACCTGTTGCTACCATTTTACAGCCTTATGAAACTATAGATAAATCAGGTAATAAAGTGCAAACCAAAGGCAAAGGAAGGCATGATCCCTGTGTGGTTCCGCGAGCTGTTCCAATTGTAGAGGCTATGGCGGCAATGGTTATGGCAGATGCCTTATTATTTCAAAAAACATTACAATAAACGCACATGAGAAAACTAGAATTACACTGGAAAATACTTATTGGAATGTTTCTTGGGGTTGTTTTTGCCCTAGTGATGTCTCAAATAAGTTGGGGGTCAGATTTTATTTCTGATTGGATTAAACCCTTTGGGACTATATTTATTAATGCTCTTAAACTAATAGCAGTACCTCTAATTTTAGCATCTCTAATTAAAGGAATTTCTGATTTAAAAGATATTTCTAAGCTTTCAAAAATGGGGGGTAGAACTATAGGTATTTATATCTTAACAACGGTTATTGCTGTGACTATTGGCTTGGTTATTGTTAATCTGATTAAGCCAGGGGATTCTATTTCTGAAGAAACCAGATTGGAATTAGTGGAGAACTACTCTGGAGATGCTAATGAAAAAATTATGGCAGCAGCCAAGCAGCAAGAATCTGGACCCCTACAAGCTCTAGTAGACTTAGTTCCTTCCAATATTTTTGCTGCTGCAAGTGACAATGGCAATATGCTTCAGGTTATATTTTTTGCTATTTTCTTTGGAATAGGACTTATTCTAATTCCTGAAAAGCAATCTAAACCTGTAAAGGATTTCTTTGACGGATTTAATGAGGTTATATTAAAACTCATAGATTTAATTATGTTGGCTGCCCCTTATGGAGTATTTGCTTTGTTAGCGGCTCTTGTAGTAGAAGCTCCTAGTGTAGACCTTTTTAAAGCGCTTGCATGGTATGCGTTTTGTATTATTCTAGGACTCTCTCTCATGATTTTATTCTACATTTTTGTGGTGTATATTTTCACAAAAAAAACTCCTTCATTTTTCATGAAGGGTATTTCTCCGTCTCAGCTACTGGCATTTTCTACCAGCTCTAGTGCTGCTACTTTACCAGTAACTATGGAGCGAGTAGAGGAGCATTTAGGGGTAGAAGAGGAAGTAACTAGTTTTGTACTCCCCATAGGAGCTACTGTAAACATGGATGGATCTAGCTTATACCAAGCTGTTGCAGCTGTATTTATTGCTCAGGCATTTGGAATGAATTTAGATTTGTACACCCAACTAGGTATTATAGTAACTGCAACTCTTGCCTCTATTGGAAGTGCAGCTGTACCTGGAGCAGGAATGGTAATGTTGGTGATTGTTTTAGCTCAGGCGGGTATACCTGAGGCTGGCTTAGCTCTTATTTTTGCAGTAGATAGACCTCTTGACATGTGTAGAACTGTGGTTAACGTGACCGGTGACGCTACGGTTTCTATGCTAGTTGCAAAGTCTGTTGGAAAGCTAAAGGACATTCCTGAGGAAAAAAAATGGGACGATCACTTAAATCAATAGCCAATCAGGGTTTATGAATACACATTCACTCGTTTTGGAGCTAGCAAATCGATATCCAAAACTTTATAAGATTGATTTAAAACTCAATGCCCTTGTTAAAAAAATTGAACTTCTCTCTTATTTAAATCCTGTAAATATAGAGGGTGAAAAGGCAGCCTTTTACAGCTCTAAGTTTACAAAAAACCCTTTATTTAAATACCCAAAAAATAGTTTAGACGCTTTTGTGCTTCAGCGATCTTTTTTTGCACAAGAAGTGGAACACATAGCCTCTCCAGACCTTGCCAAGCTCTATAAAGACACTATTTCTTATTATTCCAATATGATACAGTGTATCACAAGTATTGGAAAAGGTAATGAGTTTTATTATAACTCTCTCAGGGTTTTTGGGAGTCCTAATGAAAAAGACGTTAGGAATGCTACCTTCATTTTACATTTAGCAGACGAGTTGGAAGACGAGGATTCTTTGAAAAACAAATCTCCGGAAGAAGCTAGACAATTTTTTATAGATTTTGCTGCGGCCAATCATTTTCCATTAGAGGTTAAGTTTTCAAATCAACTGGCTGCAGACGCCATGGTGAAAAACAGTACTAAGACCCTTCTCATTAAAAAGAATACCCACTTTAGTAGCCTGCAATTAAAAACTTTAGCACACCATGAAATAGGATTACACCTACTCACTACTTACAATGCGGCCAAGCAACCACTTCATATTTTTTCAAATGGTTTCCCAATGAATGTAGAGACCCAGGAGGGACTCGCTGTGATGAGTGAATATTTATGTGGCGCTATGCGAGTAAAGAGACTTAAGGAGTTGGCATACAGGGTACTAGCAGTAGATAGTCTCATTAAAGGATATGATTTTAAAGAAACTTTTAATTTACTTCATTCTCAATATCAAATGCCTAGAGACGCAGCCTTTACAACTACACTTAGAGCCCATAGGGGAGGCGGCTTTACAAAAGATAGACTTTATTTAAGTGGCCTTAAGAAAATATATGACCTACATAAGGGAGGTAAGAGTTTGGATAATTTGCTGTTAGGCAAAACAAGCTTAGAGTATCAAAATGCCATCATATATTTAAAAGAGGAGGGATTGTTAGCACCTGCAGCTTTCAAAAATAAGATATTACAAACTCAACAATCCCAAAACAATAACCTCAGTTATGTACTTGAGAATTTGAGATGATTTATTGTTTTTCTACAAATTCTAATTGATCTAAGGATACATTGGTAGTAAATAGACCATAATTTACAATCGCTTTGTTTTTCTCTATGCTATCTATAGTACCTACTGATTTTCCGTCTTTAAGTCTCACTCTAAACCCAACCTCTAAAGTAACAGATGGTTTGGGCTTGGTAATTGTTTTTTTCTTTTCCTTCTTTTTCTTTTCCCTAATAACAGCTACTTTTTTTGAAACTTCTGCCACAACTGCTTTTTGCTCTGCCTTTTCTTTTTTAAAACTAGCTGCCGATTTTTTCTTACGCTTGCTATTCTCAATTTCAACTAGCTTAATAATTTCTGAGACCATTGGGCGCTTTTTGTTATCCATAAAATATTGCTCTGCAATATGGTTAAGTTTATTACCAAGCATGATCATTCTCTGATTTTGATCAAAAAGCTCTTGATATTTAACGAGTTTATTTTGAATTTTTTCGTTTAATTTTTCTAATCTTATAGATTCTTCCCGTGCTTTAGACTCCTCATTCTTAAGTTTAGAGCCTGTAGCCGCCATCTGTGTGCGTTCTTTCTGTAACTTCGCAATAGTAGCGTCAAATCTAACTTTTCCCCGTTCTATCTTCTTTTTTGCTTTGTTAATGAGGCTGTAGGGTATCCCATTTTTTTGAGCAACTTCAAAGGTAAAAGAGGCACCCGCTTGTCCAAGTACCAATTGAAAGGTAGGGGCTAGAGATTTTGCGTCAAACAGCATATTAGC
Organism: Flavobacteriaceae bacterium LSUCC0859; assembly: GCA_022239325.1. Classification (GTDB taxonomy): domain Bacteria; phylum Bacteroidota; class Bacteroidia; order Flavobacteriales; family Flavobacteriaceae; genus MAG-120531. Next base: position 200,109 of record JAKOGP010000003.1, on the reverse strand, counting down.
ATTAGACATATGTGGCAATTCATTAGCCAACATTTTAAGGTTTGCATAGTGGGTTGTTATGACTCCAAAGGCCTTTCTTTCATAAAAAACCTCCAAAAAGGTTTCTGCCAAAGCCCCACCTAATTCTGGATCTGTCCCGGTTCCAAATTCATCTATGAGGAACAAAGTGTTTTCATTACATTTTTTCAAGAAAGAATTCATGTTTTTAAGCCTGTAACTGTAGGTACTTAAATGATTCTCAATGGACTGGTTATCTCCAATATCCGTAATAATTTTTTCAAATAAACATACCTCACTTCTCTCGTGCACCGGAATAAGCATCCCGCTTTGTACCATGAGTTGTAAGAGTCCTATGGTCTTAAGAGTAATACTTTTACCTCCTGCATTGGGACCAGAAATTACAATGATTCTATTGTCTTCCTGCATGCCTATAGTTTGAGGATATGTACTATTCCCAGCTGCTTTATTTGACAAATATAAGAGGGGGTGATACGCGTCTATGAGCTTCATCTCCTTCTTGGAATTTAGCTTAGGCATAACAGCTTGCACCTCATTGGCGTATTTAGCTTTAGCAGCAGTGAGGTCTATTTTTACTAAATAGTCTTGAGAAGCTACTAGTGAACTTCTATAAGGCTTAATGTGTAGAGTAAGTCTATTTAATATTTTAAATATTTCTTCTTGTTCCTCAAATAATAAATTACTTAGTTGCGTACTATATGCTAGACTAGCTTCTGGAACAATATACACAATACTCCCAGTCTTAGAAGCACCTAAAACAGCCCCTTTAATTTTTTTTCTATGCATGGCCTTAACTGCCAAAACCCTTCTATTATCTACAATAGACTCTCTAATCTCATCTAAAAATTCTGCAGCAGCATATCGTTGCAAGGCAGCTCCAAAACTCTGGTTAATCTTAGATTTTAAACCTTGCATTTGTCTTCTAATCTGCGAGAGATTGTCTGAGGCTGTGTCTCTTATTTCTCCAAATTTGTCAAATACATAATTAATTTGGGCTGGAATATCTTTGTGATATTCAAGAGATAAGGTGTTTTGGTGGCTTACCACATAGTACTCCTTAAATTTTTCAAAGAATTTAATGTGATTGTTCACCGTTTCACAAATGTGAAGTATTTTTCTAAAACCCTGAAGCTCAAGAGTAGTGTTGTCTATTCTGAGTAAATTAATTTCTGACTCAATGTCTTCAAAACCATGATTTGGTATTCGATTGTCATTCATAAAAGAAGACAAATACTCGTTTGTTTCCCTCAAAGATCTAAGAACCGCTTCTTGCTCATAGGACGGTACAATGCTTTGAGCAGCTATTTTGCCAAGATCAGTTACACATCTCTGTGAAATTTGATTTAATAGGGTGTTAAATTCTAAATCTTGAAGTGTTTTTTCCTGAATATTCAAACGACCAATCTGTTAATGAAGTTATTTGTAATGGCGGTGCTAAAATCTTACTTTTATAGGGTAAAAATACAAATAAATGTTTGTGCATTGTCCTAATGATTGGCTTGATTTTATTGAAGATATAAATGATAGGGAAGATCTGAACAAACTCAGTGATCAGATTCAAAAACACTATGAAAAAGACCAGTGTTTCCCCCCCATGTCTTTGCTCTTCAATGCCTTTACATATTGCCAGCTGCAGCAACTCAAAGTGGTTGTTTTAGGTCAAGACCCTTACCACGGTCTTGGCCAGGCACATGGGCTAGCTTTCTCTGTGCCTTTTGGTGTTAAACACCCACCTTCATTAAAGAATATAATCGTAGAATGGTCTAGGGATTTAGATCTGAGTTATCCCTTTAGTGGTAATTTAGAGCCCTGGGCTGCACAAGGAGTTCTACTCCTAAATACAGCTCTTTCCGTTGGCATGTCAAAACCTGGGAGCCATCTAAAAGACTGGAGGTCTTTTACGGAAACATTAATTAGTGGTATCTCATCTAAAAAGGATTTTGTAATTTTTGTTTTGTGGGGAGGTTTTGCTCAAAAGTTTGAAAAATATATCAATACGGACAAACACCTAGTTTTAAAAGCAGGTCATCCTTCTCCGCTCAGTGCCAATAAAGGTCATTGGTTTGGCAATAAACATTTCTCAAAGATAAATGAGGTTCTGGAATCCAAAAAAATACAACCTATTGATTGGTCATTGGAGTAATATGTAAAACATTTAATCCGTAAGATGAGGGGAGGCAAGCCTATTTAAAACCAACTCTATAGCTCTTCTAACCACTCGCTCTGGAGACGCACTAAACTGCCCAGTTGCTCTGTTAGCTAAAATGCAGTTTACAGACAAAGCTTCATGCCCTAAGAGTTTTGACAAACCATAAATTCCAGCAGTTTCCATTTCTAGATTGGTAATTCTATTTTCCTGAAATGAAAAGGACTGAAGCCTTTCGTGAAATTGTTCTAGATTTGGTTGCAGTCTAAGGGATCTGGATTGAGGTCCGTAAAAACCCACATTGGTTAGACTTATTCCTTGAAGAAGATCGGCAGATTTAAATATATCCAACAAAACATCAGACGCACTAACTGCATATGGAATAGATTTTTTTGAGCTCCAATTCATATGTTTGGAAAAAAGATCTGAAAGCTCTAAGTCTAAAAACCCATCTGAATCATAAAAATGAAGAAGGGCATCTAAACCAATCGCTTTTTTACTCAAAATAATTTGGTCTACCTCAATGTCACTTTGTATAGCACCCGAGGTGCCTATTCTTATAATTTTTAGCTTTTCCAAAGTGCTTTTGGAACGTCTGGTTTCAAAATCTATATTTACAAGAGCGTCCAACTCATTCAGGACAATATCTATATTATCTGTTCCTATTCCTGTAGAGATAACCGTAATTCTGGTATCTTTAAAATAACCAGTGTGGGTGACAAACTCCCGCTTCTGTTTTTTAATCTCAATCTTGTCAAAATAGGAAGACACCATAGAGACCCTGTCCGGGTCACCCACAGTTATTACGATGGAAGCTATATCTGAAGGTTGTAAGTTTAAATGATAAATACTTTGGTCCTCATTTAAAATAAGCTCTGAAGAAAGTAGGGACATATTATAACTTCAAGAAGTTTTTTTGTTCTTGATTGTAAAGATATGCATACTTAAGAGCACCGCCCAAATAAAGCTTTGAGTCTTTTATTTTTGAGTAAAAATTGGTCTGACCATTTAGCACTTTATGAGCTGTTCTTTTTAGTTTAACAGGTTTAAAAGATGAAAATAGTGGTTGTAATCTTTGCAACATTCTTAGGTATTGACTGTCTCCAAAACCCATATTCCCCTGATGAGACAACAACTCTTTAATCAGCATTTCTTTATGTGCATACTCATTAGAAGACACCAATTGAAGTACTTTGTTTTCTGGAGTGTTTAAACCATTCTTAAGAGAAGGAAAGCGCTGTAAATGCAATTGAAAAGCAGATTTCAAATAGGGGAAATTAAAATTTTCAAAATCGGATAGTTGCGCAATTCTAATAGGATTGTCACTACAATACAATTGCCATGCATAGTCTGCAAACTCTATGTCATCCTGATTTAAATACACCCTAGAAGCATACATTTCTAATAGGGTGTCTTTTGCGAGTTCACAAAACCCTTTAGCAGATTTATCAGAAAGGCTTAAAGCATTGCTTACAACAGATATCTGAGCGTATTTTCTATGTGTTTTTAGCCAGCTTAGTACTCCTAACATATTAATTTGGCAAAACAAATCAGACTCAAACCACAGTACAATTTCTTCTTGCTTTTTTTGATTGCACAGCTGTCTATACTCTTTAAGAGTAAGGTCTATAAAGGACTTCTTAGTTACTTTATAGTTTTTACTTAAATAGTCAAAACGTTCTCTCCAAAATTCTTCTGATCCTACCGTGTGAAGCGTTTTTCCCTCACAAAGCATTTCTCTCCATGTAATTACAGTCCCAGGAATTTTTAAAACCTTAAAATAGGATGTAAAAGCGTCCCCATTGGTAATGTGTAAAGCTGCTTTCATTTGAATTGGTTTAGGACTTTTAAAAGTAGGATTTTTTCTTTACAAAAAGAAAAAAAACAGGGCCTAACCACCAACTCGTTTTACTTTAAAACCCATATTAACAAGGAGTTGCATAATTTTATCCCTAAAATCTCCTTGAATTATAAGACTCCCATTTTTGAAACTACCCCCTACACTTAAGCTTGTTTTTAAAGTCTTAGCAAGAAGCTTAAAGTCTTTATCTAGCCCGTTATAGCCCTCTATAATGGTGATAGGTTTTCCTTTTCTTTTCTCGTACTTACAGATTAGTGGCTCAGATTGCACACTTAATTTATGGACCTGAGGTTCCGCTTCCTCCTTAGAAGGTTCGTGATCTGGAAATAAATTTTTTAGTTGACCCTGTAAATCCATCTTATTTTTTGAGACCCAATTCTACTAGCCTTTCATTGAGGTAATCACCAGCAGTAATGTCTTCAAAGGCCTTAGGATGGTTCTCGTCAATACAATTATCTAAACAGTTTAAGGGCATAGAAGATATAGGATGCATGAAAAACGGAATGGAATATCTAGAAGAGCCCCATAACTCTCTTGGGGGGTTTACAACCCTATGAATGGTAGACTTTAATTTATTATTTGTGTGTCTAGACAGCATATCACCTACGTTAATCATGAGCTCATCTGGGGCAGCAATAGCGTCTACCCACTCCTCATTATGATTTTTAACTTGTAAGCCCTTTCCTTGAGCTCCCATAAGGAGTGTGATGAGATTAATGTCTCCATGGGCTGCTGCTCTCACTGCATTTTTTGGCTCTGAAGTGATAGGAGGGTAGTGAATGGGTCTTAGAATTGAATTTCCAGCTATGGCGTATGCATCAAAGTAGTGCTCCTCTAATCCAATGTGAAGGGCCAAAGCTCTAAGCACTTCTAAAGCCGTCTTTTCTAGTGCTTCATATACTTGTTTCCCAATCGTGTTAAAAGAGTCTAATTCCTTAACCTGAACGTTTTCTGGGTATGATTCTCCAGTATGTGCGGGCGCTGGTTTGTATTGACCAAAATGCCAAAACTCTTTTAAATCTCCCTCTTTTCTTCCTTTTGCGTGCTCTTTTCCAAAAGAAGTGTATCCTCTCTGACCACCCGTTCCAGGGATTTCGTATTGATTTTTTACTTCTTGTGGGAGCTCAAAAAACAATTTAATCTCATGGTACAATTTAGCGACCAATTCATCGTCTAAAAAATGACCTTTTAAAGCCACAAAGCCTATGTTTTCAAAAGCTTGCCCAATTTCATTAATGAATTTTGACTTTCTGTTTGGATCCTCAGATAAAAAATCGGAGAGGTCTACGCTTGGTATAGCACTCATAAATATTGTATTTGTATTCCAAAAATACAAATTCTAAGAGACAAGTCTGTGGGAATAAAATGAAACTTTACTTACATTTATAGATAGAAATTATACCTAATGAACTACCACATCAAAGATTTAGATCCAGACACACTCATTCGCTTGTACAAAAGTATGCTACTGCCAAGGATGATAGAGGAGAAAATGCTTATTCTTTTGAGACAGGGAAAAATTTCAAAGTGGTTCAGTGGAATAGGGCAGGAGGCAATTTCTGTTGGTGTCACCTTAGCATTAAAAGAAGAAGAGTATATATTACCTATGCATAGAAATCTAGGGGTATTTACCTCTAGAAACATCCCTTTATACAGACTTTTTAGCCAATGGCAGGGAAAGGAAAGTGGTTTTACCAAAGGGAGAGATAGAAGTTTTCATTTTGGGTCTCAGGAGCATAAGATTATTGGTATGATATCTCATTTGGGGCCACAACTAGGTGTGGCCGATGGCATAGCATTGGCTCACAAATTAAAAAAAATAAAAAATGTTACTGCAGTATTTACTGGAGAGGGAGCTACTAGTGAGGGAGATTTTCACGAAGCCTTAAACATTGCCTCCGTTTGGAGTTTACCTGTATTATTTTGTGTAGAGAACAACGGATATGGCCTTTCTACGCCTACTGCAGAACAATATAACTGTGAACATATTATTGACAAAGGAATTGGCTACGGTATGGAAGCCCATCAAATAGATGGTAATAATATTGTAGAAGTTTACACCAAGCTCACTGAAATTGCAGAAAGCGTAAGACAGCATCCAAGGCCTATACTGCTAGAATTTATGACTTTTAGAATGCGAGGTCATGAAGAAGCAAGTGGCACCAAATATATACCAGATCATTTGTTTGAAACATGGCAACTAAAAGATCCTATTGACAATTTTGAAAGGTATTTATTAAATAAAGGAATATTAAAAGCAGCACTTATTTCAGAAATTAAGGATAAATTTAACTATGAAATTCAGTTACACCTAGACAAGGCTTTTAAGGAACCAGCAATTGAATTTGATGAAATTCAATTATTAAAGGATGTTTACGCCCCTCAAAACTTTAAAATTAAAGAGGCTTTAGGTAAAACAACTACCATCCGTTTTATAGACGCCATTTCGCAAGGTTTAGAGCAGGCCATGGAAACCTTCGAAGATCTTGTGATAATGGGACAAGATATTGCAACTTATGGAGGTGCATTTAAAATTACAGAGGGTTTTTTGGAAAAGTTTGGGGCAGAAAGGGTAAGAAATACGCCCATATGTGAATCTGGGATTGTAGAGGCAGCTATGGGCTTATCTATAGCTGGCATGAAAGCAGTTGTAGAAATGCAATTTGCAGATTTTGTGAGCACAGGTTTTAATCCCATTGTTAATTATTTAGCTAAATCTCATTTTAGATGGGGTGAAAAAGCAGATGTGGTTATTAGAATGCCATGTGGGGCAGGAGTGGGAGCAGGGCCTTTTCACTCTCAAACCAATGAGGCTTGGTTTACCAAGACGCCAGGACTAAAAGTGGTATATCCGGCCTTTCCAAGAGACGCTAAGGGTCTTTTGCTGTCTGCCATAGAAGACCCTAATCCCGTTATGTTTTTTGAGCACAAAGCATTGTATAGGTCTTTAAGTCAGGAGGTACCCGATTCCTATTACACACTCCCGATTGGAAAGGCCTCCCTAGTAAAAGAGGGTAAGGATGTTACAGTGGTGAGTTATGGAGCAGGAGTGCATTGGGCCATTGAAACATTAGACAAACACCCACAAATTTCGGCAGATCTCATAGACCTTAGGAGCCTGCAACCTTTGGATATGGAAACCATTATAGAGTCTGTAAAAAAAACCTCCAAACTCATTATTCTCCAAGAAGACAGTTTGTTTGGGGGCATAGCAAGCGATATTGCAGCTAGCATTCAAGAGCACCTTTTTGAATACTTAGATGCACCAATTAAAAGAGTTGCTAGCTTGGAGACTCCAATACCTTTTGCCAAAAATCTAGAAAACGGATATTTATCAAAAAATAAATTTGAAAAAGTTTTATTAGAATTATATATGTATTAATTTAGTCCAGTTCTAAATAAGTAAGTTAATATATATTTAAATGTCCGTAAATAATAGGAAAATAAGTAATAGAATACGCGTTATACATAGATATTTAGGCTTTTTTTTAGCAGGTATTATGTTTGTATATGCACTTTCAGGAATCACCCTTATATTTAGAAAAACAGATTATTTTAAGAAAGAAACCAAAATCACACAGATTGTAGAGACTGAGTTGGAAGAAATTCCAAACATAAAGGGTGCTTCTAATATTACATACAATCCCAATACTGGAGAACTGTCCTACACACAGATGAAACCTCCTAGAATTTTAGACGCCATGCAGAATATGCACAAGGCTACAACTGCGTCACCATTGTTTGTTTTAAATATAATATTCGGAACCTGTCTCATGTTTTTTGTGTTGAGTTCTTATTGGATGTTCTTGCCACAGACAGACATTTTTAAAAAAGCCATTTATTACACCATAGGGGGTGTAGTTTTGACACTCATCATGGTCATGATTTAAGTTACAAGATTAGCATGTGCAGTGGATATATATTACTCGCCAATTTTTATTTTACACTTCTATTTTACATAATATAAATTATAGAACAAATACTTATTAGTAACAATTTTTGTACAGTAGCTCTGTTCTTTTATATAATATCAGTTCTATGCAACTACGTATATAAAGACAGATTTTATGTCAAAAATTACGATATAATGTTTTTTAAGTAATCGAAAACTATTAATTCTATTATATAAAAAATCCCATGAAACTTTATTTTAATAACATGGAAGAAAAGTTACTTGTATTAAAAACGTTTAGAGGTTTTAAATCTAGAGAGCAATACCAGCTTTTTTTTAGAATTAATAAAATACACACCAGTTAATAAAATAACTGAAGCAATAATAGATTGTAGTGTTATGGTCTCATCTAAGAAATACCATCCTAATAAAAGCGCGATTATAGGATTCACATAGGTGTTGGTGGCTACTTTTTCTGGAGACACCACTTTGAGCAAATAATTAAATGATGTAAACGCTACAATGCTTCCAAATATGATTAAAAGAATCATAGATAATTGGACCTCTGAAGTCCAATGAAGCGGACTAGACCATTGTTCTCCTAGGGCTATACTCGCTATACCAAGAAAAAAACCTCCAAAAATCATTTGATAGCCTGTATTGACAAAAAAATTCTTTGGCAGATCTGCTTTACCAACAAATAAACTAGCACTAGCCCAGCTAATCATACAACACAAGATCATAAGCATACCAATCACAGAGTTTTCTTGACTCAATACACTTTTTTGACTCACTAATAAATAAATTCCTAGAAAGCCTAGGCAAACTCCCAGAAGAGACATGGGAGATATTTTCTTCCCTTGAAAAATTCGCATTAAAATAAGCACTACAAGAGGCTGAGAAGAAATTTCTAAAGCGGCAAAACTAGAGTCTACGTATCTGAGGGCCCAGACTACTACTCCATTCCCAAAACTCAAGAAAAAGAAACCTGCTATGGCAGTGTTTAAAAGCTGTCTTTTTGTTATGCCTATAGAAATTCCTAAAGATTTTGCGATAATAAAAATAAGTAAGCCAGAAGTGATAAATCTACAGCAACCGAGCATAAAAGGGTCTAAGCTGCTCACTGCTATTTTATTTAATAAATAAGTAGATCCCCAAATGACGTAAATAGCAATAAAAGCAAGAATAATAAGTAAGGAATTTTTAGGTACAGTGGGTGTCATCAGATGGCTTTAAAAGATCAAAGTAACTACTAATTAAGGAATATTACTTGCTTTTGGTTAATCTTTTAAGTGCGACCCATTGTTTTAGCATTTCTCTAGACTCTGTGGCTGGATACCCAAGTACTGAGCCTCCGGCAGGAACATCGGCGATAACGCCAGAACCAGCACCAACGGTTGCTCCACTCCCAATATTTACATGATCTTTTATAGAGGCACTTCCTCCAATCATAACTCCATCTCCAAGAGTTACAGATCCTGCTAGTCCAGAGCTGCCTGCCATAATACAAGATTTTCCCAAGACAGAGTTATGTCCAATCTGTACCAGGTTATCGATCTTACAACCATCTCCAATGAGGGTACTATTAAACTTAGCCTTATCTACACAGGAATTGGCTCCTATTTCTACATGGTTTCCAATGACAACATTTCCAATATGAGGAATTTTAATTAATCCAGATCCATCTGGAGCAGGTCTGTAACCAAAACCGTCTGCACCAATACTTACATTATTGTGAAAAATGCAATAATCCCCTATCCTTGTATTTTCCCTGATAACAGTTCCGCTCCAAAAGGTGCAATGCGCTCCTATATGGCTGTGGTCATAAATAGAAACGTTGGCATACAAAATGGTAGCTGTGGAAATCCTAACTCCAGCACCAACATAACAAAAAGGGCCTATTTTAACCGAGTCTGCAATATGGGCTGTAGGGTGAATTACCGCAGAAGGGTGAATGTTTTGTTCCAATACAGGTCCGTGCTTTGGAGAAAAAGCCTCTAGCAAAGTAGCCATAGCTAGGTCTGCATTTTTTACACGAATGATCGGGATCTTTGTTTCTTCTACTTTAATGTTACTATTTACGATGGCTGCAGCAGCATTTGTGTGAGATAATTGTTTTGCAAATTTTGCACTTCCTACAAAAGTAATTTGCGTAGGAGTCGCATTTTTTAAGTCATTAACTCCATTCACTTGAAGTGATTCCTGATCTGTAAGTTCCCCTGAAATTAGTTCACTAATCTCACTTAGTGTTAGTTGTTTCATTGCAATTAATTTAAGCTAAAATAGTATATTTTTTCTATTTTATTAAAATTTATGTGTTTTTAGATAAACATTAAATATATTTATAAAAAAATTGTTTACCTATGAATTACACCTTAAACCAACTTCACATTTTTCAAAAGGTAGTGGAGCACAAAAGCATTTCTAAAGCATCTGAAGCATTACACCTTACACAACCTGCAGTGTCTATACAACTCAAAAATTTTCAGCAAAACTTCCAAATTCCGCTCACTGAAATAGTAGGAAGACAATTATATGTCACAGATTTTGGGAAAGAAATATATGAACTTGTTTCGCAGATTTTAAATAAGGCTGCTGAGATAGACTTTAAGACATTGGCCTTCTCAGGCAAACTCACAGGAAGTTTAAAACTATCCATTGTTTCTACCGCTAAGTATATTATGCCCTATTTTGTGGGAGGTTTCATTAATGATAACCCTGGAGTTACTTTAAAAATGGATGTGACCAATAAAAATAAAGTAATTGAGAGTCTTCAAAATAATGAGGTAGACTTTTCTTTGGTTTCTATTTTACCTGATAATATTAAAGTAGACTATCTCACTTTAATGCCAAATAAATTACAACTTATTGCCTCTGCTGATCAGAAAATACCTGCCAGACCCAATTTGGAGTTTTTAAAAACACAATCATTGCTCTACAGAGAAGCTGGTTCTGGAACCAGGCAGATTATGGAAAATTATTTACTGGACAATAAAGTTCAGATAAATAAAAAAATAGAATTAACCTCCAATGAGGCTGTAAAACAATCTGTTCTAGCAGGCTTGGGACTATCTATTATGCCTCTTATTGGTATTAAAAGAGAGTTAAAATCCAAAGACTTAAAAATAGTTCCCATGAAAGGGCTTCCTATTAAAACAAATTGGTATTTAATCTGGCTAAAAGGGAAACAACACTCCCCTATTGCTTCCTCATTACTTTCACATATCAAGGAACACAAAAATGAAATTATTGCAAAACATTTCGAAGAACTAAATTAAAAAAGGCGCTGTGCTACATGAGTGTAGTACAACGCCTAAAATAAAACAACAAACTAACTATTGTGAAGAAATATCTAATGTGCTTGAAATTTTAAAAGAGCGGTTTTCATTTTCCTTTAAATATTCGATTAGATTTTTTCTAATTTCTTTAAGCTCTGAAATTCTTTTATCAGAAGCGTACAAGGCTTCCCCGGTTTGGTCAAAATGATGGAGAATTTTCTTATGATGAAATTTTATTTTGTAGTCAATCATTGACAAAATAACTTCTTTAGCCTCTACTCCATTAAATACACCATTAATTAGAGATTCGGAGATGATCTGTTCTTTAATTTTCATATTATTTATCTTTTGTTTCTATTAAAAATGGGGCTTTACCATCTGTGATGATTACTTTAGAGTTATTTGAATTTGATAACTTCATAAAAGCTTCAATACTTCTGATTTTGATAATTTCATCCGTTAGACCCTCAGAGAGAATTTTTTGAGCATCTCGCTCTCCTGTAGACTCAATAATTTTTCTCTCCGCCTCTAATTTAGCCTGATCCAACACAAACACCATACGCATGGCGTCCTGCTCTGCCTGTAATTTTTGTTCTATAGAGGAAGAAAGTCCTCTAGGCAACCTAATGCTTTTCATAAGTACAGCTTCTATTACTATTCCTTTTCCAATAAGATTGTCCCCCATCTTAGTTTTGATAGCTTCTTCTATATTGGCTCTCTTTCCAGAATGCATGTCTTTAGCAAAAAATTGGGAACAAACATCTGCAGAGGCAGATCTAAAAACACTTGTAATAATAGACCTGTAATCCCGACCAATTGTTCTTAGTACTTCTGGAACTTTTAATGCTTCTAATCTGTAAAGTATTGAAATTTCAGACTCTACACTTAATCCTTCTTTACTTGGTAGACTTAAAAACATTTCCAGATTATTGGTCTGCACAGATTCTTTAACCACTTTAGAAGTAATGGGATTAAAAAATACCACTCCTTGGGTTTTAACTCCATCTTGAAATTCACCCAAACGTTGCTTCACACCGGCTTCTCCGGGTCTAATAACTGCACAGCTACTCAATAATGCTATGCATAACATGAATAAAATCTTTTTCATAACATTTTTTTTATTGTAAATGTACATCTCAAATTCTATAAGTTTTTATTTAATTTAATTATTAAACACATTACATAAATTTATATATATTATATAATCATCTGATTTACTGAATTTTATAAATTAATGATATGCATTAATTTAAAATATTAAATAATAGTTAAAATTTCATTTGTAATAGTATTACTATTATATTTGTTAAAAAAAAGTAGAATGGATCAATTGTTGTCCTCATTTAGAGTAAATGTTCCCCAGGGTGTATTTATAAAAGATCCTGAGACATCAGATTTGGGAAAAAAAATCATAGAAAAAGGAATTCTACTAATACATGAATTGGGTTTTGATGCATTTACTTTCAAAAAACTAGGAGGGGCTATTGGCTCTAATGAAAGTTCCATATATAGATACTTCGAAAATAAACACAAACTACTGTTGTATTTAACATCTTGGTATTGGGCCTGGATAGAGTATCAGTTGGTCATGGAGACCCATGCTATTAACAATGCTTTAGACAAGGTTTTAAAAGCAGTTCAAGTGGTGACCAGAGAAGTTGAAAATGATACTAATTACACCCATTTTAATATTGTTTTACTACATAAAATCATGATAGAAGAGTCTTCAAAATCTTTCCTTAACAGGGCCGTAGACGAGGAAAATGAACTCGGATTATTTATTAGTTACAAGAGAGTTCACGAGAGAATTAAAAACTTAATACAGGCGGCCAATCCGAGTTATGAGTTTCCAGCTTCCTTAGCGAGTTCTCTATTAACTGGCACCTTAAAACAATTTTATTTTAAAAATCATTTCCCTTCTTTAACTAGTTGTTCAGATCAGGTATGCCCTGGAGATTTTTATATACATTTAATACATAAAACACTAGCCTAATGTCTCAAATACCTCCCTTGAATCCCTGGAAAAGATTTGTTGGTCTTCTTCAGATAGAAAAAAAAGATATTCTTCAGATTGCATATTATGCAGTTTTCTCTGGTTTTATGGCACTGACACTACCTTTGGGTATACAAGCCATTATTAATTTAATTCAAGGGGCTCAGATGAGTACTTCATGGGTTGTATTAGTGATCTTAGTAACCTTAGGTGTTGCCTTTACAGGTGCACTCCAACTCATGCAGCTCAGAATTATTGAGACCATTCAGCAGAGAATATTCACTAAGGCTTCATTTGAATTAAGCTACAGATTTCCAAAGATCAAAATGGAAGAGTTAAGGGCTTATTACCCACCTGAGTTGGCCAATCGATTTTTTGATACCCTAACCATTCAAAAGGGCTTGTCAAAAATTTTAATAGATGTACCCGCAGCTTTGTTGCAAATATTATTTGCTTTACTCCTATTGTCTTTCTATCACCCATTTTTTATTGTTTTTGGATTTATGCTCTTGGGCCTCATATATGTGGTGTTTAAATATACCGCCGTAAAAGGCTTGGAAAGTAGTTTAGAAGAATCCAAGCATAAATATAAAGTAGCCCATTGGATACAAGAAATTGCAAGGGCTATCGTAAGTTTTAAGCTATCTGGAAAAACACAATTGGCTCTTACAAAAAACGACGGTCTGGTTAAAGAGTACCTAAATGCACGAGAAAAACATTTTAAGGTATTGGTCCTTCAGTTTATTCAAATGATTGGATTTAAAGTAGTAGTAACAGCTGGTTTACTGCTCATAGGTGGTGCCTTAGTTTTGAGCCAAGAAATGAATATTGGCCAGTTTGTTGCAGCTGAGATTATCATTATTCTGGTCATTAGCTCTGTAGAAAAATTAATTTTAGGATTAGAATCTTTCTATGATGTACTCACATCCTTAGAGAAATTAGGTCAGGTGGTAGACAAAGAATTAGAAAGCCAAGAAGGAGATATAGTACTGGAATCAGATCCATTTGGAGTGGAGCTTAAGAACTTATCCTATGAAGTTCCAGATAGAAAAGAACCTATATTGGAAGACATAAACTTAAAGCTGCATAAAAACTCCAGAATACTTATTCGAGGCGAAAGCGGATCTGGCAAATCTACCTTACTTAGGTTACTTGCCGGTGTGATAGAACCAAGTTCGGGTCAAATTTTTGTAAATAAGGCTGCAATAAGTAGTGTTAACCTCAATAGTTACAGGGATTTGCTTGGCTTATCACTCTCAGAAGAATCCCCGTTTGAAGGAACTATAAAAGAGAATGTAAGTTTTGGAAATATACATATTTCAGACGTTCAAATTAAAAAAATATTTGCAGAGGTGGGACTAACTGACTTTTTAAGTGAACAAATTCATGGATTACGCACGCTCCTAAAACCTGAGGGGAGGCAAATGTCATACACTGTATCCAAGAAAATTATTTTAGCTAGAGCCATTTTAAAAGCCCCAAAATTATTGATTTTAGAAGACCCATTAGATCAATTTTCAAAAGAAGAAGCAGAGCGAATTATTAGCTATCTCACTCACCCAGAAAGGCCTTGGTCTCTTGTAGTTGTGAGTGCTAACAAGCTTTGGGAAACTTCATGCAGTGAGATAGTAACTTTGTCTAACGGAAAAACACAGTGATTTTATGCTCAATATTTCTAACAATACAATACAAAAGAAATTTAGACTCTCTACCTATGCCTCAGGGAAGCATGTGTTGGATAAGTCTTATTACAAGGCATTTAATAGATTTTTACTAGTTTTTGCCATTGTGGGGCTTGTTATTTTATTTTTACCATGGACACAAAACATTACCGGCAACGGGAAAGTCACTACCTTAAAACCATCACATAGGCCACAAACTCTTCAGTCTCCTATACCAGGTAGAATTGAAAAATGGTACGTTCAAGAGGGGGATTTTGTAAAAGCAGGAGATACTATTTTAAAAATCTCTGAGGTTAAAAGTGAGTATTTTGACCCTAATTTATTATCGAGAACTCAAGAGCAAATTAATGCCAACCAAGGTTCTATTGCTGCCTATGACAGCAAACAAAATGCACTCTTAAATCAAATCGAGGCATTGGAGAAAGAACTTTTGCTAAAGAGATCTCAATTAGATAATAAGATACTTCAGGCCAGGCTAAAAGTGTCAAACGATAGTGTAAAACTTATCGCTGCGGAAATTAGTTTGGAGATTGCTAAAAGACAATTTGATCGGGTGCAATCTTTAGCAAATTCGGGGCTTAAGGCTACAAGAGAAGTAGAAGACAAAAGATTAAAACTTCAAGAGGCTGACGCTAAATACGTAGCTCAGCTCAATGATTTTGAGAGAAGTAAAAACATGGCTCTAAACAGTTCTTTGGAGCGTTTAGAAATTGAAACTTCATATCAAGATAAGATATCAAAGGCACAAAGTGATCTTTTTACTGCAAGGTCTAATTATTACAATGCCTCTGAAAAAGGAAGTAAATTATCTAATACGTTCGCCAATTATAGCAGAAGAAATGAGCTACTTTATATGGTAGCCCCCCAGGATGGTTACATAAACAAAGCCATAAAAGGTGGTATTGGGGAGACTTTTAAGGAAGGTGAAAAATTATTGGGCATTATGCCAGCCAACTATGAATTGGCCGTAGAAACTTTTGTGAGACCCATAGACCTTCCTTTAATACATATAGATGAAAAAGTAAGGGTACAATTTGACGGTTGGCCAGCTATTGTGTTTAGTGGGTGGCCTAATGTGTCCTATGGAACCTATGGTGCTAAAGTGGTAGCTATAGAAACCTTTATTAGCGAAAATGGAATGTATAGGGTTTTATTGGCTCCAGACACCAGTGATCACGAATGGCCCACAGCTATTAGAATTGGATCGGGAGCCAGAACGATTGCCCTACTTGAAGACGTGCCCATTTGGTTTGAATTATGGAGACAACTCAATGGCTTCCCCCCTAACTACTACGTACCAGAAACTAATGGCTCACAAAAAACGATGTCTTATTAATGAGAACTATTTTATTATTAATATTTTTTTTAATTTACTCATTATCAATGGCTCAAGTAGCGCCTACGCTTAGTTTTAGGGAATACTTAGACTTTGTGAAAAACAACCACCCCCTAGTTACCCAAGCCAATAACAAAGCTGCTGAGGGAATGGCTCAATTACTAGAAGCTAGAGGCGCTTTTGATCCAAAAATTAATTTTGAAAACGATCAAAAAACATTTGATAATAAAGAATATTTTAACAGTTCAAACGGATCTGTAAGCATACCCACTTGGTATGGTGTTTCTTTAAAAGCTGGTTTTTCTCAAAATGAGGGCGTATTTATAAACCCTGAGGAACAACTCCCTGAAAATGGTTTGTATGCCGCAGGTATTGAAATAGACGCCTCAGAAGGGCTGTGGATAAATAAAAGAATGGCAAGCTTAAAACAGGCCAAGCTTTCCGTGGTACAAACTAAAGCAGAGCGCGAGTTATTACTTAATAATTTGATTACTGAAGCTTCTACTGCTTATTTTAATTGGCTATTGGCCTACGAGAATTTTAAGGTGAGTAACCAATACTTAAATAATGCCCAGCAACGCTTTGAAGGAGTCAGAGAACGTGCTTTAGCAGGAGATTTAGCACCAATAGACACCACAGAGTCTTACACTAACGTACAACAACGTATGTTAGAGCGTTCTCAGGCAGCTTTGGACTTAGTGAAACAAAGATTAGAAGCGTCTAACTATTTGTGGGCAGAAAACACCATACCATTGGAAATTGCTAAGGAAGCAGTCCCTCAATCTATTGAAACACAAGAGCTAGACCTTTTGCTAGGGATTAGAGAGGAAGTTTTAACTGATTTTTTTATGGGGCAACACCCAAAGCTTACAGCTTTAAGTGCCAAGCTAGGAAGTTTAGAAGTTGAAAGATCCTTAAAGCAGGCTGCTTTGCTGCCAGACTTAAAATTAAATTTTAACTTATTACAAACAGAAACTGAAGGATTTGTACCCATAAACACAGACCAATACAAGGCTGGTGTTAAATTACAATTACCGCTATTTTTAAGAAAAGAAAGGGGTGCCTTAAGGCTTGCCAAATTAAAAATTTCCGATGCCCAAATGGATCTTAGATTTGAAAACATCAAAATTCAAAATAAAATTTCAGAGAATTACCAAGCTCAAGATTTTCTTTTAGATCAATTTTCATTGTCAAATGAGATGGTAGTTAATTATAAAGCTTTACTCTCTGGAGAACAGCAAAAATTTGATCAGGGAGAAAGTGCACTTTTTATTGTAATTAGCAGAGAGCAAAAACTTATAGAAGCTTTGATTAAAAGAAATCAGGTAGAAAATAAATTTTACAAGGCAAAAATCAGTCTGTATAATGCCCTTGCACTTCCTTTAAATTAATTTTTAAAAACATCTTTACCTGAATGCTATTGAAAAATAGACAGATACAAGTCTCCTAGTTTTTAGATCAATTGGTTATATTTATAAAATTCAATTATAAAACCAAACCAATGAAAAAAACAATGATCTGGCTTACACTTAGTTGCGCAGCAATTTGTGTAAACCTACAAGCCCAGGACCAATCTATTATAAATGCCATGGTGCAGGAGGCTACAACTAATTCTCAGTTAGAAATATTAGGACAAGAACTCATGGACGGTATTGGGCCAAGGTTGGTAGGAACCCCCCAAATGAAAAATGCACATGATTGGGCTGTAAATACCTATGAAAAATGGGACATTTCTGCTAGAAATGAGGCCTATGGAACTTGGAGAGGTTGGGAAAGAGGTATTACCCACATAGATATGATCTCCCCTAGAGTGCAAAGTTTACAAGGAACACAATTGGCTTGGAACCCCTCTACTTCAAAAAAAGGAGTTACTGCAGAGGTTGTAGTGCTGCCCACGGTTAAAGATTCTTTAGAATTTGCTTCCTGGTTGCCTTCAGTTAAAGGAAAAATAGTCATGATTTCAAAGTTAGAGCCAACTGGAAGACCAGACTACAATTGGGAAGAATTTGCCACGGAGTCTTCTTTTGAAAAAATGAAACAAGAAAGAGAAGACGCCAATAAGGCTTGGAATGAAAACATGAGAAATACCGGATATTCTTCCAGAAACATTCATGAGGCTTTAGAAAATGCTGGTGCCGTGGGTCTTATTAGTTCCTACTGGTCTAGAGGATTCGGGGTGAACAAAATATTTAGTGCCAGAACAAAAAAGATTCCTACTGTAGATCTAGAATTGGAAGATTACGGCATGGTGTATAGATTAGCAAAAAGAGGGGAAAAACCGGTATTGAATATTACCGCACAATCTAAAGAACTCGGTGAACAACCCACTTTTAACACCATTGCAGAGATCAAAGGAACAGAAAAACCGGATGAATATGTTATTTTGTCTGCACACTTTGACTCTTGGGATGGTGGCACTGGAGCCACGGACAACGGAACGGGTACCTTAGTGATGATGGAGGCAATGAGAATTTTAAAGAAAATGTATCCCAACCCAAAAAGAACCATTCTTGTGGGCCACTGGGGCAGCGAAGAACAAGGTCTAAACGGTTCAAGAGCCTTTGTAGAAGACCACCCAGAAATTGTTAATAAAGTGCAAGCCGTCTTTAATCAAGACAATGGTACAGGAAGGGTTATTAACATATCTGGTCAGGGCTTTTTACATGCCTATGAATATCTGGGAAGATGGCTTAACGAAGTGCCTAAAGAGGTAACCCAGCACATAGAAACTAATTTTCCAGGAACTCCTGGAGGTGGTGGATCTGATTACGCCTCTTTCGTAGCAGCAGGAGCCCCAGCTTTTAGTTTGAGTTCTCTAAGCTGGTCTTACTGGAATTACACATGGCACACCAATCGGGATACCTACGACAAGATTGTGTTTGACGACCTTAGAAACAATGTAATATTAACTGCTATATTAACTTATATGGCTTCAGAAGACCCAGAAACCACCTCTAGAGAGAGAAGTGTATTGCCTATAAGTAGTAGAACCGGCAAGCAAATGACATGGCCATCACAAAGATCTCCCAATAGAAAAGGAGGCATGTAATTCCGCACTTTATAAACATAAAAATGCCCTGCAGTCAAGTGTTGCAGGGCATTTTTTTAAATGAATTTTATTTAATTAATGGCAGTTCAATTTTAGACGCATACAGTTTAGAATGATGGAGGCTGTTTCTAGCTATTACGGCCTCAGATTCGTCGTAATTGTTTCCTCCAGTATTTAAATTTCTAGCAAATCTCGGGAAATTGCTGCTAGAAATTTCTACCCTAATTCGGTGACCAGGCTTAAAATAATTAGACGTAGCTAAGGGAGACATTTTTAATTCATAAACTTGTCCTTCTTCCATAAAAACTTCTTTGTCATATCCTTCTCTATAACGAACTCTTTGAATGGTTTCATCTAAATTATAGGCCGTTCCGTCTGGAGCAACGTCTACTAATTTAACAGTGAAGTCTGTATCTTTTGCATCTGAGGAAACAAATAATGTGGTATGTACAAATCCGGTGAGTTCAATACCATCTTTAAAAGCTTCTGTGGTATATACTAGGATATCGTTTCTAGTTTCCATGTCTTGCTGGTCATATGCCCCACCTTTAACAGCATTTCCAGTGCAACAAACATTTCCTCCATAGGAACTAACAGGACTCATGGGGTCATAAATAAAACTATCTGAGCTTTTTAAAGTAGATGGTTTTTTTGGAGTCAGTATTCCGTCTCCAAAACGACTATTGGCAGCCACATTTGAATTAAAGTAGTATGTAGTGAGTTTAGATTCCTTTGGTGGCCATTGCTCGGAGGCTTTCCATGTGTTAGATCCCATAGTAAAATACTGCACTCTAGGAGTTTTGGATTTAAAATCGTTAGGAATCTCTTTGAGCCAAAGGTCAAACCATTTGTAAATTTGTTCCTCGTAATTGAGTCTTGCGTCTCCCATAGATCGCTCTCCTACGATTGTGTTTTCTGTTGCCCTAGTGTAAGAACAATGTAAAGTTGGAGCAATCACTAAATATTGATTGTCCCTAATCTGGGGATCTTTCGCATGTTGTCTTATGTGATTAAATAAACTAATGTTGGGTCCTACAGATACATCGTACCAGGAAGCAAACCAGAAACTGGGGACTCCAAAATCCATAGTGTCGTGATAGAGACCGCCTTGAAACCATTTTGGATCGTTTGGTTTTCTGTTTACCATCTGATCAAAAATTTCACTTTTCCCGCCAATATTCTTTAATATATCTTTAATTGGTAAATGATCCAAGGCTTTGGACATATCCACAGAGGGATTTTCAGGTGCTAAATCATAATACCTGGAAATTCTAATTAGATCTTCTTGAGAGGCTCCTGATGGAATTCTAGGCTTAAACCTATCGTGTTCTACCCCATAAAGCCATGAAAAAAATAAGAGTTGCTCTACCCCACCCTTATACCAGTTTCCTTGCTCATAAAAATCTCCTACGGTTCCAACACCTGCTCCAAAACCCTGAGGAACCATAGCAGCATGAGATGGGTGATCTAAGGCCGCTACTGCCATTTGCCATTCTGCAGTAGAAGAGCAACCTAATGTACCAATTTTTCCATTAGACCAAACTTGATCTTTCATCCAACTAAAGGCATCATAACCGTCTGTTAGCGGGACTCCAAGAATGTCCCACTCTCCCTCAGAGTAATAGCGGCCTCGTTCATTTTGTATCACATAAGCATAGCCTCTTTTTACCGCTTCCAATGCAGTTTTTAAAGTTCTAGTATTTAGTTCTCCGTCTCTCCAACTGTTAAAATTGTAAGGTGTTCTCGAAAAAATAATAGGTACTGGTTTGTCCGTCTTAGGCCTATAAATGTCTGTTGCCAATCTCACGCCATCTCGCATGGGCATCATTATTTTTTGATCAATAACGGCTATTTCACTCAGTTCCTTTACCAATGGGTTATCCATTGGGTAGCCGTGTTTACCCTGCCCATATATTTGAAATGTGATACATATAAAGGCAATAATAATTCCTAGTTTTTTCATTATAGATTGGTTTATTTACACCTAAATATACAATAAAAAGTCATCAAAAATGAGCACAAAAAAACCCTGTGATATACACAGGGTGTGAATTTTAAAAATATAAGATGTAGGGCTATTGCTTGCTTACCCTAACGGCATTCATACCTTTTTGGCCTCGCTCTAGCTCAAAAGTAACCTTATCATTTTCCATGATTTCATCAATAAGGCCACTGACGTGAACAAAGTGTTTGTCCCCAGAAACGGCGTCAATTATAAATCCAAAACCTTTAGAAGAGTCAAAAAATGACACTTTCCCTGTTCTGATTGGATCTACTTCTTCCTCGTCTCTGTCTTCTTTTTTAGGAATACCAATAACAATACTTTCTGCGTCTACTTTTACCCTTTGGGATGGATCTGGAGGTGTATCTGTGAGCTGGCCATTCGCGTCTACATAAACCAACATGTCTTCTAAACTGCTTGGTTTCTCTGCATTTGCCTTACGCTCTAATTTCTTTTTAAGCTTATCTTCCCGTTTTTTCAAACGTTTTTTTTCCTTTTCCTTCTTGTTAAAAGTTTCTTGCGCTCTCGCCATTATCTATTACGGGTTTATCTGACCGTAGCGGTCTTATGAGTTACAAAGATACAATCCTTCCCCCAATACTTCCTATTAAAAATAGATTAATCCATTTTATCTCAGGAAAATAGCATTTTTAAAATGCCCGCTCCCCTTCCTTAAGTCTATTAAATACCCATTGACAATCGCATGGCTAATCTCCCCATTTTTAGACAATAAAAAACTAGGGTTTAAACCCACATACAATCTGAATTCTGGTATCATAAATTTACTGCTCACCAGCTGCATTGGAAACTGAAGCCCTTCGTCTCCCATAGGAACACGACCACGCCAATACACATAGCCCTTTTTAAGAAGTGCTATGGCCTTCTCATAAGAAGGTACTTCAGAGGGCTTGGCATTGTATACTTTACCAGGAATAATCTTATACCCCCGAGCATCCATAGTTTCATAGCCATAGTAGGTAGATAAGTCTCCAATATCCATAATTTGTGCTTTGGTATAAAAACTATCATGAGAGGCGTTGTCTACTTCAATGTGATGTATGCCAATGTCTACCACATAGTTTTTATCCAGTAGCTCATAACTAACATCTTCCAATTTGAGATCAAAGAGCTTTCTGTCATTGTGAGGTATTTTTTCATACTCAGAAACAGCGATAGATTTATAGGACTCAGAGGCAATAGCATGTAGTGCCGAGAGTATGGAAACATAATTAAGTTTTCTAATTTCTTGTTTTTCAACATCATTCTGATAGCCCCCAGACTCAATTAAAATAGCAGAGGTACCCCATTTCTGAATATTATCTCCAAAGGCCCTTGGCTCAAAATCATCATTGTAACGGCCCACCTGTCCCGGAGCAAATTCTTGTATTAATTGGTTCATATACACAATTACCTTCATAGCGTTGGCCCGAACCTCATTAATGTCTTTCTCGTAGTTAAAGGCAGGAGCTAGATAGGAAATAGTAGCAGGCTTTGGGGTTCGCTCCGCGTTGTAATAGCGACTCTGATCGTGAAGATTAAAACCAAAATCTGCGTCTAGGCTGTCTCTTACTCGCTTTAAAATTTGCCCTTCGGGCGATGCCAAGTCTAGTGCATCTCTGTTAATGTCAATTCCCAAAGCATTTCTTCTAGTAAATACAGCAGCCCCATCTGGATTGAGCATGGGTAAAAAGTGAATCCTCAATTTTTCCAGCATACGTGTTTTCTCTTCATAAACACTAGCGTCTGTAAAGAAATTTAAAATGTCAAAAATAGCTTGGGTAGCTGTAGGTTCATCTCCATGCATCTGAGACCATAAAAAAACTGAGGTGTCTCCAGAGCCAATGCTTAATAAATGGATGCTCCTTCCCTCTATAGAGTGTCCCAATGTTTGGACTTCTACATGCTCTGTTTGCTTCAGTTGCTCTATAAGAGGGCCAATATCTTCATGTTTAATTCGCCTTTTATTTAAGCTAGGTTCTTTAAATTGGTCATACTGAGAAACCAACTGAGAAATGAGTTGGTGGTCTTGCCCTTGAAGCTCACATGAAAAAAATAAAACTGATAAAATAAAAAAGAGTTGCTTGTGTATTTTCATAACTGTGCTGTACTTGGATTGGGTTTGAATTGTAAGGATTTTGTGGCCTTTCTAATTTTTTTCATAAACTCAGTTCCTGGGTCTGTTTTAGTAGTCCTGTAGCCTTGGTCTACCTCTTTCCATAGCCAATGATCTTCAAAAAGGGTATACTCATAGTGACCAATGAGATAGTCTATCTGGTATTTGGTTTTTAGGTATTTAATTAATTTAACATTGGCCTTTAATTGTGCTTTTGTGAGAGGGGTCTCTTTGGTACCCCCCACATTTTCAATACCAATTGCAGCATGATTTAGTCCTATAACGTGTCTGGCCATATGATTTTCTGGCATGAGTCTATAGATAGTACCGTCTTGGTCTATCAGGAACTGAGCAGAGACATTAAGACCACTTTGATTTACCAATTCTGGCCTCCAATTGGGAAGAGATTGTGGATTAAATGCCTTAAAAGATTGCTCTAAAGTGGGAATAGCTGTCCAATGAACCACTATCATCTTTGGCTCAATTACAATGTTTTCTTGAACTATTTCATATCTGTTTTCTAAATATTCTTTGGTAAGTCTAAATCGCTTTTCTTTAAATTCTATAGGTCTGTCTACAATAGGGACAGATAGAGCGCAGGAAGAGCACACCAAAAGCCCAAGACAAATAAAAAGGTATTTCATTCTTAGTATTTTGAATTATAAATCTACAAATAATTGTACACAGACAAAGTACAATGCAGCCATAAAATGGACTATACATATATTAAAAATTGTACTTTTGTGAGGCTATGAAAAATAAAAATAATAAACCAGATGCTGTTGTATTTGACACTCAAAGTCAAACATATAATGCAAGTATACTCCCCTATGCGACCGGAGTTGGTGCACCTCAAATTAGCCCGCCAGACGTAAGTAGTTGGAAAAACACTCAGGTTCAAGCTGCCAACCATGAATTTAAAGCTCAATTTAATGCGCTAAAGGATCAGTATGAAAAAATGATGGCATCTTATGCATTTAACAATAGGGTGTACAATGCTAAATTTAGTTTTGAGCCAATCATCGGAGAGACGTATTTCTTATACCAAACCAAAACAGGAGAAGATTTTTTATCCCTGATTCCTCCTAGCCAATGCAATTTTAATTTTCAGGCCAGCTGTCTTCTTGGTCCAGACAAAATGTGGCAAGAGAAAACCGAGGAATCACATTAAATAAATATCTTTATGTGATTTCTAATTTACGCTTATGAAATGGTTTAAAAGAATTGTCTTTGCCTTATTGATTGTAATTGGTATTGTAAGTTACATCCAATATCCAAAACTCACACTTATTTCCGGATACAGCGCTAAATACATTGCTTCTTCTGCATTTATTGCCAATCACAGTAAGCAATACATAGAGGCTAATGACAATAATATACCCAATATATCTCTGGCGTCCAATAATTTAAATTTTGCCCAAAGATACGCATCAGCGAGCGTGTTTGGACTACAAAGACGCGAGGCCATTTACAAAGAGGGATTAGGTGCCATTTTACTACCAAAAGGTAAAAAAGCAGCGGATTTAGACGCTTTTTTAAGTCCCAACAGGAACAAAGAATTTACCCAGCTTCCCTTTCCTTATGGTCATTTAGCTCCTAAGGATACCATATTGGAAGAGATAGACTACCAGCAAATTGAAAATGCCCTAAATTTGGTTTTTTCCAATCCTGAAATTCAAAAGACAAGAACGGCACTCATTTTATACAAGGGACAACTTTTAGGAGAGCGTTATACAGATGGATTTGGACCCGAGACACCTATTTTAGGATGGTCTATGACCAAAAGCGTTATAGCTACTTTGTATGGAATTTTGGCATATGAGGGAGCCTTACACCTATCAGATACGCTTTCAATTTCAGAATGGGCATCAGATAAGCGCTCAGAAATCACCATAAATGACCTGCTTAGAATGCAAAGTGGTTTGGCCTTTGAAGAAGATTATTCTGTGATTTCAGATGTCACAGAAATGCTTTTTGCCTCTGAAGACATGGGACAAGTAGCCATGGAAAGACCAGCTATTGCCCCTCCGGCAGAGATTTGGTCTTACTCTTCGGGGACCACCAATATATTGTCAAAATACCTAATGCACTACAGCAGTGACCTACAAGAATACTTGGATTTTCCATACCGCTCACTGATAGATAAAATAGGCATGAACACTATGCTTTTAGAAACAGATATAAGCCAGATGTTTGTAGGGTCTTCTTATGGCTGGGCCAGCACCCGTGACTGGGCCAAGTTTGGTCAGTTATATTTAAATAACGGATTGTGGCGCGGTGAGCGAATTTTCTCAGAAGATTGGGTGCCCTATGTCACTTCAGAAACTAAAGCCTCTAAGGGGAAGTATGGTGCACATTTTTGGTTGAATAAGGATGGTGGCTTAAAAGATGTTCCAACAGATATGTACAGTGCCAATGGGCACGACGGACAGCATGTATATATAATTCCCTCCAAAGACTTGGTGATTGTGAGAACAGGTTTGGGTGAAAACCCAGATTACAGGGCCAACGACTTTATAGCGGCAGTTTTAAAAGCTTTGCCATAACCATATATAAAGTTAATGGTAGCGCTCCTTATAGCAGAAGAAATTTCTAAGAGTTAAGAGATCCAGCTGTCTTTGTCAAAGTTGGGCTTCCTTTTCTCTAAAAAAGCATTTCTTCCCTCTTTGGCTTCTTCAGTCATATAAGCTAGTCTAGTAGCCTCTCCTGCAAATACCTGTTGTCCCACCATACCGTCGTCTGTAAGATTCATGGCAAACTTGAGCATTTTAATACTCATTGGAGATTTGGCTAAAATTTCCTGGGCCCAATCATAAGCTGTTGTTTCTAGTTCCTTGTGAGGGATTACTGCGTTTACCATTCCCATTTCATAGGCCTCTTGTGCATTGTAATTTCTACCCAAAAAGAATATTTCCCTAGCCTTTTTTTGACCCACCATTTTAGCTAAATAAGCAGAACCGTATCCGCCGTCAAAACTTGTGACATCTGCGTCTGTCTGCTTAAAAATAGCATGCTCTTTACTGGCTAAAGTTAAGTCACAAACAACGTGAAGACTGTGTCCGCCACCTACAGCCCAACCCGGCACTACAGCAATAACAACCTTGGGCATAAAACGGATTAATCTTTGAACTTCCAATATATTCAGTCTGTGCATGCCGTCTTCCCCTACATAACCTTTGTGCCCCCTAGCCTTTTGGTCACCACCACTACAAAAAGAATACACGCCATCTTTAGGAGAAGGACCTTCTGCAGTGAGCAAAATAACTCCAATGGAGTTATCTTCCTGAGCGTCGTAAAAGGCTTCATATAATTCAGACGTTGTTTTTGGTCTAAAGGCGTTTCTGACTTCTGGTCTGTTAAAAGCTATTCTGGCTACACCATTAGATTTTTTGTAAGTGATGTCTTCAAACTTTTTAACCTCTTTCCAATTGATTTGTTCCATAGCTATAATTTAAGGCAAGTTAGTTATTCTTATTTTTTTCTTGAATCCAAAGCGACAAATATTTTGAAGCCATAAAGGCCTGAGAACTGAGAATTTGTGCTTGTATATGGCTGCGCCTGTGACTTTGAAGACTACTTCTAATACTTTCTAACTTATTTATAAGTTCTTTAGAATGGTGGTTTGCATTATAGTATTTGTCCATATAGACCAATCCCAAATTGCGTTTTTCTTGCCACAAACTTTCATTCTCATATAGAGAAACTGCAGCCTCTGCGAAATGTACTGCACTATTGGCTATGAGACCCGGCCATTCTTTTTCATACTGCATGCCTTCTACACCAATCTCTGTTGTAATATTCGGAACCCCAAATCTAAAACCATCTAAAATTTTTCCTTTAATACCTGCTCCAAACCTCAAAGGGGCTAAGTTTACCCTTGCAGTTTTGAAAGCATTTGCTGTAGGAACAATATGCCCTCTAACATGAAAGCCTTTTTTAGCACGGTCCAACTCCAGAATTTCTTGGGGTAAATAAGCCCCGTATATATTAATAGTGGCCTGAGGCTGCAGCTTTAATATAAGCGGCCAGATGTGAGCGTACAGCCATTTTATAGCGTCTACATTAGGCTTGTGTAAACCATTGCCAATAAACACATATCCTTGAGTTTGGTCATAAGGTGCTAAGTCTTTTACAAGGCTATCTTCTAAAGGTTTATAGCTTAGAGGAAGCAACATAAGCAAGTGTTCTGAAAGCTCCCACTCCCTTATTAGCAATTGGTACTCATAGGAAGAAACTATAAGGCTGAGATCTGACCTATAAATGCTGGCGAGTTCTCTATAGGTAATTTGTTGTTCTTTCCAAAAATCGAGTGAAAAGAGCCTATTATTTTTGAGCGATAAGGCTCTAGAGGCTCTTAAGGAATGTAGGTCTTCTGTGTCTAGAATACAAAGAGCCTCAGGGAGTGTTTCTCTAACTATCCAGCCAAACTGCTCTTCTACAATAAAACGATCAAATAAAACCACTTGGGGTAACAGTTCTTGGAGAAGCTTTTTAAATCCAGGATCATTTAAATGAATCTCATGACAAAAAATATTTGTCTTTTCTAAGGATTTTTTTGCGTTTTGATCTTTACTGCTTGCCGCAAAATGCAGTTCAAAGCTAGGGGCTAACATATCTAAGAGACCCATAAGTCTTACTCCTGCAGCAGTGGCCTTATCCTCAGGCCAAACCGTACTAATACAAAGTAACTTTTGAGTCATAGACAGCCGCTGTGTTTTCTACATTTTCTGAGCAAACATTTGAGATATTTTGAGTCTTAGTTTTCGCTCGTAATCCTCCTCTAGCCATTCCTTGTAGTTTTTTGTATTATTCATAATACAATAGGAATACAACCTAATTCTATAGGCGATTTCTTCTTTGAGAAGTTTCGCCAACAATCTAGCGTCAAAAACGTCTTCACTGTTTTCAAAACAGATTCTAGCATGCTGCTCAATACTGCGTTCTAACACTTCTTTAGACTTTAAACCCTGTGCAAATATATCTTTGTAAACAGCTTTAACGTCAAAACTCAAATCCTTAGAATTTTTAAATTTTTGGCGGAGAGCGAAGGGCATTTCATAGACAAAGTCACGTTCTATGTCTTCGTCATTTTTAATATTTTCTAGGTAAAAATCGGGAAAATGAAAAATTTCTTGCCAATCTATAGGAGCGTCCCAAGGTCCAAAACGAGCCATATTATTTCCCATGTCAATGACATTAAATTCTTCTTTATTATTTAAAACCCTAGAACCCCTTCCAATCATTTGAAAATATAAGGTTAAAGATCTCGTAGCCCTATTGAGTATGATAGTCTCTACAGATGGCTCGTCAAAACCAGTGGTAAGTATGCTCACAGAGGTGAGTATGGCATTGGGCGTTTTAGAAAACCAATCTAAAATTTCTTTACGTTCTGCTGCAGAATTTTTATTGTCTAAATGTCTAATGTCATGACCTGCTTTTTTAAAGGTCTCATAGACGTATTTAGAGGTATTAATCCCATTGTTAAAAATTAGAGTTTTAGTTCCCAAAGCAATCTCCTCATAGGCCTCTAACAGCTGAGACAACATAGAGTGATTTCCGTAAAAAGCATCTGAAGATTTAACCGTATAATCTCCGTTTATCCCGAGCTTTAAAGTTTTTAAGCTCACATTTTTATTGTACAAATTAGCTTTGGCTAAAAACCCTTGATTAATCAAGGAGGTGATGGACTCCCCCACTATAAGTTTTTTATAGTGGTCTTTCATTGGGAGTTTAATATTTGAACTTAAGGGAGTAGCTGTAACACCAAGAATGACAGCGTGTTTAAAAAACTTCATGAGTTTTCTAAACGAATTGTAATGCGCCTCGTCTATAATTACCAGGCCAATATTGTCTAAACTAACCTTCTCTTCTTGAAGTCTATTGTTTAGCGTTTCTACCATAGCAACAAAGCAGCTGTAATTCTCTTGGTCTTCTAAAGACTTTACATCTGAATTTATGATCTTGTTGTGTACTCCAAAACCTTCTAACATCTTGGAAGTCTGAGTGCTCAATTCAATTCTATGCGTCAGTACCACTACCTTTTTTTGCTTAGTGGCAATGTAACGCTTAGCTATTTCAGAAAATACCACTGTTTTTCCACCACCTGTGGGTAGCTGATATAACAGATTAGTGTCTTCAGGTGCCTCATTGAGATAATCAAAAATGGCATCTAAATCTTTTTGCTGGTAATCATAGAGGGTTTTCTCAGAGAATTTTGTTAAAACGGCCAAAAAGCTAGAATTATAAGGTTTATGAAAGTCATTAAGAAGGATGGACCCTAAAAAATGAAACGTACAAAATTAAGAGATTTTTACCGCTGAAAGAAGGAATAAGTCTAAAAAAATGGGATTAATAACCCTTTACGGTATCTACCTGATTTAAAAGTGTTTGAGCTTTCAAAAGCCGCTTATAATTATCTATAATCTGTGGAGCAACCGAAGAGGGTGCAGAAATACTTGCACAATGTGGGGTGATAAGTACTTTTTTATGGGTCCAAAAAGGGTGGTTTTTATCCAAAGGTTCCTGGCTAAAGACATCTAAGGCAGCACCAGAAATTTGCCCTTGATCTAGGGCCTCTAACAGGTCTTTTTCTTCTAAATGAGGCCCCCTGGCTACTTGAATTAAAAAACTACCCTTAGGGAGTTTTGAAAATAAATTGGCATTTAAAATCCCTCTAGTTTGAGGGGTTAAGGGAAGTAGGTTTACCAAAATGTCTGATTGTGATAAGAATACGTCTAATGCAGTGCCATCGTAACAACTTACTCCCTCTATTATTTTTTGAGATTGGGACCAGCCCTGAACTTTAAAACCTTGTTTTGACAATGACATAGCGGTAGCAGACCCCAAAACTCCCAGGCCTAAAATTCCAATACTAACATCGCTCTTTCTTAGATAAGGTTTCTGTTCCCAAAGCGCCTGCTGCATATTGCCTGTATAGATATGTAATCCCTTAAGATAATTATATATCTGTGCACTCACAAACTCTTCCATGTCGGAAACCAACAAAGGGTCTACTACCCGAGTCATAGGTATTTGTTTGCGATAACTTGGGTCTTCAAAAATAAAATCTACTCCTGCTCCCATGGAGGAAACACACTCAAGATTGGGATAGGTAGAAAAAATACCCTGTGGCTGTTTCCATACCAACATCATTTTAACATCGCTTGGTTGGTGAGAATCTCTGTAATCTATTATCGGTATTTCAGGATCGCATTGCTGCAAAGCACTGACCCAATCCGATATTTTCTCATCTTGTCTTACTACTAAAATGCTCATAATAGATTATATGTCGTCAATTAAAGATAAACTCTGCTCAAAATCATAGGCATTTGGCCAGTCTTTACTCGCCTGGTACATATCTAAAATTTGATTTTTATACAGGGGTAATAACTGGTTATAATTTACAAATTGTAGGGCCTTTCTAAAAGAGCTTAAGACACTTTTATAAAAGGCAATTCCTTGTGGCTTAGACGCTGAAAAAGTTTGCATTAAAGCTAAATTATACCACATAAACTCACAGATAAGTTCTTCACTAACTCCTAAATTAATGAAGTGTTTAATATAATTTTGAGCTATCGATCTCCTGGCTTTTGGACGTTTTCGCTTGAGGGGGAAATACTCATTGGCTACCTTTAATCTAGCCTCTTCCATGAGTTTTTTTTCATTTGGATGAAACACAAAATTAAAATAAGTCTTTACCTGTGGAAACTTATGGTACAGTTCCATAATAAGTTCTGAAGCCTGTGCTTTTGACAAGGATTCCAAATGCTTTTCTAAGGCTTTTTTGCTCATATTTTTAGTGGGATCTCATTCACAAATTTAGAGACTTTAAGCAAACTTCGCATTATACTTATTCACAAAAGCCTAAAGTTTTCTTAAATGAGACCTAGTAAGGCCTCTAATTTTTGGATAAATCTATAATAATGCGTAATATGAAGGTTAGTTGAAATTCAAAATACAAAAACTCCTAAATGAGGCAGTTAAAAATAGTAAAACAAGTCACTAACAGAGAGTCAAAATCTCTGGATAAGTACCTACAAGATATTAGTAAAATAGACCTAATTACCGCACAAGAGGAGGTAGAGTTAGCGCAACGAATAAGAGATGGCGATCAAGTGGCTTTAGAACGCCTCACAACAGCAAATCTAAGGTTTGTTGTCTCGGTGGCTAAGCAGTACCAAAACCAAGGACTCACCCTACCAGATTTAATAAATGAAGGGAATGTAGGTCTGGTTAAGGCAGCCAAACGTTTTGACGAAACTAGAGGGTTTAAATTCATATCCTATGCAGTATGGTGGATACGTCAGGCCATTTTACAAGCATTGGCGGAACAGGCTAGGATTGTGAGATTGCCACTCAATAAAATTGGCTCTATCAATAAAATAAATAAAGCATTTTCTTATTTAGAGCAGGCCCACCAAAGACCTCCATCTCCTGAGGAAATTGCCAAAGAGCTTGAAATGACTGTGAGTGACGTGAAGCAATCGCTAAAAAATTCGGGAAGACATCTGTCTATGGACGCCCCATTGGTAGACGGAGAGAGCTCAAGTTTATACGATGTTCTGGACTATGGAGAATCTCCTAGACCAGACCAGGCACTTATTCAAAGTTCATTGCATACAGAAATAACAAGAGCATTGGACACTCTGTCTCCCAGAGAGGCAGACGTCGTAAAACTATTTTACGGTATTGGAGACCAACCCCCAATGACATTAGCAGAAATTGGTCTTACCTTTGACCTCACTCGTGAAAGGGTTAGACAGATTAGAGAAAAGGCCATAAGAAAGCTCAGACATAGCTCTAAAAATAAATTACTTAAAACCTATTTAGGATAATTTTTTACCACAACCCTTATACTAGATTTATCCATCCAAACACAGCAATTATGAAACCCATGTATTTATTTGGTCTTTTGGCCCTTGCCTCTTGCAAAAACAATACTGAAAAAGTAGAAAGTCTTGATGACAAAATAGATAGAATTCACACAGAGGCAATAACAATAGACACCCATGACGACATTAATACAGCCAACTTCACGGAGGCCGTAAACTACACCCAAAGACTAGACACTCAAGTGAATATTCCCAAAATGCAAGAGGGAGGTTTGGACGTTAGTTGGCTTATTGTATATACTGGTCAGGGTGCGTTAGATGAAGAAGGGTATCAAAAGGCAGAGGCCAATGCCATGGACAAATTTGAGGCCATTCACAGACTTACTACAGAGATAGCTCCAGATCAGATAGGTTTAGCCACTAGCTCCTCTGAAGTAAGGTCTATAATAGCATCTGGAAAGAAGGTAGCCATGATTGGGGTAGAAAATGCATACCCAATAGGTCTAGATATTTCAAATTTTGAAAAATATTACGATTTAGGGGCCCGTTACATTTCTTTATCTCATAACGGACATAGTCAATTTTCAGACTCTAATACAGGAGAGAAAGATCAAATATGGCTTCACAATGGTCTTAGTGATTTTGGAAAAGAAGCCATTTCAGAAATGAACAGATTGGGGATCATGATAGACATCTCGCATCCTTCCAAGGAAGCTATGATGCAGATGGTTGCGCTTTCTAAAGCGCCTATTATAGCTTCTCACTCCTCTGCTAGAGCCTTATGTGATCATTCAAGAAACTTAGATGACGAGCAGCTCCTTGCATTGAAAGAAAATGGTGGTGTGGTGCAGACCGTTGCATTTTCTTCTTATTTAAATACGGAAAAGCATGAGCAAAGAAATGCTTACACCAAAGATATTTACAAAAAAATAGCCGCAGAAATGCAGGTAGATTGGTATGAAAGGAGTGAATTTTCTTCTCTAACAGAGGCTCAGAGAGCTACTTTCATGGAAGCGTATCCAAAAGTAATAGCTGCAGCAAAAGAAACATTAGCTTCAGATCCAAATGCCCCAGAAGCCGTTTCTGTTATTGATTTTGTAGATCATATAGATTATATGGTCAATTTAATAGGGATTGACCACGTAGGTATTAGCTCAGATTTTGACGGTGGAGGAGGTATTGAGGGCTGGTCAGACGCTTCAGAAACAAAAAATGTAACTGCAGAGCTAGTTAAAAGAGGATATACACAAGAACAAATTAATAAACTTTGGGGAGAAAACCTTCTCAGAGTTCTAGACGAGGTTCAGGCTATAAGCAATGAATTGAAAGACGCTTAATCTCTATAAATAAATTACTATGAGTTCAAGAACTGAGCTAGTTATAAAGATAAGGCCAAACATAGACGCTCCAAATTTGTCTCAGACCTTAGCACAGGAGTCCTTTCAAAACACCGTACTTAGGCCCATTCTAAAACTTCAGAATGAGCTATTAATTATGGTGTTAAAAAATTACTTTAAAAAGCACAAGAATACATTTTATAGCCTGTCTCTAGAAAAAAGACTTCTGTACATAGAACACGCCATTCAAAAAGACATTAAGTTTAGAAATTCTCTCAAGGGAATAATCATTGGAATGTTTAGTGTAGAGGAATACCAAACATACTTGTTAGACTCCTCTGCCCTAAACAAAAGAATGATGGGTATGTTAATAGAGCGATATCAGAGTCAAATTCAAGTCTTTGATGCGCTTGTTACAAATTAAGTTTTATGGTCTAACTCCATTTGGTGCTAGAGTATGGAGCTTCCGTTTAGATCTGTAGTGAGTATGTCACTCATAAGATTTAAAAATGGTCTGGCGCTATGAAATGAAGAGACCGTTTGCTTTACAAAATCTTCATGTAGCAGCTGTTCATCTGTGAGGGGCTTTACAAATACATAGTTTTTTCTTCTTAACAGGGCAATATCAGGGTGGTTTTTGTCAAACCCTTTGGGTGCTGTTTTTAAAGTTTCTCCAGAAAAATCCCCCCAATCTGCTCTAAACTCTTGAGCCTTTAGAAACTCATAAAAATCCGAGGCATTTATCTCTATCTCTTTTCTAATTCGCAATAAGTCTTCTTTATTGGGATCCCAAAAACCCACCGCTAAAAACGCATCGCCTGGCTTTAAATGCATGTAATAACTACCCCTTAGTGCAGCTCCACTCCTACTCATGGAGGCAGAAAAGAAGTCTTTATAGGGTGTTTTATCTTTAGAAAACCTAACATCTCTATAGATTCTGAACATCTTCATTTTTTCAATATCATCATAGATTTGCATGCCTTCTTTAACAGATTCAAACACCTTTTTGGTGGCAAGCTGATGCTCCTTAAAAATAGCCTTATGAGTCTCAAACCATTCTCTATTATTGTTCTGTGATAAGTCTTTTAAAAAGTCGAAAATCTCTTTTGTGATCCTGCTCATAATTATTTAAATCTAGCTTTTTTATTATTGTTATTTCCGTTGTAAAATTCACTAAAGCCCGCTGTCAGTAACTGTTGCGAGTTCTTTGAATAAAATGTCTTTTAAATGTAGGCCGGAACCTGAAGCCACATAGGGTATAAACCCATCTAATTCATTGCTAAGAAGTTTTTCCAGATCTAACAGGCTTATTTTACCACTACCGAGATACACCAATGCACCCATAATAAGTCTAATCTGATAGCGCAAGAAGCCTTTACCTCTCACCTCTAATACATAGGAGGTTTCTGGAAAAAAACTAGCTGTAAAATCTTCATTTTTCTTTATTTCACAGGAATCAATAGTTCGTAATGTTTGGCTATTCTTTTTGGTATTCTTCACGGTAAAGTTTTTAAAGTCATGGCTGCCTTGAAAAAGCTCAGCCCCCTTTTTCATAAGCTCTATGTCTAAGTCTTCTTGATAATTGGCCATGATAGAGGCGCAGAATGGATGATTTTTTCCTCCAAAGGAAAACAGATAGCAATAGGTTTTTTCTAGTACAGAATGAATGATGTTGAATTTTTCATGTACCTGCTTTACACTTAAAATCTTAATATCTGCTGGCAAATTACAATTGAAGTCCTTTATAAAAAGGTCTATGTCTTCCAACGGCTTATCCATAAGAAAAAGCTCAAAAGCACCTCCTAATGAAGACACTCTTGCGTCTGTCCTGCCAGCACCGAGAATTTTAAATTCCTGTGCACCCAAAACAAACTGTAAGGTTTTGGTAATCATTCCTTCCAAAGTTTTAAATCCAGGCTGTTTTTGCCATCCATTAAACCTAAACCCAAGGTAAGACACTCTTACTAAGTAGTAATATTTTTTACGCTTCATGTACTCAAAAATACCAAAAATATAGACGAACAGCACTTATTATCGCTCAATGACACAAATAGTCTATTTTACAATTTATTTAATAACTTAAATCAATTTTAAACAATGACATTATGGAAACAACTAAAATAAAAGCTCCGGCTTGGTTTGCCATCTTGGGCATACTAGCCCTACTTTGGAACCTCATTGGAGTCCTAGCCTATTTTGGTCATGTACTAATGACAGAAGAAATGAAAAATGCACTTCCTCCAGACCAATTGGAGGCTATGAATGCAGCACCGCTATGGGTAATAATATCATTTACTATTGCTGTTTTTGGAGGAATTATAGCTGCTATTTTAATGGTTATGAGAAGAAAAGCAGCCTTATTCTTTTTCCAAGTATCATTTGCTGGTATTTTCTTACAACAGATTCACACCTTTTTTTTCATAGACGCTGTTGCCATTTTTGGAAATATCCAAGGCTTGGTAATGCCTGCAATTCTCCTGTTTATTGGGGTGGTCTTGATTTTGGTTAATGGCCATGCAGTAAAACAAAAGTGGTTGCGATAATATCTTTAAGGAAAGTAAAAATAAAAAGCCAGTGCTTAGCACTGGCTTTTTATTGATGGCTGTGAAGACCAAAAATTATTGAAAACGGTCCTCAGAAATATCAATTTGTTTTACAAGTCCATATTTAGAGACAATGGGAGTAATTATACTTGCATTACCAATAAAAACCATTTGTAACTGCTCCGATGGGAAATATGTGGCGATGATTTCCTTAGCTCTTTGCACTGTAATTTGGTTCACAGAGGTGTTAAAAGTATCTATATAATCTAAAGGAATGTCATACACAAAGGCGTCTGTTAAAAACCTAGCTATGGCTGCATTGGTCTCAAAATCTGGTGGAAATTGCCCTTTCATATAATTCTTAGCAGAAGTTAAGGTTTTTTCATCTACCCCTTCCTCTAACAATTTTTGATAGGTTTTTAGTGCCAATTCAATGGTAGGCTGGGTGGTTTCATTGGCTGTAAAAGTACTCATGCTAAAGGTACCTCCTTCTTTAAGCGCAGAGAAACCACTCCTGGCTCCATATGTTAGACCAGAATTAACCCGTAACTCATCATTGAGCCAAGAAGTAAATCTACCACCCAAAATAGTATTGATTAACTGAATCCCAATATAGTCTGGTGTATTTCTAGGAACCCCAATACCACCAATAAGCATGGTTGTTTCTCTAGCGTCTGCTTTGTGAACTACTGTTACTTGAGCTTGGGAAGGTGCTTCTAGAGCTTGAGTGGCTAAGGAAGAACTCTCCTTCGAGGTCCATCCCCGAAAAGAGGTTTTTAACAAGCTTCTCATTTGCTCCGGATCGAAGTCTCCTACCACAGCCAACACAGATTGGCTTGGGGTATAATGGCGTTTGTAAAAAGAAGCTACATCTTTAGTCTGAATATTAGATAAAGAGGCCTTGGTTCCACTGGCAGGATTTGCATAGGGATGGTTTTGATAGACCATGGCATTAAAATAGTTGCCTATTACAGACCTAGGGCTTTCTCTCATCTGATCTATACCAGCTATGTTCCTTTGTAGCTGCTTCTCTACCTCCTCTGATGGA
Source organism: Flavobacteriaceae bacterium LSUCC0859 (assembly GCA_022239325.1). Lineage (GTDB taxonomy): Bacteria > Bacteroidota > Bacteroidia > Flavobacteriales > Flavobacteriaceae > MAG-120531. The sequence goes on along the minus strand of JAKOGP010000003.1, from coordinate 162,980 downwards.
AAGGTGGGCTGGGTAATCATATCTACAAGAATAGGCAGTACCTGATCTAAATCCTTGTTTACAAAACTGGCTGCCAGGGTAGCCGCTTCGGTACTAGCGCTAGTAGAAATTGAGGCCCCTAAAAAATCTAAAGTTTCTTCTATTTTAGATTTACTAAAATTCTTGGTTCCAAATGGAAGTGCTGTTGCGGTTAGATCTGCTAAACCAGACTTCTCATTGCTGTCATATCTAACTCCTGCTGGAAATACCGCTCTAAAATGAACCAATGGCACCTCTTTTTGGACCACAAAATACACTTCAAGACCATTGTCTAAGGTAAAAGTCTCGTAAGCGGGCAGTTTAAAATTATCTTGTGCGTATAGGCTGCAAATTCCCAATGTAAAGAGAGCAAAAAACCCAACAATCTTACTTATTTTAAAATTTTTCATGATCAATTTCTATTAAAGTGAATCTGCTTTGTCCATTAAAAACCCTACAGTACTATTATCCTTTTTAAAATATTGTTGGGCCACTCGTTGAATATCTTCTAAAGTTACTTTTTCGTAGGATTTAGGTGCGTCAAACATCTTTCTATAGTCCCCAAAATAAAGTTCATAGGTCCCTAAGGTGTTGCTTTTTCCGTCTATGGTTTCTAAACTATTATAAAGGGCAACTAATTTTTGATTTTTTACTTTTTGAAGCTCTCGCTCACTCACTCCCTCTATTGCAATGGTTTCAATGACTGAAACCATTTCTTGCTCTAGAGTTTCTGCCTGAACCCCAGGACTGGCAACCCCGTATAAATAAAACAAATTAGGATCTATACTTTCTGGCATATAAGAAAAAACTGAGGTGGCCAACTGTTTTTTGTCTATCAATTCACTGTATAACCTACTACTATTTCCGTCAGAAAGGATTGCATTTAGTAAATCTAAGGCGTAATAATCTGAATGCTTGGTCTCTGGCACATGGTAGGCCAACATCACGTTGGGAGTACTTACTTGCTTGCGAACCATGACTCTTTTTTGTCCCATTTGCTCAGGTTCTACGGTGTGAATAGCTCTTGGTGTAGCTTTTGAGACAATGGGCTCAAAATATTGGACGGCTAACTTTTTAACTTCTGAAACACTAACATCCCCAGAAATAACAACCACTGCATTATTAGGAGCGTAGTAGGTGTCAAAATAAGTTTGTAAATCCTCAATGGACCAGTTTTTAATATCAGACTCATAACCTATGACAGACCATCGGTAGGGATGGGCTAAAAATGCAGCACCTTTAACCTGTTCAGAGATATTTCGGAAATTACTATTTTCAAGGCCCGTGCTTCGCTCGCTTAGCACTACCCCTCGCTCACTTTCAACCATTTCTGGGTCTAAGTCTAGGTTTGCAATCCGATCTGCCTCTAAATCAAAAATAGTTTCTAAAGCTTGAATTGGAAACCAGTCTGTATATACAGTTAAATTTTCAGTAGTGTAGGCGTTATTAGAACCGCCTGCGGCCTCCATGGTTCTGTCAAACATTTTTGGGCCATATTTCTTAGACCCATTGAACATCATATGTTCAAAAAAATGAGAGAGTCCTGTAATACCGGGATACTCATTTCTAGACCCAACCTTCCAGAACAAATACATATTGGCATTGGGAATACTGTGGTCTTCTAACACCATTACTTTCATTCCATTTTTGAGGGTAAAAGAAACCACGTCAGAAGCTTTGTTTTGGGCAAAAAGCGCTTGGCTTAGCAACAGCAGTAAAGACAAGCTAAATTTTTTAAACTGTTTCATAAAGATATAAGTAATTTAATGGAAAAGATAGCTCAAATACCTAAAACACAAATAAAGAAAAACCTCAGAAATCTACAGCCCTTTAATATAAGATCCGTATAAGTCCTTAAACTCTAAGCCCCCAGCAAATCTGTGCCTGCTTAGCTTATTAAAAGCCACAAGACCCCATAGTAAAACTTCTTTTAGAAATAATCCGTCGGCCTCATCTAAGGCACCTACAAATGGTTTTATAAAATCTTGGAGTGGAGCTATGCTGTTCAATTTTTTATGGTACTCGGTGTCTGTGTCATCCTCTAAAAGTTCAAACCCCTCAGACTCAAAGAACCAATGCAAAATCTCATCATAAGGACTTTCCTCGTCTTTTCTCTCTAACTTTTTAATCTTTGGGAAACGGGCTTCAAAAAGAGATTTAATAGCTGCTTCTAATAAATGTTCTGCTACGAAATGGGCCCCTTCCTGCTCGCCCTCATACACCAATTCTACTTTTCCAGTAATGGCAGGTAATATACCTGTGAAATCTGAAAGACGTATCTGGGTCTCTTTTATGTCTGCTAACAACAACCTACGCTGAGCGGTACTGAGTAAGTTTTCAAAAGCAGTAATACTCAAACGGGCGCTTACTCCGCTTTTGGCGTCAATATAGTCACTCTTTCTCGCCTCAAAAGAAATTTGCTCTAAAAGTTCTTTTGCCAATTCTGGTACCTTAATATGGGAGTGAAACTCCATGGCTTTGGCAGCTTCTTGAGCAGTAATTTTTTTGGCAATCTCTATATTTTGTGGATAATGCGTTAGAATCTGAGAACCAATCCTGTCCTTCAGGGGAGTTACAATGCTTCCTCTGTTGGTATAATCTTCCGGATTGGCAGTAAAAATACACTGAATGTCTAATGGCAGTCTCAATTTAAAACCGCGAATCTGTATGTCTCCCTCTTGCAGAATGTTAAACAAGGAAACTTGAATTCTTGCTTGAAGATCTGGCAACTCATTAATCACAAAAATACAGCGATTGGCCCTTGGAATCATTCCAAAGTGCAGTACCCTTTCATCCGAATAAGACAGTTTTAAATTGGCGGCCTTAATGGGGTCAATATCTCCTATTAGATCTGCCACACTCACATCTGGGGTAGCTAATTTTTCAAAGAAACGGTCTTCCTTTGCCAACCAGCTTACTGGGGTTTCGTCTCCCTGCTCTGAAATAACTCTTTTGGCATAACTAGATATAGGAGCTAAGGGGTCATCATTTACTTCAGAACCTGTTACCACAGGAATATAATCGTCTAATAAAGACACCATGAGTCTAGCTAGGCGCGTTTTGGCCTGCCCTCTAAGCCCCAATAAATTAATATTGTGCATAGATAAGATGGCTCGCTCTAATTCGGGTAGCACCGTATTCTCATAGCCCCAAACCCCCACAAAAGGGGTGGTTTTATTTTTTAAATGGGTGATGAGGTTATCTCTGAGTTCTTGTTTAATTGATTTAGGGGTATAACCGCTTTTTTTAAGGGCGCCTAAGGTGGTGTTTTCTTTCATAGCAAATAGTTTGGCACGAAAATGCCTTTATTTTATTCTTTTTTTCCTGTTAGACTCGTAGTCTTCAAATATCATGTCTCCCAATCCTTTTAAACCGGTGTAAAAGGCCTTGCCTTTATTGGCTGCCGTAAACTCTCTAATGAACTGCATAAGATAGGGATCTTGGGCAATCATAAAAGTGGTAATTGGAATTTGGAGTTTATGTGCTTGGCGAGCCATTTGGTAACATTTCTCCACAATATGAGAATCTAAGCCAGCAGAATTTTTGTAGTAAGTTCCATCAGAAAGTTTTAAACAACTGGGTTTACCATCTGTAATCATAAAGATTTGTCTGTTGGTATTTCTCTTTCTCCGGAGCATATCCATAGCTAAGGACAAACCTGCCACCGTATTGGTGTGATATGGTCCCACTTTTAAATAGGGCAATTCTGCTAGGGAGATGGGCCAGGCGTCATTTCCAAACACAAGGATTTCTAAGCTGTCTTTTGGGTAGCGTGTGCTTATAAGTTCTGCCAACGCCATGGCTACTTTTTTTGCTGGTGTAATTCTGTCTTCCCCGTAAAGTATCATAGAGTGGCTAATATCTATCATAAGTACGGTACTCATCTGAGCTTGGTGATGTGACTCTTGAACTACCAAGTCTTGCTCACTCAAGGAAAAGTTTCCTATACCATGACTGATTTGAGCATTCTTAAAACTTTCTGTCATATCTATTGCAGAAAGTGGGTCTCCAAACGCATAGGCTCTTAAATCTCCAGTAGGTTCATTTCCCTGGCCAATTTTATTGGTTTTGTGATTTCCGCTTCCAGCTTTTTTTAGCTTTCCAAAAATTTGATCTAAGGCGTGTTGTCTAATCAAACGCTCCATTTTAGCCGTTAACGACACCACTGATTTTTCAGACATATTTCCATCTCCTTCTTCCTCTGGATCTCCAGGCTCTAACACCTCTTGGATGTACCCTTTAGACTTGAGATCTTCTATAAAATCCTCAATGGTATAATCGTCTGTGGTTAGCTCGTACTCTTTGTCTAATTCTCTAAGCCAATCCATGGCCTCATCAAAATCTCCTGAAGTATGGGTAATGAGTTCTTTGAAAATCTCAAAAAGCCTTTCAAAAGGGGTTTGATGGGGAGCCTGATAAGGGGCAAAACGGAATCCTTTTCTTTGCAAATTTGACATACTTAAAAGTACGGCAAAAGCGTCAAAACTTGAAAAATAACAGCAAAATTTAAGCCTCTAAATAGATTAAAATCTCGTAAATAGCGAACATAGAGGCCTTGCGAAGGGTGTAAATTTATTTTCTGGTTTCTAATTCGTTTACCACATCTTGAAGTGTAAAACCTTTGGCCTGTAAAAGCATTAAATAGTGAAACAAAAGATCTGCAGATTCACTTACAAAAAGGGCGTCATTGGTATCCATTGCCTCAATAACTACCTCTACAGCCTCCTCGCCCACTTTTTGTGCTACTTTATTCATGCCTTTAGCAAAAAGACTCGCTACATAACTCTTTTCAGATGCCCCAGTAGCTATGCGGTTCGCAATAGTGCTTTCCAATTCTGATATGAAACCATAGGAGGGCGTATTGTCTTCTCCCCAGCAGCTATCTGTCCCCTTGTGACAAGTTGGGCCAACTGGCTGTACAAAAAACAACAAACTGTCTTGGTCACAGTCTAGTGCAAAGGAAACCAAATTTAAATAGTTCCCACTTTCTTCTCCTTTGGTCCATAAACGTTGCTTAGAACGGCTGTAAAAACACAACTGACGGGTTTTAAGAGTTTTTTCTAAGGCCTCTTCATTCATATATCCAAGCATTAAAACAGTTTTTGTTTTAGCGTCTTGAACAATGGCTGGAACCAATCCATCTGCATTTTTTGTAAAATCTACGTTCATAATATAAGGTATTAATTTTTAAAGGATGCTGTTTATATCTTACTTACAACAGGACTTAAAACATCTATTAGAGCCTTATGGGCAGCTGCTTCTCCTTTAGGTATTTTTTTAAATCTGGTATGGCTATTTCTTCATAATGAAAAATACTGGCAGCCAGAGCCGCATCGGCCTTACCAACGGTAAAGGCCTCAAAAAAATGTTTCGTATTTCCAGCTCCCCCAGAAGCAATAATAGGAATAGAAACCAAATTAGACATCTGGGCTAGCGCTTGGTTGGCAAATCCTTGCTTGGTTCCATCGTGGTCCATAGAAGTAAATAAAATCTCACCTGCCCCTCTGTTTGCAACTTCCTCTGCCCAATCCAACAAATTAATATCTGTAGGCTGTTTACCTCCCACCAAATGTACTTTCCAAATGCCGTCTATTTGCTTGGCGTCAATGGCAACCACCACGCACTGACTCCCATAAGTGGTAGCCAATTCGTTTATAAGTTCTGGACGTCTTACGGCAGAGGAGTTGATAGATATTTTGTCTGCCCCATTTTTAAGCAAAAGGTCTACATCCTCTACACTGCTTATCCCACCCCCAACGGTAAAGGGAATATCTATAGCAGCAGCCACCTCTAGGACCAAATTTGCTAAGGTTTTTCTTTTTTGTTCCGTTGCAGAGATATCTAGAAAAACCAATTCATCTGCACCAGACTTGGCGTATTTAGCAGCCAATTCCACAGGATCTCCAGCGTCTCTTAGCCCAACAAAATTTATGCCTTTTACAGTTCTTCCGTCTTTAATGTCTAGACAAGGTATAATTCTTTTAGTGAGCATATGCCTGGGGATTTAAAATATAGGAAGCTATTTGCTTTAAAGTTATTTTATGTTCGTAAATGGCCTTTCCAACTATGACACCCTCACATCCAACGGCAGCCAAAGCAGGTAGGTCTTCCAATTGAGCCACTCCCCCACTTGCAATTAATTGTAAGCCAGGCACAGCAGCTAACATCTTTTTATACAGTGCTATAGAGGGACCTTCTAGCATGCCATCTTTGGATATGTCTGTACAAATTACATGACTTACACCATCCTTTATATATTGAGAAACAAAAGGAATGAGGGGTTCCCTAGAGGTCTCTAACCAGCCAGAAATAGCAATTTTTTCTTCTATGGCGTCTGCACCCAAAATAATTTTATCAGATCCGTATGTATGAAGCCAAGAAAGAAAGGTCTCCTTGGAAGTCACTGCAATACTCCCTCCAGTAATTTGTTTTGCTCCAGATTCAAAAGCAATTTTTAAATCCTGATCGCTTTTAAGACCTCCGCCAAAATCTATTTGAAGCTTTGTCTTAGTGGCCAGTTTCTCTAAAACTTTATAATTTACAATATGCTTAGACTTGGCTCCATCCAGGTCTACCAAATGCAAATGTGTTACGCCGTGGTCCTCAAAGGACTTGGCCATTTCTAAGGGGTCTTCTGAATAGGTCTTTGCGGTGCTGTAGTCTCCTTTTGAAAGCCTCACACATTTCCCACCTATAATATCTATTGCTGGTATTATTCTCATCTACAATGCTAAAAAATTCTTTAATATTTGGGCCCCCACACTACTGCTTTTTTCAGGATGAAATTGAGTGCCATAAAAGTTTTTGTGGGCCAAGGCCGCACTGTAAGGAATTCCATATTCACAAACTCCTATAGTCTGCTCACTTAGAGGTGCGTAATAAGAATGTACCATATAAATATAAGAGGCTTCCTCCACCTCTTTAAAAAGTGGGCTCCTAAGCTTAGAAATAGCATTCCAACCAATCTGTGGTACCTTTAAGCTAGAGTCAAAAGCCTGTACCTTGCCTTTAAAAATTCCCAAACCCTGGGTGTCTCCCTCATGGGAGTACTCACACATAAGCTGCATGCCCAAGCAAATACCAAGAACAGGCATGTGCAGGGAGGGTATAATGTGGTCTATTCCTGTTTCTACTAATTTGCTCATGGCAGTAGCAGCATGTCCTACGCCGGGGAAGATAACTTTATCAGCCATTTTAATTCGCTCAACATCTGAACTTAATTGGGCCTCTACTCCAAGCCTGCTCAAGGCAAATTGAACACTTTTGGTGTTACCTGCACCATAATCTATAATAACTACATTCATTATAATACGCCTTTAGTAGATGGAAGAAATAGTTTATCTGCATCTCTTTTTATAGCCATTTTAATAGCCTTGGCAAAGGCCTTGAAAATGGCTTCAATCTTATGGTGCTCATTGTTTCCACTAGCCTTTATATTTAAATTGGCCTGAGCCCCGTCTGAAAAAGATTTAAAGAAATGCATGAACATCTCTGTAGGCATCTGTCCAATCATTTCTCGTTTAAATTGGGCTTCCCAAACCAACCAGTTTCTACCCCCAAAATCAATAGATACTTGAGCCTCACAGTCATCCATAGGCAAGCAAAAACCGTAGCGTTCAATGCCTAGTTTGTTTCCTAGGGCCTTGTGAAAGGCGGTACCTAAAGCTATAGCCGTGTCTTCTATGGTGTGGTGCTCGTCTACCTGGAGATCTCCCTTCACTTGAATGTCTAAATCTAGTAGACCATGCCTTGAAATTTGGTCTAGCATATGGTCAAAAAAGGCCAAGCCTGTTTGGATGTTTGAACGGCCCTGACCGTCCAGATCCAGCCTAATCGCAATCTGTGTTTCATGCGTATTGCGCTCCAGGGTGTAAACCCGTTCCCCAGCTCTTAAAAAAGTATAAATATCCTTCCACTCTGTAGTTTCTAGAGCAATACACTCTTTTAGGCCGCTGGCCGATTCCAGCTCCTCTGCACCTAAATCTGCTTCTTGATTCAAAAATAAAGCTTTTGCACCAAGATTTTTAGCCAGAGCCACATCTGTAATCCGATCACCAATTACAAAAGAACGAGCCAAGTCATAGCTTCCGTCCATATAGTGCTCTAATAAAGCAGTTCCTGGTTTTCTACTAGGCTTATTTTCGTGTGGAAAACTTCGGTCTATGAGCACCTCTTTAAAGACTACTCCTTCCCTTTCAAAGCTGTCTAGTATAAATTGTTGTACAGGCCAAAAAGTATGCTCTGGAAAAGAATCTGTACCTAATCCATCCTGATTGCTCACCATGACAAGGTCAAAATCCAGTTCCTTGGCAATCTTTGCCATATATTGAAATACTTCTGGATAAAACACCAACTTTTCAAAGGCGTCTATCTGATAATCTGCTGGCTCTTTAATAAGGGTGCCATCTCTGTCTATAAAAAGTACTTTTTTCATGCTAAGCTTACTAACTTTTGGAGGAGTATTTTATTTTCTTGAGGGGTACCTACTGTAAAACGTAGGCAATTGTCACAGTGTAGTTGTTTAGATCTGTTACGTACCACAATGCCGTGCTCTAGTAGTTGCTCATACCTTTGTCCGGCATGGTCTACCCGTACTAGAATAAAATTAGCTTGGGAGGGTATGAGTTCCTGAACAAAGGGAATGGCTACTAAAGCTTTCTCTAAGCGGTTTCTCTCTAAAATAATCTCACGGATTTCCTTTTGAACAGCTGCAGTATCTGACAAACGAAGAGCAGCCTGTTCTTGGGTACGAATGTTTACATTGTAGGGAGGCTTAATTTTGTGTAAAATAGAGACAATTTCTGAGGACGCCATGAGAACACCCAATCGAATACCTGCCATACCATAAGCTTTTGAAAGGGTTTGTATGACCACTAGATTGGGATACTGTTCCAATAAAGTGCAGAAACTGTCTTGGGTTGTAAAATCTATATAAGCCTCATCTATTACAACTAAACCAGGGCTTTGCTCTATAATTTGGGTTACAGCTTTAAAGTCCATTAGATTCCCACTGGGATTGTTTGGACTACAGATAAAGGTAATTTTACTTTGAGGGCTCAAGGCTTTTAACACAGCCTCTGTCTCTATGTTAAAACTAGAGCTAAGTGGTATCTCTACATTCTCAATTCCATTAATATTGGCTAGTACACCATACATGCCATAAGTAGGTGGCAGGCTAATAATATGGTCTATACTAGGCTCACAGAAGGCTCTAAAGAGCAGGTCTAAAACTTCGTCACTGCCATTTCCAAATAATATTTGTGACTCTGAAACTCCTTTTTGTGCCGCCCAAAGGGCTTTTAAAGAACGTTGTAAGGGATCTGGATACCTATTTAGACCTGTCTCATAAGGACTTTCATTGGCGTCTAAAAAAATCATTTCGTTACCATTAGCGACATATTCATCTCTGGCAGAGGTATAAGGCTCCAAGTGCCTCACATTCGCCCTACATAGGGCTAAAGGATTAAATTCTAAGGAAGCTTTACTCATATTATTTAGCACCTTGTGTAAAAGGCTTCTTATTAGGTTTTATTATTATTTTTTATTGCAGCTAGTCTAATGCTTACCGCATTTTTATGGGCCTCTAATCCCTCTGCTTCCGCCATAAGTTCAATAGTTTCTCCCAGTTTCTCTAACCCAAGGGCAGTGAGTTTCTGGAAAGTCATTTGCTTTAAAAAAGCGTCCAAATTCACGCCACTATACTGACGGGCATAGCCATTGGTTGGCAGGGTGTGGTTGGTGCCAGATGCGTAGTCTCCAGCACTTTCAGGACTGTAGTTTCCAACAAAAACAGAACCTGCTGCGGTGAGATTAGATAGATAATAATCCTCATCTGACACACATAAAATATAATGTTCAGGTGCATAGGAATTCACCAAAGCCACAGCGGCCTCTTTGTTAGGCATGAAAAAACTTTTACTATTAGCGATAGCCTGGGCAGCAATCTCTTTTCTGGGTAGGTTTTTAAGTTGGCGCTCTAGTTCTTCTGCAACCTGAGCTAGTAAAGGTTCATAAGTAGTTACAAAAATAACCTGACTGTCTGCCCCGTGTTCTGCCTGCGAAAGCAGATCTGAAGCTATAAAAGCAGCATTTGCGGTTTGGTCTGCCATAACCAAAAGCTCGCTGGGGCCTGCAGGCATATCTATAGCGACCCCTTGTTTGGTAGCCCATTGCTTGGCCACAGTTACATATTGATTACCCGGGCCAAATATTTTATACACCTTTGGGATTTGTGGGGTACCATAAGTCATGGCTGCAATAGCTTGTATACCTCCCACCTTAAAAATCATACTAATACCACATAAGGCTGCTGTGAATAAAATGGCTGGGTGTACTCCTCCCGATTTATTGGGTGGGGTACAGAGAATAATTTCTTTACAGCCTGCTAACTGTGCGGGTACCGCCAACATTAGAATGGTAGAAAACAAAGGTGCACTACCACCAGGAATATAAATCCCTACTTTTTCTATAGGGCGTTTCTCTTGCCAGCAAAGCACCCCTGGAATATTTTCTACGGTAATTGTCGGTGTTTTTTGGGCCAGGTGAAAGGCAGTAATTTGGTCTTTAGCTTGTGTGATGGCTTGCTTTAAGGCTTCTGAAACGCCTTTAGAAGCCGCTTGTATCTCAGATTCATCTACGGGAATGGTAGAAAGGCTAATTCCGTCAAACTTTTCCGTGTAACGCTTCAGAGCTTCGTCGCCTTTTAAAGCCACTTCCCCAAAAACTTCAGAAACAACAGGCTCAAGAGCTTCGTAAGAAGCCGTTGGTCTCTTTAATAAAGATTCCCAGTCTTCGGGATTTGGATTTTTATAAACCTCCATATTACAACACCATTTTTTCTATTGGACATACTAAAATACTCTCTGCTCCTGCACCTTTAAGTTGGTCTATCACTTCCCAAAAGGTGTCTTTCCCTATGACCGTGTGAACAGAACTCCAACCTGCTTCTGCCAAAGGCAATACCGTAGGGCTCTTCATGCCCGGGAGCAATTCCAGCACCTGATCTAGTTTGCGATTTGGTACATTTAAAAGCACATATTTAGACTCCCTAGCCCTTAAAACGGCTTGAATTCTAAAGAGTAATTGATCTAAAATGGGCTGTACCTCTGGAGAAATCTTTGGAGAAACAGCTAGAACCGCTTCACTTTTTAGAATGACATCTACCTCTTCCAAATTATTTTTGAAAAGGGTACTGCCACTAGAAACAATATCACAAATGGCGTCTGCCAATCCTATATTGGGTGCTATTTCTACAGAACCGTTAATGAGGTGTATTTCTGCTTGCACACCGTTCTTTTCCAAATAAGACTTCACTGTATTGGGATAAGAAGTAGCAATACGCATGCCGTTAAAATCTGAAGGGCCAGAAAAAGATTGTCCTTTAGGAACAGCCATAGAGACCTTACATTTAGAAAAGCCCAATTTTTCTGCAATGTCAATTCCTGCGCCTTTTTCTATGAGAACATTTTCACCTATCACGGCAATGTCTACAACCCCATCTTTTAAATACTGAGGAATATCGCCGTTTCTGAGATAAAACACTTCCAAATCAAAGTTCCTTGCTAAGGCTTTCAATTGATCTTTCCCATTGTCTATGGAGATACCGCATGCCTTGAGAAGGGCAAGTGAGTCTTCATGTAGACGGCCACTTTTTTGAATGGCAATTTTTATTCTATTTGACATTTCAATTAAATATTGATATTATAATTTTTTAAAAAGCAAAAACCCGTTTGATTACTCAAACGGGTTTTGATATGGTTGAAAATACACAACAACATACTTACCTCGCCTGAGCGTAGCTAGTGAAATGATGGTGTGTATGGATAAATTTTGTTATCATTAAAAGCGCTAAATTAAAACAATTAATTCAGTTCTGAAAACTAATTTAACAATCCTTTTAAATATCACAACAAGACTAAATGCTGTGACATTAAATCTTTAGTTATTCCCCAAAATAATGGGCATACCAGAGTCTCCTCCACCAATGACAATTACTTTTGAATTGGGAGATTCAGATAGTTTAATGGTAGCTTCTATTCCTTTGTCTTGTAGGATTTTATCTGTAAGAGAGGCACTCAAAATTCTATTGGCGTCTGCCTTACCTTGGGCTTCTATAATCTGGCGCTCCGCTTCTTTTTGAGCAGTGACCAACTTAAACTCGTATTCCAACGACTCCTGCTCCTGCTTTAATTTTCGCTCAATTGCTTCTTTGATAGTAGCAGGTAAAGTGACGTCTCTCACTAATATTTCGTTAAGCTGGATGTATTGCCCGTCTACAATCTTTTTGGTCTCTTCAAAAATTTCTGCTTGTATAGCATCTCGTTTGCTGGAATACAATTGCTCTGGTGTATACCTTCCAACAACCGAACGAGCTGCAGAACGAATGGTGGGCAGCAATATTCTTTGAATATAGGCCTCTCCTTTTTCTTGATGTAGTTTACCTAAAGATTCGTACTCAGGAGAAAACCAAGCAGAGGCATCTAATTTTATCTCCAGTCCATTTGAAGACAACACCTGCATTTTTTCAAATACTTCCTGCTGACGAACTTCATAGATGAAAACCTTATTCCAAGGCGCTATAAAATGAAAACCTTCCCCTAATGGCGGCTGGTCTGTTACAACCCCATTTCCAAATGTCTTGTACAATACCCCAGCCCTACCTGAGCCAATGGTCAAGGTAGATTTTGAGACTAAAACAATCAAAACAATAAATACAATAACGAGTGGCAAGGCCACTTTTGGCATTTTATCCATAATACTTTTTTTTATAAGACTAAAGGTACGAAAAATAAGGTGGCTAGGTTAGCATTCCTCCATCTACATGTAACACCTGCCCTGTGATATAAGCAGATAGATCTGAGGCTAAAAATACACAGGCATTGGCTACGTCCTCTGGGGTACCTCCCCTTTTTAAAGGAATACCATCTCTCCAGGATTGAACCGTTTTCTCGTCTAATTTATCTGTCATCTCTGTTTCTATAAAACCAGGAGCTATGGCGTTACAACGAATGTTTCTAGAGCCTAACTCCAGGGCTATAGATTTAGTAAAGCCAATCATACCTGCCTTAGAAGCTGCATAGTTAGACTGTCCTGCATTTCCCTTCACCCCTACTACACTACTCATATTTACAATACTCCCTGAGCGTTGTTTTAAAAAGGTTCTTTGGGCGGCTTTAGTCATATTAAACACCGACTTTAAATTAATTTCAATCACAGCGTCAAAGTCTTCCTCTGACATTCTCATGAGCAGATTGTCTTTCGTAACACCTGCGTTATTAATCAAAATATCAATAGCTCCAAAATCAGATACAACTGCAGCTATAAGTGCTTCTGCTTGGTCATACTGTGAGGCATCGCTTTTATAAGCTTTGGCCTTTACTCCAAGTGCTGTCAATTCTTTTTCTAGCGCTAGAGCAGGTGCCTCACTAGACGCATATGTAAAAGCTACATTAGCCCCATGTGCAGCAAAAATTTTCGAAATACCCATGCCTATACCCCTGCTAGCGCCTGTTATAATAGCTGTTTTATTTTCTAATAGTTTCATATAAGTTTGCTTTAATTCGGTTGTTTATGTAAATATAATCTAAGTGACTAAATCCGTCCAAAAAAAATCCCGCAAGAGCGGGATTTTACATTTGGAATGATAGGATATTAACCTAAAACTTCTTTTACTTTTTTACCAATTTCTGCGGGAGAGTCTACAACATGTATCCCACAGGCTCTCATAATGGCCTTTTTTGCCTGAGCTGTGTCGTCAGAACCACCAACAATGGCACCAGCGTGTCCCATGGTTCTTCCTGCAGGAGCCGTTTCTCCAGCAATAAAACCAATAATAGGTTTTTTAGAACCAGATTCTTTATACCAATTGGCAGCGTCTGCTTCTAATTGTCCCCCTATTTCACCAATCATAACAACGGCCTCTGTTTCAGGATCGTTAATTAACAATTCTACTGCTTCTTTGGTTGTAGTTCCAATGATAGGATCGCCACCAATACCAATAGCCGTTGTAATTCCCAATCCTTGTCTCACCACCTGGTCTGCGGCCTCATAAGTTAGGGTTCCTGATTTGGATACAATCCCTACACTCCCTTTTTCAAAAACAAAGCCTGGCATGATTCCAACCTTAGCCTCTCCCGGTGTAATCACACCTGGACAGTTTGGTCCAATTAATCTAGTGGGCATATGCTTAATATAATCATTTACCTTTACCATGTCTGCTACTGGAATACCCTCTGTAATAGTGATAATCACTTTAATACCTGCATCGGCTGCCTCCATAATAGCATCGGCGGCAAAGGCCGGAGGAACAAATAAAATAGAAGTGTCTGCCCCTACCTGAGTAACAGCGTCAGAAACCGTATTAAATACAGGTTTACCCAAATGAGTTTGCCCCCCTTTACCAGGAGTCACTCCTCCCACTACTTGGGTTCCATAGGCTATCATTTGCTCTGCGTGGAAAGTTCCTTCCCCACCAGTAAAACCTTGAACAATAATTTTAGAATCTTTATTTACTAGAACACTCATATCTCTATTTTAAAAAATTTTAGCAAAAATATACTTTTGTAGGGGAAACATAAAAGTTTCAAGGGCTTAATTCTGTTTGTTTTGCAACAATTTTGGCAATTGTTTTAGCTGGGCCAGTTGTTTGAGTTGCTCACGGGATTCCTGTACAGGGGTTCCAAAATAGGATTGCCCCCCAGGGATGGATTTGGTCACTCCTGTTTGTCCCATTACCACTGCTTTTTCACCAATAGTAATCCCACTAGTGGTTCCCACCTGACCCCAAAGGGTTACCCGATCTTCTATGGTAACACAGCCTGCCACTCCAGTTTGGGAGGCAATGAGGCAGTGCTTTCCCACCTTAGTGTCGTGCCCTATGTGCACCTGATTGTCTAATTTACTTCCATACCCAATGGTAGTTGCGCCACTCACGCCTCTATCTATGGTGCAAAGCGCCCCCAAATGCACCCTGTCTTCAATCACTACTTTTCCACTGGAAAGTAATTTATCGTGCCCAGAAGGTCTGTTTTTATAATAAAATGCGTCTGCTCCAATGATGGTACCAGCGTGTATTTCTACATAATCTCCAATTTCTGTGTGGTCGTAAATAACCACGTTAGGGTGAATGAGACAATGCTTACCTATCCGCACCTGATTCCCTATAAATACCTGTGGTTGTATTTGAGTTTCCGCTCCAATACTTGCTGTAGGTGCTATACTTACATCAGAAGCTACAAAGGGCATAAAGTGCTTAGTAAGCCTATTAAAGTCATTAAAAGGATCTTGTGAAATAAGCAAGCCCTTCCCTTCTGGACAAGAAACCTCTTTATTAATTAGTACAATGCTTGCTTTAGAACTAAGGGCTTTGTCGTAATATTTAGGATGGTCTACAAATACAATATCTCCGCGATTTACTACATGAATTTCATTCATACCTAACACGGGTAAAGAAGGGTCTCCCCTAAAAGATATCCCTAATAAATGAGCAATTTCATCTAAGCGGTGTGGCTGTGGGAACTTCATAAATAGCGCTACTCCTTTACGCGTTCCATATAGGCACCTTTCTCCGTGTCTATTTTTATCTTATCGCCCTCATTTATGAATAAAGGCACATTTACCTTGGCCCCTGTCTCTACAGTAGCTGGTTTGGTAGCGTTAGTAGCGGTATTCCCTTTTACGCCAGGTTCTGTATAAGTAACTTCTAATACAATACTAGCAGGCATGTCTACAGACAATGGAGAGGCGTCTTCTGTATTAAACAAGATGGTAACCACAGTTCCCTCTTTGAGTAAATTTGGTGCGTCTAAGGCAGACTCCTGAAGGGTAATCTGGTTGTAATCCTCTGTGTTCATAAAGTGATAGGTCTCTCCTTCTGCGTATAAAAACTGATACGAACGGGTTTCTACCCTAACGTCTTCAATTTTATGACCAGCAGAAAAAGTGTTGTCTAATACCTTTCCAGTACTTACACTTTTAAGTTTGGTTCTCACAAAGGCTGGCCCCTTACCTGGTTTTACGTGTAAAAACTCAATAATTTTATAGATGTCGTTGTTGTAACGAATGCATAATCCTTTTCTAATGTCTGATGTAGACGCCATATGATTTGTTTTTAATTGGTACTAAAATATCCTTTCATAATCCCTCTTTGTGAGTCTCTTATGAATTGTAAAATTTCATCACGCTCGTTTGTGGCTTCCATTTCTGCCTCAATGATTTGAACGGCTTGGGTATTGTTGTATTGTTTCTGATACAGTATTCTGTATATATTCTGAATCTCTCTAATTTTGTCGGTCTCATAACCCCTTCTCCTGAGTCCCACAGAGTTAATCCCTACATAGGAAAGAGGCTCTCTAGCAGCCTTTACAAAGGGGGGGACATCTTTTCTAACCAGGGAACCTCCTGTTACAAAGGCATGTTGGCCAATAGATACAAATTGGTGCACGGCTACCAGTCCTGCCAACACCACATTATCTCCTACAGTTACATGTCCCGCTAAGGTAGAGTTATTTGAAAAAATAGTATTGTTTCCCACCAAACAGTCATGAGCTATATGACAATAAGCCATAATTAAACAATTGGAACCAATGACAGTTTTCATTCGGTCTTCCGTACCTTTATTAATGGTCACACACTCTCTAATAGTGGTGTAGTCTCCAATTTCTACAGTAGTCTCCTCTCCCTTGTATTTTAAATCTTGTGGTGGAGCAGAAATAACTGCACCTGGAAATATGTTGCAATTTTTACCAATACGCGCACCTTCCATGATAGTGACATTGGAACCAATCCAGGTTCCTTCTCCAATGATGACATTATTATGAATAGTTGTGAAGGGCTCTACCACCACGTTTTTAGCGATTTTTGCGCCAGGATGGATATATGCTAAGGGTTGATTCATTTATTTCTTTTTAACAATTTGAGCCATGAGTTCTGCTTCAGCTACCAATTTATTGTTTGCATAAGCATAGGCCTGCATATGGCAAATTCCCCTTCTTATTGGAGAAATTAGACTACAGTGAAAAATTAAAGTATCACCTGGCAATACTTTTTGCTTAAATTTTACATTGTCCATTTTCATAAATAATGTGAGGTAGTTTTCAGGATCTGGTACCGTACTTAATACCAAAACTCCTCCTGTTTGAGCCATAGCCTCTATCTGTAAAACTCCAGGCATAACTGGGGCTCCAGGAAAGTGACCAACAAAAAAGTCTTCATTCATTGTCACATTCTTCATTCCCACCACATGGGTGTCAGACAGTTCAATAATTCTGTCTATCAATAAAAAGGGAGGCCTGTGTGGGAGCATATCCATAATTTGATGGATGTCCATATAAGGGGGCTGGTTTAAATCATATTGAGGAATTTGATTACGCCTTTCGCTTTTGATCATAGCACAGAGTTTTTTTGCAAACTGGGTGTTTACAAAATGACCAGGTTTGTTTGCAATAACTTTCCCTCTAATACGTGTACCCGCCAAGGCAAGATCTCCTATTACATCTAATAATTTATGTCTTGCAGCTTCATTGGGTTGGTTTAAGGTGAGGTTGTCTAAAATTCCATTTGGCTTTACTGATAAGCTAGACTTATTAAATGCTTTCTCAAGCTTAGTCATAGTGGCCTGAGATATTTCTTTGTCTACATAAACAATAGCATTATTCAGATCACCTCCTTTAATTAGACCATGATCTAATAAGGTCTCTAATTCATGAAGAAAGCTAAATGTTCTGGCTTCTGAGATTTCCGATTTAAAGTCTTCAAGGCGGTCTAGGGTAGCATTTTGAGTTCCTAAAACCTTGGTACCAAAGTCTACCATGGTAGTAATTTGGTAGTTGTCTGCGGGTATGAGAGTAATCTCAGAACCACTTTCCTCATCTTTAAAAGAGATTACTTCTTTTACCACGTATTCCTCTCTAAGCGCCTCTAATTGGGTCCGTCCAGCTTTTTCCAGAGCCTCTACAAAAAATTTAGAAGAGCCATCCATAATAGGAGGTTCTGGGGCATTTAACTCGATTAAAACATTGTCTATTTGAAGTCCTACTAGGGCCGCTAAAACATGCTCTGAAGTTTGAATACTCACGCCCTCTTTCTCCAAGTTAGTCCCTCTTTGCGTATTAATCACATATTGGGCCTCTGCTTGAATAATGGGTTGGCCCTCAAGGTCTGCCCTTTTGAATCTGTAGCCTGTGTTTTCTGCTGCAGGATAGAAAGTCATAATGACTTCTGCTCCTGTGTGTAAGCCTACTCCTTTAAGAGTAACTTCTTTGGCAATGGTAGTTTGTGGAACCGTTTTTTCTAACATTACGATATATCTTTTGAATCTAATTTATGTATGGTTTTTGGAAGGTTCTTAAAATGAACATAAGACTTGTTAAAATCTTGATAGCTAAAAGCAGGGGAGCCCTGAAGTACCTCCTTGTTTTTTACAGACCTTCCAACGCCTGATTGGGCTTGTATTTTTACGTAATCTCCAATTACAATATGCCCCACAATACCCACCTGACCTCCTATCATACAGTGTTTTCCAATTTTAGTAGAGCCTGCTATACCAGTTTGAGCTGCAATTACAGTATGCTCTCCTATAATCACATTATGGCCTATTTGAATTTGATTGTCTAGCTTCACCCCTTTTTTAATATGAGTCACCCCAAAGGTGGCTCGGTCAATGGTAGTAGCAGCTCCAACGTCTACATATTCTTCTAAAATTACATGTCCAATTTGTGGTATTTTGTCATAAGTGCCGTTGGTTTGTGGCGCAAAACCAAAACCATCAGAACCAATTACTGCATTTTGATGTATCACACAATAATCTCCAATGACGGAGTCACTACAAATACGAGCTCCTGGAAAAATAGTGACATGGTTACCAATTTTCACATCTTCTCCAATATGAACGTTGGCGTGAATTTGTACGTGATCACCAATTTGGGTTTGCTCTCCTACATAGGAAAAAGGGCCTAGGTATAAATCTTTACCATAGAGAGCAGTTTCATGAATAAAATTAGGAGATTGAATCCCTTTTTTTGTTCGCTTAATATCTTGATAATAAGAGAGTAACTTTGAAAAAGAGGCATAGGCGTCTGGAACTTTAATTAGCGTTGGAGCTAATTTCTTTTCCGGAATAAAATCTGAGTTCACAATGACTATAGAGGCCTTTGTTTTATATATAAAGGGAGTATATTTAACATTAGATAAAAAGCTAAGGCTACCTGCTTGCCCTTCTTCAATATTAGACAGCATATGAACTTCAATATCTGGTTGGCCTACTAGCTCTCCTTCAAGAATGGCAGCAATTTGGCTCGCGGTAAATTTCATAATTGCAAAAGTAAGAAAATATAGTTAAAAGCCTTTCTTGGGAAAACAGATATAATGTTTCTCTACCCGCTTAGAAAGGGCATTGAGAAAAGGGGGGGCTAAGCGAGTTTCCATATCAATTTTTTTCTCCCCTTTCTTGGAGATATAAATAGGATGCTTGTTTAATAAATATGCGGCATTGGTCATTAAACCTTTAAAAACAAAATAAGAAGCCAGATCTTTAGAAATTTTTAGCTTGGATTGCACTTTTACGAGCTTTTTTTCCAATAATTCGGGCTCTATGGCTTCTTCTTGTACGCTTATTTTAAGTAATTTACGTTCCATAACCATCGCAGACAAACGAGACAACACAAAATCCGAATGGCTGCACCATTCTTTAAGAGCGGCATAGATGTCTACATCATCTAACATAGAAAAATAATGCATGGTCTCCGAACTCACTTCCGTCTCTTGGATATCTCTTTTTAAAAAATATGCTAATGCCTTAGAAGCGTAAAGCTCTTCCCCAGCTGTGACTAAGAATTTGGCACGTTCAAAAATTTTAATCAGCATATGTTCTGCTACCATACTGGTTTTGTGCAAATACACCTGCCAATACATAAAACGTCTTGCCATCAGAAATTTTTCTACAGAGTACAGCCCCTTTTCTTCTACCACGAGAATATCTTCCACAACGTTAAGCATGCTAATCAAACGCTCTGAATTGATATTACCCTCAGACACTCCGGTGTAAAAACTATCTCTTTTCAAATAGTCTAATCGATCCATGTCTAATTGACTAGCCACCAACTGATTAAAAAAGAGACGTTTGCTTTCCCCTTTAAAAATTTTTATACCTAGATCTAAGGCTCCATGAAAGGTCTCATTGAGTAAATCCATGAACCTAATAGTAAGCTGTTCATGGCTCAAACCATGTATTATACTATGCTCCATAGCATGAGAAAAAGGACCATGCCCAATATCGTGTAACAAAATAGCAATCTGCAGTGCCTGTTCTTCCTTTTCATTAATCGCAACCCCTTTAGATCGCAACACAAAAATGGCTTTTTGCATGAGATGAAGACAACCTAAAGCGTGATGAAAACGCGTATGCTGGGCACCAGGATACACTAAAGAGGACAATCCCAGTTGAGATATCCTTCTAAGCCTTTGAAAATAAGGAGATTCTATTAAAGACAGAAGGAGCGGGTCTTGAATCCTAATAAAACCGTAAATTGGATCGTTAAAGACGTGTTGTTTGATAGTGGGTGACAATAGCTGCTAAATTTTAAACAAATATACATTAAATGAACAAGCCTTCCATCTTGTGGGTAGACGACGAAATTGACTTTCTTACTCCTCATATTCTTTTTTTAGAAGCTAAGGGGTATGAGGTGCGCCGCTGTTCCAGCGGCGCCGATGCCCTTTTGTTTATCCAAGAAAACCCTGTAGACTTAGTGTTATTGGATGAGAACATGCCAGGTCTTTCCGGTTTAGAAACCTTAAATCGCATAAAAAAAGACCACCCCAATATGGTGGTTATCATGGTTACTAATAATCAGGACGAGTATATGGTTCATTCTGCATTGGAAGGGGAAATTGCAGATTTCTTAGTAAAGCCTTTACTACCCAATCAGTTGGCCATATCCATTAAAAAAGTTTGGGACCAAAAAAAAATCATTTTCGAAAAAAACAAAAAAGAATTTTTAAAAAACTACCAGGCATTACAGGATAAAGCGCATGGCGCTCAAAGCCTAGAAGACTTTACCCAACTATACCAAAATATGGTAGCGTGGCAAATAACTTTAGACCAAGAAGAAGACCCAACGCTAACCCATATGTTAGAAGACATTGTAAGTAGTGCTAATAAATCATTCGCTACCTATATTGGGGAACATTATGCTTCCTGGTTTAAAGGAGGACCTGCACCTGTTTTATCTCACACCTTACTCAGAGATAAAATTATTCCTGCAGCTCAAAAACAGAAAACTTTAGTGTTGCTCCTAGACAATTTAAGATTAGATCATTGGGAGTCCTTAGCTAGTATATTTGAAAAGTCGTATGCCATACAAGAAAAAAGCATGACAGTTTCCTTGTTGCCTACTGTAACTCAGTATGCACGCAACGCAATTTTCGCAGGCATGACACCTCTAGAAATCCGAGAGAAATTCCCAAAACTCTGGGAGTCCGATAGCAATAGTAATTTAAAAAATGAATATGAAAAGGAGTTTTTAGACAATTTCTTAAAAGAGAATCACCTCTCTCTAAAAATCAAATATTTAAAAATTAACCGTGAAGAAGAGGCTGCAAATGCACTTAAAAATTTCAAAGAAATTAGACAGTCAGATCTGAGCTTTGTGGTATGCAACTTTATAGACCAGCTTTCTCATGCCAATACCTCCAACTCTCTAGTGAAATCTATGACACCCAACCCCCGTGCCTACAGAAAAGCCCCTCAGAATTGGTTGGAAAACTCCTCCCTAAACCTTCTTATTTCGGAGGCTGCAAAACATAAAATACAACTTATAATATGTACAGATCACGGTAGTGTCTTAGCCAAAAAACCGAGCCTATTAAAAGGCCATAAGGAGCATACGGACAATTTGAGATACAAACATGGCCATAAAATTACTCCAGTGCCTAAAGATTCTGTGACATTTGACAAACCCCATGACATTGGTTTGCCAAAAAATAGCTTGGCCAGCAAATATATTTTTGCAAGAGAAGACTTGTACTTTGTGTACCCAAACCAATATCATGTGCATGCATCCTATTTCAAAGACACCTACCAACACGGCGGCATTTCTATGGAAGAAATGCTTGTACCATTCCTAGTTCTCCAACCAAAATAAAAGGGAGCTGCTAAAAATGGTTTACATTAAACTCAAAAGAAATAATGCTAAAGAAATCATTGTTTAAATAGATAAAATTATTAAGTAATAGTTTTTATATTTTTGAAGCCATATAATTACAAGATGCATCTCTTTTTAGCCAAACCCTAAAAAAGACTTATTTTTTCGATTAAATGCTAGATATTATCTATAAACTGTCAGATTTAGACAAACTTGCAAGCGTATTAATAGAAGAGTTGCCTTCTAAAATAGTGTGTTTTAAGGCGCCTATGGGTGCCGGAAAAACCACCTTAATTAAAGCAATCTTAAAAAATCTAAACGCTACCGACCTGGGGCAAAGCCCCAGCTTTGGAATTGTGAATGAGTACCCAGATGACTCAGGAAATACCCTGGCCTACCATTTTGACATGTATAGGCTCAACAGCCCTGAAGAAGCTTTGGACTTTGGCATAGAAGAATATCTAAGTTTTCAGGGTTGGATTTTTATTGAATGGCCAGAGCTTATTGAAGAACTACTCCCTGAAAACGCCACCTTTGTAGAAATCAGTATCTTGGACGACCAAAGCAGACAATTATACATATACTAACATGAAACCAAGCACTCCCTTTAGCATTCAAGATTTAAAAACTCAGGAGGAATACTTAGAAATTCTTAATGAACAAGGAGATTTAATGATTGGTGTTCCAAAAGAAGCGGGACAGGAAGAGAAGAGAGTGTGTTTAACACCAGACGCTGTAGCTGCACTGGTAGCCAATAACCACCAAGTTATTATTGCCTCTTGCGCTGGAGAAGAAGCTAGTTTCTCAGACGAGGAATACAGAAAAGCTGGAGCCCGTATTACCACATTTAAAAAAGAAGTTTTTGAGTGCCCCTTGGTACTAAAAATAGCACCTCCCAATGCAGAAGAGATTGCATTGCTCAAACCCAATAGTACCATTATTTCTGTAGTTCAAAAGAAAACACAGACCAAAGACTACTTTAAGGCACTGGAGCAAAAAAAAATTACCGCTATTGGCTTTGAGTATATTACCGACCAAGACGGCAGCTTTCCAATACTGAAGTCTCTCAGTCAAATAGGTGGAACTGCAGCCGTTCACATTGCTGCCGAACTGATGTCTGCTTCCCACAAGGGCAAGGGACTATTGTTTGGCAATATGAGTGGTATACCCCCAACGGAAGTGGTCGTTTTTGGAGCGGGGACCGCAGGGAGCTATGCTGCTGAGGCAGCATTAAACTTTGGCGCTTCTGTCAAAGTTTTTGATCCATCTGTCTCCAAACTCAGAAGTTTACAAAACCGATTAAAAACTCCTATATATACCTCTACCCTACAACCAAAAAATATTTTAAAGGCACTTAGAAGATGTGATGTAGCAATAGGCGCTTTAAAAGGAAAAAAAAATACACCCATAGTGGTTCCTGAAGAGGTAGTCTCCCATATGAAAAAAGGGGCAGTAATTATAGATATGAGTATAGACCATGGAGGCTGCTTTGAAACCTCGGAGCTCACCAGCCACCAAAACCCTACCATTGAAAAATACGGAGTGCTGCATTACGGTGTCCCTAATATTCCTGCTAGATATCCTAAAACCGCCTCTGTTTCTATTAGTAATATTTGCCTGCCCTACTTATTGCAAATTGCAGAAAAAGGAGGCTTAGAAAATGCGTTAAAGTATGACACTGGTCTGAGAAATGGCTTGTATCTTTACCGTGGCATTATGACAAATGCCAATTTGGGAGAACATTTTGAAATTCCCTTTAACGATATTAATTTCTTAATTTTTTAATATGCCCTTCATAAAAAGGTTAGGCTATTTTTTATTTGGCCTCTCTATTGGCCTGGTTTTTTTGGCTTTTTTCTTTAAAAAGAAAACCTCAGAAACAGGTACATCATTCTGCTATTTACCCAATTGTAGGGTATTGAAAGACATGAGGCGCAAGCCCTTATTTTTTAGCGAACAAATAGATAGTCTGCTGGCTCAAAAAGTTTTAGACAGTACGCAAATCACCTATTTTTTCACAGAGGGAGATGTAGATTTTTCTTTGAGCAATACCAAAACAAACCCGTGTAAAACCTATGTTATTCATGGGAAAATTAATGACAAAGAAGCTGCTATTGAAGTCTCTAACTGTCCTAGTAAGTTAGAAGTCCAGTCTTTTCGTTGGAAAGATGAATAGGGCAGTTCCTAGGGAATTGATAAAACGATTAGCCTAACTTTCTTCGCTTTCTTTCTTTGCTTAACAAATCTAATTCTCTGTTGGTCTGACCAGCTACTGAGGTGTTTTCCTCTGCACGTCTCATGAGGTAAGGCATCACATCTTTTACAGGTCCGAAAGGCAAGTATTTGGACACATTATACCCTTTAGCACTCAGATTATAAGAAATGTGGTCACTCATACCGTATAATTGTCCAAACCAGATTCTTGGGTCCTTTAAGGAAATTCCTTTTTGTTCCATTTGCTCGATAAGCAAATAAGAACTTTCCTCATTGTGTGTCCCAAGGAATATAGATATATGCTCTAACTCCCCTATCATATAAGTCAGGATGTTATTGAAGTTATGGTCTGTGGCCTGCTTAGTCTCACAAATGGGGCTCACATAGCCGTAGTTTTTTGCTCTGAGTCGCTCTTTCTCCATATATGCGCCTCGAACGAGCTTAATTCCTACTTTAAAACCATCGTATTTAGATTGCTCTAAAAGATCTTTAATGTAATCCATTCTATCCCAACGGTAAGCTTGAAGGGTGTTGTAAATGAGCACTTGGTCTTTGTTGTAGGTTTTCATCATCTCTAAAACCAATGCGTCTGCAGCGTCTTGCATCCAACTTTCTTCTCCGTCTATGAGCAGAGGGATGTTTTGATCATAAGCGGCCTTACAAATACTGTGAAACCTGTTTTTAATTAGCTCCCAATCTGCTTGCTCTTTGGAAGTGAGCTGCTGCGTAGTACCTACTTTTTCATATAAATCAATGGCACCTAGTGCCGTAGGCTTAAATACTACAAAAGGTATATAGGGTTTTGTTTTTGCAAATGAAATTAGGGATGTAATTTTGGTGACTACCTGATCAAAGTAAGCCTGGTCTGCTTTTCCCTCCACAGAGTAATCTAAAACAGAAAAAACCTGCTTTTCATGCATTTTTTCCATGACAGGAATACAATCCGTTTCGGAGATACCGCCACAAAAATGGTCAAAAACAGTAGCCCTTATCAGTCCTTCCACTGGCATACCAGCTTTAATAGCAAAATTGGTCACCAAAGTACCCAATTTAACCAAAGGTTGCTTAGAGATAAGCTTGAACAAAAAATACGCACGTTCAAGTGCTGTATCTGATTTAATGGCAAATGCCGTTGCAGTATCCTCAAAAAATGGCTTCATTAATATCAATTTGACAACGGACCAAATATAAGTACAGAATTTTTAATCTTTCCATAATATTTATGATTATTTTGGTGCATATTTTTAATATTTATGACTTCTATAAACACCCCTAATTCTAAGGTATTTTTTTCAGATGAAGCCTACGAGGCCCTAAACAAGCATTTAGTTAAAAGAGACTATTCTAAGGTTTTTATTTTAGTAGACGAAAATACACACAAGCATTGCCTTGGTGCATTTATGGGGAGCATTTCAGGTGATTACTCCTTCGAAATTATCGAAATTGACTCTGGGGAAATTAACAAAACCGTGGAGACCTGTACTCAAATTTGGGAAGTGTTGTCGGAATTAGGAGCAGATAGAAAAAGTGTTTTAATTAACCTAGGTGGGGGCGTGATTACAGATATGGGAGGCTTCATTGCTGCTACTTTTAAAAGAGGTATAGATTTTATTAATGTACCCACCACCCTATTGTCCATGGTAGACGCCTCTGTAGGGGGTAAAACTGGGGTAGATCTTGGCCCTTTGAAAAACCAAGTAGGTGTAATTACAGAACCAGTTATGGTACTGGTTATTCCAAGTTTCCTTAAAACATTGGAGGAACGCCAAGTGAGGAGCGGTTTTGCAGAGATGCTCAAGCACGGTTTAATAAAAGATAACCTATACTGGAAGAAGCTCTCAAAAATCTCAGATTACCAATCGCTAGAAGCTCATATTTCAAAGTCTATTTTGATAAAAACCAAGGTGGTTATTGAAGATCCTTATGAGCAAGGACTTAGAAAGATACTCAATTTTGGCCATACTTTAGGTCATGCCATAGAATCTCATTTTCTAAACCAAGGAAGCCAATCCCACTTACTTCATGGCGAAGCCATAGCAATAGGAATGATTCTGGAAGCCTATATTTCTAATAAGCTCCTTGGTCTCTCTGAAAAAGCGGTAGAGGAAATTAGCAGTACTTTTATCAAACACTTTGGCAAAATTAACATCCCTAAGGAAGAGGTCACAGCCTGCTTATCCTACCTAAAATTTGATAAGAAAAATAGCCACGGAGACATTAAGTTTGTAGGGCTATCAGATATTGGTGTTCCAGTAATAGATATCTTAGTCCCTGAAGAACTCATTCTTGAGAGTTTTACTTATTACGCCAGCTTATAGCTGGAGATTAAAATTGAAAACAAAAAAGGCTACACAAAGTGCAGCCTTTTAAATAAGGGAAACAAGCAACTACTATAATTCATTGAAAATAGTATGCATAAGCCTCTTTTTGTCATTAATACTTTCCTCTAGTGAAATCATGGTTTCAGTTCTACTGATACCGTCAATGTCATCTATTTTAAAAATAATATTCTTCGCGTGATTAGTGTCTTTAGCTCGAATTTTACAGAAAATATTAAATTTCCCTGTGGTAATATGAGCTACAGTAACATTGGGTATTAAATTTAAACGCTCTAAGACAAACTTGGTCTGATGCGTCTTTTCTAGAAAAATCCCAACATAGGCAATAAATGCATATCCCAGCTTTTCATAATCTACCGTTAAGGAAGACCCTAAAATAATACCTGCTTCTTCCATTTTTTTTACACGAACGTGAACCGTACCGGCAGAAATTAATAATTTCTTTGCAATATCAGTAAAAGGAGTTCTAGTGTTGTCTATTAACATATCTAGAATCTGGTGGTCTATTTCATCTAATTTAATCTTCGCCATCTTGTTTTTATTTACTTTGCAAAAATAATACAGAAATAGATAATATTTAATAAAAAGTTATTTTTTTTATTAATTATGCAACAAACTTAACAATTTAGTCATGTAAAGTTTTTAAAATAGAACTAATCTTTTGATAGACAAAGGCTTGATCTGCTAATGCTTGCACAGAAAAATCTATTTGATCATGGAAAAAATATTTTTTTGAGTCTTCCAAGTCAATAATTTTCGGATTAAAAGTTATTTCTCCATCTTCTAATCGCTCTTCATATTGAAAAGCAAGCCTAGTGTTGCTTTTTATTTTTGGATTTATAAGATGTGCATGCAGCACCTCAAGATCTAAATGATTTTTTTGATTTTCCGGTATGATATTGTAATCTACCTCACTAAATTTTAAATAAGACTGTTCTTTTACAGACTCTAGTGCCACTAAGATGGCCTGAAATACCCAGGTTCTGGTTTCCTCCCTTTGGTAATCGGTAGCCCTGTGCCCAGCTTCAAACAACAAGGTGGGCACCCCTAAGGATTGAAAGTGATCTCCCACACAATTTCCGTTATAGGTGTCGTCATACCTACCTATACTATCTGGAATGAAATCCTGAAGATGCTGGTTTATAGCAGCAATAATTTGCATGCTTACCAGTCTAGAGGGAGTGATAGATCGAGAGGCATCGGCCGCAGGCCCAAGAAAGGAAAGTGTAGCAGGCATGGAAGTCTCTCCCACACTGAAAATAGTTCGTTGGTCGTGAAGATTAAAACAAAAATCTGGTGCTTCTGTTTCAAAAACATGTTTTAAAAACTGACTCTCTGGCTCGCTAAATGCTATGAAATCTCTATTTAAATCTACTCCATTGGCGTTTACCCGAGTATAGGCAGAGGCTCCATCTGGATTGAGCATAGGAATGACCACTATTTGCAAATTGGCCAAAAGCGCTCTGGCTTGTACATGAGAAGAAGTTAAAAATTGTATAGCATCTAATAAAGCTTTTGTAGTGGTAGACTCATTGCCGTGCATCTGAGACCATATTAAAATCTTTTGTGTTCCTGAGCCAAATCTATACACAGGAATCTGACGGCCTAACACGGACAAGCCTTGCAGGGATGGAATTTTATAAGCCTCTACATCTGACAAACTATGTTGCAAAGATTCATAAGGAAAATACCTTCCAGTTACTTTAGAATTTCTGTATATACTGTGATCCATCCGAGTATTTAATTGTGCTTAATTTTTACAAATGTAACACCAATATAATTTACATTTGTAATGTCAGTATTTTTACATTTGTAACTTAATGAAGCCTTGTTATTGAAGAAATTGTATACATTTGTATTAGGCGTTTATGTGATTTATGATTTTTTATTATATACTTCATAAAATCAGTAAGTTATTTAATTTTAATTGAAGTGTAAGTTTATAAAAATTAGTAGTAAATAGTCCTTAAAATGGTTTGTTTTGATAGGATGTCCATATTTTTTTTACAATGGTAAACAGAGAAAAATTTATTAAAAGGTTGCAGCGTATTTTATCTCATTACGGTCTATCTGCTGCTGCTTTTGCAGACCGAATTGAGGTACAAAGATCCAGTATCTCTCACCTACTCTCTGGTAGAAACAAACCCTCTTTAGATTTTGTTTTAAAGGTGGTGCAAACCTTTCCAGAAGTAAATCTCTATTGGCTGTTAAATGGCCAAGGTTCCTTTCCAAATACGGTAACGCAATCCGAACCTCTACCCGCTTCTTCCAAATCTCTTATTTCGCAACCAGATCTTAAAAGCAATGACATGGCAGACAACACAGCTGCAGAAAGGGCTTTTAAAAAAGATACCCAGACCGCAGCTTTAGAAAAGGAGCCTGGAATCCTTCTAGATCATGAAAATGAAGAAATAGATAAAATAATTATTTTCTACAAGCAGGGGCATTGTAAGGTATATACCCCTTAAATATGTATTTTTGATCTATGAAAAACCCAATTGCTATCCTAGCTTTACTGGCCATAATAGGCTGCGAGGCGCCGCAAAGAAATTGTCAAGATTACAAAAATGGTCAGTTTACATACACAGCCATCATCAATGGTGAAGAAAAAACCACTATATTTAAACGTAATGAAGGGCTGGAAATTGCCATTTTTGAAGGAGTCACAGATAGCAGTAGTGTGAAGTGGATAAACGATTGTGAGTATATACTCAAAAATTTAAATCCAAAGACCAAGGCAGACCAGACACCTATTGGTATTAAGATTCTCACTACCAATTCTAAGGGATACACCTTTGAATACGGTGCTATAGGAGACGCAAAAAAAATAAGAGGAACCGCCCTAATCCTTCCATAGATGCTAGATATATTTTTAAGCCCAGATGCATGGGTAGCCCTACTGACTCTTACTTTTTTGGAAATTGTATTGGGTATAGATAATATTATATTTATCTCCATTGCCGCAGGTAAATTACAGGAAAAAGATCGAAAAAAGGCCACAAACATAGGCTTGGTCTTGGCGATGGTAATGAGAATTCTTTTGCTTTTTGGAATCTCTCTGCTCACCGCTTTAAATAAGCCGTTCTTGGAGCTCAACACGGCTTGGGTACAAGGAAGCCTAAGTGGGCAGGCAGTTATCCTCTTTTTAGGAGGGCTTTTTTTACTGTACAAAAGCACCAAAGAAATTCATGAAAAAATTGAAGACAAAGGGCATGACGCCCAGCAGGTAGCCTCTGGACAATCTAAATCTCTTAGGGCTGCCATCATTCAGATTACCGTGATCAATATTGTTTTTTCTTTTGACTCTATTTTAACCGCTATTGGAATGACAAATGGGATTTCTGAAAACCCTACAGATGCCCTGATCATTATGGTTGTAGCGGTAATAATATCTGTACTGATCATGATGATATTTGCCAATCCTGTAGGTAGATTTGTCACCAACAACCCCACCATTCAAATTTTAGGATTGTCCTTTCTCATCCTCATTGGATTCATGCTCACCACAGAAGCGGCACATCTCTCTCATTTAGTGGTTTTTGGACAGAGCATTGGAAGTATTCCCAAGGGCTATCTATACTTTTCTATTGCTTTTTCTCTGATGGTAGAATTTATAAATATGAATATCAGAAAAAAGAAACCAAATTAAAATAAGGTAGGCTGGTCATTTTGTAAACCACCTGAGTTGGTGTCCTTCTGACCTTCAGAGGCTGGGCTTTCCTGTGTGGGCTCCGATGCTTGCTTTGGGTCTACTACCTCCATGTCTTCTGCGGAAACAGTCTCTTCTTCTTCATAGGGTAAAGGCTCTAAAGCAGAAATAGATTTTAATTTTTCTGCACTCACTTGGTTTCCAAGCGCTTTAATCCCCTTGGGGGCAATAAACTCCTCCATTACAAGCTCTTGGCTTGGCTTGGGGTCTTTCCCTCTGGGTTTAGGGAATTCAATCTCAAAAACGGGTCTCCAATCTGTACTAACAATCTCAAGAAAGCTATCTGGATGTTCCGAGATAAACCATTCTTCTTTATTGGGCTGCTCTATTAAAAAGCGTTTCCCGTAGTACTTTTGCTTTTCACCGTCGTAGTATATAGCAGATATGGGCTTGTTGGGCTGCCATTTTTCCAAAACAATCATATCTTCGTCAAAATGCAAGGAAACGTCAGGAACCAGCGTCTTAGCCACTCCTTTTTGAGTAATGACCAAGAGAAGGTCTCCTCCCTTGAAGGCACCTAGTAAACTTCCTCTCCCGTCTAAATTTAACCTGTTCACTACCTCGTCAAACCAAATGTTTCTTGGCTTTAAAGTAGAGACTCCTTTTTCCTTGAGCTCTATCCTCTTTATAGGATATTTAGAGACAATATTTCCCTTAGAGCTACGCCCTTTAATAAGAACATCTGAAAAATCTAAATCCCATTTAAGTTTTTTCACAGAACCCACCTGTCTGAGCAACACAGACACAGTCTCTGCCTCTCCGTTGGGATTGGCTGTAAAATACAACACCTTAGATCCTGGGCTACCGTTGGTAAGGTCGTACGGTTTATCTCTAGTAACACCAGTTATATTGAATCTTTTTACATAGGAAGGGCCTGTTTTTCCGTCTTTGTAAATGAGATTATAGGTAGTGCGTTTGTCTTTCTTTTTAAACACTGCTACATGAATGATGTTTTTAGCCACAAAAGTTTTATTGTCTACCTTGGTAACCAATACAGATCCGTCTTCTGTAAAGACAACAATGTCATCTATATCACTACAGTCTGTAACGTATTCATCTTTTTTGAGTGAGGTACCCACAAATCCCTCTGCCCTATTTACATAGAGTTTGGTATTTCTCATCACCACTTTTGTGGCCTCAATGTCGTCAAAAACTTTAATTTCAGAGTTTCGAGCTTTATCTTTCCCAAACTGCTCTTTAAGATTTTTAAAATAGTCAATGGCAAAGTCTACCAAATGAGATAGGTGGTGTTTTACCTGAGCCATTTTGTCTTCCAGGCTATCTATATACTGCTGCGCCTTGTCCAAGTCAAACTTAGAAATACGCTTAATTTTAATTTCTGTTAGCCTACTAATGTCTTCTTCTGTAATGGCTCTCTTTAAATGAGAAATATGAGGTTTTAATCCCTTGTCAATGGCAGCGATCACTCCTTCCCATGTTTCCTGCTCTTCTATATCCCTATAAATTCTATTTTCTATAAAAATACGTTCCAAAGAAGAAAAATGCCATTGGGCTTCTAGTTCTTCGAGTTGAATTTCAAGTTCCGACTTTAGCAAATGAACTGTTCTGTCTGTAGAGCGTCTCAGCATTTCTGAAACCCCTATGAACAATGGTTTATTGTCTTCAATAATACAACCCAAAGGAGAAATGGAAGACTCACAAGCCGTAAAGGCATAGAGTGCATCTATGGTTTTATCTGGAGAAATACCAGCTGGCAGATGCACTAAAATTTCTACCTGTGCGGCCGTATTGTCCTCAATTTTTTTGACCTTGAGTTTCCCCTTTTCATTGGCCTTTAATATGGAGTCTATCAGAGAAGAGGTGTTGGTCCCAAAAGGGATCTCACTAATCACTAAGGTGTTTTTGTCTAGCTGATTAATTTTAGCACGTACTCTAATTTTCCCCCCTCTGAGCCCGTCGTTATACTGACTCACATCTATCACCCCTGCCGTAGGGAAATCTGGCACTAAGGTAAATCGCTGCCCTTTTAAGTGTTTAATAGAGGCGTCAATTAGCTCATTAAAGTTATGTGGTAGTATTTTAGTAGACAAACCAACAGCAATTCCCTCACCGCCCTGAGCCAATAAAAGGGGGAATTTCACGGGCAGGTTAATAGGCTCTTTCTTTCTGCCGTCATAAGAACTTTGCCAGTCTGTAATTTTGGGGCTGTACACTACCGCCAAAGCAAATTTAGACAGCCTAGCTTCAATATATCTTGAGGCAGCTGCGGAGTCTCCGGTGAGAATATTACCCCAGTTTCCTTGGGTGTCTATCAGAAGGTCTTTTTGACCAATCTGCACCATAGCATCTGCAATACTTGCGTCTCCATGTGGATGATACTGCATGGTATGGCCCACTACGTTTGCTACTTTATTATAGCGTCCGTCATCTAATTCCTTGAGCGAATGCATAATTCTTCGCTGCACAGGCTTAAATCCATCTTCAATGGCAGGTACAGCACGTTCTAAAATCACATAAGAAGCGTAATCTAAGAACCAATCCTTATACATTCCAGAGACCTTTGTCAGAGTTTCTTCCTGGCCATCTGTAGGTTCTAAATGTGGGTCTTCATGAGCATGTGTGTCTTCCATAAACTTGCAATGGCTTATAAGCTGGTTTCAGAAATAACGTCTAGTTCTACCTTGAGGTTTTCTATAATAAATTCTTGTCTTTGAGGGGTGTTCTTGCCCATATAAAAAGCCAGTAATTGATCTATAGACATCTTCTTGTCTAACATCACAGGCTCCAAACGTATGTCTCTCCCAATAAAATGCTTAAACTCGTCTGGAGAAATTTCACCCAAACCTTTAAACCTAGTTATTTCCGGTTTGGCACCCACCTTGGCAATAGCGGCTTCTTTTTCCTCAGGAGTATAACAATAAAAAGTTTCTTTTTTGTTGCGAACTCTAAAAAGGGGAGTTTGTAAAATATACAGATGATTTTCTTTAATCAATTCTGGAAAAAATTGGAGAAAAAACGTAATTAATAAAAGTCTAATGTGCATGCCGTCTACGTCTGCGTCGGTAGCAATCACAATATTATTATACCTAAGGTCTTCCATAGAGTCTTCTATATTGAGTGCAGCCTGCAATAAATTAAACTCCTCATTTTCGTAGACAATCTTCTTGCTCATACCATAGGAATTCAGGGGCTTACCTCTCAAACTAAACACCGCTTGGGTGTTCACATCTCTAGATTTAGTGATAGATCCAGAGGCAGAGTCTCCCTCGGTAATAAAAAGCGTACTCTCTAAACAACGCTCATTTTTAGAGTCTGGCAAATGCACCCTGCAATCTCTGAGCTTTTTGTTGTGCAAACTGCTTTTCTTAGCCCTATCTCTGGCCAATTTTCTAATGCCTGAGAGTTCTTTTCGCTCTCGCTCTGCCTGCACAATTTTTCGCTGTAATAGTTCAGCAGTTTCAGGGTTCTTGTGTAAAAAATTATCTAAATGCTGGCCTATAAAATCATTTATATAGGTTCTTACAGTGGGCATGTCTCCGCCCATATCTGTAGAACCTAATTTGGTTTTGGTCTGGCTTTCAAAAACAGGCTCCATCACCTTTATAGAAATAGCAGAAATAATAGACTTTCTAATATCTGCAGCCTCATACGACTTTCCGTAAAAATCTCTAATAGTCTTGGCTATGGCCTCCCTAAAGGCAGCCTGATGCGTTCCTCCTTGAGTAGTATGCTGGCCATTTACAAAGGAGTGGTACTCTTCACTGTACTGCGTTTTGGAATGGGTGATAGCTACCTCAATATCTGTACCCTTCAGATGAATAATGGGGTACAGCATGTCTTCTGCAGCATTATTGTCTTCCAGAAGGTCCTTTAAACCGTTTTCTGAGTGGTATTTCTCTCCATTGAAGACAATGGTCAGTCCAGGATTGAGGTATACATAATTCTTGAGCATGCGCACCACATACTCCGAGCGATATTTATAATTTTTAAAAATAGCTGCGTCTGGCACAAAGCTCACTTTAGTTCCTTTGCGCTTGCTGGTTTCTAGCGGTCCTTCTTCCTGCACTAAGTTTCCTGCTTCAAAACTCGCGGTCTTTATTTGATTGTCCCTACAGGAGGCCACAATAAAACTGGAAGACAAGGCATTTACCGCCTTGGTCCCTACTCCATTAAGCCCTACAGATTTCTTGAACGCCCTAGAGTCGTATTTACCTCCGGTATTCATTTTAGACACCACGTCTACCACCTTTCCAAGTGGAATACCCCTCCCGTAGTCTCTTACGCTTACTTGAGTATCCTTGATAGATATTTCAATGGTTTTCCCTGCTCCCATCACAAACTCGTCAATACAGTTGTCTATGACTTCTTTGAGCAGGATGTAAATACCGTCATCTGCAGAGGAACCGTCCCCCAGTTTTCCAATATACATACCTGGACGCATGCGAATATGCTCCTTCCAATCTAAGGATCTAATATTGTCTTCTGTGTACTGAGTTTGTTGGTCCATCGTAGTTTTCCTAGTAAAACGGCATAGGAAGCTAATATAGTAAGGCTCTTAAAGAAATGAAA
The DNA here is from genome assembly GCA_022239325.1 of Flavobacteriaceae bacterium LSUCC0859. Taxonomy (GTDB): domain Bacteria; phylum Bacteroidota; class Bacteroidia; order Flavobacteriales; family Flavobacteriaceae; genus MAG-120531. The sequence continues at coordinate 128,031 of JAKOGP010000003.1, read as the reverse complement.
CCCAATCTCATTAAAGTAATTAACAATAGTACTAGGAGGATTGTTGATAGTGTTTTGGCCCTCCGGGCTGATGCACCAAAGAACTATACTCACAAACTTCTCCTGATCAATTTCACATGAATGGGAATCACAATTATTAAAATGAACAGTATGAGAATGGGGCTTAGGATTTGATATAACAGCATAGGACCTCCAAAACCAAAGCTGTTAACACTTAGTAGGAACGAAGCTAAAATAAAACCACTGACTAATAACAATGAGAGACTAAGATATTTAGCAATGGCTTTGTTACCGAAGTTGTGATTTTTGATTTTAACCCCATAAAAAACAGATAGAATTTGAAGCGATATAATAGCTTGAAAAATATGACTAAAAAAATCCATAGTTCCATAGTTTTTTATAGCACCCACACTACATATAAAAAATACTACGGATACCATAAAAAGGAAAATATTTATTTGTTTTTCTGTAAATGCAAACATATAATTTATTTACTATTGGTCTTGTGAAGAAGGATTAATGAAATATAACTGAACCCCATAAAAATAAAATCATATGTAGTTCAAACATCCAAAATTTTTAAGCATAAAAATGTAATTATACTTGATATACCAACCCACCTAATTATTTTATGCATAAAAACTTAAAAATTAATTTCATACTAAAAACCGGAGATAAAATAAACTCAGAAAATACTACAACATCCAACAAATTAATGAATCGGCCCAGTAAAAAGAAACAATGATGGTTTTTTTCGATTATCGGTATGATAATATCTATTAAGTTCATGATTTTGAATAAAATAACCCCTATAAATCACAAAAAACCCACAACTATGAGTTGTGGGTTTTTTTAATTTTTTGCATTGGGCAGTAGCCCAAAAATAGATGGATTGTTTAACTGCTATACATTAAATCTAAAATGCATGACGTCTCCGTCTTTTACAATATATTCTTTGCCCTCTACCCGCATTTTACCGGCTTCTTTTACCTTGGCCTCACTTCCTAGCGTAACATAGTCGTTATAAGCTATTACCTCTGCGCGAATAAATCCTTTTTCAAAGTCTGTGTGAATGACTCCGGCAGCCTCAGGTGCTGTAGCGTTCACAGGAATGGTCCAAGCCCTTACTTCTTTAGGCCCTGCGGTAAAGTAAGTCTCAAGATTTAATAATTTGTAGGCTCCTCTAATAAGTTTGGCAGAACCAGGTTCCGTTAAACCCAGATCTTCTAAAAACATCTGACGCTCCTCATAGCTATCTAGTTCGGTAATGTCTGCCTCTGTTCCCACGGCTAAGAATATCACCTCTGCGTTTTCATGGGCCACAGCAGCCTTTACCTTTTCTACGTAGGCATTACCATTTACGGCAGCTTCTTCTGACACATTACATACATACATGACAGGTTTAGCGGTAATAAACTGTAGGGGTTTTACAAAGGCATTAAAATCATCCTCAGAAACCGCAACAGCTCTCACGGATGTTCCGGCTTCTAGACCAGCCTTAAGTGTCTCTAAAACAGCTGCTTCTTTTTGGGCGTCTTTATTTCCCGTCTTAGCGGCTTTTTTCACCTTGTCTAGCTTTTTTTCTAAGGTGTCCAAATCCTTGAGCTGCAGTTCCATATCTATAGTTTCCTTATCTCTAATAGGGTCTACACTACCGTCTACATGCACAATATTGTCGTTGTCAAAACACCGAAGCACATGTAAAATAGCGTCTGTCTCTCTAATATTTCCAAGGAATTGATTCCCCAGACCTTCTCCTTTGCTGGCGCCTTTAACTAAGCCTGCAATGTCTACAATCTCTACCGTAGCTGGTATCACCTTTTCTGGGTTTACCAAAGACTCTAGTTTCTCTAATCTAGGGTCTGGGACGTTCACCACCCCTATATTGGGCTCTATGGTACAAAAAGGGAAATTGGCACTCTGTGCCTTAGCGTTAGATAGGCAATTAAAAAGGGTAGATTTCCCTACATTGGGAAGACCAACAATACCTGCTTTCATATGGTGTAAATTAAATTGGAGGCAAATATAGGATTAAAGTATCCTACTCAGGGTGCATGAAGCGTTGTTTTTCCAACAAAGCAGCTTCTGTTTCTACGTGAGACTCGTCAGGAACACAGCAGTCTACTGGGCAAACCGCTGCACATTGAGGCTCTTCATGAAAGCCCATGCACTCCGTACATTTGTCTGGTGCTATATAGTACACCTCATCACTGATAGGTTCTTGTACAGCGTCTGCATCGGCCGCAAGGCCATTTGGCAATACAATAGCTCCTTTAAGAGAGGTGCCGTCGCTATAACGCCACTCTTCTGCGCCTTCGTAAATGGCCGTATTTGGGCACTCTGGCTCACATGCGCCACAATTAATACATTCGTCTGTGATGATAATTGCCATAGCTTTTCTTGAGGTTAATCGGGTGTAATGTTTACTTTTGCACAAAGGTAAAACCTAAAACCCTCTCAGACAAATATTATGAGTGTATATGAAGACAGATTTAAGGCGGTGGAGTCTTTAGGAACCCTGTGGAGAGAATTTGCAAGCTTGGATGGGGAAAACACTAGCTTTTCAGAACGCTTTAAAAACCTGGAAGAAGCCATTGTTTTGGCAGGACATAAGAATGGCTGGTTTACTAGAGAAAATGTGCTATACGCCATAAACCAATGGGGCAGTTTACTCCAGGAGCAGGAGTTAAAAAAATGGCTGGAGGGGTATCCAAAAACTACCAAGCAAGCTTGCGTTTTTATTATCATGGCCGGCAATATTCCACTGGTAGGTTTACATGATTTTTTGTCTGCCTATCTAACTGGAAGTAAACTGGTCATTAAAGCAGCCTCGAATGATCTAAGTCTAATGAAGTGGGTCATACTCTTTTTAAATCAGCAGGCGCCTTCTAGTGCTTCTGAAATACAAATAGTAGACGCTTATAAGGGAGATTACGACGGTCTTATCGCAACAGGAAGCGACAATTCAGCCCGTTATTTTGAGCATTATTTTGGACACAAACCACACATCATTAGAAAAAACAGAAACTCCGTGGCTATTCTAACAGGTCAGGAGAGCACGGAAGAACTGAGTGCTTTGGGCGAAGATATTTTTAGATATTACGGCTTAGGCTGCAGATCGGTGTCTAAAATCTATGTGCCTAAAGATTATGATTTTGACCTTCTTTTTAAGGCTTTGTATTCTTTCAAAGACATCATTAGTTATGAAAAATACAGCAACAATTACGACTATAACAAGGCGGTTTATCTCATGAGTCTTTACCAGATTTTGGATAACGGATTTCTCATACTTAAAGAAGACACCAGCTTGAGCTCCCCTATTGGAAGTCTGTTTTACGAATATTACCAAGATGTAGACAGTTTAGCATCTCATTTATCTGAGCGCTCAGAATCTATTCAATGCATTGTGGGAAGCACCCACATAAAAGAAGCTATTCCATTTGGGAGTACTCAAAAACCAAGTCTTACGGATTATGCAGACGGTGTAGACACTATTAAATTCATTCAATCTTTATAAAAATTATTAAATCTATCTCTGCTTTTAGATTAAATACACAACCTTTGCAACGCGATTAAATGCCTTAGATTTATGAAAAAACACAACTTTAGTGCTGGCCCATGTATTTTACCTCATGAGGTCTTACAAAAAGCCTCAGAAGCCATTTTAAATTTTAATGATTCTGGTCTATCCCTGATAGAGATTTCTCATAGATCTAAGGATTTCGTGGCCGTCATGGAACAAGCACAAGGCTTGGCACTTTCTCTATTAGGATTGGAAGGCAAGGGCTACAAAGCTTTGTTTTTACATGGAGGGGCTAGTTTGGAATTTCTAATGGTGGCATACAACCTGTTAAACAAAAAAGCGGCCTATGTAAATACGGGTACCTGGAGCGACAAGGCCATTAAGGAGGCCAAAGCCTTTGGAGAGGTTGTCATTGCTGGGTCTTCTAAGGACGATGCCTTTAAATATATTCCTAAAAATTTAAACATCCCCTCTGACGTTGATTATTTGCATATTACTTCAAATAATACTATATACGGAACTCAATATCAGCAATTTCCAGAAGTTTCTGTGCCTCTTGTTTGTGATATGAGTTCTGATATTTTCTCCCGTAATACAGACTTCTCGAAATTTGATTTAATCTATGCAGGTGCTCAAAAAAATATGGGTCCTGCTGGCACTACTTTAGTAGTTGTAAAGGAGTCTATTCTCGGTAAGGTGGAAAGACATATTCCCTCTATGCTCAATTATCAGCTTCATATAGAAAAAGAGAGTATGTTTAATACCCCAGCTGTATTTCCAGTCTATGTCTCTATGCTTACCATGCAATGGCTCAAAGATCTAGGAGGAATTGCGGCGATAGAGAAAATAAACAGAAAAAAAGCCAGATTAATTTACTCTGAAATAGATCTCAACCCCTTATTTATTGGATATGCTAACAAGGAAGACCGTTCCTATATGAATGCGACCTTTAATTTAAGTGATCCTGTCTTGGAAACTCGCTTTAATGACATGCTCAAAGAAGGAGGGATTAACGGCTTAAATGGCCACCGCTCGGTGGGAGGCTATAGGGCTTCTATGTATAACGCTCTATCTCTGGAAAGTGTGGGGGTTTTGGTAGACATTATGAGTGATTTAGAACGAAAAGCATAGCATGAAAATATTAGCAAATGACGGCTTGCACCCAAGTGGTGTCCAGGCCTTACAAGACCGAGGTTTTACAGTAGATCAGACTACCGTGTCACAGGGTCAATTAGCCAATTACATAAACAAAAACCAAATTGAAATCTTATTGGTTCGTTCCAATACCCAAGTAAACAAAACACTTATTGACGCCTGTCCTGGATTAAAAATAATTGGACGTGGGGGTATTGGTTTAGACAATATAGATGTAGCCTATGCGACCGCTAAAAATATTAAGGTCATTAATACCCCTAAAGCTTCTTCCGTGGCGGTAGCAGAATTGGTGTTTGCCCACCTCATTGGTGGGGCTAGGTTTTTATACGACGCCAATAGAAATATGCCCTTGGAGGGCGACACCCATTTTAAGGATCTTAAAAAATCGTATGCTACCGGTCTAGAGCTGCGCGAAAAAACCTTAGGAATTTTTGGATTTGGCAATATAGGGCAGGAAACCGCTAAAATAGCATTGGGAATGGGAATGAAAGTAGTCTATCACGACCCAGAGGTAGAAAATGCACAAATCTCTATTCGCTTTTTTAACGGCAGTGAACACCACATTGAACTGACCCAGCAAACTAAAGAGACGGTGTTACAATCGTCAGACTTTATAAGCCTACACATTCCCTCGCAAGACACCTACTGTTTAGATAAGGCCGCCTTTGAAATCATGAAAGACGGTGTAGGTATTATTAATACAGCCAGAGGAAACGCTATAGATGAGGTGGCTTTAATAGAGTATTTAAACAACAAAAAAGTTGCTTTTGCAGGATTGGATGTTTTTGAATCTGAACCCAAACCAGAAATACAAATTCTCATGCATCCAAATATCTCCCTAAGCCCACATATTGGAGCTTCTACCTTAGAGGCACAAGAAAAAATTGGCCTGTCTTTGGCGGCCCAAATCACAGAAATTTACGCATAAATGAAATCTTCTTTTTTTGATCGTCTAAAGCAACGTTGGGGCATAAGCTCTAACTTATCCGTTGTGCTTATTTTAATTGTCTTTGCCCTTACAGGAAGTAGTTCTGTAAAACTTGCCAGACCTGTATTAGATTTTATTGGTTTACATAAGGAAGATTTTGAGGCAGCTTGGTATGCCTTAACCACCTATTGGATCCTTAGAATTTTAGTGATCTTTCCCATATATCAAATACTCTTGGTTTGTTTTGGATGGCTGTTTGGTCAGTTTTCTTTTTTCTGGAATTTTGAGAAAAAAATGCTCAAAAGAATGGGATTGGGTTTTTTGTTTAAATAGATTTTAACACTTTTTTTAGCTTGTCTCTTATATCTAAATCCATATATTTGAGTCATGTATTCTAGACGAGGGTTTTACGGACTACTGTTTGTGTTCTTTTTTTTGTTAAAAAGCAGCGCATTACACGCCTATGAACACCTCAATAATGAAGTAGACACTACCGATCATTGTTACACTTGTGAGATACAACAACTCCAAGCACCTTTACTACTTACCTCTCATACGGAGGTATTAACAAACCATACTGCCATTATAGTCACTAAGGTTTCACCTATGATGGCTTATCTTCCTTTATTTAAACGTTCTTTTTACAACCAGCTTTGGTGTAGGCCTCCGCCTCTTAGTAGCTAATTCCAAAGATTAAAGCACTCTACAGGAGTGAGTTGTAATTTGAATTAGATTTCATGAAATATCGTTTACTATTCATGGTCTTTCTTGTGTTTGAATCCGTTTATTCACAAGACTGCCACCTTTCCCTTCGTGGAAAAGTTATAGACCAACATGACAAAAAGCCCCTTGAAGGCGCTATCATAAGTATTTTCGGAACCAAAAAACAAGTCCTATCAAACTCTGAGGGTGTTTTTGTATTGCAAGGACTTTGTGAGGGTTTTTATGAATTAGAAGTCTCTCACTTAAACTGCGGGACACAGTTCATAACTTTACAGATGGATAACAACTTAGAAAAAACCTTCTATTTAGAACATCACGTAGAGGAGTTAAATGAAGTTGCTTTAGTAAAAAAACGGGAGTCTACACCCTCTGAGCAAAGTCTGAATGCAGCTGTACTAGACAATAGTGCAGCTCAGAATTTTGCAGAAGCACTTTCACAAATTCAAGGAGTGAGTACCCTAAAAACTGGGAATAGCATAGCAAAACCTCTCATTCAAGGAATGCTTGGCTCTAGGGTCATTACGCATAATCAAGGGGTGAGAATGCAAGATATGGAGTGGGGTGAGGAACATGCTCCTAACATTGCCACTAGCAGTATAGAGGGAGTTTCATTGGCAGTTGGGGCCAAAGCTTTAAAATACGGTTCTGACGCAGTTGGTGGTGTGATTGTGCTAGATCCTAGAAAACCTGTATTTGCCAATAAACAGCGTCATGAATTTATATGGGCAGGACAAACTAATGGAAAAGGGGTACTGGGCAGTTACAAACTAGATAAGGATTTTGAAAATGGCGCTTTTTATGGACTTCAATTTGCCTTTAAAAAATCGGGGAATAACTTAAATTCTCAAGGGTATTTAATGAATACAGGGCTAGAACAGACCAACCTATCTATCCCATTGGGTTGGCATAAGGCAAATAAAGGTATAGATGTTTATTTTTCATTTTTCAAAGCCAATAATGGTATTCTTAGAAATGCCCATATTGGGAATATCCAAGATTTAATTAATCAAATTAATGGTAATGTAACAAGCGATTATGGTGCGTTTAATTATGAGATAGAAAATCCCAGACAAGATGTGTCGCATTTTTTAGCAAAAATCTCTACATACTATCACATTCCATCTTTTGGCAAATGGACCTTTCAATACGATTATCAAAGGAACAGAAGAAAAGAGTTTGACATTAGACTTGGAGATAGAAATAAACTACCTGGTGTAGATTTGCAACTCACTACGCACGGATTCCAATCCCTGCTAAAATTAGATACTACAAATGACAAACTAGTAGAATTTGGATGGAGCACAGATTATCAGTTGCACTATCCAAATCCTGCCACAGGAGTTAAAAGACTTATTCCAGATTACAACAGTCTGAACATGGGTGCATTTGTTTATGGGTCCAAAACGCTGTCTAATGCTTTGTCTTTAGAGGCTACTATTAGAACGCATAACATTCGAATAAATGCAGACAAATACTATAAAAGTTCTCGTTGGGAAGCATTGGATTACATTGAAGATTTCTCTTCTTTCGTAGTGGAAGAATTTGATTTTCAGATTTTAACAGCCCCAAAATTAAACTTTCAAACCATTTCTGCGGCCTTAAGCTTACATTACAACAAAAAGGAGCACAAATTTCACACAAATGTGCAATACATAGAAAGAGCACCAAATCCTGCAGAGCTTTTTAGTGAAGGTTTGCATCATTCGGCAGCTAGAATTGAGTTAGGATCCCTGAGAATGCAAAAGGAAAAAGCTACAAAGTTGGGCTTTCAGTACCAGTATTTGACTGATAAACGATCTGTATGGCTGGCCCCTTATTTAAATCTTATTTCTGACTATATGGCCCTAATCCCCACTGGGGTAGAATATACAATTAGGGGTGCTTTTCCTGTTTGGGAATACCAGCAGACCAACGCACGCTTTACTGGAGTAGATTTTAAATGGACCGAATATTTTTCTAAAGGGATTCAAATGACTAACGGATGGTCTGTAGTTAAAGCATTGGACCTAAAAAGAAATACAGCTTTTCCCAACATCCCTCCAGTAAACACGCATCATGAGCTGGAAAAATCGTTTGACAAGCTTCCAGGGCTCTCATTCCAAGTAACAGGACAGTACCATTTTAAACAAAATGAAGTGCCAGATAATTTAACCATTTACAATCCAAGCACTCAAAGCAACCAAACACTAGAGATTAATAGGGCACCAAATGGGTTCTTTTTACTCTCGTCAGTGGTGGAATACCAATTTCCCAAAAGCGGTAACTCCCAATACAAATTAAGGTTAAGTGCAGACAACCTTACCAATTTAGCATACCAAAACTATCTCAATAGACTTCGTTATTTCTCGAATGAGTTGGGTAGAAATATACAATTACAATTACAAATTAATTTTTAATATTATTAAATACATTCGTTATGAAAAAAATCACAAAAAACCTATTCGTCTTATCCTTATTAGTTTTTGGTTTACAGTCTTGTAGTGAAGACAATGACCGTCCGGAAATGATTAACGAAGAAGAGGTAATCACTTCAGTTCGTGTTACGCTTACCTCAGGTAATGAAACAGTAAGTATGAGTTCTGTAGACCTAGATGGTGATGGTCCAAACCCACCAGTAGTTAACGTACAAGGAAATTTAGGTTCCAACAAAACCTACACAGGAAGCATACGCTTTCTAAATGAAGCAGAGTCTCCAGCAGAGGAAATTACTGAAGAAGTAGCAGAAGAGGCAGACGAACACCAAGTATTCTATACCTTTAGTGGTGGAATAAGCAGTGTGATAGCCACTGATACAGATAGCAATAGCAATCCTTTGGGACTGACGTTTAATTTAACTACCAACGATGCAGGAAATGCTACATTGGGTTTCACCCTAAGACATGAACCTAAAAAACCAAATGCAGGTATTTTAGATGCAGGAGGAGAGACAGATGTAGAAGTCTTGTTTAACGTTGTTGTGGAGTAAACTTACTTTTAAAACCACTTAAGTTTTGGTTTAAAAAGTCTTTTGGGAAATGTTCATCCCCATGGAACCCTAGGGTGAGATGGGGATTTTTTTTTGGTACATAAGCCGTTCTAAAAAGATAATCCCAAAGGCTTAGGCTAATACCATAATTAACCCCTGCCTTTCCCTGTGGTACGTCTTTGGCGTGATGGTATAAATGCATCACCGGATTGTTGAGTACGTATTTTAATGGACCCCAATCTAAACCTATATTGGCATGGTTTAAATGCCCTATCCCTATGGCTATAAAATGAACCACAAATGCCTGATTGGGCTCAAAGCCACCCAACAACATAATAGCAATTGTTTTCAATGGTTTGTATAAAATATTCTCCATCCAATGGTAGCGTAAATGAGCCGCAAAACCCATTTCTTTTACCGAGTGGTGCAGCTGGTGAAAACGCCACAGCAGTGGAAATTTATGTAAAAAAATATGAGTCACCCACTGTACAAAGTCTAGAACCACAAAAAATACAACTAAGGCTACAAGGGGGTGCCAAGTGCTAATATTTATAATGGAAAAGCTATCCATTTGAATACCAAAGGAAGCAAATCCCATTCCCGCTAATTTGTAAAAGCCACTAATAATAGCAGCAAATAGGAAAAAATTGAAGTACATATAGAAAGCGTCTAAGAAAAAGTCCTTTCTAAAAACGGCTTGGTTTTTTCTCCAAGGGAATAGAATCTCAAGCCCCCAGACCAGAAGAGATATGAAGGTGAGTCCCCAAAAGTAGTTTTCGTGCCAAGGCAGGTCAAAAACAATTCCTCTGTAAAACCAATGCAAACTCCCTGTAAAAGAAGTCCATAATATGTTTAGTAATTCCATAGCTTCACAAAAGTAGTAAATATTAAAACAACTTATTAGGACGAAAATGGAATCCCTATCTTTACTTCACTAAAAGCATTGTAGTATTCCATGATAGAAATTAAAGACATTCATAAGAAATTTGGAGACCTAGAGGTTTTAAAAGGCGTGAGTTTGCACATTAAAAAAGGGGAGATTGTGTCTATTGTAGGGGCTTCTGGAGCTGGAAAAACAACCTTATTACAAATATTAGGCACCCTAGAATCTCCTACAAATAAAGAAGCCGTAATTAAAATTGATGGTCGAGAAGTTCAAGGACTAAGCGCAAAAGATTTAGCCAACTTTAGAAATAAAGAAATTGGTTTTATCTTTCAATTTCACCAATTACTACCTGAGTTTACAGCCTTAGAAAATATTTGTATTCCTGCTTACATTAATAAAGTACCTAAAGATAAGGCTCAAAAAGAAGCTTTGGAACTTCTGGAAATATTAGGTCTTACAGACAGGGCAAATCACAAACCAGATGCGCTTTCTGGAGGGGAGCAACAAAGGGTTGCAGTAGCTAGAGCACTCATAAATAAACCTTCCGTTATCCTTGCAGACGAGCCTAGCGGCAACCTAGACTCCGAAAGTGCCACTCATTTACACCAATTATTCTTTAGTCTTAGAGATCGTTTTAATCAAACCTTTGTGCTTGTTACCCACAACGAAAGTCTAGCCAATATGGCAGACCGAAAACTGACTATGGTAGACGGTCGCATTCAACAGACCTTATGAAACAATCAGAACTTAGGGATTTTCTCAATGAAAAGGTCTTACAATACAATGGAAAGGATTTCATTGAAACAGACCCCGTACAAATTCCACATAGGTTTCAAAGTAAGGAAGATCAGGAGATTTCCGGTTTTTTAACTGCTACCATTTCTTGGGGCAACAGGAAAAGTATTCTTACTAATGCCCACAAACTCATGGAAATGATGGACCAAAGTCCCTATGAGTTTATCTTACATCACCAAAATAAAGATCTCAAATCACTGGAGAGCTTTGTTCACAGAACCTTTAATGGAGTAGACCTGCAATATTTTATCAAAAGTCTTCAGAACATATATAAAAATCACAGTGGTCTGGAAGTCCTTTTTGCTAAAAACTTAAGCAAAAACAGTACCCAACCTGCCATAGCAGCTTTTAAAAAAATATTTTTTGAACTTCCACACCCCCCCAGAACCACAAAACACATTAGCGATCCTTCAAAAGGATCTGCTGCCAAGAGAATTAATATGTGGCTTAGATGGAATTGCAGACAAGACCCCATGGGAGTAGATTTAGGCATCTGGAAAAGTGTATCCCCTGCCCTGCTCTCTTGCCCTTTAGATGTACATTCTGGAAATGTAGCAAGAAAGCTGGGACTTATTAAAAGGAAACAAAATGACGCCAAAGCCTTGGGAGAATTAGATGCTTCGCTGCGTAAACTAGATCCTAAAGATCCAGTAAAATATGACTTTGCACTCTTTGGACTAGGTGTATTTGAAGGCTTTTAGACCCTTTTTTACTCTTGGATTTTTTTCTTATTTTAGAAGAATTAAAACCAACCATATGAAATTAAAACTTCCCCTATTTATGGCCCTCATCTTAGGGAGCCAAGTGATTTTTGCACAATCAAGAACCCTTCCTGTAGAAAGTGCAGTGAGTAGCAAACACAAGCTCATTACCGAAAGTAAGGAAACTATTAGTTATACTGCAACTACAGGAACCCAGCCTGTTTGGGATGAGATGGGAGACCCCATAGCCAGTTTGCATTACACCTATTACACCAGAGATAACATATCTAACAGAGCCAGTAGGCCTTTAGTAATCTCTTTTAATGGAGGACCGGGTTCGGGTTCCGTTTGGATGCATCTAGCTTACACAGGCCCCAGAGTCCTAAACATAGACACAGAGGGCTTTCCCGTTCAGCCATATGGTGTAAGTAACAACCCCTACTCTATTTTAGATGTTGCAGATATTGTTTATGTAAACCCCGTAAATACAGGTTATTCAAGAACCATTCCTGCGGCTGGAAAAGAAGTAGACAGAAGTAAATTCTTTGGAGTAAACGCAGACATTGCCTACTTGGCAGAATGGCTTAATACCTTTGTAACTAGAAACAACCGTTGGTCTTCCCCAAAATATCTTATTGGAGAGAGTTATGGAACCACTCGGGTATCTGGATTGGCTCTAGCCTTACAAAATAACCAGTGGATGTACTTAAACGGAGTAATTTTAGTGTCTCCCACAGAACTGGGTATAAACAGAGAAGGACCAGTAGAGGTAGCCAACAGACTTCCATATTTTGCGGCTGCTGCTTGGTATCAGAAAAAATTAGGAGCTAGACTCCAGCAAAAACCATTAGTAGAAGTCCTTGAAGAGGTAGAGAAATACACCATTAACGAATTGCTACCTGCCATGGTAATGGGTGGCTTTTTGGAAGCGGACAAAAAACAAGCTGTAGCTCAAAAAATGAGTGAATATTCTGGAGTAGACGCCCAAGTTTTTCTTTCCCACAACTTGGAGGTACCCTATCCCTATTTTTGGAAGGAATTACTCAGAGAAGAAGGCTATACTGTGGGCAGACTAGACTCTAGATACCTTGGAATAGACAGAAAAAGAGCCGGAGAGCGACCAGATTACAACTCTGAACTTACCTCTTGGCTGCATTCCTTTACACCAGCTATTAACTATTATCTACAAGAAGAGTTAAACTTTAAAACAGATATTAAGTACAATATGTTCGGACCGGTACGCCCTTGGGACAGAAGTGGGGATAATACTGGCGAAAACTTAAGACAGGCCATGGCTCAAAACCCTTATTTACACGTTATGACCCAATCGGGTTATTTTGACGGTGCCACCACCTACTTCAATGCCAAATACAATATGTGGCAATTGGACCCATCTGGCGTTATGAAAGATAGACTAAGTTTTAAAGGCTATGAAAGTGGTCATATGATGTATTTGAGAAGAGAAGACTTGAAAAATGCCAACAACGACATCCGAGACTTTATCAAAATGAGCCTCCCAGGAAAACAAGCGGCCAAATACACCAATGACTAATGGGCTGTAGAACGCTCTATTACTCGCTGTTACTCTTTGCAGTTAGCGCCCTAACTCAGGCTCAAGAATGGGCCAATGTAGCTCGTTTTCAAACAGATAATGCCGCAATTATATCTAGTAGAGTCCCGGTTAAAGTAGTCTTTATGGGTAACTCCATTACGGAAGCTTGGCCTGCGGCCGATGCCATTTTTTTTAGTACTCCTGGATATGTAAATAGAGGGATTAGTGGGCAAACGACACCCCAAATGCTGCTGCGATTCAAACAAGATGTGATAGACTTACATCCGAAAGTTGTGGTAATATTAGCTGGAACTAACGATATAGCTGGCAATACAGGTCCTACTACAGTACATGAAATCTTTGGACATATAGAAAGCATGGCCACTCTTGCAGAGGCGGCAGGAATTAAAGTAGTCATTTGTTCCGTCTTGCCCGTTTGGGACTATCCATGGAAACCGGGATTAGAACCTGCTCAAAAAATCATACATCTCAATGACAAACTAAAGGTGCTTTGTGTACAAAAAGGCTATACCTATGCAGATTATTTTTCTGCGATGGTCAATGATAAAAAAGGTCTCAAGGAAGATTTGGGCAATGACGGAGTGCACCCCAACAAAAAGGGGTACGGCCTAATGAAACCCATAATCTTAAGGGCAATAGAACAAGCTCTATCCAGTAAATAACACAGCAGCTTCCAACAATTATAAAAAACAAACCCTACAATTGTAAATGGTTTCCTATTTTTGCATTGCATGTACTGTGCATCATCTATAAACTGCACCTATGAATATACTAATCAAAGCAGCCACACTCGTAGATCCCTCTCAACCTAAATTTCATCTTAAACAAGTAGATATTTCCATTAAAGAGGGAATTATTGATAAAATTGGGACTCAAATCACAGATGCTAAGGCAACAAAAATTATAGAAGAGGAAGGCTTGTATGTCTCTGCTGGCTGGTTAGACAGCGGGGTAAGTTTTGGGGAGCCAGGTTATGAGTCTAGAGAAACCCTAAACAATGGAGTTCTAACAGCCGCAAAATCTGGATTTACTCACCTGGTGCTAAATACCAATACAGATCCAGTTCCCGACAATCAAAATGCCATAGGCCATATTAAAAATAAAACTAGAAAAGCCCTTGCCAGTGTGTATCCATTAGGTACACTTACAAAAGGCGCTCAGGGAATAGATCTAGCAGAATTATATGACATGACATCTCAGGGAGCCGTTGGCTTTTATGATTATAAACAGGCTATAGAAAATCCAAATCTATTAAAAATTGCACTTCAATACACCCAGTCTTTTGATGGCTTAGTATACAGCTTTCCTGAAACTCCCAGCCTTTCAAAAAATGGAGTGGCACATGAGGGCGTAGTAGCAACTAGCCTAGGACTCAAGGGAAATCCCAGTTTATCTGAGCACCTACAAATACAAAGAGACTTACATATCCTCAGATATACTGGAGGAAAATTACACATACCCACTATCTCTTCTTTAGAGAGCATAGCATGGATTAAAGCGGCTAAAAAAGAGGGGCTAGATGTGAGCTGCTCTGTAGCATTACATCACTTATGGGCCAATGAAGAAGCCTTAGAAAATTTTGACACCCACGCCAAACTTTCACCGCCCCTTCGCACAAAAAAAGATCAAAAAGCCCTGCAAAAAGCATTGTTAGAGGGAGTTATAGATTTTGTAACAACAGACCATAACCCCTTAGACATAGAACACAAAAAAGTATCTTTTGAACAGGCCAGTTATGGTTCCATTGGATTAGAAGCAGCCTTTGGAGTTCTAAACAGCCTATTTGGAATAGAAAAAGCAGTAGCCATTCTAAGCCGCGGACACCAGCGATTTGGTATTATTGCACCGCAACTAACAGAAGGTGCAACAGCTCATTTGAGCTTGTTTAAACCAAAGGTGAGCTATTCTCAGAAACTAGAGGATATATACTCCAGCTCTAAAAACAGTCTTTATCTAGACAGCAACCTTCAAGGAAAGGCTTTTGGTAGTATTCATCACAACCACATGACCCTTGCATAAATGAGTAAAGATTTGAATAAAGCTGGCCAGAAAGTGGCAGTTATTGGATATTTCACCATAGTTGGAGCCATTATTGCCATGAGCATGCACAACAACAAACCCACTGATTTTTCGAGATTTCATGTACGTCAAGCTTTTGGTATTCACCTTCTTTTCCATGCTTTTGCCTTGTTTATAAGCCAATGGTTTCACGAATTTGCTTTTGGAGGTTTGTATCTCATGTATATGCTACTCTGGGGTTTTGGGTTTTGGAGTGCCATACAAGGCACTCAAAACAAAGTTCCAATCCTTGGAACTTATTTTCAAGCCTGGTTTAAATTTATAAGATAAATGGGCATAGAAAGTTTACATCATATTACAAGACCTGCAATAGATGGGCTTGAACATCCAAAACCCATTTTTTTAATTCACGGCTATGGCAGCGATGAAAATGATCTTTTTCCCTTTGCAGAAGCCCTACCTCAAGAATATTTTGTGATTTCTGTAAGAGCTCCATATGCCATGCAACCATATGGAAATGCCTGGTATGCCATTAATTTTGATGCTGAAAAAGGAAAGTGGTCAGACCTAGAACAGGCCAAAGCTTCCAGAGATTTACTCCATGAATTTATCACTGCGGCTTGCGAGCACTATCAATTAGATAAGGATCAAATTAGCTTGTTGGGATTTAGTCAGGGAAGTATTTTAAGTTTTGCTCTAGGCCTTCATTATGCTGGCGCCTATAAAAATCTAATTTGTCTAAGTGGGTACCTAAACGAAGATTTATATGAGGTAGCTACCTCTTCACAGGCTTACAACAATCTTAAGGTTTTTGCTTCTCACGGGAGTCAAGACATGGTTGTTCCCTACGATTGGGCAAAAAAAACACCAGACCTTTTAAGCGTTTTGAAAATTGAAAACACCTTTAAAACTTACCCTATGGGTCATGGAGTTTCTCCTCAGAACTTTTCAGATCTATTGAGCTGGCTTAAAGAGTCTAGCATGCGCTGATGCTTTTCTTCTAGTTTTTTATATTCCTGCTGCAACTTTTCTAAATCTCCCTCTCTATCTTGATATTTTTGTAAGGCATTCTGAGTATTGGTCACGTAATTAGAAGCGCTCTTAAATTGGTACAGTGCTATTAAGGCTGTAAATATAAAGAGGTACATAAAGATTCTAGATTTCATAATATTAAAATTTAAAGTTTGAAGCGCACAAAAAACGGTCAATACAACTCCAGTCTCAAACCATCATAAGCCAAATAAATTCCTTCAGGTAATCCTTTATTTACCTGTTCATGAAAACCAAGATGGTGGCTTATATGTGTGAAAAAGGTTTGTTTAGCCCCTATTTGCTCAGCAAAAGAAATAGCCTCGTCCAAATTAAAGTGACTGTGATGCGGTTCTTGCCTCAGGGCGTTAACTACTAAAACATCTAATCCCTCTAATTTTTTCATTTGGGAAGTTTTCATAGATTTCACGTCTGTTAAATAAGCAAACTGATCTATTCTGTAACCAAAAACCTGAAGCCTGTTGTGTGCTGCATTAATTGGTGTGATTTTTTTACCACAAACATCAAAAGATTGGTTCTTTTTTACCCTGTGAATGTCAACAGATGGTGCTCCTGGATATTTATCATGAGACTTAAAAATATAATCAAAACGTTTCTTTAATGCTTTGAGGACTCTTTTATGAGCATATACAGGAATGGCACCCTGCTTGAAAAAAAATGGCCTAATGTCGTCTATGCCTGCGGTGTGATCTGCATGTTCATGAGTAAACAAAATAGCGTCTAAACTGGAGGGATTAGTCCTGAGCATTTGCGCTCTAAAATCTGGCCCACAATCTATTAAAACGTGGTAGGTATCCCATGACAAGAGCACGGAAACACGCAATCTTTTGTCTTTGGGATTATCGCTAAGACAGACCGGGTGTTCACTCCCAATTACGGGTATGCCTTGCGAGGTTCCTGTACCTAAAAATTCAACAGTCAAAAGCATCTATTTTAATTCAAATTTATGATTTAAATGGGGAATAGCTCCCACAATCTTTTTAACTTTGTTTCAAAATAAACTTTGAGCATGGCATCTGTTTTAAAAAAGGAATCTGGTTTTGAAAATATTCCGTCCATAAAAGCAAAAACGCTTAGAATAAATCTCAATCCAGACATCTATGGTACCTTCTCTGAAATTGGAGCAGGACAAGAGACTGCAAGGCAATTTTTTAGAGCAGGTGGGGCTTCTGGAACCATAGCAAAAGCTATGAGTGCCTATGACAAAGACTTTAGTGACGCTATCTATGGTGTAGAAGACGACGGACGCTATGTGACCCAACCGAGACTACAAAAAATGCTCTCTCATGAGATTAAACTTATGGAAGAGCGAATTAGTAGAAAAACCCATCCAGATAAGTTGTTTTTCTCCTATGCCAATACCGTGGCTACTATAGATTTTGCCAAAAAATTTAAAGGCCATGGCTGGGTTGGAATTAAGTATCAGCTAGACCCTAATCAAACTGAGTTAGATGAAATTATACTTCATGTACGCTTTAAGCAAAATGAAGCCAGACTTCAGCAAGAGACCTTAGGAACCTTGGGGGTAAATTTAATATACGGGGCTTTCTACAAATACGACAAACCAAAAAAACTGCTTCAGTATTTATACGACCATATTGAGAAAGACATTCTGGAAATAGATATGATTAATTTCTCAGGACCCAACTTTAAGGATGTAGACAATAGACTGATGAGCTTACAACTCATTAAAAACAACATGACAGACGCTGTGATGTTTGGACCAGATGGAAACAACTTATTGCCTGCTGCAGTACTTTACAAGAAGAACATTCTAGCCTTAAGGGGAAGTTTTAGACCAGTTACTAAGGTAAATCTAGATATGTTTCAAAAATCCTATGATATATTTAGAACAGAGCAAACTGTAGATCCAGACAACACCATTGTCATTTTTGAGATCACCTTAGCCAATCTAAAAGCCTCTGGAGAAATAGATGAGCAAGACTTCATGGATAGAGCAGAGTTACTTTGCTCTTTGGGACACACGGTACTTATCTCCAAATTCCAAGAGTATTACAAACTAGTAGAGTACTTTAACAACTACACCAAGGCTAAAATTGGGCTTACTATGGGCGTAAATAATCTGGTAGATATTTTTGACGAAAAATACTATAGACATTTGAGCGGGGGTATTTTAGAAGCTTTTGGTAAGCTGTTTTTTAAAGATCTGAAAGTTTATTTGTACCCCATGAAAGATCAGAAAACAGGTCAGATTATGACCTCAAATTCTGTAAAAGTACACCCGAGAATGAAAGAACTTTACAAATTCTTTAAGTATAATGGAAAGGTCATGGACATTATTGATTACGACCCAGAAGTTTTAGACATATTCTCAAGAAAGGTACTTGAAAAAATTAGTAGTAACACGCCAGGTTGGGAAGAAGAACTCCCTAAAGGAATTGCAGAAATCATTAAAAAGAAACTGCTATTTCAAAGAAAGGAAGAAAGTTTAAAAGTATAAAAGATAAAAAGTTTACATGTTTATAACACACAAAGTTTATAACACACAAAGTTTATAACACACAAAGTATAAATGTTTGCATGTTCATGTAGCCTTACCCCTTTTAAGACACTTCTAAATAGGACATAAATGTATTAAAAGAGCGGCTCATGAGCCGCTCTTTTTACATCTAACAAAGAATTCCTTAAGCCTCTAAGATCTGAACTGCATGTGCCTTTGTCTTTACCTTGTCTATCACCCTTGTGACTATTCCATTTTCTACTACAAAAGTCATTCTGTGAATACCGTCATATTCCCTACCCATAAACTTTTTTGGGCCCCAAACACCAAAGGCATGTAGAACTTCCTTTTCAGTGTCTGCCAAAAGCGGAAATGGAAAGTTGTATTTCTCTTTAAATTTAGTTTGCTTGTTGGTGTTGTCTGCGCTTACACCCACAATTTCAAAACCTTTGTCTAACAATTCCTGATAGTGGTCTCTCAAATCACAAGCCTCTGCGGTACACCCAGGTGTATTGGCTTTTGGATAAAAGAAAACTACTAATTTTTTGTTGGCGTACTTTGACATGTCAAAGGAATTA
Source organism: Flavobacteriaceae bacterium LSUCC0859 (assembly GCA_022239325.1). Lineage (GTDB taxonomy): Bacteria > Bacteroidota > Bacteroidia > Flavobacteriales > Flavobacteriaceae > MAG-120531. The sequence continues at coordinate 108,674 of JAKOGP010000003.1, read as the reverse complement.
CCTGACTCATCTACGACATGGAAAACTGGAACCTTGTCCCCTACTTTAAGTGTATTCATAGCAAATATTTTTTTGCACTCCAAAGACTTTATATCTTTAAGTAATCTATAATTTTTTTAAAATTAATTAAAAATGACCAAATCAGAAAAGGTAGCTTTTGTTATTAGTACTTTACAAAATCTTTATCCTGAAATCCCTATACCTTTAGATCATAAAGATCCCTATACCTTACTTATAGCAGTGCTTTTATCTGCTCAAAGTACCGATGTCAGAGTGAACCAAATCACCCCACTCCTTTTTGCAAAAGCAGACAATCCCTATGATATGGTTACATTGAGTATAGAAGAGATTCGAGACATTATTAAGCCTGTAGGCTTGTCTCCAATGAAGTCTAAGGGCATTTGGGGTTTGTCTAAAATGCTTATAGAGGAGCACAATGGAGAAGTACCAAAAGATCTAGAGGCATTGGAGAAGTTTCCGGCTGTAGGGCATAAAACAGCCTCTGTGGTGGTGTCTCAGGCTTTTGGTATTCCCGCCTTTCCGGTAGACACTCATATACACCGTCTCATGTACCGTTGGGGCCTTTCTAACGGCAAAAATGTGGTACAAACAGAAAAAGACGCCAAACGTTTGTTTCCCAAAGCGCTTTGGAATGACTTACATTTACAAATCATATGGTATGGAAGAGAATATTCTCCGGCTAGAGGATGGAATATAGATAAAGATATTATCACAAGGACAATCGGGAGAAAGTCCATTTTGAAAAACAAATAAGAAAACCGCAGTACACAATTCTAATTTGTAGTCACACAAAGAAATACAAGATATTTTAAAAATGTAGCTAATAAAATAAATATAGCAACAAAACTAACTCGCTAATAAGTCTATGAGGTGTGCAGCGGCTTCCTTTTATAAAATGAATATAGCAACTAAACTAACTCGCTAATAAATCTATGCGGCGTGCAGCGGCTTCCTTTCTAATATTAATTAGTGCATATCGCATTCTTCCTAGCGCTGTGTTAATACTCACCCCTGTTTGTTCTGAAATTTCTTTAAAACTCAGTTCCTTGAAAATTCTAAGATGAACTACTTCCAATTGATCTTCTGGCAACTCCTTAACTAAGCTGTGAAGGTGATTATATATATGATCTTGAATCATTTTTTCTTCTTTGGTATATTCATTATCAGACATAAAAGCAAAAATAGAATACTCCGCCTTTTCGTGCTGCATGGGCATGCGTTTTAATTTCCTGTAGTGATCTATAACTAAGTTATGAGCAATTCTCATGGCCCATGATAAAAATTTACCCTCTTCCTGATACCTACCTGCATTTATACTCTTAATCACTTTAAAAAAAGTGTCTTGAGCCAAGTCTAAAGCCAAATCCTTGTCTTTCACTTTAGTGTAAATAAATCTGTAAATCTGAGATTGATGCCTCTCAATGAGGTTACTCAGGGAAAACTCCGTTAAATGAGACGATTGGGCTTGTGAGGGATAGCGCTTTGTAGTAGTTTCCATACGATTACGATTAAAACATAAAACATTACAGGCTACCTAAACTAGGTGCCTTTAAAAATGCTAATGATGGTTAAAAGTATTCGTATACTATAGGCTATAATTTATAAATATGAACTCAAATATATTAAAAATTTACTTTAAAGACCTTACCTTTAGTACCAAATCTCAAAGAGAATTGCATATCAATTGCCTAAAAAAAGAATGGACCTCTCCCCTATGAGCACACTCCCACTGACTACTAAGGACCTAACTAAGATAGATCCTAAAAAACATATTATTATTAAAGGCGCTAAGCTTCACAACCTTAAAAACATAGATGTAGTACTTCCTAGAAATAAGTTTATAGTCATCACAGGTCTTTCTGGTTCTGGAAAATCTTCACTTGCCTTTGACACCCTATATGCAGAAGGACAAAGGCGCTATGTAGAAAGTCTTTCTGCTTACGCCAGACAATTTTTAGGAAAATTAGATAAACCCAAAGTAGACTACATTAAGGGAATTGCACCAGCTATAGCCATTGAGCAAAAGGTAAATACAAGTAATCCAAGATCTACTGTTGGTACTGCTACAGAAATATATGACTACTTAAAGTTACTTTTTGCTCGAATTGGAAGAACTGTGTCTCCAATTAGCGGAAAAGAAGTAAAAAAACATCTGGTAAAAGATGTGATAGATTATGTGAAGCAGTTTGAGGAAAAGACCAAACTTCTATTATTAGCCCCAATAAAAGTTCCTAAAGAAAAAGACCCTTTAAAACTTGTACAACTATTTTCCAAGCAAGGTTTCGCTAGAATTGAAGTTAATGGTAGTGTGCAAAGAATTACAGAAGAGTTAAGTGATTTGCCATCTACTTTTAATTTGGTCATAGATAGAATTGTCACTGCCTCAGATGAAGATTTTTTCAATAGACTTTCTGCAGCTGTAGAAGCAGCTTTTTTTGAGGGCAAAGGCGTTTGTTATATCCGAGATTTAAGCAGCAATAAAATCATGGAATTCAGCAACTTATTTGCCTTAGACGGTATGGAATTTGCACAACCTTCTCCGCATTTATTTAGCTTTAACAATCCATATGGTGCCTGTTCCGTATGTGAAGGCTATGGAGATATAATGGGAATAGATCCAGAACTAGTGATACCTAATACAGGTCTTTCCATCTATGAAAGTGCGATTGCTCCTTGGAAGGGAGAAAGTATGAGCCAATACAAAGACAAGCTTATAGCCAAAGCGACAGATCTAGACATACCCATTCACAAACCATGGTTTGAGCTCACTGAAAAACAACAGGATATAGTTTGGAATGAAAAAAAAGCCTTCAAGGGCATACATGCCTTTTTTAATCTCCTGGAAGAAAAGAGTTACAAGATTCAAAACAGAGTCATGCTTTCCAGATACAGAGGAAAGACTATCTGTAATAGTTGCATGGGAGCCAGACTCAAAGAGGAAGCTTTTTATGTTCAGGTAGGAGGAAAAAATATAGGTGAATTAGTCGCTATGCCCATAGACACTTTGGCTCAATTTTTTAAAGACCTTAAACTCACAACCCACGAGCGAGACATAGCTAAGAGAATTCTTATAGAAATCAATAATAGGCTTCGCTTTTTAGAGCAAGTAGGTTTAAGCTACTTAAGTTTAAATAGAAAATCAAATAGCCTATCTGGAGGAGAAAGCCAGCGTATTAATCTGGCCACTTCTTTGGGCAGTAGTCTGGTGGGGTCCATGTACATTTTAGATGAACCTAGTATTGGCTTACATCCCAAGGATACTGAAAACCTTATTGGTGTGTTAAAAGCACTAAAAGATCTAGGCAACACGGTTATCGTGGTGGAGCACGATGAAGACATTATGAAAGCCGCAGACCGGGTTTATGATATTGGTCCAGAAGCAGGAATTCACGGAGGGCAATTGGTGGCAGAAGGAACGCTTACTGAGATTCTAAAAACGCAAACGCTCACAGCACAATACCTCAATGGAAATTTAGAAATACCAGTACCAAAAAAAAGAAGAGGTTCTGAGCAATATGTAAAAATTAAAGGAGCAAGAGCCAATAACCTAAAAAATATAGATGTAACTATTCCTTTGGGAATGTTAAGTATTGTGACAGGTGTTTCTGGTTCCGGAAAATCTACCCTTATAAAAGAACTATTATATCCTATGGTTCAAAAATCTTTAGGAGGATTTGGTCTAAAAATTGGGCAGCATAGTAGTTATGAGGTGCAACATAAAAATTTAAAATTTGTAGAGTTTATCGATCAAAATCCAATTGGCCGCTCCTCCAGATCCAATCCAGTAACCTACCTCAAGGCTTATGATGACATTAGGGCTATTTTTGCCAAAGAAGCCCTCTCCAAACTCAGGGGGTTCCAACCCAAACATTTTTCATTTAATGTAGACGGAGGACGCTGTGAGAAATGTAAGGGAGAAGGAGAGATTACCGTAGAAATGCAGTTCATGGCAGACGTGCACCTGATGTGCGATGCCTGTGAAGGCAAACGCTTTAAAAAAGAGGTCCTGGAGGTAAAATACTTTGGTAAATCTATCCATGATGTTCTCGAACTAACTGTCTCACAAGCCCTAGAGTTTTTTAGTAGTCACGGAGACAAAAAATTATGCCAAAAAATTAAAGCCTTAGACGACGTTGGTTTGGGGTATGTGAGTCTGGGACAATCCTCTTCTACTCTATCTGGAGGCGAGGCGCAGCGTATAAAATTAGCTTCTTTTCTTGTAAAGGGAAATACCAAAGATAAAACGCTCTTTATTTTTGACGAACCCACTACTGGGCTTCATTTTCATGATATTAATAAGTTACTAGGGGCCTTTAATGCCCTTTTAGACAAAGGGCATTCCATGGTAGTTATAGAGCACAATATAGATTTGATTAAATGTGCAGACCACATTATAGATTTAGGACCGGGAGGTGGGGTCCATGGTGGGCAAGTCATTGCCCAAGGCCCCCCAGAAGTTATAGTAAAAGATAAGAATTCTGTGACGGCTAGCTACCTTAAAGAAAAATTGTAATTAGCGGTGGAGCCACTTTTTAAGGCTTCTACCTACAAGGGCATTGAAAGCCTGAGAAATCCCACTCCAATACAAAATAGCCACATAAATAATCCCTACAGAAAGAGTGTCAAAGGCAATACTGAGGTAGGAGTTCTCAAAATTGGGTAAAAAATAAGACACCAAATACAGGCTTAGGAGAAGCATTAATAATTTGAAAGTATTCCAACTAAAGGGCTGGCTGTCATACTTTTTCCATACATACCATAACTTCACGCTGTTGTAAACACTTAAGGATAAAAAAGAGGCCAATGCTGCCCCCTCTATACCCAAAGATGGAATAAATAGATAATTCAATACAATGGTAATCCCGGCCAGAAGTAAACCAAAACTCAATATTTTTTTATAATAAGGAGAATTAAAAAGTATGGCATTGTTATTCCCTAAAAGGGCGTCATAGAATTTAGAGAGTCCAATGAGTAACACCAATAGAAAAGTACCTCCATAAGCCTGAGGTATGAAATTGTAAATTTGATCTAAATTTATCAATAGCAGCAAAAGGACACCCCCCGCTACCATGCCTAAATTTAAAGAACTCTCTTTGTATAATTTTTTTAAAGCAGAGGTGTCATTCTCCTGTAAAAGTCTGGCCGTTATCGGAGCTGTAATCTGATACATAGAACGCGCAGGAACACCTACAATAGTGGCCATGAAAACGGCTACGGTATAAAAAGCTACCTGTTCTATGTTAACAAAAGAATATATCATTAGTTTATCTATCTCTAGAATGATTACAGCAGCAGTCCCACCCAAAAACATATACACACTGTATTGCAAGTAGGTCTTATAGGCAGAAGGTATTCCCCAATAATAATTAAAATTACAGTTCCATAGTACATACCCATGCATGAGCAATGCACGCAGTATGTGAGCGCCTACCAGAGACGTAAAAAAGAAGGATAGATCTATGTACTTAGCGTATAAAAGTAGTAGTAAAACACTAATGAATAAACGGTGACTCACTTCTTTTAAAAAATTTCCCCAAACTGATTGCAAGGCTACTTTGGCTTGTGCATAAGCTATTTCAAAGTAGGCCATAGCCACGCCAATAAGTAGAATGTGCCAAAGATATGGTGCAACAAAAGCATTTTTTTGAGTGAGTGACGCACTAATCTGATACTCAAAAAAATACAAACCCACAGCCACCGGAAGTATCAATAATAAGGGAAACCATAATGAAAACCCCTGCAAATACCCAGCCTCTCTGGGGGTCATAGCAGAAGTGTAAAATTTAATAAGGGTATTAGGCAAACCAAAAATAAAAATGGGCATGAGTATGCTAGCTGCAGACAGCATGAGAGAGAGCAAACCATATTGGTCTACTGGTAAAATACGCGTGTAGAGTACCAGGGTATTTATGGCACCCAACCCAAACCCAATATAGGTGCTTAAGGTGTTAAAAAAAGATTGTCTAATTACCAGTCCCATGTATAATTTTAGATAGTTTGGCGGTGAGTGCTTTTCTGTGAAATCTTTCAATACCAGTAGATTTTACAGAATTTTCTCCCGTAAAATAGTCGCTAAATTTATCCATAATATAGGATTTTATAGCCTTTTTGTCTTCATATGTAAATACATTACCAGCCTGAGTTTCCTTTATAATACTACCGGCCTCCCATTGCTGCGGTCCAATAGCAATGATAGGGTTTTCGCTTGCTAAATACTCAAATAATTTACCTGGAATAATACCTCTGTGCTGCTTGGAATTTACCTCTAAGAGTAAAAGTAAGCGACCAAGTTTTTGAAAAATTCTCACAGTGCTATGGCCCATATATCCGTGATATACTGTAAATTTTTCTAAACCATAGAAAGACAATCGCGCCTTTACTTGTTCACTCACTTCCCCCACAAAGTGAAGGGAAAACTCTCTTTTGAAACTGCTGTGCTCCTGAGTGAGCTCTGACAAAGATTTCCATAAAATTTCAGGGTTCCTCTTAGAGAGAAGAGACCCAATATGAAGTATGGAAAAGCCTTTCATATGCTGCTCTATATCTAATTGGGCTTTCGGTTTTTCTACTAGCGGCTCAAAACCGTTAGTTATCACATGTATAGGTTGGTCTGTAAGCAACCCAAATTCTTTGGCTGTGGTATGGCTAGTTGTAATAATATGATCTGCAGTACCCAGTACATGACGTTCTAGCTTTTTGTGCTTTTTTTTAACAAAAGCACTCATAAATAAAGATTGGTGGTAACCAATGGAGGTCCAAGGATCTCTAAAATCTGCCATCCAACAAATATCTAGCTCTTTTTTTAGCGCCATCCCAATAAGATGAACAGAATGAGGAGGGCCAGTGGTTATGACAGTTTCTATTCCATGGGCCTGAATATGTTCCTTTAATAGTGCAGTGGTGGGTTTTACCCAACCAATCCTGGCGTCTGGCACAAAAAAATTACCGCGAATTGCTCGCAGAAATTTTTCTATCACACTAGGATTTTTTTCATTAATCATCCCCTTTCTAAGCTGGCTGGTTTGTTTTTTAAACAACCATGAAATCCATCTTGAAGGCTCAGAAATGGGAGAATTGATAAGGTGTACCCCTTCCCCTTCAGAGCATAAACTAGAGTCTTCCATGGGATATATTGCCCCTTTCGGGATACATACCACTGGAGATATCCCAAACTCTGGTAAATACTTTACAAATTTAAGCCAACGCTGTACTCCTGGGCCTCCTGCTGGTGGCCAATAATAGGTGACGATTAAGACTTTTTTGTGAGTCGAAAGAGTCTGATTAAGAGGATCTCTTTCCATTGAAAAGCTTATTAAAATAGGATGTACTTATCATGCATCGGCCTAGAAATAGGCCTATAATTAAAAATAAAACAGAGGAAGCTGCCAGAGATATTTGGCTCCCGTACTTCACAACATCTGGTTTAAATTCAAAAATTATTTCATGATCTCCAGCAGGAAGCTCTAATCCTCTAAGGGTGTAGTCTACTCTGTAAATAGGAGTGTCTGTGCCGTCTACCTTAGCCTGCCAGCCATGTTTGTAATACATCTCAGAAAAAACTGCAAAACCGGTATTGGCATTTGAAGACCTATACACCAGCTTGTTTGGAGCGTGAAACACCAAACTTATACTTGCGGTTTTTTCTACTTCGTATGAAGTTTGAAGTTCATTTTTAAGCGTAGGCAATAGAACACTAGCTGTATTCTTAGTGTCTAAGTTATGAAGCCCTAGAATCCAACTATCTGGGTCTGGTACTCCAACCAAACTAGACACAAACCAGGCAGGACCATTTGCTCGGGGATTTATAGCTAGGGTGGGACTCCCATTTTCATCCTGCTGAATTACGTATTTTACATTGAACATATGTAAAACCTCTAAATTACTTTGGTAAACATGAAAATCAAATAAGTTGTTGAGCGTGGCAGGTTTGGCAGCGTGATAGCCTCCTAACGATTGGTGAAAATAAGAGGTTCTTGCTCCATTCACACCTTCTGCCATGTCATATACCCTGAAGTAGGTAGTGTCTTTTAAAATCTCTTTGTCAATAGCAGAAGCAACAAAAGGTTGCTGCACTTGTTTTGAAGTTACAAAATCTCCAGAGTTAACATATCTCTTAGCTACGGGAAATAAATCTAGAAGTACAAGTAAACCAACTCCTAATAAGACTCTGGTAGAACTCCAAGATTTTTTTACAGCCCACCAAAATAAGCCTAACAAAAGGGCTATCAGACCCAGAGATCTGAGAACATCAGACTTGTATACGCGAGCCCTATCCAATTTTAGGGCGTCTACAAATGCGTCTCCATAGGCAGCAGCAAAGGAAGCGTCTGATTGGCCGGAATACTCTAAAATAAAACTAATTAAATAGAGTAAGCTTAAAAGTCCTCCAAAAAACAATGCGGTTGTTTTTATGGTTTTAAGGCGAAAAGCCTCAGAAGACTTTAGCCACGCAGATAAGCCCAATGCGGCCATAGCCATAACAGAAAAGGCTACCATAACCTGAATGGAAGAAACGGCTCTAAATTTATCGTACAATGGAAAATAGTCTATCATGAATGTGGTGAGTGGCATGAAAAATTTACCCCAGGACAGCATTAATGTAAAGATGGCTGTGAGTAGAAAAACCCACTTTATTTTTTCCTTGTAGCTCAAAAAGCCCAAGAAACACAGGGCTAAAATAATGGCACCTAAATAGGCGGGGCCTGAGGTGGGAGGCTGAGGGCCCCAATACAGTGGCAACTGATTTGAAAACTCTAAGGCCTGGTTGTGAGGAACCCCCTGAGAGGTTAAAAAATCGTAGGTAGCCCCTTCTCCAATAGCCTCACTAATAGATCCGCCACTTAACCTAGGCACTAACAAATTGAAGGACTCTAATGGGCCGTAGGAATAATGGGTAATGTAATCAGAATCTAATCCGCTTAATTGTTCTTTGGGGCTTCCGTCTGGCTGTATGCTAAGCTCGCTTGGACCTCTGGTACTCCAGGAGGCATATTCCTTGGTAGAGAGCAACATGGTGGCATTGGTGGCCATACCCAAAATAACTGCAACTAACAAAATACCTACCCCCTTAACAAAGGAGATAAAAGTTTTCTCTCTCAAAGCATAGACGCCATATACCGCCCCTAAAATTAGCACCAAAAACATAAAGTAATAAGTCATTTGCACGTGATTGGCTACTATTTCTAATGCCATTCCAAGGGCGGTAACCAAAAAACCGAGCAGGTATTTTTTGTCAAATACCCAAATAATCCCGGCAAGCACTATGGGCATATAGCCAAGCGCATGGGCTTTGGCATTGTGACCCACTCCAAGAATGATAATAAAGTAAGTAGACAACCCATAGGCCAGGGCTCCAATAATAGCTATTTTATAATCTAGCTTAAGGCTGCATAGCAGAATATAAAAGCCAATAAAATACAAAAACAAATAATCTGCAGGCCTGGGAAGAAAACGAATGAGCCTGTCTAGTTTTTTTATGTAATTATGCGGGAACTGAGCGCCCAATTGATAGGTAGGCATGCCACCAAAAGCGCCGTTAGTCCAATAGGGCTCAGAATTGGTTTCTGCTCTAAAGTCGTTTTGCTCTTTAGCCATACCGGTATATTGAACAATGTCAGATTGTTCAATTTGTTTATTTTGCAAAACAGGATAAAAATAAACGAGCGCAACTAGTGCAAAGAAGCTTAGCACAAGGGTCTGTTTGACCATTCTTGGAAATATTTTCATAAGAATACCAATATAAGGTAAGTTATTCAATTTCTTCGAAATCTATGTACTCTCCTACAGGGTCTTTCTTTTTAGAAACCGTAGTTTTTTTATCTGCAGTAGTTGTAGATCGATTGCCATATGCATTGAAATTGCTAGCGTTAGGAAAAGAATCACTCATTTTTTTTTGAAGCATTTTTAAGGCAAAAGCCATGATTTTAGGGGCAAAAAGTCGCAACAAAAACTTGAGTGCATAAAAACCTAGTAGTATGTATAGAAGTGTACTTAAAAAACCCATTAACTTTATTAAATTTATCCAAAAATACAATTCTTCTTCTAGGAAGCCCGTTCAGAAGAATTAAAATAATCTTAAAATGCTTCTAAAATCGGTCCCTAAGTCATGTTTTAATTTATTCACTTGGACACTGTTTATTTTTCTTTTTCAGGTACATGAGGTAAAGGGACAATACACAGATATCATAAACTCCAACAGTCCTGGTAACACAATGGGAGCATATTCAGTAGGCACTGGGATCTACCAGGCAGAAGGTCGCTTTTATGTAGATAGAGTAACTGTAGACTCACTTTCCTCTGAAAGCCTTCTAAATAATGGCCTTCTAAGTATTAGAATTGGGTTAATCAAAGAAAATTTAGAATTTGTATATGATGTAATGTATACATTAGACTCTAGTACAAGTCCTGTCCCTGGACAAAAAGTAGGAGTAGATACTGGAATTTATCTTAATAGAATTGGTGTAAAATACTTAGTTTATGACCCAGAAAAGAGAAATAATAAACCCATAAATGTGTACAGCTGGAATGCTAATAACAAATTCAGTTGGCGCAATCTTATTCCTGCTATAGCAATATATGCAGGTACTAATCTAGCTATTTCCTCTAGCCCTTTTATGGTAAACTATCCAAGTATATCTCCAAGAGCTATGTTGATTTTACAAAATCACATTACATCTAAATGGGTCACGACTATTAACGTAGTTTATGATCACATAGGGAATAAAAGTTTAGCTGATACAAATTTCATAGCCTCTCTATCGCATAACCTTAAACCAAAATGGAGTCTATTTGTAGAGGGACAGTACTATAAACAAGGAGATTACAATGAGCAAGTTCTAAGAACTGGAGGCGCATATTTACTAAAAAGAAATATACAATTTGATCTATTTGGGGGTTTGAATTTTAAGGAGGCGCCAAAAAAAAGATTTGTAGGTATGGGTTTCTCCTTTAGAATAGATAACCATAAAATAAAAAGATGATTCAGATAAAAGAAGCCATTTCAAAAAAAGAGATCAAAGACTTTGTGTGCTTTCCTTTTTCACTTTATAAAGACAATCCTTACTGGGTACCTCCAATTATTAAAGATGAGATGGAGGTGTTTGACCCCAGTGTAAATCCAGTTTTTAAAACTGCCCAAGCTCAGTTTTTCTTAGCCTACAAAGATGGAAAAATCGTTGGTAGAGTGGCTGCTATGATCAATCACATTGAAGTACAGGAGCAGCAGCTCAAAAAAATGCGATTTGGATGGATGGATTTTACAGATGATCTTCAGGTTTCTAAAGCCCTTTTAGACAAAGTTTCTGAAATAGGAAAAGCCAACGATTTGGAATTCATGGAAGGGCCTGTGGGCTTTTCAAACCTGGATAAGGTTGGCTGTCTCATTGAGGGGTTTGACCATATTGGCACTATGATTACCTGGTATAACCACCCCTATTACGCTTCTCACTTTGAAACCCACGGTTTTGTAAAAGAGAAGGAATATTTAGAAAACAAATTTCCTTTTAGCAATATAGACCCTGCTTTATTTAATAAGGCACAGGACCTCATTAAAAGGCGCTACAAACTAAAAGCGCTTAACTTTACAAAAACTAAGGATATTCTTCCCTATGCAAATCAAATGTTTGATTTGTTTAATGAGAGCTATGCCAGTCTGTCTTCCTTTGTGCCCATTACAGATGTTCAAAAGAAGTTTTTTACCAAGCGCTATCTAAGTTTTATCAATCCAGAGTTTATCAAGTTTGTTCTAGATGAGAAGGACCAATTGGTGGCCTTTTCTATTGTGATGCCCTCCTTCTCAAAAGCATTGCAAAAGGCAAAAGGCAAGCTCTTCCCCTTTGGTATTTTTCACTTGCTTAAAGCTAGAAAAGAAAGCAAAGACATGATTTTTTATCTCATAGGGGTACACCCTAAATACCAAAACAAAGGCCTTACTGCCATTTTATTTCACGAATGCTGGATTACCTTTAACGAAAAAGGCGTGGAGAACTGTATTAGAACTCCTGAATTAGAGGAAAACACAGCCATTCAAAAGCTCTGGCGTGCCTTTGATCCAAAAATTTACAAACGTAGAAGAACGTATAAAAAAGCCCTTTAATTTACAAGAGCCTACCTAAAAGTGGGGACAAAAAAAGCCGGATCTCTGTGAGATCCGGCTTTTCAAATGGCTTTTGCATACATTACTCTCCCATAGCAGCAGTAACAGCTGCAGAGAGTCTTTTATATGTCCCGTTCTCTAAACGCTCTCTAATGGCAGAGAATGCTTTGAGGGTAAGGTCTATGTCTTCTTGGGTATGGGTAGCCGTAGGTATTAATCTTAAAAGAATGAGTCCCTTTGGAATAACCGGATATACCACAATAGAGCAGAAAATACCGTGATTTTCTCTAAGATCTTTCACTAAGGCCATGGCCTCAGGAATGCTACCATTTAAGTATACAGGAGTTACACAACTACTAGTGGTTCCAATATCAAAACCTTGAGCCTTAAGACCAGATTGTAGCGCGTTTACATTACGCCATAAATTTTCTTTGAGTTCTGGCTGTGTTCTAAGCATGTCTAAACGCTTAAGCGCGCCCTTTACATAGATCATAGGTAAAGACTTGGCAAACATCTGAGATCTAAGGTTGTACTTCAGATAATCTATAATTTCTTTGTCTGCAGCTATAAAGGCACCTATGCCAGCCATAGATTTAGCAAAAGTAGCAAAGTACACATCAATGTCTGCTTGAACCCCCTGCTCCTCTCCTGCTCCAGCTCCTGTTTTTCCAAGGGTACCAAAACCATGTGCGTCGTCTACAAGCAGTCTAAAATTAAATTTTTCTTTAAGCGCCACAATTTCTTTGAGTTTCCCCTGCTCTCCACGCATACCAAATACCCCTTCCGAGATCACTAAAATACCTCCTCCGGTTTGCTCTGCCATTTTAGTGGCGCGCTCCAGGTTTTTTTCTAAACTGTCAATATCATTGTGCTTAAATGTAAAGCGCTTCCCCATATGCAAACGCACCCCGTCAATAATACAGGCATGGGCGTCTACGTCGTAAACAATAATGTCATCCTTAGACACCAAAGCGTCTATGGTAGACATAATACCTTGATATCCAAAATTTAGTAAGTAGGCAGACTCCTTTTGCACAAAATCTGCAAGCTCATTTTCTAATTGCTCGTGAAAATCTGTGTGCCCACTCATCATTCTAGCCCCCATAGGATAAGCCGCTCCGTGCTCCAGTGCCGCCGCTCCGTCTACCGCCTTTATTTCCGGCAAATTCGCTAATCCTAAGTAATCGTTAATGCTCCAGGTAATTACCTTTTGTCCTTTGAAGGACATTCTATTGGAAATTTCCCCTTCTAGTTTAGGAAACACAAAGTAACCCTCAGCATGTGAAGCCCACTTACCTAAGGGCCCTTTATTGGCAATGATTCTTTCAAAAAGATCTTTCATATTCGTTTTTTTCTAAAGCGCAAAAATAGTTTTTTTTGGCTTAATATTTTTTATTTTATTGAATTAAGGGTGGTTGTAGACTTGCTGTTTGAGACAGCAGAGGCCTCTAAAAACCCCTGAGCGGCCATCCACTCGTCAGAGTAAATTTTACTCATGTATTTAGATCCGTGGTCTGGAAAAATAACTACTACTTTAGAATCTTGGTTAAAGACCCCTTCTTCTTGAAGTTGTTTTACCCCCTGAAGGGCAGCACCAGAGGTGTAACCTGCAAAAATGCCCTCCGTTTTAGAAATAAAACGCGCCATATGTGCGGCGTCGTCGTCTCTCACCTTCACAAAGCGGTCTATGGCCTTAAAATCTGTAGCAGTTGGCACCAGATTTTTACCCAAACCCTCTATTCTGTATGGGAAAATGTCGTCTTTATTAATTTGGCCCGTCTCGTGGTACCCCTTTAAAATAGACCCAAAAGCGTCTATCCCAATCACTTGAATGTTTGGGTTTTGCTCTTTTAGATACTGAGCCGTTCCAGAAATAGTCCCTCCAGTTCCGCTACAGGCTACTAAATGGGTAATGGTACCCTGGGTGTCTTCCCAAATCTCAGGACCTGTACTTCGGTAATGCGCCTCTGTATTAAGGCTGTTAAAATATTGATTGATGTATATGGAATTAGGTGTCTTTGCATGGATACTTTTAGCCACCTCGTAATAAGAACGGGGGTCGTCTGCACTCACGTGGGCTGGGCATACATGTACCTCTGCGCCCATAGCTCTAAGCATATCTATTTTATCTGGAGACGCCTTAGAACTCACTGCTAGGATACATTTATACCCTTTAATAGCGCTTACCATAGCCACACTAAAACCTGTATTTCCAGAGGTAGTCTCTACAATGGTATTTCCAGGGCTTATTAAGCCTTGCTCTTCTGCAATTTCTATAATGTGAAGGGCAATTCTATCTTTTGCAGAGTGGCCAGGGTTAAAGGCCTCTAATTTGGCATAAAAATCACCGTCAAATCCAGAAACAGTTTTGTGAAGTTGTACAAGCGGAGTCTTTCCAATTAAAGGCAGGACGCTCTCCTTGGCATGTATCTTTTTTTGCATATAGGTTCTTTGGTTGAAGATTTGACAAAAAATCCTTACAAATTTAATCATTTTTTTTATTCCAGACTTTTGTCAGACAAATCAATGATAAAAGCGTATTCTTTAGCTATTTCTTTAAGAGATTCAAATCGGCCAGAGGCCCCAGAGTGACCCGCTTCCATATTGGTGTAAAATAAAAGGCGATTGTTGTCTGTTTTGAGATCTCTCAATTTGGCCACCCATTTGGCAGGCTCCCAATATTGAACCTGAGAGTCGTGATAACCCGTAATTACTAAGGTGTTGGGATAATCTTGCGCTACCACATTGTCATAGGGGGAGTAAGAGAGCATATACTCGTAAAACTCTTTTTCATTGGGGTTGCCCCATTCGTCGTATTCCCCGGTGGTAAGCGGGATAGATTCATCTAACATGGTGGTCACTACGTCTACAAAAGGCACACTGGCTATGACTCCTTTATACAGCTCAGGAGCCATATTCATTACAGCACCCATAAGTAGGCCTCCGGCCGATCCGCCATAGGCGAACAAACCATCTTTAGCGGCGTAACCCTGAGCTATTAAATGCTTAGAGCAGGCTATAAAATCTGTGAAAGTATTTCTCTTCTCTAATAATTTTCCAGAGTCATACCAGGGTCTCCCCAGATATTCACCCCCTCTTATGTGAGCAATAGCATATACAAATCCTCTTTGGAGCAAGCTGAGTCTCACTGTAGAAAAATAAGGATCTGAGGTATGCCCATAAGATCCATATCCATACTGCAATAAAGGGCTACTTCCGTCTATAGGAGTGTCTTTGTGATAGACCAATGAAATGGGCACCTGAATACCGTCTTCTGCGGTGGCCCAAATACGTTTTGAGATATAGTCCCTTTCGTTAAAACTAGGATCCAGTACTTCTTGTTGCTTTAAAAGTATTTTCTCTCTGGTTTGAACATCATAGTCGTATACAGAAGCAGGGGTGCTCAGTGAATTGTATCCAAAGCGCAATAAATGGGTGTCAAACTCCGGATTAGTACCCACATAAGCGGTGTATGTCTCACTGTTAAAAGGAAGGTAATGCCCCCCATTTTTTGCGTCCCAAGGCTGTATAAAAATACGAGTAAGCCCATGGCTTCTCTCGCTGAGCACATAAAAATCTTTAAAAATAGAAATATCTTCTACTAATACTTCAGGTCTATGGGGTATAAACTCCTCCCAATGAGACTGTTCGGTACTTGTCTCATGAGCTCGCATTACCTTAAAATTAGTAGCCCCGTCCTTATTAGTTAGAATATAAAAATGGTCTTCGTAATGGTTCAAATCATACTCCAAACCACGCTCTCTTTTACTGAATATTTTTGGGCTTGCAAAGGGGGTGTCTGCTGGGAATATCTGATATTCTGTGGTCAGAGTGCTA
The DNA here is from genome assembly GCA_022239325.1 of Flavobacteriaceae bacterium LSUCC0859. GTDB lineage: Bacteria > Bacteroidota > Bacteroidia > Flavobacteriales > Flavobacteriaceae > MAG-120531. The sequence continues at coordinate 92,722 of JAKOGP010000003.1, read as the reverse complement.
GAAGACCCTATAACTATATACTTTTTACTCTTGGTCTTAAATACATAGGTATTAAAGGTTTCATCTGTCTCCTTATAAATTTCTGTATCTGGACCCTGCTGGCCCAATTCGTGTCTAAAAATAGCTTCTGACCTAAGTGTGGTGGGGTTTTTAAGGGTGTAAAAAAAAGTATGACTGTCTGCAGCCCAGCTAGCGCTTCCTGTGGTATTTTCTATATGATCTTGTAAAATCTCTCCCGTCTGTAAATTTTTGATCTGTAAAACGTACTGTCTTCTAGACACCTTATCTGTAGAGAATACACAATATCTGTTGTCAGGACTTACTGAAAAGCCGCCTAGATTAAAGTAATCATGACCTTGCGCCATTATATTACAATCAAACAGCAGTTCTTCTGGGGTTTCTAGACTTTCTTTTCTCCTGGTATATATAGGATACTCTTTACCCAATTCAAATTTGGTGATATACCAATAGCCGTTGTGTTTATAAGGAACAGAGCTGTCGTCTTCCTTTATTCTAGCTTTCATCTCTTCAAAAAGCTGACTTTCAAATGCTTTGGTGTGAGCAGTTTGAGACTCATAATATCTATTTTCTGCTTCCAAATACTCCAAAACCTCAGGGGAGTCTCTTTGGTTCATCCAGAAGTAGGGATCTTGACGTTTGTGATTAAGATGGTGGAGTGTATGGGCTTTTTTTAAAGCTATTGGGGCTTGTTGCTTCTCTTGCATGGGCTTGTTTTAGTGGGGCAAAAATAGCGTATTTCTTCCCTTATAAACGATCTAATATGTCTAAAAATCTCTCATGCATCTGCTGGGTGTAATCCATATGAGTCACCAGTCTGAGCTTTCCGCCACCCATAGAAATTAATCGAACTTGATGCTCCTGCATTTTTTGCATAAAAACCTCTTGGGTGCACCTGGTTTCATCTAATTCAAAAATGATAATATTGGTGTCTACCGGTGCTACATGAGCTATAAACTCTTTTGTTTTTAATAGGCTTGCAATCTCCGCTGCTTTCCTGTGATCTTCAGACAACCTCTCTCTATGATGGGCTAAAGCGTATATTCCAGCTGCAGCCAAATATCCTGCCTGACGCATACCACCTCCAAACACCTTTCTTACTCTCAGTGCTTTGTTTATGAAGTCTTTGGAGCCCACTAATACAGATCCAACCGGACAACCCAGACCCTTTGAAAAACAAACGCTAATGCTGTCAAACAATTGACCATATAGGATGGGATCTTCTCCTGTAACAGCTAGGGCGTTCCAAAGCCTAGCACCGTCTAAATGAAAATTAAGGTTATGGGTTTCACAAAGCTGTTTAATGGCTTTCATTTGCTCAAAATCCCAAACAGCTCCTCCCCCCTTGTTGGTAGTATTCTCTAAACAAACCAATGTGTTTAAAGGACTGTGATAAAAATCTGGTGGGTTTATGGCGGCTGCAACCTGAGCCGCAGTAATTCTCCCTCGCTCCCCTTCTATAAGTTTACAAGACACGCCAGAATTAAAACTCACGCCGCCGCCTTCATAATTAAAAATGTGGGCGTAGTGATCACAAATTAACTGTTCTCCTGGCTGGGTATGTACTTTTATGGCAGTTTGATTTGCCATGGTACCCGAAGGAAAGAACAAAGCCGCCTCTTGTCCAAAAAGAGCTGCTGTTTGCTCCTCTAGTTCATTTACAGTGGGGTCTTCTTTGAAAACGTCATCTCCTACAGCAGTAGAAAACATAGCGTCTAACATGCCTGGAGTGGGCTTGGTAATCGTATCGCTTATTAGGTTAATTTCCATATTTAATTAAAATGAGCAGTTCATACCAATGGGGGAACCATCTGGAATTTGAGGGCTAGAAATGACTTTAAAGCCATCAGGGTTTTTCTCAAAAGACTGCCACCTTCTATACATTTCTTTTTCTATAATATCTGCCTTAGAGGCTGGTATGGCATTCATTTTTTCTCTCATAAAATGATAACCAATAGCTGTAACTTCTGGGTGTACCTCCTCTTGGCTTAATAAGTTTAAAAGGTGGGTAAAAACTCTAAAATTTATGTTGTTTTGAACCGTTTGCAGGTAACTGTCTTTGTGATTTTTTTCTATAGTAGCTTCCCATACCTCAGACAAAAGATCTTCTAGCCCAAATTGTTTTGAATCTAAAGATTTTTGTTGCACTAATCTGGAGACACGTTGCGGATGGAACAAAAAACCAAGCGATATATCTGCAGAAGTTTCTGGTGCCGCTAAGGGGTCAAAAGCAACTCCTGTTTTGCCGTTAAAAGACTCCCTACTCCTTCCATAAGCAGGAGATCTAGGTGGGAAAAGAGATAATTTATCTGCAGGGATAGCCATATGAGCGGCGTCTAATGTTTTCAAAACCTCTTGTAAGGCTTGCCTTTGCTGGGTAGCAGCAACAGCAGTCACAGGAGACTGACTACTTCCTTTTACCTGATAGCTGTAATCTATACCACCAATCACTTTGGCAGCAGCCTCTGTTTGGTAACGGTGAAAGAAATATAAGGGTGCAAAAACATCTTCTAAAACAGACAGTGGCTCCCCTTTTCTGATATTGTCCAAACCAAAATTTTTAATGGCCTGTGCCCTTACTGCCAAAACATCTCTAAGCCCTTGTGCAGCTGTTGTTCCATTGTCCCAAAGGTGGGCGTACACACTGGCACTTCCTGGGGGTCTGGCATCTGAATCTGAAAGATATCTAAGTCCTTTTTTAGTGGCTGCTTCTAAAATATCTTCCAAAGCCTGAGAGGTATTGGTGACTGAGTCTGGAAAATCTGAATACGAGTACGCAACACTCACCTTATCCCAGTCCCCTATTCCTGTTTCATAGGCCTTGTCATACAAAATTTGATCTCCGACTACTTCAAATTGAGGATGTGGATAATCCATTACAGAGGCCTTATTGTTGGTGCTGGCTGCAAAATTGTGCATAAAACCAAGCGTATGTCCTATCTCATGAGCAGAAAGTTGTCTAATTCTAGCTACTGCCATGTCTAACATAGCTTTGTGATTGGTGTCGCTTTCTGCAAAAGGGGCATTTGTTAAGGCCTGTGCTATGAGGAAGTCCTGTCTAATTCTCAAACTACCTAAGCTTACATGACCTTTTAGAATTTCACCTGTTCTGGGGTCCGACACATTGCTTCCATAGCTCCACCCTCTGGTAGAGCGGTGTATCCATTGGATCACATTATAACGAATATCTAATGGGTCTGCGTCTTCAGGAAGAATTTTCACTTGGAAGGCATCCTTGTAGCCAATGGCTTCAAAAGCTTGGTTCCACCACCTTCCACCTTCCAATAAAGCAGATCTAACAGGTTCTGGAGTACCGTTGTCTAAATAATAAATAATGGGTTCCACAGCCTCACTAACAGCTGCATTTGGATCTTTCTTTTCTAATCTGTGACGGGCTACAAATCTTTTTACAATAGGGCTAGACACTGGTGTGGCGTAATCCATATAAGAAAAAGCATAGGCACCAGAACGTGGATCATAGGCTCTCTTTTCAAAATCAAGTTCTGGCAAGGCTACAAAGGAATGGTGCTGCGCTACAGTAACTAAGTCTGGTGTTGGAGTAACAGACCTAATGTACCTCCCCTTGGCCTGACCACTGAAGGTAAGCATAATATCCAATTCAATATTTTTAGGAAAAGCCCTGGTGCGATCTAAATTTACCGCGCTTTTGGTCTTGTCTATGCTGTAAGCCCCTTGATTAGACTGTTTTAGGCGGCTCGAGACTCCATGGGTATCCTGCATGAGAAAAGGCGTGAGATCTATGACGTAGTTTCCTTTTTGTGTAGTTTCAATAGGAAAACCAAATAATACCGAAGACGCAAAAGCCTGTTTCACAGATTCTTTCTCCAAAGCATTTTCCGTTAAAGCCCTGTACTCTAAATTAGGTTGAATAAGCAAAAGCTTATTGCCCATTTTTTTAAAATAAACCACCCGCTCTCCTCCCAATTGGCCGCGGTCTAAACCTATGTCATTGCTACCAACACCACTACTAAGAGAACTGATATATAAAAATTCTTTCTCTAAGTCTGACACTTCCATATATATTTTATCATTGGAGCTGTCATAATGAAAATTAAAAAATCCCTCGAATTTTTGAAATTGAGTTTGACTGAGGTTTAATTGGGCAAAACAAAGAGAGCTACAAAAGCCTAATAATAAAGTCCAAAATATACGCATGAGCTTGGTTTTAGTTGGTTATTAAAAAGTAATTACAGATCCTATAAGGTCCTGTAATTAACTGAAAACTAAATTTACTAAAATTGATGGTACAACCAAGGCTAAATCTTATTTTTGCTAAAAACTACACATATGCTTACAACAGATCAATTCAAAGGTCTTTTAGAACGCCTTGGTGCGTTAAGGAGGTATCTTTGACATAGATGCCAAACGCATCGAAATAGAAAACCAGGAGGAAAAAACCCTGGCTCCTGATTTTTGGGACGACCCTCAAAAAGCCCAGCAGCAGATGAAATTTATTCAATCTATAAAAATCTGGGTGCAAGGCTATGAGCAAGCCAAAGCCAACATAGAAGATTTAGAAGTGCTGATGGATTTCTTTGCAGAGGAAGCAGTTAGCGAACAGGAAGTTAGTTTGCAATACGAAAAGACTTTAGCGCTTTTGGAAGATCTAGAGTTTAAAAATATGCTTTCTGAGGAGGGAGATAACCTCTCTGCCGTACTTCAAATTACAGCGGGTGCAGGAGGTACTGAAAGTTGTGATTGGGCAGCTATGCTCATGCGTATGTACATGATGTGGAGCCAAAAGGCTGGGTTTAAAATTAAAGAGCTCAATTATCAAGAGGGGGACGTAGCAGGTGTTAAAACAGTGACCTTAGGCATAGAGGGAGATTTTGCTTTTGGTTGGCTCAAAGGGGAAAATGGGGTACACAGGCTGGTGCGTATTTCTCCCTTTGACAGCAATGCCAAACGGCATACATCATTTGCCTCAGTTTATGTGTACCCATTAATAGATGACTCCATAGAAATTGTGATTAACCCTGCAGATATTTCCTGGGCTTTTGCACGCTCTGGGGGGGCTGGAGGTCAGAATGTAAACAAGGTAGAAACCAAAGCAATACTTACCCACCACCCTACGGGTATTATTATTCACAATTCAGAGACCAGGTCTCAATTAGACAATCGTGAAAATGCCATGAAACTTCTAAAATCGCAACTCTATGAGATAGAACTCAGGAAAAGACAAGAGGCCAGGTCTGAAATAGAGTCTTCCAAAATGAAAATTGAATGGGGCTCTCAAATTAGAAACTATGTGTTACACCCATATAAACTTGTAAAAGATGTTCGTACTGGTGTAGAAACTGCAGATGTAGACGGTGTTTTAGACGGACAAATAGATCCATTTTTAAAAAGCTATCTCATGCTTATGGGACAAAAAGAATCAGAAGACTAGTGCTATGGTATACTATTGCGTCTTTTACTTCTTATATTTGTAATGGATTTCTCACTGAGATACTAGATTTTAAAATTTAATTATGAAAAAAATTTTACAACCCATTTTTCTCCTTATGCTCATGACCATGTGTGCAGACGCCTACGCGCAATTTGGTATGGGGCGCGGTATGGGGAGAAACCCATATACAGGCAGAAGACAATCACTTGCGCCTCAGGAGCCAATGAGACAGGAAAAACCTGAAAATTTAACTGCAGAACAGATTGTAGACCAACAAATGCCTGCGCTCAAAGAAGCAATTGGACTAACTGTTTTTGAAGAGGCTGTTGTCAGAACCATTTTAATAAATTCAGTTCAAAAGAGCATTGAATTACAGCTATTAAAATTAGACCAAGACAAAATTAAAACTGCAGTTGAAAAAATTCAAAAAGAACAAGAGGAGGCTCTGAAAAATGGTTTGCCAGAGGAAAAATACCTAGCCTTTGTGGCGCTGCAAGAAGAGGGATTTAAAAAACCTAAAAAAGAGAAGAAAAAGAAGAAACGTAAAAAAAATAAGTCCTAGTAAATTTAAAAACACCTTCATTATAAAAACTTTAGGACGAACAAACTAGATCTAAGAGATGTATAAAAAAAGCACCCCATGGGGTGCTTTTTAAATGATATGCAAATAGCTTTTAGCTTGTTTTGTTTTTCTTAGCATCTCTTTTTTCCTTGAGAAACTCTAGCAAAGAACCTCCTAACCAATAAGGGATCACGAAAGTCAATAAAAATATCATGAGCCAAAAACCAATAGTTAAAATGGTTAAAAAGGCTATAAATCCAAGGTATTGGTCAAATTCGAACATAAGATACATTTTTACACCTGCAAAGATAAGTCAGAATTTATAAAACTAGCAAATCTGAATGAAAAAATATGGCAAAAAAGGAGTCGGTAACGTACCTTTGTTTTGTATATAAAATCTTAAGAAACTTATTTATCACACTATGAGCTTTAGAATAGAAAAAGACACCATGGGAAATGTAGAAGTTCCTGCAGACAAGTACTGGGGTGCCCAAACAGAAAGATCCAGAAATAACTTCAAAATTGGCCCTGCAGCCTCTATGCCTTTAGATGTGGTGTATGGTTTTGCCGTACTCAAAAAAGCTGCAGCCTATGCCAACTGCGATTTAGGAGTTCTATCCAAAGAAAAAAGAGATCTTATTGCCGCAGTTTGTGATGAAATTCTGGAAGGTAAACACGACAGCCAATTTCCTTTGGTTATCTGGCAAACCGGCTCTGGTACACAAAGTAACATGAACGTCAATGAGGTCATAGCCAACAGAGCACATGAAATGGCTGGAAAAGTTATTGGAGAAGGGGAAAAAACCATCCAACCCAATGACGACGTCAATAAATCTCAGTCTTCTAATGACACCTTTCCAACGGGTATGCACATAGCTGCTTATAAAAAAATAGTAGAGGTAACCATTCCTGGTATTGAGAAACTAAGAGATACCTTAGATAAAAAGTCCAAAGAATTTAAAGAGGTAGTTAAAATTGGTAGAACCCATCTCATGGACGCTACGCCTCTCACCTTAGGTCAGGAATTTTCAGGCTATGTATCACAACTTAATCACGGGTTAAAGGCGCTTAAAAACACCCTTCCGCATTTGTCTGAGATGGCCTTGGGAGGCACCGCTGTAGGTACCGGTTTAAATACCCCCAAGGGCTATGACGTATTGGTGGCCAAGTACATGGCTTCTTTTACCAGTATGCCTTTTATTACTGCAGAAAATAAATTTGAAGCTTTGGCAGCGCATGACGCCATTGTGGAGAGTCATGGAGCCCTAAAACAACTAGCGGTATCCCTCAACAAAATTGCCAATGACATTAGACTTTTGGCTTCTGGACCACGCTCCGGAATTGGAGAAATTATCATTCCTGCTAACGAGCCCGGCAGTTCTATCATGCCAGGAAAAGTAAATCCAACCCAAGCAGAAGCCCTTACTATGGTTTGTGCTCAAGTCATGGGCAACGACGTAGCAATTACCATTGGAGGTACTCAAGGACATTACGAACTCAATGTATTTAAACCCCTTATGGCGGCTAATATATTGTCTTCTGCCCAGTTACTGGGCGATGCCTGTGTGTCTTTCAATGACCACTGTGCAGCTGGCATTGAGCCCAATTATCCAGTAATTGAAAAATTGCTCAACAATTCTCTGATGTTAGTGACTGCGCTGAACACTAAAATTGGTTATTATAAAGCCGCAGAGATTGCCAATACAGCGCACGCAAATGGCACTACATTAAAGGAAGAAGCTATTAATTTAGGCTATGTGAGTGCAGAAGATTACGACGATTGGGTAAAACCAGAAGATATGGTTGGCAGCCTGTAAGGCTATACTACATGCATAAAAAAAAGGCCCGCTTTCAGCGGGCCTTTTTATAGGGTATCATTAGAAAATTACTTTAAAGTAAAAGTAGAGGTTCCTAATAATCTCAAGTTGTTATCGTATACATTTACCATATAGTTTCCTTTAGGGAAATCTGAAGCAGCACTCACGTAATCACATACATCTAAAGAAGCATTTTCATACAAGAATGTAGTAGCTTTACTGTAGTTTAATGTAGCACCACCTTCTGCAGAAGCCGTTTGAGCGTCTCCTAAAACAGCTCCTTGTGGGTCTAATACTTCAATGTAGAAATTGGTGTCACCAGCTTCTGTCAATACATTTTCTGCAATGGTATAGCACACTTTGAAAGCGTCTGCTCTTCTAGCTCTTTTAGTGTCTACAAATTTGCCAGAGTTTCTCTCTTTAACTGCCTGAACCGTAAAAGATTCTAAAATTAAAGCAGATCCCCTTTCTACAGCGTCTGCTAACTTCGTGTTTTGAGCCACTAAAGTTTGGTTCTCTGCAGTTTGAGCTTCTAGAGCTTCAAAAGTTTTATTACGCTCCTCTGTTAATTTTGCGTTGTTTTCTGTAAGTAAAGCTACCTGCTCTAATAAAGAAGTACGCTCTTTTCTTAATCTGTACACCTGGTTTCTGTACTTTCTAAGACTAGCAATATCTGCATTTAATACAGCTACAGAGTCTATAAAAGCAGAAATTTCAGATTTAGCAGCAGCCAAAGCGCTGTTCACAGCCGCATTTTCAGTTTTTACATTGTCGTAATCTGCTTTTAGGTTGTTTAAGTCTTCAATAACTAAAGCTTTCTCTTCTGTAAGTGCTTCTTCTGTATTTTTCTTATCTATAAATAGCGTGATAGATAAAATTAGGGTAGCAGCAAATAGCACTCCTAAGGCAATAGTAATTCTTTTTAAATTGTTTTCTGGATTTGACATAATAATAGTTAAATTGATTTTTGTCTTCTATATACGCAGCAAATCCATTTTTGGATTTTAATTTTGTATATTTTTAATATCATTCTTTTTCAAAGCAGTCTACCATGGAAATTAGCACCAAAAAACTTCAAATCATTCCTTTTTCTCACACCCATGCTTCGGTATTTAAATCCTTAAATTTAAGGTGGTTAGATACCTATTTTAAGGTAGAGCCTATAGATGAAAAAGTGCTTTCTGACGTAAATACTGCCATTCTCAATAAAGGTGGTTTTATTTTCATGGGTGCTCTTGAAGATAAAATAATTGGTTGCTTTGCCTTAATTCCTCTGGCAAATGGAGATTTTGAACTCAGTAAGATGGCGGTAGACCCCAAGTTCCAAGGCAGAAAATTTGGTCAGCAATTGTTAGATTTTGCAATCGACTTCGCAAAAAGTAAACAGTGGGGAAAATTGGTGTTATACTCTAGCAGAAAGTTAGAAAATGCCATTTATATTTATAGAAAAAAGGGATTTGTAGAAATTCCTGTAGAAGATGGTGTACCTTATGAACGCTGCGACATAAAAATGGAAATTATTTTTAATTAAATCCTATGAAGACACTTACACGTTTTACAGCCTTGTTTTTTTTCCTGTGCTTTTTCAATCTTACTCTGGCTCAAGAAATACAAATAATGCCTATTGAGCACGCATCGGCCGTGCTAACGGCCCAAAACAAAACCTTATTTGTAGACCCTGTTGGGGAAGCTTCTTGGTATGAAAACTATCACAAACCAGACCTTATCTTAATAACAGATATTCATTGGGATCATTTTAGTCCCAAAACACTTGGTGCTATTATGGGAGAGCACACAAAAATCATAGCTCCACAGGCGGTTGCAGACAAAATGACTCCAGCGCTTTTAGATAAAACTTTAGTCCTCCATAATGGGGACACAACAAGGATTTTAGATATTGATATTACTGCTATTCCTATGTATAACCTTCGTGAAGAAGCACTGGACTTTCATCCAAAAGGACGTGGTAATGGATATGTAATTGAATGGTTGGGGAAAAAACTGTACTTCTCAGGAGACACAGAGGACATTCCTGAAATGAGGGCCCTACAACAAATAGATGTGGCTTTTGTCTGTATGAATCTCCCGTATACTATGAGGGAAACTGCAGCAGCCTCTGCCGTTTTAGAGTTTGCTCCCAAAGCTGTTTACCCTTACCATTACAGGGGTAAACCCAATGTGAGTGATGTGACGCTTTTTAGGTCTATTGTGAAAAATGCAAATTCAGAGATTCAAATTATACAATTAGATTGGTACCCTAGAGATAGCTATTAAGTTTACAGGGTTCAATAAAAAAAGCCTGCAATATGCAGGCTTTTTTTATTGAAGTAATATAATCTATCTAACCAACTTCTTGTATTTGATTCTCTTTGGCATGAGGTCTCCACCAAGTCTTTTCTTTTTATTCTCCTCGTAATCTGAGAAGGAACCTTCAAAGAAATATACCTGTGAATCTCCTTCAAAGGCTAAAATGTGGGTGCAAATTCTATCTAAGAACCAGCGGTCGTGAGAGATCACTACGGCACAGCCTGCAAAGTTTTCTAGACCTTCTTCCAAAGCCCTTAATGTATTTACATCCAGGTCATTAGTAGGTTCATCTAACAACAAAACATTGCCTTCTTCTTTTAGTGTCATAGCTAAATGCAACCTGTTTCGTTCTCCTCCAGAAAGCATGCTTACTTTTTTGTTTTGCTCAGATCCAGAAAAATTAAAACGACTGAGATATGCCCTTGAATTCACCTGCTTTTCTCCCATTAAAATAAGTTCCTGACCATCGGAAAAGTTTTCCCAAATACTCTTGTCTGGGTCTATATTACTGTGACTCTGGTCTACGTAGGCAATCTTGGCAGTTTCTCCAACAGTAAAGCTACCTTTATCTGGAGTTTCCTCTCCCATAATCATTCTAAAAATGGTAGTCTTTCCAGCACCATTAGGACCAATAATTCCTACAATTCCTGCCTGCGGTAGTTTAAAGTTTAAAGACTCATATAAAAGTTTGTCATCATAGCCCTTACTAATGTCTTGGGCCTCTAATACATTGGTTCCAAGTCTAGGACCATTGGGAATGAAAATTTCTAACTTTTCATCCATTTGCTTTTGGTCTTGGCTTAGTAATTTATCGTAGTTATTTAACCTGGCTTTCTGTTTGGTCTGCCTGCCTTTTGCGCCTTGTCTAACCCATTCAAGCTCCCGTTCAAGTGTTTTCTGCCTCTTGGAGGCTGTCTTACTCTCCTGGGCCATACGCTTAGATTTTTGATCTAACCAGCTGGAGTAATTTCCTTTCCATGGAATACCTTCTCCTCTATCTAATTCTAAAATCCAACCTGCCACATTATCCAAAAAATAACGGTCGTGAGTTACAGCTATCACTGTTCCTTTATAAGCAGCTAAATGGTGCTCTAACCAATGAACAGACTCTGCGTCTAGGTGGTTGGTAGGCTCATCTAGTAATAAAATTTCAGGTTCCTGAAGTAAAAGTCTACAAAGGGCTACCCTTCGTCTTTCTCCTCCAGACAATACCCCTATCTTTTTGTCTGCGTCTGGAGTCCTCAGTGCGTCCATGGCTATGTTAAGTTTCGTGTCTAACTCCCATGCGTTGCTGGCGTCTATTTGATCTTGCAATAGGGCCTGCTTGTCCATCAATTTCTGCATTTTATCTGCGTCTTCATACACCTCTGGCAGACCAAACATATCATTTATTTTGTTGTATTCATCTAGAAGTGCCACTGTCTCTGCCACCCCTTCTTTGACCACCTCTAACACAGTTTTTTCAGGGTCTAATTGAGGTTCCTGCTCCAGATAACCTACTTTGTAACCAGGTGAAAACACCACATCTCCCTGAAAATTTTTGTCGACCCCTGCTATAATTTTAAGCAGGGTAGACTTCCCGGAACCGTTAAGACCTAAGATCCCAATCTTTGCGCCGTAGAAAAAACTGAGATATATGTTTTTTAAAACTGGGGTATTGGCTGTTTTGTAAGTCTTTGTGACCCCAGACATGGAAAAAATTACTTTTTTATCGTCAGACATAAATACTTATGAATTTGAGTTAAACTTATTTAAACACGCCCTTTTAAAGCGTTAAACACCCAGGCGTTAGCAAAGAAACCAATGCCCACTGCGGAAAAACCCCATCCGGCTATTTCGTCATATCTAAAAACGCCGAGGCCTATGAGTAAAAAACCCATAAAAATCATGATAAAAGTGGCCCAGGACAATACTGTATTTTTATTCATTATAGTGCTTTTTTAAGAAGGTTCAAATATCGTAAAAATAAGGGATATGTTAACTTAATGTAAAGGCGTCTTTGTGATTTTTTGTACCTGATCCAACAAACGGACCAAATCACAGCTATTTTTATGGGTCCATTGGGGCTGCTCTAACTGCCCTGTGTTTAAGGCCTCATGAACCGCATGAATCTCATGAGCATAACCCCTCCCAGTGGTAGGTTTTGAAAAAGATTGAACCTCCCCTTCTTTTTCTAACTGATAGCCCTGGGTTTCATGCCACCTGGATTCTATAGATATCAGACCCTCGCTCCCACTTATTTGCGCCACCATGGAAGATTTAGAGGTAAAACCACTATACAGAACTGCCTTTGCTTTTTCGTATTCAAAAATCATAGCGGTTTGGAGTTCGGTACCTTGGGGGGAATAAGTAGCAGAGGCCAGGATGTTTTTAGGCATTCCCAATAGGAGATAGGATAAAAAAATAGGATAAATTCCTATATCTAATAAGGAGCCACCTCCCAATAAAGGATTTAACACCCTACTCAAAGGATCTCTATCCATGGCATAAAAACCAAAATCTGCTTGTAAATATTGTATTTTTCCTATTTGATTTTGTTTAATTTTTGCAACAATTTCTTGTATGCTTGGATTAAATCTTGTCCATAGAGCCTCCATTAAAAAAACATTATTTTCTTGGGCAAATTGGGTCATTTCAAGTACTTCCGCCAGATTCATTCCTAATGGTTTTTCACATAGCACATGTTTACCTGCTCGGATAGCGGCCATACTCCATTTGTGATGACTCGTGTGTGGTGTTGCTATATAAACTACCTTTACCTCTGGGTCTTCCAGCAACGCTTCATAACTTCCAAAGTAGGCTTGAGCGCCATGCTCTACTGCAAAGTCTCTTGCTTTTTCTTCAGATCTAGAAGCCACTCCATACAACTTGGCTTCAGCTACCAAAGCCAGGTCTTTCACAAAATGATGGGCTATATTTCCCAAACCTATAATTCCCCATTGGGTCATAATTATTGTATTTAAATTTGTGACTAAGTTTGTAGTTTCACAAAGTTAATCAATATTAGAATGTATCTTTATAACTGCTAAACGATAAAAAATAACGCTATGACTTCCAAGGCTAAAACCAATTTAAATGTGCACCAAGAACACATTAAATCTCTTGAAAATACATTACAAAAGATTTCATTAGGCGGTGGCAGTGATAAATTAGCAAAAGAAAAAGCCAAAGGCAAAATGACGGCTAGAGAGAGAATTGCCTACTTATTAGACGAAAAGTCTGAGTATATAGAGATTGGTGCCTTAACTGCTATGGATATGTATGAAGCAGAAGGTGGCTGCCCCAGTGCTGGAGTAGTAGTGGTTATTGGGTTTATAAAAGGAAGGCAATGCGTAGTTGTGGCAAACGACGCAACAGTTAAAGCAGGAGCCTGGTTTCCTATGACCGCAAAAAAGAACCTCAGAGCCCAGGAAATTGCGATGGAGAATAACCTGCCTATCGTTTACTTAGTAGACTCTGCTGGGGTCTATTTACCCATGCAAGACAGTATATTCCCAGATAAAGAACACTTTGGTAGAATCTTTAGAAACAATGCTAAAATGAGCAGTATGGGCATTCCTCAAATTTCTGCCATTATGGGAAGCTGTGTTGCAGGAGGGGCCTACCTACCTATCATGAGCGATGAAGCTATTATTGTAGACAAAACAGCAAGTATTTTTTTAGCAGGAAGCTATTTAGTTAAAGCTGCCATTGGGGAGACCATAGACAACGAAACCTTAGGGGGAGCTACCACACACTCTGAAATTAGTGGTGTTACAGACTACAAAGCCAAAGATGATAAAGACGCCCTAGATAAAATTAAAAATTTAATAGATAAACTAGGTGCTAGACCTCAGGCAGGATTTAGTAGGCTTGCTCCAAAAACTCCAAGGAAGAGTATGTTAGAAGTTTTATCAGAATTTCCAACGTCTAGGACAGAGCCCTATGACATGTTAGAGATAATTAAAGGCTTGGTAGACCATTCTGAATTTGAGCCATACAAAGAGGGATATGGCAAAACCATCCTAACAGGCTATGCCAGAATAGAGGGTTGGGCTGTAGGCATTGTAGCCAATCAAAGAACAGTAGTAAAGAATGCCAAGGGTGAAATGCAGATGGGTGGGGTTATCTACTCAGATGCTGCTGACAAAGCCACTAGATTTATCGCTAATTGTAACCAAAAAAAAATTCCTCTTGTGTTCTTACAAGATGTGAGTGGTTTTATGGTTGGAAGTAAAAGTGAACACGGAGGTATTATAAAAGATGGCGCAAAAATGGTGAATGCAGTAAGTAATTCTGTGGTTCCTAAATTTACCGTTATTATAGGGAACAGTTATGGCGCTGGAAACTATGCCATGTGCGGTAAAGCCTACGACCCAAGACTTATTGTTGCTTGGCCAAGTGCCAACTTAGCGGTAATGAGTGGTAATGCTGCTTCTCAGGTATTGCTTCAAATTGAAAAGGCCAAACTCAAAAAAAATAAGGAGCAGATATCAGCAGAAAAGGAAGCAGAATTACTAAAAGACATTCAAGACCGTTATAACAAACAAATATCTCCTTATTACGCTGCTGCCAGGCTTTGGACAGACGCTATCATAGATCCATCTGACACTAGAAAGTGGATTTCTCTGGGTATAGAAGCAGCCAATCATGCCCCAATAAAGGAAGCCTTTAATATGGGGGTATTACAAGTTTAATGACCCATTAGTTCCCTTGATGAGGCTTTGGCCTAGGTATGAGCAGAAGTTCTTTTTGCCTTCCATTTACATATCTAAAGCCTTGCTCCCCAACAAAACCAGCTTCTTCAAACATAATTCTAATATCTCTTTTCCACTCTGGGATATATATGGTATTGTTTAATTCTATCGCGTACACGGTATTGGGGTGTAAAGGGTAGGCATTACCGTCTGCCTTATCTACGCCCTCTTGGGCGTCCCACATGCCTATGGTAGTTCCAGCGGAGTGACCATATAAACCTAATGGATGGGTGTAAATAGCAGGTCTTAAACCGGCCGCTTTAGCTTGCTGTAACGCATCTTTTAATATATCATTCCCTACCCTTCCTACAATCATTTGGTCTGTTAGATAGTCTTGTACTTGATTTCCAGTTTTAAAAGCAGCCCGGAGAAAATCAGGTGCTTCTGTTTCTTCTGGTTTTAATACATAGGCCAACTCTTGACAGTCAGTATTTAACCTCAAATAACTAATACCAAAGTCACAATGCAATAGATCTCCTGGCATAATAACCTCTTCTTCTGGCCTTCCAGAAAATGAATATAAATGAGACACTAAGGCCTCTTGAGATCTTTGGATGTCTACGGTAGGATGGAACCAGGTAGCCAATCCTAAATCACTCACTTTTTGACGCATAAACCACTCTACATCTGTAGTTGTTGTCACTCCTGGAGTAATCTGTTTTTCTGAAAAAGCTTCTGCAATAATGTTGTGGGTAATAGATACCAATTGATTATAAATAACCATTTCACGTGGTGTTCTAGTCTCTATCCAACTCACTGCTAATGGTTCTGCAGAAACCACCTTAGAAGAATATGGTCTCGGAAGCCTTTCTAAAAACTCCTCATAATCTGTTTTGACAATTCCGTCTGCAATATTGTGATCTTTAGAAAAGTTAAGTCCAATTTTAGAGGGATTTCTCTCCTTTATTATTTCTACCAGCCTAGCCCATTGGTCTGGGTTTTTCTCTTTATCCCAAGCACTTTTAATGCTTTTTCCCACATTGTATCTAGCCACAGCAAGTTTTTCAATGGTATTCTTCGTTCGGTCCCTAAAAAAAACTAAAATGGTTCTTCTTCTGGCGTTTAGCCAAGTGGCAGGCAACATAGTTCTAATCACAGGGTCTTCGTTGTACTCCCTAGAAATAACAATCCACATATCTATTTCTGAGGCGTCCATGAGCTTTGGCAATAAAACATTAAATCGCTCCTCTAAAATTTCATCTATAAGTTTAGCCTGATCTCTAACAGATAGAATATTTTGTGCTTTAACGGTGTGAACCAAACAAACTAATAATAATAAAGTGATTTTTTTCATCATGGTAATATATTGAGGTTTCAAGATAAAGAATATTCCTCATAGCCCGCCATGAGGCTTTGTTTTCTTTTTATTTTGCCCGAACTCGTGATCGCAAAATCGGGTATTGCCAATATAGATTTGGGCTTGTAATAAGGAATACTAAACCTAATGTTTTTAAGCTGCTCTTGTGCTAACTCTTTGTGTTGGTCTAAGACTACCAGACAAAGCTTTTCTCCAAGTAAGGAATCTGGAATACCACAAAAAAAGAAAGATTCCTTAAAATGTAAAGAAAATTCTCTTTCTATAATTTCTGGGTGTAGTTTAACGCCACCAGAATTTATGAGATAGTCTGACCTACCCAACCACTTAAATGCATTGGTCCCCACCAACTCCACTACATCTGAGGTTTTCACTAGCTCACTCAAATAAGGAGCCTCTATGTGAAGACAGCTCTCGGAATTTATGGAGATAGAAATTCCAGGCAAAGTCTTAAACACAACTGCTTTGTTTTGCTCTAATTTAGCTATAGCAATATGACTCAGAGTTTCAGACATCCCAAAACTCACAAAAATTTCACATCCGCTACTTGTTGCAGCAGTTAAAGCATGTGACTTTAACTGCTCACTCATAGGAGCCCCTCCAATGAGTAAATTTTTAATTTTAGCCATAGCTGGCAAACTATGGGCCAGCTGCATAGGAACCATAGACACCCAATCAAAGTAGACTTCCACTCCATCTAAGGGTGACTTTGAGGGTTTAAAACACCATAAATCCAATCCCCTTGTAAGGGCCCTAACCAATATCATCTTTCCTGCTATAAAATCAGAAGACAAGACATGTGCAATCCTATCTTTTGGCTGGAGTTTAAAAAAATCACAGGACATTTGAGCGTGGGCTACCAGTGCCTCCTTTTTCATCTTAAAACCCCTACTCTCTTTAGTAGTTCCTGAAGTCTTAATTAGTATATGAGGGCTAGGATCTAACCAATCCCTAAAAAATTGTCCAATAAGTTGCTGCCAGGACTCATGGGAATCCAAAAGGCTTAAAGCATATTTTTTTAGCGACTCTCTGTTGTGAGGTCTTCCCGATATTGAAAATGAGGGGTGCACAAAAGAGTCAAAATGTTCCATCCTATTCAACAAGCTTGCCTAATAATCTTTTTTTAATATCTCGCCACTGGTATTTTCTAGAAAAATACACCAACAGCAATGGATAAAACAACAGCAAGCTTAAGAAAATAGTGTAATCAAAGCTTGGCGCAGCAATATCTAGTAAGATAGAATCTGTTTGAAAAGCTGTCCAATTAGAAGTAATTAAAAGAGCGGCCACCAAATTATTGGCTCCGTGAAAGCCCAGAGCCAACTCTAAACCCTCATCTAATAAGGTAAGAGCCCCCAAGAAAAAACCAGTTCCAATGTAATATACCAATATGCCATAGCCCAAGGTTTCCACTTCGGGATTTCCAATGTGCATGAGTCCAAACAAAATAGAGGTCGTAAAAAATGGAATGGCATTAGATTTGAAATAAGCACCCAGTCCCTGCATCATATACCCTCGAAATAAATATTCTTCAAAACTAGTTTGCAATGGAATTAATAAAATAGCCACTACAGCCAACTTCAGAAAAGCCTCCCATTGGAAGTTCCATTGGTAGTTTTCCGGACTTAAGTAATACCCCAAAACGGTAATTGCCACCACTAGACTACCCCATATAAAAAAGGAATGAAAAACCCTAGACCAGTCTATGGTGGGTCTAGAGGTAGTAAGGCTCACAATAGATTGTCTATGCACCCATTTTACCCAAGCCAATAACATGAATAAGCCTAAGGCAAACTGAAGCAGGTTTTCCAACAAAAAAGTGGTCGATCCCTTTTCTGCCACAGCCTCTTGCATGAGTGCTGTTACATCTATATTCATGGTTTTAATGACCACAAAACTAAGGGCCATCATTCCAAAAAACGCAAGGGGTATGGGAAGGTATTTCCAAAATCCCAATTGTCCCTTAAAAGCTTGATTTACATACATAAAGAATCTATTTTTTGAAGGTCCCATGCTAGATTTGGTTCATAAGCAATGGCGCCATTTTTAACATATAGAGGAGACGAAATATTATTAGTATAAAGGCTTCCGGTACCCAGGCCCTGAGGCATATTATTCCCTTTGGTATAGACCCATTGGGAAATGGCATTTAAACCCACATTACTCTCTAAAGCAGAAGTAGCCCACCAACCAATACCTCGGTCCTCTGCCAGTGAAATCCAATAATCACTCCCTCTAAAACCTCCTATAAAACTAGGCTTTAATATAATATATTGGGGCTTAACAAAATCTAACAGTTGGCTTTTTTGTTCCGCAGAAATACATGGAATTAAAGATTCATCTAAGGCAATAGCCACCGGAGTTTGCGAACACAAAAGTGCTAAATCTTCTTGGAAGTCCGCTCCTATCGGTTGTTCAATAGAGTGCACTCCAAGTACAGCAAGTTGCTCCAGTACTTTTTGGGCAGATTTTAGATTAAAAGCGCCGTTGGCGTCTACCCTTATTTCTAGAGTACTCTTGTCATATCTCTTTCTAAGAGTTTGGAGTAAGTGCAATTCTTTTTCCCACTCTATAGCCCCTATTTTCATTTTCACACAATTAAAACCGCCTTCTAAAACGCGATCTATCTGCTGTCTCATGAATTCTTCAGATCCCATCCAAACCAATCCATTCATACATATTTTATCTTCCCCTTTTGTAAAAGCTGAGGGAAAAAGCAAAAAAGGTTCGCTAGAATTCAAAGATAAAAAAGCCTGTTCTACACCAAACTGTATACTTGGAAATTCCGTTAGCAATTCCCAGAGGGCGTCTACACCCAATTCAATGTGATCACAAACCCATTGTAGCTTGGCCTCATACTCATCTAGGTTGTCATAGCTCAAACCTTTAAGTAAACCACACTCCCCAAAACCTACTGAATTGGATGTTTTAAGCTTTATAAAATAAGAAGTTTTTGAATTTAAAATCCCTCGAGAGGTTCCACTGGCTTGCTTAAAATTGAGTTCGTAAGGGGCAAAAGTTGCTTTGATCTCCATAGCGTATAAAAATAAAGAAAAGAGAATTAAAAATAGACTTTAGCTGTTCATAGAACGGATTAAATAATCCTTAAAGTCTTTTGAAATTGGAATGGTTTTTTCTGCCACTACAACATCCCTTGTATTTAGGGCCTCTATGTGATTGATATTTACAATATAAGACTTATGAGCCCTATGAAATGTTTGAGGCGGTAATTTATTTAAATAGTCCTTAAGAGTAGATCTCACTAAAAAACATTGGGTAGTAGTGTACACCTCAAGGTACACATTATCCGATTTTATATACTGTATATCATTAAAGGCAATTCTATGGTATATATGTTGTTTTTTAATAAATATACTATCGGTTAAAATTCCCTCTGGAAGTTTTTTATAAACTGTTTTAGAGGCTTTTAATTCATTCCTACTCTCGTGATCTTGAAAATTAAAAAGCGCAATTTCAATTGCTGTAAAAAGATCTTGCTTTTGAAAAGGCTTCACTAAATATCCATTGGGTTTAACTAACTTGGCCTCAGAGACTGTAACTTTATCGGAATTAGAAGTTATAAAAATGAATGGTATGTCATAGGTAGATCTAATATGTGACCCCAAATCTATACCTGTTTTATCAGTGGCTAAAACAATGTCTATTAAAACTAGGTCTATGGGTTTTGTGGCTAAGGCAACCACAGCAGACTCGAAGTCTATCACAACTTCTGTTAACTCATAAGTTAAAGTAGAAAGCATTCGTTTAATGCTATCAGATACTACTATATTATCTTCTACTACTAGTATATGAATGGGCGAAAGAGGCTGCATATATTAACTTATGCTTCCAATTTACAACAAATTAATAGAACTAATCATAAATAAAACAGCCCATAAGAAAGTTAGGATAGCTACTTTTTTTAACTCTGGATCTAATTTTTTAGGATCGGGGACGGAAAAAACTGTTTTGAGATGTACTATTAAAAATACAAATACTAATAGTGGAAGGCATTGAATCCAAGACTGATACGTAAAAAAAGACAAAAGCGCAGAAGCAGTTATGGCCAATAATACTAGGCAGAGCTGGTACTTTTTTGCCCAGGCATACCCATATCTGACCACCAAGGTGTTTTTGGCAAAATTTTGATCATTCTTGTGATCTCTCATATTGTTTAAATTGAGTACAGCAACACTCAAACAACCTATCACTAGAGCAGGTAAAAAATAAAGGGCATGAACCTGAAGCGTAAATAAAAAGGCGGCTCCAACTACACCAAGAACCCCAAAGAAAATAAAAACAAAAACATCTCCTAAGCCTTGGTATCCATATGCTTTATCGCCTACAGTATACCTAATGGCTGCCCAGATACTAAAAGCTCCAAGAAATAAAAACAAAACAAATAATGGCCACTGATGCCAACCAAATACATAAACTAACAAGATAATAACAGAGACAAAGGCCAAAATAGACAATAAAATAATAGCCTTTTTGAGAGACAAGGCACTCAATAAACCAGATTGAATCGCTCTTTTGGGGCCAATCCGATTTTCATTATCTGTGCCTTTAACACCATCGCCATAGTCGTTAGCAAAGTTAGAGATCACTTGAAAAAGAAGTGTGCACCAAAGGCACATTGAAAAAATAAAAAAATCAAAGGTCTCATTCCACTGGGCCAAAGCTGCTCCAGAAATAATACCAGAAAAAGATAAGGGTAAGGTCCTGAGTCTGGCTGTTTGTAGCCAAATATTAAGTTTGCTAGGAGACTGCTGCATACAATTACTTTTGGTTTAAATAAATACCATCAGTGCTTATCCTAATCTCTCTATTTTTATAAAGTGTTCCAATGGCTTTTTTAAACACCTTTTTACTCATCTCCAAATAGGCTTTAATCTCCTGAGGATCCGATTTATCGTGGAGGGGTAAAAATCCTTTATGAGCCTCTAATAAAGTCAGTATCTGTTTGGCTGAAGGCTCTAAAACTGCTACACCCAGGGCTTGTAAACTAATATCTAGTTTGTGGTCCTCTCGTTGTTGCTTTACATAGGCAGTCATTCGGTCTCCAACAGCAATCTGCTTAAAGACCTCATTTTCATATACCATCCCCTTGAATTGATTATTTACAATAACATCCCAACCCAAGTCTGATTTACGGGTAACCAATGCCTCTACTCTATCTCCCGCTTCAAAAGCAGCATTACTGTTGTCTAAAAACTTATCTAATTTATTAGAACCAACCAATCTAAAAGTAAGCTCATCCAAATAGCAATAAACAACATAGGACTGACCTTCTTGCATTTTTGATCGCTGCTCCTTGAAGGGTACCAACAAGTGTTTTTCTAAACCCCAATCTAAAAAAGCTCCTATAGCATTTACTTCTACTACGCGAAGTAGGGCAAAACAATCTCTTTGAACGTAGGGTTCAATATTGGTAGCCACGGGTCTTTCTTCATGATCTAAATAACAAAATACGGATAGTTTATCTCCAATCTCCCACTGCTCAGGAACATATTTGTTTGGTAGTAGGATATCTGTACCATCTCCATCTCCTAAAAACAAACCCACAGAGGTATCTCTTAAAATTTCTAAGGTGTTAAATTTACCAAGTACAATCATAACTTAATTAAAACACAAAAATACAGCTAT
The DNA here is from genome assembly GCA_022239325.1 of Flavobacteriaceae bacterium LSUCC0859. Taxonomy (GTDB): domain Bacteria; phylum Bacteroidota; class Bacteroidia; order Flavobacteriales; family Flavobacteriaceae; genus MAG-120531. The sequence goes on along the minus strand of JAKOGP010000003.1, from coordinate 70,911 downwards.
TATAGAGAGAATTGCTAGATAAAGCGGTATTTATTAACAAAGGAATAAATAGCACTTAAACGCTGTAAATGCCCTTATAAAGCGGTTTTATATAAGACGCTAAGGCTATTAAAAAATTCTTTTAACACCTCATCATTCGTAGTCCTAGGAGTGAAAATTTCTAACAGTTGAGGGGCCGGGGAGGGTTCATAAAAAGAGCTTAAAGCGTCTGCCAAACTTTGAGAATTATCTGCCCTATGGTAAGTTAAACCGTGCATGGCACATAAATGAGAGGCGTTCAAAGTGTGTACCGTCTCAAAATAACGGCTAAAATTCTCTGAGTCTGATTTTCCAGGTAACACCCTAAAAATACCTCCACCCTGATTATTCACTACAATTATTCGAAAATTATTGGGAATACAATCATTCCAAAGGGCGTTGCTGTCGTAGAAAAAACTCAGATCTCCCGTGATGCATATCGTTTGTGTATCGGAAGAAACTGCAGCGCCAATGGCAGTAGAAATACTCCCATCTATCCCAGAGGTACCTCTATTACAAAACACAGAAATTCGAGGGGCTACCGAAAATAATTGAGCATATCTTATGGTAGCACTGTTAGCCAGTTGCAACTGAGCGGGATTAGGTAGAGATTTTAAAACTGCATGAAAAGCTGTAAAATCAGAAAAAGGAGCAGATGTACAATATTCTAAGAGCTGTTTCTTGTATATATTTTTAAATAATATATGCTTGCTTTTATAGGTAGCACCTATAGGTGTTACAGTGTCAGAGGCCGGCATTTGACTAAAAAAATCATTTGCAGAAATAGGTAAAGCGTGAAAATCAGTAAAAAATGGATTCTTCACTAGGGTATTCCCTAGCTGTATGTGAAGCGTAGGACGCTGACAATTGAGAAATCCTTTAATTTTTTTAGATACCACAGCCCCTCCCACACTCACTAACAAGTCTGGCTTTAACCCCTCATACACCGTTTGCAGAGCATCTGTAGACTCTATAGGAGCCATCAAATTATCTATACTGTCTATAAAGCTTGGGTGGTGCACATTAGAAGTCGTTTCTGTGAGTACCAAAACCCTGGAGTCAGCTGCCAAAAATTTTATGGTTTCTTGAGAAATAGCATTTGCACCCTTATCCGGACAAACCCCAAGGATCACCATTATTTTTTCAGCCTTATTCCAGGCCTCCTTGTAGGATATTTTAACTTGGTATAAGGAGGTTTTTAAAACAGCTTTAAATTGCCAGGACGCAGATGTAAAATTTATAGTTCCATAGAGTGGTTCTTCCAATGGAACATTTAAATGTATGGGTCTTCCACTAGCTAAAAGGCTCTGAAAAGCCTCTGATAAGGTAGCCGTATTATGAGCCTCTACTTGCTCTTGAGAAGCTATTAACTCTTTAGGCATATAGTTTAAATAGGCCTGCGAAGCATGAGATGCGTCTTGCATTAAATGAGCAGAGAAAGCAATATGTTTTTCAAAAACATCCTCTTGTCTAATCGTCTGACCATATCCTTTATCTATGAGGTAAGAAGGTCTGTCTGCAGAGATCACCACCAAAGGAATTTGAGAATAGTAAGCCTCAGAAATAGCTGGATAATAGTTTAGTAAAGCACTCCCAGAGGTACAGACCAAAGCCACCGGATTTTGATCTTGTTGGGAAAGTCCCATGCCAAAAAAAGCAGCAGCTCGCTCGTCTACCACACTGTAACACTCAAAATAAGGATCGGCTAAAAAGCTTAAAGTAAGGGGGGCATTTCTAGAGCCCGGGGAAATAACAATACGCCTAATCCCGTAAAATTTACAGGCAGAAACCGTGAGTTGAGCCAAAGGAATATTGGAGTATTTCATCACCAACAAAAATAGGTGCTAAAAAATTGATAAACGAATAAAATTCACAAATTAGCCCATTAAAACCTGTGTCATGGTTTGTGCCTTGTGAACCGTTTCTTCCCACTCTTTTAGCGGATTAGAATCTGTGGTTATTCCAGAGCCTATAAAAACATTTGCTACAGTGCCCTCTATAGACATACATCTCAAATTCACATACAGTTCCGCTTCTGTGTTTTTTTGGCCTTCGGCCGATGCCCTATGGTTTATCATTCCCAAATAACCAGCGTAAAATTGTCTATCAAAACCTTCATTTTCCTCAATAAATTCCAGTGCTTTTTCTCTGGGTAATCCACATATGGCAGCGGAAGGGTGAAGCGCTTCAATTAGAGACAACAAAGGAACATGAGCTGTGATGTACGTTTCTATATTTGTTTTAAGGTGCCAAAGATTTCCAGCTCTGGCATTGAAGGTTTCACTAGCCACTGGTGATAAACCTAGGCCTTGCAATCTAGAGAGCATCTGATCCGTAACTAAGCGCTGCTCATGGTACTCTTTTTCCGACCATTCTACAGATCTAAAGGGGTCATATTTTCTAGTCCCAGCTAGGGAGACGGTTTGTAGAGAACTAGAGTCTAGTTTTAAAAGCAATTCCGGAGTGGCACCCTGCCAGCTCCCCAACTCGGGATGAAAAAACCAATAACAAAAAGCAGTCTCATACCTCACTAACAATTTACTAAGGGTTTGCATAGGGTCCAAATCAAAAGAAATAGATTCTTTTCTGGCCAAGACCACCTTTTCAAATTCAGAAACTTTAATTTTTTTAATGGCTGCTGCAACTAATGATTGGTGCTTTTTTGTAGCATGCTGAATATCCTTATGAGGTCTAGGAGTTGTTTCAGAAGATGATATATTTGAGGCGACTTCTATATCAAGGGCAGCAGTTCCCATTATATATTCCATGCTGTGAGAATTCGGAATAACATAGGCAGGCCGATTGTGTAAAAAAGGCGCAAAAACAAATCCATTGGATTTTTCAGCATCAAAAGTATGCAGTGTTGTATTCTCTTGCCACAAGAGTGTAACTTTCATAGAGGCAGGCGATCTAAAAACTACAAAAGGTAGTCCCTTTGCTCTCAAAAGATCTATTTGCTTGCAAATTTCTTGGTAGGTACTCCTCATGGCATTTAATCTCTTGGAAGCACAATGGTGGTGAGCTTATTTACAGAAATTAAGTGGCCAGCTTCATCGGTAATTTTAATATCCCAAAGTTGGGTAGTTCTGCCCTTATGAAGGACTGTAGCCTTAGCGTACACATACCCACTTTTAATACTTTTTACATGATTTGCTGCAATTTCTATCCCGCGTACCTTGTAATTTTTAGCGTCTAAAAAAAGAAAAGAAGCAGCAGACCCAACACTTTCAGCTAAAGCCACCATGGCGCCACCATGTAATACGCCATCTGGCTGATGCACTTTTGGAGTTACTGGCATTTTAGCTGTTAAAAAATCTGCTCCAACGTCTACATAGGAAATTTCAAGGGTTTCCATAAGTGTGTTCGGACAACGTTCGTTACAAGCTTTGAGAATGGCTTCTTTGTTCATTTTTTTTTAGTAAAATTACACATAATAAAAAGACCATCACAATAAGTTATCTTTGATTATAAACCCATTTATGAATCTCGCTTATTTAGAAAATTCATGGCTAAGATTAGAATTGCTAAGTCCCAGTCATTTAGAGTCTCTCTGGGAGGTGGTACAACATATAGATGTATTTGCATTTAGCCCTAATGACTTAAGCAGTAAAGACAAACTAGAGTCCTACATACAACATGCTATTGCAGAGCACCAAAAAGAAGAAGCCATTCCTTTTGCCATATATGACAAAAAAAATAAAGTCTATGTGGGGAGTACCCGATTTGGATATATAGATCACAAGAACCGTCTTCTTCACATAGGATGGACTTGGATTGCTCCAAAAAGTCAAGGAACAGGACTTAACACATCACTAAAACAACTCATGATCTCTGAGGCCTTTGGACCCATGAACATGCGAAAAATTGTATTTAGAGTAGACGCTTTAAATACAAGATCGAGAAAAGCGGTAGAAAAATTAGGTGCGACCTTAGAAGGTATTCTTAAAAAAGATGTGTACGTAAAAGGGGGAAGATTAAGAGATACCTGTTGTTATGCCTTATTCCGGGAAGGTTTTTTTAAAAATAAATAATACGCCTAGTAGTGTAGGTGTTGTCTGGTGTTATAATTTTTTTAATCCAATTTTTATAAGGACTCCCATCTAATTGATACAGCATTTTTTTACTTTGTGAAGTCACCCCCTTTTTAATGATTTGTGAAATAGGATTCCCAATGGGATTGTACAGAAAAGTTTCTGACCATTTAAGCGAGGGTACCCTGAGGCTGTCTTGAACAACAAAATAAAAATCTTGAGACTCTAAAAGCTGTTTTTTGCTGTTAAAAAATTCAACTTTTTGGTTTTTTTCAAGACCTTCTGCAAACTGTGTACTCACCACTTTATAAATTGTGCGTTGTGGCCCTTTAAAAAAACTATCTATTTTTTTTATCGGAATACTATCACTGAAATAGCTCACATTTCTAATCCCTTGAATAGTGTCCCATTGGTAGCTAACATCTATTTGATAACGCCCCTCTGTATTGGTTCGAATCTCTTGAGAAAGCCGTCCAATAGTGTCGTATTTATACTCAAATTGATCTAAAAACACCCGATCATAATTCATGACACGCTCTTTTATTTTGGTAGTTGGAATGGTATCATAAGTGTAAAAACTCGCTATTGAACTGTTTTTGTCCAAACGACCATTGGTGTACACCTCTACCCTTTTCTCTATCAGGGTGTCCTGTTGGTATTTGTAAAACACGGTCTCTGAGTCCTCTTTACTAAAAATAGTAGCAGCAGATAGTAGAAAACCACTCTCATTAAAAACGTACTGCTCTTGTCCATACTTGGTAAATACCACGCATTTTTTAACAGGCCCTTTTAAATCAAAATCGGAACGTTTCAGTACATTAAACTGCTGAGCATTTAGAAATTGCATGGCTACAAGCAAAAAAAAGAATGCAAAAACAAATGATTTTTTTACCATAACTCAAAGGTATAAGAATAAAACAAAAAAAAGGCAGCCCACGGGCTGCCCTTTTAAAATCTATTATTTGAAAAATTATTTCACTTCTTCAAAATCTACATCTTCCACATTGTCCGCTTCTGGAGCTTCTGCATTTGCGCCTTGGGCACCAGCAGCACCAGCGTCTGCGCCTCCAGCTTCTGCTTGAGCCTTGTACATCTCTTCAGAAGCTGCCTTCCAAGCTTCATTAATTTGCTCTAAAGCAGGTGTTATCTGTGCTAAGTCCTTAGACTCAAAAGCCTTTTTAAGAGCTTCTAAAGCAGTTTCTATAGGTGCTTTTTTGTCCTCAGAAAGCTTGTCTCCAAACTCAGTCAATTGCTTTTCAGTCTGGAAGATCATACTGTCTGCCTCATTGAGCTTGTCTGCTGTTTCTTTAGCTGCCTTGTCAGACTCTGCATTGGCTTCTGCCTCTGCCTTCATTTTCTTGATTTCTTCTTCTGTTAATCCAGAAGAAGCCTCAATTCTAATGTCTTGAGTTTTATTAGTCGCTTTATCTGTAGCAGAAACTTTAATAATACCATTCGCGTCTATGTCAAAGGTTACCTCAATTTGTGGTGTACCTCTTTGTGCTGGTGGAATACCGTCTAAATGGAATCTTCCAATAGTTTTATTGTCTGTTGCCATAGGACGCTCTCCCTGAAGTACGTGAATTTCTACAGAGGGCTGGTTGTCTGCTGCCGTAGAAAATACTTGTGACTTCTTGGTTGGAATGGTGGTGTTAGATTCTATGAGTTTAGTCATAACTCCTCCCATAGTTTCAATTCCAAGAGACAATGGTGTCACGTCTAATAACAATACATCTTTAACATCTCCAGTAAGCACCCCACCTTGAATAGCAGCACCAACGGCTACTACCTCATCTGGATTCACTCCTTTAGAAGGTTTTTTACCAAAGAAGGCCTCTACCGCGTCTTGAACGGCTGGAATTCTTGTAGAACCACCTACCAAAATAATCTCGTCTATATCACTCTTAGAAAGACCTGCAGATTTCAAAGCAGACTCACATGGAGCAATGGTTCTCTTTACTAAATCTGCAATAAGTTGGTCAAACTTAGCTTTGGTTAAAGTTCTCACCAAGTGCTTTGGCCCAGAAGCAGTAGCCGTCACATAAGGTAAGTTAATCTCTGTCTGTGCAGAAGATGACAACTCTATTTTAGCTTTTTCAGCTGCCTCTCTCAAACGCTGTAAGGCCATGGCGTCTTTTCTAAGGTCTATGTCTTCCTCAGATTTAAACTCCTCTGCCATCCAGTCTATGATTTTCTGGTCTACGTCATCTCCTCCTAAATGGGTGTCTCCATCTGTAGCCAATACCTCAAATACACCATCACCCAATTCAAGAATAGAAACATCATGTGTTCCTCCTCCAAAATCAAAAACAACTATTTTTTGCTCCACGTCTTTTTTATCCAAGCCGTATGCCAATGAAGCTGCTGTAGGCTCGTTAATAATACGCTCTACGGTTAAACCTGCAATTTCTCCAGCTTCTTTGGTGGCCTGTCTTTGGGCGTCATTAAAATATGCAGGAACTGTTACAACGGCTCTAGTTACCGTTTGACCCAGATAGTCTTCCGCAGTCTTCTTCATTTTCTGAAGGATCATCGCAGACAATTCTTGTGGAGTGTATAAGCGGCCGTCAATATCTACTCTTGGAGTGTCATTGTCTCCTTTAAGGACCTTGTAAGGCACACGCTCTGCTTCTTTACTAGATTCAGAGAATTTGTTTCCCATAAATCTCTTAATAGAATAGATGGTTTTATGAGGATTGGTAACCGCCTGTCTTTTAGCTGGGTCACCTACCTTAATCTCTCCACCTTCTACAAAGGCAATTACAGAAGGTGTAGTTCTCTTACCTTCAGCATTTGGAATTACCACCGGCTCGTTACCTTCCATCACGGAAACACAAGAGTTGGTTGTTCCTAAATCTATTCCGATAATTTTACTCATGATATGATATTTATTTGTTTGCAATCGTTTTAAAATCCACAAACATATTTCAATGATTATGCCATCCTTAAAAGTATGACAAGCTGGCAGTTTTTGCAGTGTCGCAAAACAATAAAAATGTCATTAAAAATCTATATCTTCTTTTATATTTGTACGGCCTGGTATGTGTGGTTTGCGGTTTAATTATTTCATTATGCAGCAGCACAAATTAAAACATAAGTATGGAGTGTATTAGCGTATTTGATATGTTAAAAATTGGGATAGGACCTTCAAGTTCTCACACCTTGGGCCCTTGGCGTGCTGCAGAGAGGTGGCTCTCTGAACTGTCCCAGCAAATATCACTCTCACAAATTTCCAAGGTCCAGGTACACATATATGGTTCACTCTCTCTTACTGGAAAAGGCCATGCCACGGACTACGCCCTTATGTTAGGTCTCTCTGGCTACGATCCAGTAACGATTCCTACAGAGGAAATTCAGGCAGCGGTAGCTGCCATAAAGGCAAATCAATCTCTTTTACTCTCTGGTTCCTACCCCATTTGTTTTCATCCTGCAGAAGACCTAGTCTTTAAAAAAGAGTTTTTACCTTTTCATGCCAACGGCATGGAATTTCTGGCCCACACGAATGATAATCAGCTGTTTAAAGCTACATTTTACTCTATAGGAGGTGGTTTCGTGGTCAAAGAAAGTTTGGATAACGCAGAGGAAAAGGCAGAACAATTTAACAACTTCCCCTACCCTGTAGAAAAAGGGGAAACGCTATTGGGCTATTGTAAGTCTTTAGGAAAAAGTATCTCTGAACTAGTGTTAGAAAATGAACGATCGCTCAGAACAGACGCAGAAATAGACGCAGAGATACAAGCCGTTTGGAACACCATGTTAGAGTGCATGTACGACGGCTGTCATACGGAGGGTTTTCTTCCAGGAGGCCTGTCAGTACGAAGAAGGGCTTTTGACATTCACAGCAAGCTACTAGGTACTGCCGCTTATAATGACCCTCAAGAATGGATTAGAGAGATTAGAAAGACGGAGGTTAAATTTAGAGAGATATTAAAATGGGTAAGCTGCTTTGCTCTTAGTGTGAACGAGGTAAATGCCTCTTTAGGCAGAGTAGTTACAGCGCCAACTAATGGTAGTGCTGGTGTTATTCCAGCCGTACTTATGTACTATCTGGTTATTGAAAATCACCAGGCTGGATTTGAAGAGATTAAAAAATTCTTATTAGTGGCCGGCGAAATAGGCAGTATTTTTAAAAAAGGAGCCACTATTTCTGCTGCCATGGGAGGCTGCCAAGCAGAAATCGGAGTTTCTGCAGCTATGGCAGCTGCAGCACTTACGGAGCTATTAGGAGGAAACCCTGCTCAGGTACTCATGGCTGCTGAAATTGCCATGGAACACCATCTGGGTATGACCTGCGACCCTATTGGAGGTTTGGTTCAAATCCCTTGTATTGAAAGAAACTCCATGGGAGCCATAAAGGCCATTAATGCAGCGGAATTAGCGCTAAATTCCGTACCTGAAAATGCTAAAATTTCACTAGACAAAGTAGTTCAGACTATGTGGGAGACGGCCAAAGACATGAGTAGCAAATACAAAGAAACTTCTATTGGTGGCTTGGCTGTTGGTGTTTTTCTCAGTGATTGTTAACTGTTTTTAATGGTTTATTTAATCCGAGTATCTATAATGTGTGCTATTTTCCAAGCCCCATTTACCCGAACCAACAAGAAGGAATTAACACCAGAATGACTTAGTTCTCCCTGGAAGAAAAAACGATAAGGCGTAAAGGAATGAACCATCCCAGTTGCGCTTCTGTAATTATAAGATAGTATCTCTTCTTTAAAACTTCCCGGACTCATTGTCGCTATTCGTTCTAAAAATTGATCAAATGAAACCACAACAACTTGTTCATCTTTGTCGTCGGAAGCTGGAATTATAGTTTGCTGCAATATGGAAGAAGAAGTTAACGCTCTCATGGCAGTGGTGTCCTGAGCGTGAAAAGCCTCAAAAAAATCTTTAATGGTTTGTGTAGGGTCTTCCATATTTTGTGCTGTGGTATGGTCAGGTGTAGCTTGGGTGTTTTGAGAAACTTGAGCTTGAGAAAGCGGATAAAAACACACCCACATAAGGGCGAAAATTATTCTTTTCATAAATAATAAGGTTTATTATTCTTAAAAATAAGCATATTTATCCCAAGGACTCTTTAATTTACGGCAGTTTTTCACACAAAACCCTTATTTTTACCCTACCAATTTTCCATTTATTTCAGATACAATTAATTTAAGTATGTCCGTAGCAAAAAAAGAATACAAAAAAGTGACTGTTCAATCTCTTACTGAGATGAAATCTCATGGAGAAAAAATCTCAATGCTAACGGCCTACGACTTCACCATGGCTCATATTGTAGATCAGGCTGGTGTTGATGTCATATTAGTTGGAGACTCTGCAAGTAATGTCATGGCCGGTCATGAAACTACACTGCCCATTACCTTAGATCAAATGATTTACCATGCTTCTTCTGTCATTAGAGCCATAAAAAGGGCCTTGGTAGTGGTAGACATTCCCTTTGGAAGCTACCAAAGTGACCCAAAAGAAGCCTTGAGATCTGCCATTAGAATTATGAAAGAAAGCGGCGGCCATGCCGTAAAATTAGAAGGTGGTGAAGAAATTAAAGAATCTGTAAAAAGAATCTTAAACGCGGGTATTCCTGTGATGGGACATCTGGGTTTAACCCCTCAATCCATTTATAAATTTGGAACCTATTCGGTTAGAGCTAAGGAGGAAGCAGAAGCTAAAAAACTCATAGAAGACGCGTTGCTTTTAGAATCTCTAGGATGTTTTGCTTTAGTTTTAGAAAAAATACCTGCTAAACTGGCTGCAAAAGTAGCTGCGCAATTGAGCATTCCCGTAATAGGGATTGGTGCAGGAGCTGGTGTAGACGGTCAGGTACTTGTCATTCACGATTTACTTGGAATGACTAAAGAATTCTCTCCAAGATTTTTAAGAAGGTATATGAATTTATACGAAGACATGACCAAAGCTATTGGACAGTACGTTTCTGATGTGAAAGAAAAAGACTTTCCAAACGCCCAGGAACAATACTAATTTTTTCTTCTTTGGAAACATTGGATATTTTATATGAAGACAACCACCTTATAGCTATTAATAAGGCTCCAGGTACTCTGGTACAAGGAGACAAAACTGGCGATATCCCTCTAAGCGAACAACTCAAATCTTTTATCAAAAATCGAGACCAAAAACCTGGCAATGTGTATCTTGGTGTACCGCACCGATTAGACAGACCAACTTCTGGCATTGTCATTTTTGCCAAAACTTCCAAGGTATTACCAAGAATGAATGCTCTTTTTGCTCAAAAAGACGCTCGCAAAATTTACTGGGCCATAGTTCAAAAGAACAGCTTGGCAGCTTCAGGCACTTTGGTACATTGGCTCCGTAGGAATCCCAAACAAAACAAGTCTTATGCCCACCTTAAGGAGGTTCCTGAGTCTAAATTATCCAGTTTAGAATTTAAAATACTAAAAGAACTAGACCGTTACAACCTACTGGAAATAAATCTTTTAACTGGTAGGCACCACCAAATAAGAGCTCAATTAGCCGCTGTAAATTGTCATATAAAAGGAGACTTAAAATACGGTGCAGATCGTTCTAACTCTAATGGCAGTATTCACCTTCACGCCCGTCGCTTATCCTTTATTCATCCAGTTAAAAAAACACATATAGATATTGTGGCACCACCTCCAAGAGACTGTGCGTTATGGAGAGCCGCAGCGAACGGAGCAAAAATCATGTAGGTTCTCTTTAATGTAGCAAAGGGGTAGGTAACTTTAGGGTTACAACGGAGGGATCAAAAATTATGTAGTTACTCTTTAAAGCAGCGAAATTGAAGTTGGCTTGTAAGGTTGAAATGGACGGAGCACAAATCATGTAAATACTCTTTTAATTAGCAAAGGTAAAGTAAGCTTGGAGCGCCAATTTAATGAATTTAAAAATAAATTAACGAAGCTGCTCTAGGGCCTTTTCCCTGATGATTTCTGCAACGGGTCTGTTGGACAAATGGCTTTCCAGCCAAGATAAAATATCTAGGTACAAAAAAGCTCTCTTTTCATAGGGATGATTTTCATATACTTTGAGCTTCACATACAGTGTTCTGAATGCTTCTGGCAAGTCTGCAGGATATATCTGAGCCAGGCTTCTTAGGAAGACAATCATCTCTTTTTGAACCGCGTGTAAGTCATTCATTTTAAGCAAGAACTTATAGGTGCTTTTGAGTTGTACTTCCAAATGATAATCCATGCCAGACTCATAATGTGCTACCAAACTTAAGACCCGTGCAAAGCACATAAGGTCTTCACGCATTTTGAGTTGCTTGTTAAAGATTATTTTCTTGAGATATACAATGCAGTTTTTATGGTCACCCACTCCAAAATACAAACAAGCAATTTTGTAATACAAAAGCATAATGTGGTGCTGATCTAATCTATCCTGATGCTTATCTATGCCGTAATTAATAGCATTAACAAGGTAGAGTCCTTGCTTAAAGGTACCTTCCAAAAAATGTAGATTGAGTTTATTGGAGTTTAAATAGAGAAAGGATAATGAGGAAATATTGTCATTCTTTGGGAAGAAATCACTATTCATGACGGCTTCCATATGCTCTAGGGTCTCCTTAAATTGGGTACCGTATTTAACATAAAACAAGGACTCTAAAAGGTAGTTATTTCCCTTTATATAAAATACTGGGTGCATTTGCACCATCTCTTTCTGATCTATAAAAAGCTGGACCCATTTAGAGGCGTACTTGTAGCATGATAAAAAATCTTGAATGAGAAAACTATACCAAAGGTGGGCCTTGTAAAGCCAAAGTTTTTCTTTAAATCCCAATTGATGAAGCTCTACATCAGGAAGATTATTTTCAAAGTATTTTTTTACCTGATCTAGATCCTTGTCAGAACGAACATAACCTACTTTAAGCATCATCCCATATAGTTGTAGAGATAAATTGGAGAGTTTGCTTGCCAGGAGGTTCTGAGAGGATAAATCCATAGCCTGGGAGGCCAGCTCGTCTGCTCTGTCTGGAATGCTTCTGGTGATATACTGTGTTTCTATGACCTTTTCTAACTCTACAATTTCAAATGCAATATTTTTCTCTTGCTGCTCTATGGCTAAAGACTTGGCCTTATCTAAAATTTTGAGACTTTGCTTGTACAAGCCTTTTTGGTAAAGTATGGTTGCAAAATCTAATTGTTCTCTCAGCTGAACTCTAATATTTTGATTCACCGGATTTAACCTCAAAGAGATTAAAATTTGTTTGTATAAATGAGCTTTTAAATTAGAGAGTTGAGATTTTGTAACAATTTTATGGTCTAAAATCTGTTTCTCATCATATACCTTAGACTTGTCAAGGAGGTTAAATAAGGCAAGAAATTTGGCATCTGAATTGACCCCCAATCTGCCAACGTACAACTTGAACTGTCGCTTTTCTGATTTCGAAAGCGATTTTACCAGTATAAACAAAGGATCTTTATGTAGATTTGTCATCGTATTATTTGTGCGCTATATAACTAAAAACAAGGTATTTAAGTAGGGAGTCATAGACCTGTATATTGTAAATCAAACTACTATTTTTGGGTATACTCAAATGCAATTGTTATATTCGTTAGTTAGATCAAATTACGGAAATATAATGAGTAAAGACAAGGTATTTATTTTTGACACCACACTTAGAGATGGAGAGCAGGTTCCGGGTTGTAAATTAGACACGCCTCAAAAACTTGAAATAGCTGCAAGATTGGATGAACTTGGTGTAGATATCATTGAAGCAGGTTTTCCGGTGTCTTCTCCCGGCGATTTTAATTCTGTACAGTTAATTTCTAAGTTGGTTAAAAACGCTTCTGTATGTGGTCTAACTAGAGCTGTTGAAAAAGATATTGAGGTAGCGGCGGAGGCATTAAAACACGCTATTAAACCAAGAATTCACACTGGTATTGGCACCTCTGACTCCCACATAAAATACAAATTTAATTCCAATAAAGAGGCTATTATTGAAAGAGCTGTTAAAGCTGTTTCCTATGCAAAAACTTTTGTAGATGATATAGAATTTTATGCCGAGGACGCAGGTAGAACAGATAATGAATTTTTAGCACGAGTCTGTGAGGCTGTTGTTAAGGCTGGAGCTACTGTGTTGAATATTCCAGACACTACCGGATATTGTTTACCTGAAGAATACGGTGCAAAAATAAAATATCTCAAAGAAAATGTGAGTGGCATACACAAAGTTACACTCTCTTGCCATTGTCACAACGACTTAGGACTGGCCACTGCCAACGCAATAGCTGGAGTTCAAAATGGGGCAAGACAAATAGAATGTACCATAAACGGCATAGGTGAAAGAGCTGGTAACACTGCTTTGGAGGAGGTGGTTATGATTATGAAACAGCACCCCTATTTAAATCTGGACACAAACATAAACACTAAACTTCTCAATGATACAAGCTTAATGGTGTCCAGAAATATGGGAATGATGGTACAACCAAACAAAGCTATAGTAGGTGCTAATGCTTTTGCTCACAGTTCTGGTATTCACCAAGATGGAGTAATAAAAAATAGGGAAACCTATGAAATTATAGATCCCGCAGCAGTTGGAGTTACCGAGTCTTCTATTGTGCTAACCGCTAGAAGTGGTAGGGCAGCTTTGGCTTACCGCGCTAAAAATGTGGGCTATGACCTTACAAAAACACAGTTAGACATTGTTTATGATCTATTTTTAAGCTATGCAGACAATCACAAGACTGTGGAAGATGAGGGTATTCATGATATTATCAAACAGTCTGGTTTTAGCTTTTAACATCTTTAATATTTTTTTTTGTGAATTTAAAAATCGCTTTACTTCCGCATTCAGAATTTGGTGATTTAATAATGAATCAGGGGGTGAAGTGCATTAGAGCGATTGAGGAAAACTACAACCACCACTTTACAACCACTTATCTTAAAAGTTTAGAAAGAGAAGATAATTATTGGCTTACGGATGAGGTAATTAAAAACTGTAAGAAATCTGACGCCATTCTCAGTAGCTTCCCTATTACCCAAAAAAATTACTATCAAAATAATAAACTCAAATCAGTCTCACTAACACAAATACTGGATTGTGATGCTACAGTGGCCCCTTTTTTGGCATTCCCTCAGACGCTATATAAGGACGCTCAGGATCATAATACCCCAGATTTTGTCATTTTTACAGCCTCAAAATCTGGGCAATACGCAAGTTTATCGGAACCCTTAGCAACAACAACAGACGTCTACACACCTAATATTCAAGGAGTACATATACTATTTCATCTCGCATTTAAAACAGCTAAAAATAGAAACAAAAATCTCATTGTAGTAACCCCTAATGGTCCTTTAAAAGCAAGCCTTTGGAAAAAAACTTTAGATGAGGTTTCACATAGTTATCCCTCAGTAAAAGTCTCAGAGATGGGTATGGAAGAAATCATGAATACCCTAAAGTGTAAGCCCGAAGACTTAGATTGTGTCTTTGCAGACGAAATTATGGGACCCATACTTCAGTTTCAATCCAAAGCAAATTGTGATATGAGTTTTGTATTACCTCTGGCTCACACTGGAATGGGAATAAACCTTTTTGAACCTTTGAGCCTCATAAATTGCCGTTCTTTATCTTCAGATCCAAATCCAATCTCATTGATTTATGGTGTGGCACTTATGTTGTCTAGATTTGGTCTTCAAGAAGAGGCTTCTGCCATTCAAATAGCTATTAATAGTGCAGCTAAAAGAGGTATGTTTAGCTTTAAACAGCAGCTTCCAATAGAGATAAGCTGCGATCAGTTGGGAGACTATATTGCCGCAGCTATCATAGATGCAGATGACATTGGAGAACTCAATGATGAAAACATTGATTTAGGCAAATCTACCATTATATAATCTTACTTTTTTATACATGAACATGGGAAACCAATTGTTTTCAATGTTTATATTTGCAAGTTCACAAGAATACTATGAAAATATCATACAACTGGCTTAAAGAATTTATTGCAACGGATTGGAACATTGACAAAACTTCCCAACTATTAACAGATTTAGGATTGGAGGTAGAAGGTGTTATTCCCTTTGAGTCTGTAAAAGGAGGGCTACTAGGAGTAATTGTGGGGCAGGTTCTGACTTGTGAAAAACACCCAAATGCAGATAAACTACAACTCACTACAGTTCATGTTGGAGCAGAAGAACCCCTTCAGATTGTTTGTGGCGCTCCTAATGTAGCTAAAGGACAAAAGGTAGCCGTGGCCACTATAGGTACTACCCTGTACACGCCTGAGGGGGAAGCATGGGTGATTAAAAAAGGAAAAATAAGAGGAGAGGAAAGCCATGGCATGTTGTGTGCAGAAGATGAACTTGGGTTGGGCTCTGATCATGACGGGATTATGGTCCTAGATGACGATCTTCTCGTTGGAACTGCCTGTAGCACTGTGTTTAACGTTGTAAAAGATGAGGTGATAGAAATTGGGCTCACTCCAAACAGGGCAGACGCCATGAGTCATTTTGGAGTGGCTAGAGATCTTAGGGCAGGTCTATTACACAAAGGAATTCATAAAGAACTCATTTCACCTTCAGTGATGGGATTCTCAGTAGACAACAGACTGGCTTCTGTACAGACAGAAGTAGTAGATTTAAATTTGGCTCCAAGATATGCTGGGCTAAGTATAAGTGATATTGAAGTAAAAGATAGTCCGAATTGGATTAAAAATAGGCTCAAGGCCATAGGTCTTAATCCTGTAAATAATGTTGTCGATGCCACCAATTATGTGCTTCATGAATTAGGGCAACCCCTACATGCATTTGATTTAGATAGCATTAAAGGCAGAAAGATTATAGTCAAGACACTCCCAGAAGGAACAAAATTTACCACCTTAGATGGAGTAGAAAGAAGTTTATCTAAGGAAGACCTCATGATTTGCGACCAAGAAAAACCACTTTGTATGGCTGGTATATTTGGGGGACTTAACTCTGGGGTACATAAGGATACTAAAAATATCTTTTTAGAAGCTGCTTATTTCAATCCTGTAAGTATTAGAAAATCTGCAAAAAGGCATGGACTCAGCACGGACGCCTCCTTTAGGTTTGAGAGAGGTATAGATATTAACTTAGTAGAGTACGCACTTAAAAGGGCTGCATTATTGATAAAAGAGATAGCTGGAGGTAAAATTAGCTCAGATATTTCTGATGTTTATCCAAAAAAGGAAACGGATTACCAAGTTTTCTTAAGCTTTAACAGAATAAATTCTCTCATTGGAGAAGAAATACCTACAGACACTATTAAAAGTATTTTGAGCTCTTTGGAGATCAAGGTCAATAATGTTACGGAAGCTGGATTGGGATTAACTATTCCATTTTACAGGGTAGATGTTCAAAGAGAGGTAGACGTAATAGAAGAAATCCTTAGAGTCTATGGATATAACAACATTCATTTTTCAAAAAAAATAAACGCTTCTATAGCTAAAAATGAGAAAAATGCAGATCATATTATCCAAAATAATATTGGAGATTTTTTAGCAGCCCAAGGTTTTAATGAAATTTTAACCAACAGCTTAAGTACAGAAAAATATTTAGAATTTACAAAGGATCCTAGCTTAAAACATCCAGTACGTATTCTAAATCCTCTCAGTGGAGACTTAGGAGTCCTAAAAACTTCTATGCTATTTACTGCTTTAGAAGCTGCTTCATATAATATTAACAGGAAAGCTACAGATTTAAGGTTATTTGAATTTGGAAAAACATATCATCAAAATGAGAGTGAAAGGTATGAATCCAAACATTTAACTCTTCTAATCACTGGAAAAAATCATAAAGAAAGTTGGTATAGAACAGCAAAAAAATCGGATTTCTTTTTCTTAAAATCTATTGTAGACAATTGCTTACAAAAACTGGGAATTCAAAATTGGAAAACGTCATCCACAGACAGCAACTTATTTTCTGAAGGCATTATCTATCTGAATAGAAAATCAGAATTAGTTCGCTTTGGAGTGGTGCAATCTAGCTTAGCAAAAAAAATGGATATAAAACAAGAAGTTCTTTTTGCAGACTTTAACTGGGATGAGATTTTAAAAAGTATTCCAACAAGCTCAGTCAAGTTTACTGAGATTCCAAAGTTCCCAGAGGTTTACAGAGATTTTGCGCTCTTATTAGATACTAATATCTCTTTTGAGCAAGTGAAACAAACAGCTAAAAACACAGAGAGAAAATACCTTAAACAGGTAGATCTTTTTGATGTGTACCTGGGTAACAATCTTCCCGAAGGAAAAAAATCCTATGGGGTTAGTTTTGTACTTCAGGACCCCAAAGCTACTTTAGAAGAAAAACAAATCGATAAAATCATGAACAAACTTCAAGGGGCATTTGAAAAAGACCTAAACGCCTCATTGAGGTAAACTAAATAGTTTGTTAAATTAAAAAGCCACTTTTTTAGAAGTGGCTTTTTAATTACTGATACATTTTTTCTCGCTGTGCTTTTATACTCTTATCTGACATATAGTCGTCAAAACTAAGGTACCTATCAATAACCCCCTTTGGGGTTAATTCCACTACCCTATTGGCAAGGGTTTGCGCAAATTCATGATCATGAGTGGTGAACAATACCGTGCCTTTAAATGTTTTTAATGAATTATTAAAGGCGGTAATACTTTCTAAATCTAAGTGATTGGTAGGTTCATCTAACTGAACTACATTGGCTCTGAGCATCATCATCCTACTAAGCATGCATCTCACTTTTTCTCCTCCAGATAATACAGAAGCTTTTTTTAAGGCCTCTTCCCCACTAAACAACATCTTACCTAAGAATCCTCGAATGTGAACCTCTTCCCGCTCCTCTTCGGTTTTCGCCCATTGTCTAAGCCAATCTACCAAACTGTTTTCCGTATTAAAGAAAGCAGAATTATCTGCGGGTAAATAAGACTGAGTGGTAGTTACACCCCATTGAAAGGTACCAGATGAAGCCTTCTTATTTCCATTTATAATTTCATAAAAAGCAGTGGTAGCTCTGGCATCCTTTGAAAATAATGCCACTTTATCTCCTTTGGCTAAATTGAGATCTACTCCTTCAAATAATAAATCTCCATCTTCTGAAGTAGCGCTTAATCCCTGTACATTTAATATTTGATCGCCAGCCTCGCGCTCTCTTTCAAATATGATGGCTGGGTACCTCCTGCTAGAAGGTTTAATGTCGTCTACTTTTAATTTAGATAACATCTTCTTTCTAGAGGTGGCTTGTTTGCTCTTGGCCACATTGGCACTAAACCTCATAATAAATTCTTGAAGTTCTTTAGCTTTCTCCTCTGCCTTTTTGTTTTGTTGTGCACGCTGTCTGAGTGCAAGTTGGCTACTCTCATACCAAAAAGTATAATTGCCAGAATAGAGATTCATTTTTCCAAAATCTATATCTGCAATATGGGTACAAACTGCATCTAAAAAGTGCCTATCGTGAGACACAACAATGACCGTGTTTTCGTAATCTGCTAAAAAAGTTTCTAACCAAGAGATCGTTTCATAATCTAAGTCATTGGTTGGCTCATCCATTATGAGCACATCTGGAGTTCCAAATAGGGCTTGAGCTAGCAACACCCTTACTTTTAATTTAGGATCTAAATCTGACATAAGCGTATAATGAAAACTTTCATTAATACCTAAGTTAGATAGCATAGCTGCAGCGTCACTGTCTGCATTCCAACCGTTCATTTCTTCGAATTGAACTTGAAGTTCTCCTATTCTGTCTGCGTACTTGTCATCGTAATCTGCATACAGGGCATCTATTTCCGTTTTTATTTCAAAAAGGGGTTTATTCCCTTTTACTACAGTTTCTAATACCGTGTTATTGTCATATGCATTATGGTTCTGCTCCAAAATAGACATTCTTTTACCTGGCTCTAAGTGAACATGACCAGAAGTAGGATCTAATTGTTTTGAAAGTGCCTTTAAAAAAGTTGATTTTCCGGCACCATTGGCGCCAATAATTCCATAACAATTCCCCTGAGTGAAACTAACGTTTACTTCGTCAAAAAGCACTCTTTTTCCAAATTGAATAGATAAATTAGAAACAGATAACATAAAAATATTTTTTGCAAAAGTAACTATTAATCACAGAGAATCCATGTATTTAGCAATTAATCTAAAGGAGTTATAATTCCTGAAATTCAATCAAATGACCTTGCAAAGCTTGTTGTTTTTTAACGAGTCATTAACAAATTGAGCTCTAGGGGTATCTTACCTTTGTCATTGCTATATTTCTATGAAAAAATTACTTTTTATATTCTTTTTTACACTCCTAATGAGTTGTGGTGTGGTAGACAAACAAGTATCTTCCGTTTATTTTGCTGGAGAGATTGTAAATCCCACCACAGAATATGTCGTATTATACAAAGACGACCAGGTAATAGATTCTGCTAAATTAGATGCTAGAAATAGATTTAACATCAGATTCAACAATGCATCTGAAGGTCTATATCACTTTGATCACAGTCCTCAATTTCACTATGTCTATTTGGAAAAGGGAGATAGTTTAAACCTCAGGCTAAATACCATTGAATTTGACGAATCTATTGTCTTTTCTGGAAAAGGAGCAGAAATTAACAACTTTATAGTTGAGTTGTTCTTAGCCAATGAAGAAGATGAATCTATTGTAGAACAATACTTTACTTTGGAACCCAAAGTATTTAATAAAAAAATTGAACAACTTAGAAAAGAAAAAATAAGATTACTAGAAGAGTTGCTTGAAGAAGTATCTCTATCTGATCGGGCCACTGCGCTTTTAAAAGCTACCATAGATTACAACGCTTTTATTTACAAAGAAAAATATCCATTTTATCACAGGGCGACAACCCATGAGAATAGGCTCCACAAGCTTCCAAATAATTTCTATGACTACAGAAAAGAACTCAGTTTAAACAACAGAGATCTCATATACTTTAGACCCTATTATAATTTTATGAAATATCATTTAGGCAATCTGGCTTATATGGAATGTGAAAAAAATTGTAAAGACCTGATAAATACCTCTTCTGCTGTTCACTTTAACGAACACAAATTAAAACTTACAGAAGCCTTGGTGCAAGAAAAAAAACTCAAGGATAACTTATACAGAAATATTGTCATGCACTATCTCTTAAAAGTTAAAGACAGTCCAGAGAACACCAATCTGTTTATGAATACTTTTTATACCTACAGTCCTAATAATAGGCATATGGGTGAAATCACGAAACTTCACAAAGACATCCAAGAACTACAACCCCAGAAAAAATTGCCTCGTATAGAATTACTTAACACCAACGGCATGGGGGTACACTTAAATGAAATTGCATTGGAGAAAAGTGCTGTTTTCTACTTTTGGAGTGGGCGTTATCAAAAACATTTAAACAGAACATTAGCTCAAATATCTCAGCTTGAAAAACAATACCCAAACTACAGTTTTATAGGTATTAACAGAAATACAGAATACAATGAGTGGCTCAAAATAATTAGAGAAAAAGGACTCAATCCCAAAAATCAATTTAGATCTGAGAATTTTGAGGAACTAAAAAACACCCTTGTAATTGACCACCTTAATAAAAGTATTGTTACCCATAAAGGGTTCATTATTAATGGTTTCGCAGACTTATACAGTTTGAGATTAAAATAACAACTTTTAATTTCCTTTCTGGTAATCTTCTAAAAATTTGGCTAAGCCTATGTCTGTTAGAGGATGCTTAAGGAGGCCTTCAATGGAAGAAAGCGGGCCTGTCATGACATCTGCTCCAATTTTAGCACAGTCAATCACATGCATGGTATGGCGAACCGAGGCTGCTAATATTTGTGTTGGATACGCATAATTGTCATATACCTGTCTGATTTCTGCAATAAGGTTTAAACCATCTGTAGAAATATCATCTAACCTTCCTATAAAGGGAGACACATAAGTAGCACCTGCTTTAGCTGCTAATAAAGCCTGACCTACCGAAAAAACCAGGGTGCAATTAGTTCTAATTCCTTGATCTGAAAAGTATTTAATAGCTTTTACTCCTTCTTTGATCATAGGTACTTTAACAACAATCTGTGGGTGTAATGCTGCTAAGGCCTCTCCTTCTTTTACCATTCCCTCAAAGTCTGTTGAAATTACCTCAGCAGAGACATCGCCAGTCACAATATCGCAGATGGCTAAGTAGTGCTTTAAAATATTTTCGGGACCTGTAATACCCTCTTTGGCCATTAAAGATGGATTAGTAGTAACCCCATCTAATATACCAAGGTCTTGGGCTTCCTTGATTTGATCTAAGTTGGCGGTGTCAATGAAAAATTTCATACGTGATTTTTTGAGGTTAATGTTTATAAGTCATAGGCCGTAAGGCCATAATAATCTAGTTAAATTTACAAATTATAATGATTGGAAAGCATGCGCTCATACCATTTACTTGGGAGCACTTTTTTTAAAACCAAAGAAAAACGTTGTAGTGGACTACCCACCACATAGTGTACCCTTGGATGCTTGGTGTTCATTATACGATAGACTTTTTTAGCCAAATGTATTGGGTCCTCTCCCCCACTTACATGAGCATTCATCTGCTCTAAATTTTGGCTATATTCCGGAAAATACTCGGAGGTACTTGAGGCGGGTACATGAAAACGACCCTGCGCAATATTAGTAGCGAAATCTCCAGGAGCCAAACTGCAGCATTCTATTCCAAACTTTTTAAATTCCATCCGGTAGGTCTCGGTGATCATAGAGAGAGCAGATTTTGAAGCAGAATAAATTCCTCTAAATGGCAGGCCCATATAAGCTGCTATGGAAGTGACATTTATAATGAGTCCTGACTGCTGGGAGCGCATATGGGGAATTACTTCTCGGATGAGTCTCATAGGGCCTTTAAAGTTCACATCCATACAGTGGTCTATAGCAGATAAAGGAGTTTCTTCCAGTGGGCCGGTAATACCAACTCCAGCATTGTTAATTAAAACATCTATGCGGCCAGAAATTTTAATAATATGAGCCACCGCATCTGTTATAGTTTGTTCATTGGTGACCTCTAATGGAAGTAACTCAAATGTTTTGAAGTCTGGATATTTTTTTGGATCTCTGGCTGTTCCGTAAACCTTACAGCCTTTTTGAGTGAGATACGTACCTATAGATTTTCCAATTCCGGAAGAGGCACCTGTGATTAGAACTATGGGAAGGGGTTTCATATTGGTAAAGAAACAAAAAAAAGGGCAAGCTACCTACATCGCACCGCTACAACCGCATACCCTTGCTGTGTTCCCACCCTGGGGGATTCTGCAGGAGCTGGTCGTATAGGACTTGCCCGTGCAAATATAAGGAAACCTTAAAGCTTTCCGAATTTTTTGTGGATGATTTTACCATCTAAATTTTAATAGATAACTTGTAAAAAATTAGACGTCCTTTATGAAATTATATAAATTATTATCTATCAGTTTATTAACTCTAATCTGTGTCTCGTGTGGTGGTAAAAACAACCACATCACACCTTTTACTTTGAAGCTATCAGGAGTGAAAAATGGAGTGAAAAACGGGACTCCAATTGCTTATGTTCTCCAAAATAAAACACAGCAACCTATAAGTAAAGCCGTGTTTAGTGTGGACGGAAAAATTATAAAAAGCTCGAATGACAGCCTCTACCTAGATCTTAATTCTTTGGGAAATAAGACCCTGGAAGTGGCCATCACATATGGAGAAAACTCTTATAAAATAAGTGAGAAAATAAGGGTTTTTGCCAAAGAAGCACCCAGTCTATATACCTATAAGATTATCAATACTTTCCCTCATGACGAAAAGGCGTATACCCAAGGCTTAGAGTTTTATAGAGACACGCTCTATGAGAGCACGGGTCTTAGAGGATATTCCAGTTTGAGAAAAGTCAATTACAAAACAGGAGAAGTGTTCAAAAAAATAGACCTACCCGCGGCTGTTTTTGGAGAGGGCATTAGCATATTGAATAATCAGATATACCTCCTTTCTTGGCAAAGTGGCAAGGGCTATATTTACGATCTGGAGAGCTTTGAAGAAAAAGGTCAATTTAGTTATGGCCAAAGTAAAGAAGGTTGGGGCCTTTGTAACGACGGACTAAGCCTATTTAAAAGTGACGGAAGCCAAAAAATTTGGCGTTTAGACCCTGAAAATTTAAAAGAAATAGACCATATTGAGCTGGCTACCCATAAAGGTTTTTTTAAAAACACCAATGAATTGGAGTATGTAAACGGCAAGATTTATGCAAATGTCTATTTAAAAGAAAGCGTGATGATTATAAATGCTACTTCTGGTGCTATTGAAGGTGTCGTGAATTTTTCTGGCTTAAAAGAATTAGTAAATCCCCATCCAGAACTAGATGTACTCAACGGAATTGCCTACCACCCTGACCGAAAAACTTTTTTTGTAACGGGTAAAAAATGGAACAAAATGTTTGAGGTGCGATTGGAAAAAAAATAATTGGTACTTCATCCTTTTTTGTGTAATACGTATTATCTAGTTTTATTACAAGTTCTTTATTTATAACTTTAAATAAAAAAATATGAAAATCCTCAGAATCTTAACGGTAGATGACCATGAAATGAGTATGATGGGTTATAAGTATATTCTTGAAAGAATATATTTTGAGGATTACAACATTCAATTAGAAACTGCTAAAAGTTACCAAGAGGGGAAGGAGAAAATAGATAATAGCAAAAAAGGCTTTCCCTACGATATTTTATTTTTAGACGTCATGCTTGCTACCTATGATGAGCCAGGGGCTAAAAATGGAGAAGATCTGGGTTTGTATGCAAGGAAAGTTTCTCCTGAGAGCAAGATTGTTTTTATGTCCAGCTTTTCCGATGGGTATAGAGTGAATAGCATTTTAAGTAGTGTAGACCCGGAAGGATATTTGGTAAAATCAGACATTGACCAACATACCCTCTCTGCTATGGTTTCTACGGTGATGACAAATCCCCCCTATTACTCCAAAGGAACCTTGGCAGCCATTAGAAAAAGACTGGCCAATGACCTGCCCTTAGATCAGATAGACAAACAGATACTACATCATTTATCTCTTGGGGTTAAAACAAAAGACATGACACAGGTGGTCCCTCTTTCCTTAGCGGGCATTGAAAACAGAAAGAGACACATTAAAGTCTTATTTGAAATTGACAAACAAAATGACCAAGCTCTTTTACACGAAGCCAAAAAAAGGGGCTTTATTTAATCTAACCTATTAAACCTTAGTTTTTCCAAGGTTTATCTCTACTCTATTCGCATTCCTCCATCCTATCTTTGTAGTAAAGTTATGTGCTATGAAAGATCAAATGGGTCATATTAATAATTTAGAGTCTGGAAGGTCTCTGATAACCCAGCATTCCATAGTTTCTACTGTAGATCTAATAAAAACAGATAGCAAAAAATGGGTGATAAACATTAAATGTCCCTTTGTTTTTTCTAATGCTCTGAAGTTTAATTTATTCGAAAAGATTCCTTTGGTTGAGGGAGACTATACAAACGTAGAAGAAATCTTAAAACTCATATTGGGAGATATTCCATACGAAGATGTCTCTGAGCTCAATTTGCACTTTAATGATTGCCATGTGGTCCTACTAAAAGAACAAAAAAATAACGTAGTATATTTAATTGAAGATATTCTCTCTAATCTTTTTCAGCATTTACCACACATCTCCAAGTACGAAGACATGGTGCCAGAGGTAATTTATATTCCATTACAAATGGATGGAGAAAAATTGGAGAATAGCTGCTTTAAAAAGTGGGGGCTTCATTATCCTAATGAATCTGAACTCATTGTATATAGCTTAGAAGATAGAAGCCTAGAAATTTTAGATAGCTTGGATTTAAATGTTAGTTAGTAAGCCTTTGGTTGGTTGGGTTTATGAATGCAAAAGGGGCCGTGCGTAAGCACAGCCCCTTTGCTAGTAAATTTAATTTTTAGGCGTTAAACAAAGGCCTATGAGACATTAGGGCATTTACCTGGTTTTTAACAGAAAAAAGTACTTCCTGGTCTTCAGGGTTAGTGAGAACTTTGTCTACCAAATCTACAATAGTTTCCATATCCGATTCCTTCAAACCCCTGGTGGTAATCGCTGCCGTTCCAAAACGAATTCCAGAGGTTACAAATGGAGATTTGTCGTCAAAAGGGACCATATTCTTATTGGCTGTAATGTCTGCCTGTACCAAGGCAAATTCTGCTAATTTACCTGTAATTCCTTTGTTTCTAAGATCTATAAGCATCATGTGGTTGTCTGTACCACCAGATATAATATGGTAATCCTTAGCCATGAAGGCAGCCGCCATAGCCGCCGCATTTTTTTTAACCTGTAACATATAATGCAAAAACTCATCTGTTAAAGCTTCTCCAAAGGCAATAGCCTTAGCTGCTATAATGTGCTCCAAAGGGCCTCCTTGATTACCGGGAAATACAGCTAAATCTAAAAGAGCCGACATTTTTCTTAGACTACCGTCTTTTAAAGTAATTCCAAATGGATTATCAAAGTCTTCCCCCATAAGTATTAGGCCACCTCTAGGGCCTCTTAGGGTTTTGTGCGTCGTGGTGGTAACAATATGGCAATGAGGAATAGGGTCATTTAAAATACCTTTAGCAATAAGCCCAGATGGGTGTGAAATGTCTGCTAATAAAAGTGCACCTACCTGGTCTGCGATGGCTCTAAACCTTTTAAAATCAATATCTCTTGAGTAGGCAGAAGCACCTGCTATGATTAGCTTGGGTTGCTCCTTTAAGGCAATCTCCTCAATGGTGTCGTAGTTTAGCAATCCCGTCTCTTGCTCTACCCCATAAAATTTAGGGTTGTACAGACGGCCTGAAAAATTCACTGGAGAACCATGCGTTAAATGCCCACCGTGGGAAAGATCAAATCCTAAGATGGTATCTCCTGGTTTAAGACAGGCGTGAAAAACAGAGGCATTAGCTTGAGAACCGGAATGAGGCTGTACATTGGCATAGGCCGCACCAAACAACTCTTTAGCCCTATCTATGGCAATTTGTTCTACCTGGTCTACCACTTCGCAGCCACCGTAGTAGCGCTTTCCAGGGTAGCCCTCTGCATATTTATTGGTCAAAACAGAACCAGCTGCCTCCATCACCTGAGGGCTGGTAAAATTTTCAGAGGCAATAAGCTCAATGCCTTCTTTTTGTCTGGCTTCTTCGTCCTTTATTAAATCAAATATGACTGCATCCCTTTCCATAAGATATTTTTAAAATGAATTACAAAAATACAAATAGAAGGGAGATTTAAATAGCAATCAATATTAAAATTAATGGCTTTTATTAAAGAGTAATCAACAATTTATTTGTCGCTAGCGCGCCGATATTTGAGCCTGTAGAATGTCGTAATGGGAAGCCTGTACCGTCACTTTTCCATTCTTAACAACTAACATTTGAGGGGACTGATGAACAACCCCAAAATATTGGGCAATTTCATTAGATAGCGCCCTATTTTTTAGTAAATCTAAGAGATGAAAAGTGATCTGATCTTGATGGTCTTTACAGGAATGGCTAAACTTTCTAAGAACCATACTACTAATACCACAAGATGTAGAGTGTTTAAAAATAAGCTGCGGCCTTTCAAAAGAGGCCTCCTGGAGTGCTTCTAAACCTTGGGAAGAATCTAAGTCTTTCCAGGCTAGGGTTTGAGTCACTTGGTCTGTAGCAGGTGTGTTTGCACCCTCACCAAAAAGTTTAGAAAAAAATGAAGCCATACTAATAAATAAAACTGACTAAATGTCTGCTAATCAGTGGTTTTAAGTGACATTTTGTCTGTTATTAAGCTTTGGTCACTAAATTGATTACAAATATATGAATCCTTAAATGAATATGTATGCAACTTAACAACTTTACCATAAAGGCTCAAGAGGCCTTACAAGAAGCACAGCAAATTGCCTTGGCTTACTCACACCCAGAAATAGATGAATCTCACTTGATTAAAGCGATGTTCAAAATAGAAAACCACCTAATGGGGTATCTATTTAACCAGATGAAAATAGACAAAACCGTGTTTAATCAAGTAATAGGTCGCATTTTAGAGAAGAAATCCAAGGTGTCTGGCGGAGAAGTTACCTGGTCAAAATCCATGAATGGAATCTTTCAAAATTCCGTAAAAGAGGCGCAGTTACTCAAAGACCAGTACGTAACCCTTGAACATATATTGTTGGCTGTCTTGAAATCTAAGTCAGAGGTGTCCAAGGTTCTTGAAGACCAAGGCGCTAGAGAATCTGATTTGAAGGCAGCCATTACAGCTCTTAGAAAAGGAAATCCAGTACAATCTAATGACGCAGAAGCCACTTACAACGCTTTGGACAAATACGCGAAAAATTTAAATGATTTAGCAGACAAAGGGCGATTAGACCCAGTGATTGGCAGGGACGAGGAAATAAGAAGAGTCTTACAAATCCTTTCCAGGAGAACAAAAAATAACCCCATGTTGGTCGGAGAACCTGGAGTGGGTAAAACCGCCATTGCAGAAGGTTTAGCGCATAGAATAGTTCAAGGCGATGTACCGGAAAATTTAAAAGGAAAAACCCTCTATGCCCTAGATATGGGGGCCTTAATTGCTGGAGCTAAGTACAAGGGAGAATTTGAAGAAAGACTTAAATCCGTCATAAAAGAAGTGACAGATGCAGCCGGAGAAGTCTTACTCTTTATAGACGAAATTCACACCTTAGTGGGTGCAGGAGGCGGCGAAGGAGCCATGGATGCAGCTAATATTTTAAAACCAGCACTGGCCAGAGGGGAACTTAGAGCCATTGGTGCCACTACCCTTGATGAATTTCAAAAATATTTTGAAAAAGACAAGGCTTTGGAGAGAAGGTTCCAAAAAGTGATGGTAGCAGAACCCAGTACAGAAAGTGCTATTTCTATACTGCGAGGCATTAAAGATAAATATGAGGCACACCACAAGGTTCAAATAAGAGATGAGGCTATTATTAGTGCAGTTACCCTATCTCAGAGATACATTACAAATAGGTTTTTACCGGACAAAGCGATTGACCTCATGGACGAGGCCGCTTCCAAACTCAGAATGGAAATAAACTCAAAGCCAGAAGAATTAGATCAATTAGATCGTAAAATTATGCAACTGGAAATCGAGTATGTAGCCATCAAAAGAGAAAACAATCTAGAGGCTATAAAAACCCTTGAAATTGAATTGGCGAATCTCAAAGAGAAAAGAAATACCATATTTTCAAAATGGGAATCTGAAAAAAGCGTAGTAGATCAGGTGCAAAAAATTAAAACAGATCTAGAAGCCTTAAAAATTGAGGCAGAACGGGCAGAACGCAACGGAGATTTTGCCACCGTTGCAGAGATTAGGTATGGAAAAACGAAGGAATTAGAGGCACAATTAACTAAAATTCAAAGCGAAACAGCAACAGAAAACTCAGAAAACCTCATAAAAGAAGAAGTTACCAGTGAGGACATTGCAGATGTAGTGGCTAAATGGACTGGAATTCCAGTGAGTAAAATGCTACAAACTGACATTGAAAAATTACTCTCTTTAGAGAAGGTGCTTCATAAAAATGTAGTGGGCCAAGAAGAAGCCATAATTGCAGTATCAGATGCCATTAGAAGAAGTAAAGCAGGCCTTCAAGACCCTAACAAACCCTTGGGTTCCTTCTTATTTCTAGGATCTACGGGAATTGGAAAAACAGAGTTAGCCAAAGCGCTTGCCTCCTATCTATTCAATGACCCCAACGCCATGACCCGAATAGACATGAGTGAATACCAAGAAAAACACGCTGTAAGCAGATTGGTAGGAGCACCTCCGGGCTATGTGGGTTATGAAGAGGGAGGGCAACTCACAGAAGCCATTAGAAGAAAACCTTATTCTGTAGTGCTATTAGATGAGATTGAAAAAGCCCATCCAGATACTTTTAATATCCTATTACAGTTATTAGATGAGGGAAGACTTACAGACAACAAAGGTCGTGTAACAGACTTCAAAAATACCATTGTTATTATGACAAGTAATATGGGAAGCCCATTTATCTTGGAGACCTATGCTCATGAAAAAAACATAGAAAAAGCGGCAGAAGTAGCCAAAAATGGTGTGATGGACCTACTTAAAAAACAACTTAGACCGGAATTCTTAAACAGAATAGATGACATCATTATGTTTAGTCCCTTGAGTGAAGAAGACATTAAGCAGGTAGTTCACATACAACTCAAAAGCCTACAAAAACAACTTAATAAACAACAGATTACCATTGAGGCCGCTCCTGAAGCCATAGAATTACTAACCCAAAAGGGATATGACCCTGCTTTTGGCGCCAGACCTTTGAAGAGAGTAATACAAAAAGAAGTGCTTAACGAACTCTCTAAATCTATTCTGAGAGGAGAAGTCAAAACAGATAGTGTGATTTTGATAGACGCATTTGAAGGACAAATTGTTTTTAGAGCACCTCAAGTGAAGGCTTTATAGCCTCCTTTCTAAAATAAGAATAGCATGGGTGTTTAATCCCTTTAAAAAGGCCTCAATAGAGGCCTTTTTTTTATATTAGTAAAAAAAACCAAATGCCTACCAAAGCAGAGAAAACAAGTTTATATATCATAGAGTGCGTGGCTCCACTTTTTAACAGACATGGTTATGCTGCCACTAGTCTTAGTGACATAACCAAAGCAACAGGACTCACTAAAGGAGCGCTTTATGGAAACTTTAAAAACAAAGAGACCCTGGCTCTAAAAGCCTATCTGTATAACAGCGATAAACTGGTCCGAATTTTAAACTCTAAAATAAGCGCTAAAACCCATCCACTGGAAAAACTTTCCGCTTTCACTGCTTTTTACAAAACATACCATCAATTTACTACTCCCATAGGAGGGTGCCCCATACTCAATGTAGGAGTAGACGCTACAGAAAATAACCAAGAACTTTCATATGCTGTTAAAAATACTATTAAAATATTGGAGAAAATGGTCACTCAAATCTTAAAAGATGGCATTGAAAAAAATATCATTCACGTGAGGGTGCTCCCTGCTCAATTTTCAAAACAACTCATGACCATGCTCCTGGGGGCTGTAAGTATGTCTAGCATTACTGGAGATCAAAAATATTTAATGAATACCGTCACATACTTAGACCAGCTCATCCTTAGAGAAATTAAACAAGTAAAAAACTTTTAATATGAACACCAAATACACCTATCTTATTTTCTCTTTATTTTTATGCCTCTCCTTACATTCTTTTGGCCAAGAAACCCAAACCAAAGAATCCAATGCGGCCGTTTTTTATTTTATTAGACATGCAGAAAAAGACAGGTCCAATCCCAATGAGCGCAATCCGCACCTAACAGAGCAAGGACATTATAGAGCAAAGCAATGGGCACATTTTTTTAAAGACATCCCCTTGGCAGCTGTTTATAGCTCCCCATACCATAGAACCATTGAAACAGCAACACCTACAGCAGCTCAGAAAAACCTAGAAGTTTTGAGCTATGACCCAAGAAACTTAGATCCCAAGCCTTTTTTAGAGCAGTTCCCAAAGGGTCAGATTCTGATTGTTGGGCATAGCAATACCACCCCAGCTTTTGTAAATGCCTTTCTCGAAAAAGCTAGATATGAAGACCTTGACGACTCCGACAACGGAAGTGTATTTGTACTTTATATTTCGGAAGATTTTAAATTGGTGAATCAATACCACATAGATTAGCTCTAAGAAGCTTATTTTTGCAGCCATGCAACAGAAGATAAACATTCGAAACAAACGAGCCAGATTTGAATATGAGCTCATTGAACAATACCAGGCTGGTATTGTTCTCGGTGGCACTGAGATTAAATCTATCCGTTTGGGAAAAGCTCAAATCACGGAGAGTTTTTGTGAATTTAATGAACGTGGTGAATTATTTATCGTAAACATGCAGATAGACGAGTATAGCCACGGGAGCCACTACAACCACAAACCAAAAGCAGTCAGAAAATTACTGTTACAGAAAAAAGAGCTAGCAAAACTCCATAAAGAAGTAAAGAACACTGGCCTAACCATTGTTCCACTCCAGATGTATATCACAGACAAGGGATTTGCAAAACTGAGCATTGCCTTAGCTAAAGGAAAGAAACTATACGACAAAAGAGAGGCTATAAAAGAAAGGGACAGCAAAAAAGACTTAGCAAGAATTAAGAAAAACTTTAACGCTTAAATGTATAAGCATATTAAAGCTGCCCTAGTTTTTGTTTGCTTTTTAAGTACTCTAGCACTTAAAGCACAAAAAATTCCAGAAATTATTTCTCCAGATTATCACTGGAAATCAGAATATAGTACCCTACTCCCTGCTCATGCTTTTGACAGCACACAAACCAATACTTCTGATCTATGGGTAATTGGAGGAGCTTGGACAAAACCACACTTCAAATTGGCTCAAAATGACTTGGTTACTACCCCTTTGTGGCAGACCACAAATTTTAATACGGTTCAGGGCTTTGAAACCAGCCTCATTACAGACTATAAAATTAATTCTCAGTGGATTTTAAGAGGAAAAATAAACTACGGATTTAAAGAGGGGGTACTCAGACCTCAAATGTCCTTTTGGTACCGAGCTAGCACTTCTCATTCTTTATTTTTTAATTTTGGACAAGAGATAAAGCAATTTAACAATAGCCCAGCTATTGTTCCAAGAGCCAACACATACGCAAGCCTTTTGTACGAAAATAATGTGGCGAAATTCTATCAAAGCGATTTTCTCAAAGGGTCCCATTTTTTCAAAAAAAATACCAAAAACGGACAAATTCAAATTAAAAACACCCTAGGTCTGGAGAGAAACAGCCCTTTAAAAAACAGGAGTGATTTTGTTCTCTTTGATAATTCCAAAAAAAATTACACCTCCAACCATCCTCTATTTCCAAAGAACAAAGAGCAAACATCTTTCCTCACCTATTCTCAGTTTACCCATGATGTTTATTTTCAATATGCTAAAAGAAGCAAAGAGAATAAAAGCACAACTCAGAAATATAGCTCCTCTCACAGTAGCTTATTAGGACTTAAAACAAGGCTGCCTTTCTCCGTTCAAAATCTTCAAAATAGGGGTGAAAATACCCAAAATTATGGAAGATCTACATTAGCTATAGCACAACACAGACAACAACTTCAAATTCCTAACTTAGGCCAATTTAGGTCCTTTGTTATGCTGGGTACTTTTCTAAAAACAAAAGAAATCCCTTTTGTAGATTTCAAACATTTTAATGGCAATGAAACCCTAGTAGTGAGAGGACCCTATTTAGAAGTTTTTCATCTACTCCCCTATTATATGCTCAGTACAGACAGCTCATTTGCCACCCTACATCTGGAGCATAATTTTCAAGGTCAACTCATAAAATACATACCTATCCTCAGCGAATTTAATTGGGAGCTTGTGGTAAGTTACAAACGCTTAGCCGTTTCTTCAAAAAGTCCATACCAGGAATTGGGTGTTGGATTAGGGAAAATTAGACTCGATAAAAAGAGCAGCTTAAGAATAGACTATGTACAGTCTTATTACGACAAGACCTATTCCAAGGGATTTGTATTTGGTTTTTTTTATTAGAACAGTAGACACTATTTAAAGAAGTGTAATGGTGTAAGCCTGAAATGAAATGCTAAAAAGTAAGTTTTAATTTTTTTTCTCTAAAAGAGGGACAAATTTAAAAGAACCATAGGTTTTACGTTCAAAACTATGAGCGGCGGTTCTTGTATATAAGGTCATTTCCTGCTCAGAGTCTCCCAAAGGAATAACCAAACGACCTCCAATCTTAAGCTGTTCCAAAAGAGGCTTTGGCACAAATGGGGCACCTGCAGTAACTACAATTCCGTCATAAGGTGCATGCTCCGGAAGGCCCAAATATCCGTCACCAAAGACATGTTTTTTAGGAAAATACCCCGTCTTTTTAAAGAATGATTGTGTTTTTTTAAATAGCTCTAATTGGCGTTCCAGGGTATATACCTGCGCCTTTAACACCAGTAAAACAGCTGTTTGGTATCCGCTTCCAGTGCCTATTTCTAGTATTTTGTCCCCAGGTGATACCCCCAAAAGTTCTGTTTGGAAGGCTACAGTATACGGGTGAGAAATAGTCTGATCTGCTCCAATGGGAAAGGCTTTGTTTTGGTAGGCATGCGATTCAAAACTAGAATCTAAAAACAAATGCCTAGGCACTGTCTTAATAGCTTTTAAAACAGCCTCCTGCTCAATTCCCTTCTCAGCGAGTTCTGCTGCTAACCTATTGCGCAAACCCTGATGTTTTGACGTATTGTTCACTGTAGCTTTTTAAAACACTAAGATATGTAAACTCAAAAAATGATTCCTTGGAATTTATACAAAAAGAATGCCCACATATCCTTATTTTTGCTTAAAACATATATTATATGCTTAAAATTGGAGTATTAGGAGCTGGACACCTTGGTAAAATTCACCTCAAGTTGGCCCAGCAATCAGAAAAATACGAGTTGGTTGGTTTTTATGATCCAGACAAGGAAGCAGCTCAGGAATTGAGCCAGAAGCTTCAATATCCTTATTTTGAATCTATTGAAGCCTTAATAGAAGCTGCAGATGTGGTAGATATAGTTACCCCTACCCTCTCCCATTTTGATGTGGCTGAAAAAGCAATTAAAAGAGGGAAACATGTATTTATAGAAAAACCTATCACCAATACTTTAGAAGAGGCAGAAGCCCTAATAAAACTATCACAAGAACATCAGGTAATGGGCCAAGTAGGTCATGTAGAGCGATTTAATCCAGCATTTATAGCAGCCAGAAACGCTATTGATAACCCTATGTTCATAGAAACACATAGATTGGCAGAGTTTAATCCAAGAGGTACGGATGTTCCTGTAGTTTTAGATCTCATGATCCATGATATTGACATTATTTTATCCGTTGTTCCCTCTGAAGTTAAGGAAATTCATGCGAGTGGTATTGCCGTCATTAGTAGTTCTCCAGATATTGCCAACGCCAGAATTGTCTTTGAAAATGGCTGCGTAGCTAATTTGACGGCTAGTAGGATTTCTATGAAAAATATGCGAAAATCTAGATTTTTTCAAAAAGACGCTTATATCTCTGTAGATTTTTTAGAAAAAACTACAGAGGTGGTTAAAATGAAAGACGCTCCCGAGCAGTCAGGAGCATTTGACATGATTCTCCAGAACGCAGAAGGTGAGAAAAAACAGATCTATTTCGAAAATCCAAATATATCGCCCAACAACGCTATATTAGATGAGCTCGAGAGTTTTGCCTTATCCATCGAAAACCAAACAACCCCTGTTGTCTCATTGAGCCAAGGCGCTAAAGCCTTGGAGATTGCACAAAAAATCATTCAATCTTTCTAATGAAAAAAATAACACAAATATCCATTATTGGTGCAGGCACCATGGGAAATGGGATTGCTCATGTATTTGCGCAATACGGTTTTAAGGTAGCCTTAGTAGACCGAGAAGAATACAGCCTATCCAATGCAAAAAAAACCATAGAGAAAAACCTACATAGACAGGCACAAAAAAGTCTTATAGAGACGGCGCATATACCCGCTATTTTAAATCAGATAAGCACTTACACAGACCTTTCAGAGGGGCTTAAAAATTCAGATTTAGTGATTGAAGCCATTAGTGAAGACAAAGAAGCTAAGTTGCATATTTTTAGAGAAATAGATAGATTAAGTGCTCCAGAAATTATCCTCGCTTCTAACACCTCATCTATTTCTATTAGCAGTCTAGCTAGCCAAACCTCAAAGCCAGATCGTGTCATAGGAATGCATTTCATGAATCCGGTGCCGCTAATGACTTTGGTAGAGGTAATCCGAGGAGCAAATACCTCAAAAGAATGCTTAGAAAAAATAGTACAACTCACAGAGCAAATAGGGAAAGAAGCTGTTGTGGCAAAAGATTATCCAGGCTTTATAGCTAATAGAATACTCATGCCCATGATTAATGAGGCCATAGAAACACTTTTTCAAGGCATTGGAGACGTAGCAGGAATAGACGCCATTATGAAAGGAGGCATGAGACATCCAATGGGCCCCTTACAGCTAGCAGATTTTATTGGTTTAGACGTCTGTTTATCTATTTTAAACGTCATGCATGAAGGTTTTAAAAATCCAAAATACGCCCCCTCACCCCTACTGGTTAATTTGGTCACAGCTGGTCATCTGGGAATAAAAAGTGGTCGTGGATTTTATGACTACTCAGACGCTAAAAATCCAACAGCCCTTCAAAATTTTTAGCAACTATGTCTATTTTAAATCAATTACATTCCATAAAAAAACAATTAGCGCCACATGTGAGTTTGGTCGCCGTTTCTAAAACCAAGCCGGTGGCCGACATTGAAGCTGCATACCAGGCGGGCCAAAGAGTTTTTGGTGAAAATAAAATCCAAGAGATGGCTCAAAAATGGGAGCAGCTTCCCAAAGATATAGAGTGGCATATGATTGGACATATTCAAACCAATAAGATAAAATATATGGCCCCTTTTGTTAGCTTAGTACACGGAGTAGATCGTATAAAAGTACTCACAGAGCTCCAAAAGCAAGCAGAAAAAAACAACAGGGTCATTAGCTGTCTCCTTCAAGTTCACATTGCCACAGAGGAAACTAAGTTTGGCTTTTCAGCCTCAGAAATAGAGGCTTTTATTAGAGAGAAATCATTTGAAAATTTCAGCAACCTACAGATTAAAGGACTCATGGGCATGGCTAGTTTTACAAAAGATAAGCGTCAGATAAGTAGCGAGTTTAAGGGGCTTAAAAAACTTTATGATTGGTGCTGTAGCCAGGGTTCAAATTTTGAAGTATTGTCTATGGGTATGAGTGGAGATTATCCAGAAGCCATTGCACAAGGGAGTAACATGATTAGAGTGGGGAGTCTTATCTTTGGAAGTAGAAACTAGCTATGAAATATGCCATATTAGATATAGAAACTACAGGTGGAAAGTTCAATGAAGAGGGAATTACGGAAATTGCCATTCATCAGTTTGACGGAGAGCGTGTTACGGATCAGTTTATAAGTCTGGTAAATCCGGAAAAAGAAATACAGTCTTTTGTAGTTAAATTGACCGGAATTAACAATAAAATGGTGGCTACTGCACCCAAATTTCACGAAGTAGCCAAACGCATCATAGAAATTACAGAAGATTGCATTTTGGTGGCTCATAACGCTCCCTTTGACTACCGAATACTAAAAACAGAGTATGACAGATTGGGCTATGACTTTCAAAGAAAAACACTCTGCACCGTAGATCTCTCTAAAAAACTTATCCCAGACATGGAGTCTTATAGTCTTGGGAAGCTAGTGAGAGCTTTAGGGATTCCGGTAAGTAATAGGCACAGAGCCAATGGAGACGCTTTAGCTACCCTTGAATTATTTAAATTACTTCTCACTAAAGAAGAGGATCACAAGAGTATTTCTGAAATAACACGCTCTGCACACACAGGTATTCTGACCCATAAACAAGTAGAACTCATTGAGCAAATCCCCAATGAGACAGGGATAGTTCATTTTTTAGATAAAGAAGATCAAATTATTTACACTCTGGCGAGCGACCTGCTTAAAAAAGACATCACCCAATTGTTCACAAAACAAACTAGCGTAGCTAAAAGTGTGAATAAAAAAATGAGAAAAATAAAGGTAGTAAAATGTGGAACCTTATTGATGGCCCAACTAAAAATGCAACTGGCATTGGTTAAATTCAGGCCCAAATACAATAGAATTCCCTCCAAAAAAATGCTTCAAGCCTCCAATGGCTTAAGCTATCCTTTTCAAAATGGTGTCATGATAGACAAAGGGAGAAATGAATCTGAAAAAGGGGTTTTTCTCATAAAAAACAACAAGTTGGTTGGTATTGGTTATGTAGCGCTTCAGTACCAAATAAATAATATGACTATCTTAGAGCAACTATTAAGCCCTGTCCTAGAAACAAGCCCTTTAAAAAAGTTGCTGGTTCAAAGTCATGAAAAGAAACCCTTAAAGCTCCTAGCCTTTGAGCCTTTATAAAACAAAAACCCTAAAGGTAAACCCTTAAACACAAAAAAGCATCTCCCTATTGTAGAACATAAGGAAGAATTAAATCCGTGACCTGAATAAAAAACACCACAATTAAAGTCCAAGACCCTTGAAAACCTCTGAGCATAAAGGCATAAAGCACAAACTTCATGAAATCATTTATGAAGCAGACACCCCCATGGGAAAGGCTTTTGACGTACTTCTGGTTATTCTCATTTTATTTAGCGTGCTTCTGGTCATGATGGAGAGTGTAACCTCCATAGATATTAAATACCACAACATTCTATTAAAACTCGAATGGGCAGTAACCTTATTTTTTACTGTAGAATATATCGCTCGCATCGCATGTATAGAGAAACCAAAAAAATACATTTTTAGCTTTTATGGAATTATAGATTTACTAGCTACAATCCCGCTGTATCTGTCATACATACTAGCGGGTTCTCAAGTTCTTTTAGCACTAAGAGCTTTCAGATTGCTACGGATTTTTAGAATTTTAAAATTAGTTAGTTTTTTAGGAGAAGCCTCCGTGCTCAAGCAAGCCATTAAAGACTCCAGAAATAAGATCTTAGTTTTCATTTATTTTGTACTCATTCTGTGTGTTATTATGGGTACCCTTATGTATCTCATTGAAGACAATGAATCTGGATTTACCAGCATTCCAAGAAGCATTTACTGGACTATAGTAACCTTAACTACGGTTGGCTATGGAGATATTGCTCCACAAACTCCTTTGGGGCAATTACTGGCTTCTGTAATCATGGTTTTGGGGTATGGTATCATAGCCGTTCCCACAGGTATTGTTACAGTAGCCTTTAATAAATCTAAGAAAGAGATTTCTCTCAACACACAGGTTTGCCAAAATTGTAATGCAGACAAACATTCCGACCAGGCCTCCTTTTGTTACAAATGTGGTCATTGCCTATGAGTCCAAAACATCTCATATCTATCATAGGTCCTACGGCGGTGGGCAAAACAAGTTTGGCCATAGCCATTTCCAGACACTTCAAAGCCCCTATTCTCTCTGCAGACTCCAGACAATTTTATAAAGAAATGACTATAGGCACAGCCGTGCCTACTCCCGCTGAACTCGCTACTGCACCACACCATTTTATTCAGCACAAGAGCATACACGAATCCTACAATGTGGGGGACTTTGAAAAAGAAGCCATTTCATTTTTAACAGATCATTTTCAAAAACATGATATAGCCATATTGGTGGGTGGTAGCGGACTATATACGGACGCAGTTTGTCATGGATTAGATCATTTTCCAAATGTGAAATCAGAAATTCGCAATCAATTAAATGAGCAGTATCAAAGTCTTGGACTAAAATCACTACAAGAAGAATTGGCTCAGGTAGACCCTCACTCGCTTAAAACCCTAGACTTAAACAATCCAGTACGCGTCATAAGAGCCTTAGAAGTATATAAAGCATCTGGAAAGCCTTTTAGTAGTTTCCAGAATAGGTCTAGACCCTCAAGGCCTTTTAATGTGCACACCATTGGTATAGAAGCTGAGCGAGATGTCTTATACGAGCGAATAAATAAAAGAGTAGACCTCATGGTAGAGATGGGTTTAGAAGAGGAAGCCCTATCTCTGCTTCCATTCAAAAACCTCAATGCACTAAACACAGTGGGATACAAAGAGCTTTTTTCTTTTTTTGAAGGGCAAATTAGCCTAGCAGAAGCCATTGAAGACATTAAAAAGAACAGCAGGCGCTTTGCCAAAAGACAGGGTACTTGGAATAGAAAAAAATCAGATGTAATTTGGGTGCCTTACACAGAAGCCAAAGAAAAAAGCCTCCATTATTTAGAGGCTTCTTTACCATAGTAATAAAATTTTAGTACAAGTGTAGCTTAACTACAGGATTCCTTTTAATCTTAGGAATTAATGACCAATCTAAAACCTTCCCCGTGTATATTAATAATTTCTACATTGGGATCTTGCTTGAGATACTTTCTCAATTTGGCAATATATACATCCATGCTTCTGGAGGTAAAGTAGTTGTCATCTCTCCAAATTTTAGTAAGCGCAAGCTCCCTAGGCATGAGGTCGTTTTCATGAAGTGATAACATTCTCAGCAATTCATTTTCTTTAGGAGATAATTTTATAGGCTCTTCAGATTTAAACTGCAAAAATCTAAGTTTCGAGTTTAAATTAAAATCTCCAATGGTAAATTCAAATTGCTTACTGTCTGCCTGTGTAGCTACAGATTTTCGTTGAAGAATTGCTTTGAGTTTCAATAATAGTACTTCTGAGTCAAATGGCTTGTTCAAATAGTCATCTGCCCCAGCCTTATAGCCAGCGAGAACGTCTTCTTTCATGGTTTTAGCTGTTAAAAACACAATGGGCACCTGCTCGTTCTTTTCTCTAATTTCCTTAGCTAAAGTAAAGCCGTCTTTGTAAGGCATCATCACATCTAAAATACAAACATCAAAATCTTCCTTTTTAAATTTTTCGAACCCCTCCATACCATTCTTAGCCAGAACAACATCAAAATCATTCATAACTAAGTAATCTTTTAAAATACTACCAAAATTGGGGTCGTCTTCTACGAGTAAAATCTTTTTATTCACTGTTTCCATAATTACATTTTTTTTATTCAGGCTTCAGCAAAGGCAATTGAATAAAAAAGGTGCTTCCTTTCCCTTTTTCACTCTCAGCATATACCAAGCCTTGATGGTTTTCAACTATTTTTTTCACATAAGCCAATCCAAGTCCATGGCCCTTAACATTGTGGATATTCCCAGTATGTTCTCTGTAAAATTTTTCAAATATTTGTTTCAGTACCGCTTTACTCATGCCAGTTCCTTGGTCCTTAATTTTAATGAGCACCTGATGCTTATTTAAACTAGTGTAGACATCTATTTTAGGAGCTTCAGGAGAATATTTAATGGCATTGTCAAGGATATTCACAAAAACATTTGTGAGGTGCATTTCACTGGCAAACACTTGGCAATTTTGATCCTCAAAATGCGTATTTATATACCCCCCTCTATCTGCAACTATCAAACTAATATGCGTAATAGCATCTGTAATAATATCTTGTAAATGATGAGCAGATTTTTGAATATCTAATTGATTTTTATCGAGTTTAGAAATACGCAAAACATTTTCTACCTGGGCGTGCATACGCTTATTTTCATCTTTAATCATGGTGGCATAACGCATTACTTTCTCATGATCACTGATAATTTTAGGGTTCTTTATAGCTTCTACTGCTAAATTAATAGTGGCTATAGGAGTTTTAAACTCGTGGGTCATATTGTTTATGAAATCTGTTTTAATTTCAGATATCTTTTTCTGCTTAATAAGCTGATACATCACAGAGATAAAAGCCACAATAATAACTAAAGTGAAAAAGACAGACATTACAGCCATACTCATAATAGACCCTAACAAAAATTTGCCTTTCTTTGGAAAACTCACATGAAGAGAAAAATCTACATTCCCCATCCCATCTTCAAATAATGGTGCTTTATAAGGTGAATTGGGATTGTACTTAAATGCTTTTGACTTAATCCGAGTAGGTAGTTCTTTGCTGTAAACACCGTATTCAAAGTCTATGTCCATTCCCCTAATCTTAAACTCCTGCTCTAATTGGAAGTAAACTTCTTGCCTTTCTAACCTGTTGTGAATAGGTTCTCTACTTGCTAGCTCTTTAAATCCTGCAGCAAATAAAGTTTTGTCTGCCTCTGAAAGCTCTTGAGATATAATAAGTTTTTCTACTGGAGTGAAGCCTAAAGATTTTCCATCCAAACCAATGTTTTCTTTGTAAGTCAATCTGCTCTTCTCACTTCTAAAAGATTTTAGAATCGTACTGTCTATGCCTAAGTCTTTGTCAAAAAAAGCAGCAGACATATTATAATCCTCCTCTAAAATTCCATGAGAATATACCATTGTCTCATTGGTAGAAAGATTTCTATCAAAAAAAAGAAAGTTTTTTAAATGGGATGTTTGTGGGCTACCAACACTATCTTTTAACTGTAAGAATTTATCGTAGTAAGTAGCCAGCTCCCTTTTTGCAATTTTATCAGTCACTTTTAGAAGTACAGCTGCTACAGCAGTGTCAAATTCTTCTTCTTTGAAATCTATGGTTTTTTTTATCCAATAGCCTTGAATGAAGATAATGCCCAGTAAGGAGACACTCATGAAAAACATCAAAAAAACCAAAAGGCGCTGCTTCATAAACCAGAAAATATGTTAACAAAATTAAATATTGCTAATCATTTATGAGAACAAATAAACATAATATTAACATTTAAGTTAAATATTAATTTTTTTGTATTTTTTGGAGTATTTTAATATGGATTTCTTTAGATTTTAACATAGTGTTTGAAGGCTTGTCATTATATATGGTGTATAACCCAGATTTATTTAAATCTAAAGGATTGGATTGGGTGCTGATTATTCTTAAAATCTCATCCCTAGAACGTCCATCTCTTATTTTTATGCGAGATATTCTAGCCTCTAGAGGTGCTGTAACATAAATCACACCAAAAAACTGATCCTGCATTTGATTTTCAAATACCAAAGCAGACTCATATAATAAATAGGCAATAGATGTGTTGGATTCATAAGAAGCTACCCATCTTTGAAAATCTATCCTAACTGCAGGGTGTACTAGAGAATTTAAGGCAGTTCTTTTACTATTGTCAGAAAATATTTGAGTAGCAATATATTTTTTATTTAATTCCCCCGTGGAGATATAGGCCTCATTTCCAAATAATTTAGTAATCTCTTTTTTTAAAGTGTTTGAAGTATTCATTAGCGTTTTCGCTGCCTCATCTGAGTTGTAAACTGGCACACCAAAAGACTCAAAGTAAGCTGCAACGGTAGATTTACCAGATCCGATCCCGCCTGTTATAGCCACTAATTGCTTCATATTTTTTTTGTTATTATATATTCTACTCCTATCGTATCTTTTATATACAGATGGTGTATTTCTGGATGTAGAGATTCAATCGTGGGTTGTATGATTTCTGAGGTAGCGTCTTTGAGTAATTTATAAGGAACAAACAATTCAAAATCACTTTCTGTAATCTGTTTTAATGTCTCAATTGGAGCTGCAACAACCACTTCCATTTGATTTGGAAAAAAATAAACTTGATGAGATGTAGGTAGATCTTTCGTTTTTATAGAGACTTTAAATATTTTCTCAGAAAATGATAACACCTCTGCTTTCAATCTAACGCGAGCTGGTGAGATGGTTAAACTGTCTATGGCAGTCACATGTATAAGTGTGTCTAAGTTAGACTTGAGCAAGCCTACGCGAAAGGACTCACTATTTACCTCATGAATACCAGACAACTGGTCCCCAGATCCCCAGACCCAAACACTATCTGGTTGAATCTCTTTACTGGATATAAAAAAATTAGGAGCTGCACGAATATCTGCCTGCAAGCGCAACGGCAACCTTTTCTTTACAAGTCTATAAAAGTCAAAACTTAAAGGAGAATTGGGAGTAAAATCCGAAAGAGTGATAGAACTCCCCAATTGATTGGAAAATTGACTCAATTGATTGGCTTTAGGTAAAGTAAAACTACCTGAAGCGTCTGTACTTAAATCACTGAGATCTAATGAGAGTTCTAGATTAGAGAAAGCCAATGCAAAAAACTTAAAACCACTAGAACTAATCCTTAAACTCACCGTATGGTCACTTGACTCATGAATCCTAAAATCAGGATCTAAATTTATATACGCAAGTTTAAAAACCACATCTTTAGTATAGCTCTCATTTAAGCTATTGAGAAGCCATACAAAAGAAGCAGCTCCGAAAAACAAGAGGAAAAGCCTAGTTTGGTGCTTTTTTAAAATATGAACATCTTTAAGACCCATTTTTTTTCTTGAAAAATAAGCTAGGGAATAGCAATTCTGGATCTTTATCACTTAACGCCATTTGGAGCTTAGTTTTTAAAAAACCATATCCGTATCCCATCATTTGAATCCAAAAGGCAGGAATCACCAGAATTGAAACCATAAAACCTTCTTTAAACAAAGCTACTAAAAATAGGGTAAGCAGGTAGGCTACTAAGAACTTAAGCCACAAACTCATTCCTACAAAAGCCATTAGCACAGCAAATAGAACCCCTATCAAAAACAGACTAGGGAGCCAGAAACTCCATTTAGAATATTCGGGATAACGACGCATGAGTATGGGTCTCACACGACCAAAAGCATGCACTTGCTTATAAAATAGCTTTAAATTAATCCTCCTTTTGTGAAATACATAAGCTTCCTTAATATATGCAGAGTCAAATCCCAATCTCCAAAGCCTAATGGTTAAATCTGGGTCTTCCCCCGGATGAATAAGACCAAATCCCCCACTTTTTTCAAAAGCAGATCTAGAAATACCCATATTAAAACTTCTAGGCTCAAATTTTTGAATAGACGCTTCTGCTCCCCTTAAACCTCCTGTGGTTAAAAAAGAGGTCATGGTGAAATTTATTGCTTTTTGTAAAGCGTTAAAAGAGGGATGAGCTGTGTCGGAACCCCCAAAGAAGTCCACAGAATTATTGGCCAAAAACTCATGAACAGATTTCAGGTAGTCTTTGGGAAGTACACAATCTGAGTCTAAAATAATAAAATAGTTCCCTTTAGCTCTTGCCATTCCGAAGTTCCTAGAGTCTCCAGGTCCCGTATTTTCTTTTGTGAAATAGACCAATGGAAGGCTGCTTTTAAAGTCATCCATTACATGGTTGCTAGTGCGTTGTGAACCATCTTCTACCACTACAATCTCAAACACCTTTTCGGACTGAGCCTTTAAACTTACTAAAAGTTCACGCAGTTCTTCCGGGCGGTTATAAATGGGGATTACAAAACTTATCTGAAGGGCCATATAGTGTCTGTCATGAACAAAGAAGCCATCTCAAGAGATGGCTTCTTTAAAATAGGTGTCTCTATTATTTTGAAAAGTATTCTATTACTTCTTGGCTAACGCCTGTATTAGAAAATCCTCCGTCATGGAATAAGTTTTGCATGGTCACTTTTCTAGTCAAATCAGAAAAAAGACTCACGGTGTAATCTGCACACTCTGCCGCAGTGGCATTTCCAAGAGGAGACATTTTTTCTGCGTAAGCAATAAATCCGTCAAATCCTTTCACTCCCTGCCCAGCAGTGGTTGGAGTAGGAGACTGTGAAATAGTGTTCACACGAACCTGCTTCTCTTTTCCAAAGAAATATCCAAAACTTCTCCCCACAGACTCTAAATATGCCTTGTTGTCTGCCATATCATTATAATCTGGGAATGTGCGCTGAGCAGCCATATAAGTAAGCGCTACAATACTACCCCACTCATTCATAGCGTCTGCTTTATACAAAGACTTCATTACCTTGTGAAAAGAAAGTGCAGAGACATCCCAACCCTTGGTTGTAAAATCATAATTTTCATCTGTGTATGCCTTCCCTTTTCTCACATTTACAGACATTCCAATGGAGTGCAAAACAAAATCTAACTTACCTCCTAAAATTTCAGTAGCCTTAGCTACTAAGTGGGCTAAGTCCTCCTCATTTGTGGCGTCTGCAGGGATTACCTCTGCCCCTGTTTTTGCTGCTAAATCATTTATCTGTCCCATTCTCATTGCTATAGGAGCATTGGTTAAGACAAAAGCACCTCCTTCTTCATGAACTCTTTCTGCTGTTTTCCAAGCAATTGAATTAGGGTCAAGTGCGCCAAAAATAATTCCTCTTTTCCCTTTTAATAAATTGTAAGCCATATTATGTGTTTAATTATTGTGGTAAATATATTAAAAAT
Organism: Flavobacteriaceae bacterium LSUCC0859; assembly: GCA_022239325.1. Classification (GTDB taxonomy): domain Bacteria; phylum Bacteroidota; class Bacteroidia; order Flavobacteriales; family Flavobacteriaceae; genus MAG-120531. Next base: position 26,226 of record JAKOGP010000003.1, on the reverse strand, counting down.
ACTTATGCTAGTAACTGCTTTGCGTGGGCAATAGCAGAATCGCTCATCTCCTTCCCCCCCAGCATTTCTGCTATCTCAATAACCCTCTGCGAAGCACTTAATAAACTCATTTGAGTTTGAGTACGCTGGCCATCATCTTCTTTAAACACCTTGTAATGAGTTTGTCCTTTAGAAGCCACTTGGGGTAAATGACTGATAGCTATTAGCTGTAAATCCTGACCCATTTCTTTCATAATCCCCCCCATTTTTGTTGCAATTTCTCCTGAAACACCTGTGTCTATTTCGTCAAAAATAATAGTGGGCAAACTCACATATTTAGAGATTAAAGCCTTTACACTGAGCATGATTCTTGACATTTCTCCACCAGAGGCTACCTTTTTTAAGGGAGCAAATGGCATACCTGGATTTGCAGAAAACAAAAAATGAACCTGATCCCTACCCAATTCGCCATATGAGGTAAGCTGGTCTAACTCTATTTTCATTTCTGCTTTTGGCATACCAAGAGCAGCTAATTTTTCACCTAAAGACTTTTTAAATACCGGAAGCACCTGTACTCTAGATTGGTGTAACTCCTCTGCTAATTTGGAGAGTTTTTCTTCTAATTGTTGAGCTTGTTTTTTTAGCCTGTCAATGTCATGAGTCCCTTCAGAGACAAAACTAGCTTTGTCTTGTAAAGCCTTTTTAATGTCTATTAAATCTGTCACGAGAGCCACCCTGTGCTTTCGCTGTAAACTGTAGATTAATTGAAGCTGCTCGTTTACCACAGTTAGCGCGTTGGGATCTATGTCTTGTGAGTCTAATAAATTGTTTATGGTATCCGAAATATCAGATAATTCTATTTGAACAGCTCCCAAACGATCTTTCAAATCTTTGAATGCAGCTCCGTAATTGGCGAGCTTGTTAAGCAAGCTCCCTATTTCCTGCAGTTGCTCTACTACTCCTGGAGAACTCTCTATTAAGTTTAAGACCTGAGAAGATTTTTCTATAATTTCAGAGGCATTAGCCAACTGCATTTGTCGCTCCTCCAACTCTTCTTGAATTCCAGCTTCTAAATGACACTTCTCTAACTCTTCTAACAAAAACTGATTGTAATCCCATTCTTTTAATGCAGACTCGTGTTTATTTTCTAATGAATTTAATTCTGCAGACACCTTCTGAAAAGCGATAAACTGCTCTTGATAAGATTTTAAAATACTGCCATTATTGGCTATACCATCTATAAGATGCAATTGGTAGGAACCATTAAAAATTTCAAGAGTTTGGTGCTGTGAATGAATGTCTATTAAAAAAGCCCCAACGGAAGACATCACTTCTAATGTAACCGGACTGTCATTCACAAAAGCTCTAGACTTCCCGCTTGGGAGCAGCTCTCTTCTCAAAAAACAAATGGGATCATAATCTAAATCTTGCTGTTTAAAATAAGACTCAAGCATGGGTACTTTATCTACTTTAAACTGAGCTTCTATCACACATTTTTTTGTAGGGTCTTTGTGCAATGCCGCCTCTGCTCGCTTACCTAAAACCAAGGCAAGTGCACCGAGCAAAATGGACTTTCCCGCACCTGTTTCGCCAGTAATTACAGTAAAACCAGGTTCAAAACGAATGTCAATTTCGTCAATTAAAGTGAAGTTTTTTATATGTAGCTGAGAGAGCAATAGCCTTTGTTTAAATCAAAATTTATGAATGTAAATATAGGTTTAATTGGTAGGAAACTCAAGCTCAATTTATTGTATTTGAGACCAAGAATTTCCAAACAATGGAGCCAAGCCTTGTAAGTTTTTAGTGAGATCTCCTAAAGGAATTTTAGGACCAGCAGAAAAGATATTTTTGATTTCATCTGATTTGGCGTCAAAAAATGATTGCACCAGGGTTCTATGGGTCCCGTTATTCCCAAAAGACTTCAAAAAAGCGATGGCTGTAATCAATTGATTTTTGGCCTCTACAGGATATTCACTCATTTTATCCATCCCATTGATATGGTACTCATAAATGGATTTTTTAAATAAAAGACTCTCGTTGCTCCCCAATAAATTTATAAGCATGGGCCTGTTAAAAGACCTGTTATTTAACACCCAACCTGAAAAAGATCGTGCCTGAGCCAAAGACATAATATTCCTTGCCTTACTGTAATATAGACTTCCTCCATTAAAAGAAAAGCTGTCTGCGTCCAGCCCAAGAGCCATATAGGCATAAAAAGACAAAACAGACACCAGGTTACTATCTGTAGAATTTTCATTGAACACCAAGGGAGCAAATTCTTGGAAAGAAAAATTAAACTGAGGGTCTTTGACAAATAACAATGGGCTGGTGTATTGGCTATTATAAACAGGCCTTTCACTTTGCAACTGCAAAGTAGCTTCAAAGCTATTGTTTTCGTAGCCAGTAATATTAATGTAAAAAACAACAGGGATTCTATGAGTAGCTGGAATGGATTGCCCACTAAAGGAAGTTTCATTCATAAAGGACGATATCTGGGTCTCCAAAGACTTAAATATCTGCAAATTAGACTGGTCAATTCGGGAAGCGTCTACTACCACCTTTGCATTAAAATCCTGAGCTATCAAAGGATTGCAAAACAACATTAAGAGACTGAAAACGATAAGTTTCATAATTTTTTCAAGATTTCATTCCATATGTCTATAGCTACCTCACTTTTAGATTTTAATGGAAAAGAAACGGGGCTCTGACCAATGTGAATAAAAGAAATCTGATTGGTTTCATAGCCAAATCCAGCTCCCTGATGCTCTAATGTATTGAGTACAATAGCGTCTAAATTCTTTTTTTTCAACTTATCTTGCGCATACTTAAGTCCGTCATGACTCTCTAGAGCAAAACCAACTAAAAATTGGTTTTTCTTAATGCGACCTAGGTCCCCAATAATATCTGGATTTTCCACCAAAGCTATACTAGAAATACTAGTAGCTCCTTTTTTAATTTTTTGAGTAGCTAGCTCTTTTGGTCTGTAATCTGCTACAGCAGCAGCACCTATAAAAACATCACAATCAGAGAAAACCTCAAGAACAGCCTCTTGCATTTGAAGGGCAGTTTCTACTCTGGTAAGTAAAACACCCGCATGTGTTTGTTCTAAATGAGTGGGACCACTTATTAAAATTACTTTAGCGCCCATTTGAGCAGCCTGTTCTGCCAATGCAAAGCCCATAAGCCCAGAACTTCTATTGCCAATAAATCTAACAGGATCTATAGGTTCATAAGTTGGACCCGCTGTAATAACAACTTTTTTACCGTGTAAAGGGAGGGGTTTAGTGAAAAAGTCTAGAATAGCGTCTACTATATGTTGGGGTTCTGCCATTCTACCTTCCCCAGACAAACCACTAGCCAACAAACCTTTTTCTGCTGGAATAACAATATGACCATAACCTTCTAAAACTTTCAAATTACTCTTAGTTGTTGGGTGTTTGTACATGTCTAAATCCATAGCTGGTGCTATAAAAATGGGACACTTAGCAGATAAGTAAGAAACCAATAATAGATTATCTGACTGTCCCTGTGCCATTTTTGACAAGGTGTTGGCCGTTGCAGGAGCTATAATCATGAGATCTGCCCACAAGCCCAGTTCCACATGATTGTTCCATGACACTTGGCCTTGCTCGTCCAAGAAAGTGAAATCTGCAGCAACAGGATGTTCACTGAGGGTAGCTAGAGTGAGCGGAGAAACAAAATGGCTGGCACTTTCAGTTAAAACTATTTTAACTTTCGCGCCAGCCTTTGTAAGTAAACGAACAAGGTAAGGAGTTTTGTATGCAGCTATGCCACCACTAATCCCAAGAAGGATATGTTTACCCCTAAGCATGTTGCTTATATTTCTTTAGAAGTGTCTCTGTAGTAAATCTTACCTTCCAACCACTCCAAAACAGCCATTGCGTGTGCTTTAGGAAGTTTTTCGTAAAATTTAGACACCTCTATTTGCTCTTTGTTTTCAAATACTTCCTCTAAGCTATCGCTATAGGTTGCAAACTCCTCTAATTTTTCAAGAAGTTCTTTTTTAATTTCTGCGTTTATCTGAATAGCTCTTTTTGCAGTGATAGAAATAGCTTCATAGATGTTACCCGTAGGTGCGTCAAACTTGTCTCGATTGATAGTAACAGTAGAAGCAGACGCTTTAGAATTCTTTAAATCATTCATCTTATTTGTAATAAAAAATTATTCACTTAGAGCCTCGAGCTCCTTATCTAACTTTCCAGACATATCTGTTACCTCCTTTAGGAACTGAGTCTCTGGATAATATTTAAGCAAGGTCCTCATAGACTCTTGTGCTTTTTTAATTCTGTCTGCTTTCTTAGACGCCACACTCTTCTCCGCTAAATTGTGAGCCGTAGCAAACTGTAGGTATAAAACCTCTTCTCTAAAGGGCGATCCTGGAAAATCTACAAGAAAATTTGCCAATGCTTCTTCTGCTGCGAAAAGAAAAATATGGTCAAAGCCTGCGGCTATTTTATAATACTGCTTCGCTATTTCAAAAGATTTTCTTTCTTTTTTTATACTGAGCTCTCTAGCTAGTACATTTGCCTCTGCTACAAAAGGAGATTCTGCATGAGCATTTATAAAATTTTGGAGCTTAGCAAGGGCCTTGTCCGTGTCTGTCTGGTCCAAAGAATAAAGCGGAGATAATTCATAATAGCTTTTCGCCCCAAAAAAAGCTGCCTCTATTGCTTTGTCACTGTTGGGATAAGATTTTATAAACCTTTCAAACTGATAACCGGCTTCATTGTAGTCACCTACTTTAAAATAGCTGTCTGCTAGAAAAAACAAAACGCGTTCCCCTTGGGGTTTACCCACATACTTTGGAGCAATTTGCTCAAACAAACGGTTGGCTTGTCTGTAGTCTCCTTGATTGTAAAATGTTTCTGCGGCGTCATATTTAACCTTTAAATCTGTAGACTTAATGGCCTGCTGGTACTCATTACAGGAAACCGTAATAAGCCCCGAGATTAATAATATAACTGCTATTCTTTTATTTAAAAACATCCTGCAAAATTAAGGAATCCAAATGGATATAAAAAAAATTTTAATTCGCTAAAATTCTAGCTCAAGTTAAGCTATAACTTTGAGGATATAAAGTTGAATAAATTGTGTCTAAAAAAGGAAACTAAGACCTTAAACTTACGTTAAAATTAAACAGATATACTTTTCAATTTTAGTTCAAAATCATGCCATTGTTGCCTTATTTTGTCTTGTAAGCCCTGAGAAGCAGGAAGAAGGGGGAGACGAACACCCGTCGGATAATCCCCTACAACAGACAATAGCGCTTTAATCCCTGCTGGGTTTCCCTCTTCAAAAATAGATTGAATCAGTGGTTGTAAGGCTTCGTTATTGGCATGGTCTTCCTCCTTATTTCCCTGAGTGGCACCTTTTATTAATGAATTAAAAACTTTTGGTATGGCTTGCCCTATCACTGAAATCACACCTGCGCCTCCAGCTAAAGTAGTCTGGTAAGCAGTAGCGTCATCTCCAGAAATAACCAGAAAATCTTCCTCTTTACCACTAATTAGTTGTGCAATTTGAGATAGATCACCACAGGCCTCCTTAATCCCTATAACATTCTTGTTTTTCCTGGCTATGTTCAGACTTGTTTTAGCAAGCATATTCACTCCTGTTCTTGATGGAACATTATAAATAATCACTGGTATTGGACTGGCCTGTGCCACTGCATTAAAATGAGCTTCCAAACCTTCCTGAGTGGGTTTATTATAATAGGGAGTTACAGATAAGATAGCAGAGAAATCACTGAGATTGGTATTTCTGATTTTATGCACCAAACTCAAAGTGTCGTTACCTCCCATACCCAAAACTAATGGAAGTTTAGAGGCATTTTCTCGAACCACAGTTTCTAAAACCAACTCTTGTTCTGCTTCAGACAAGGTAGCCGTTTCTGCAGTTGTTCCCAAAACCACCAGATAATCAATTCCAGCCTCAATATTGTAGCGCACTAGCTTTTTAAGCGCTAAAACGTCAACCTGATGCTCGGCGTTAAAAGGGGTAATAAGGGCAACAGCAGTTCCTGTGAATGCTTTCATTTATATAGATATTTTGTGAATATAAGCACCCAATTGAAATATAATATCGCGGATACTTAAATTTGAAATGTTAAAAATGAAATCTAACTGGCGTCCCATATTTTTATTAAAACCAATTTTAAAACTGGCCTGGATCTCTTGATTAATAGCGACAATTGTTGGGTGTGAACAAGAATAAAAATTAAGCAAATAAGTATATGAATGCTGCTTAAAATTCGTAGCCTCTTCAGATATATCCCCTTGAAACCAACTTAAATTTGACTCTAGTGTAAAAGCTGGAAACTCAGAAGATATTTGATTTTTAGAAAAACCAAGCCACCGTATTTTATGGGCAGGAATGTTAAAAGCAGCGGACACCTCATCTAAAACAGTTGGCACATAAAATGTATCTAAATCTATCAGCACCCCGAGGGAAACCAATACATCAGAGGCATCTGGTCTAAGAATGTCACGGCGCTCCAATACTCTATTTTTAATAGATAAAAAAAATAATTTTATAGGCGCTAGTATAGATTTAAAGAACATATGTCAAATCTTAAAATTTAACCATACAAAGATAAAAATTAGTTTCTATTTATTTTTAAAACAATTTGTTGTAAATACAACATTATGCATTTATCATTTCTTCAAAATCAGACTCTGTAATCATTGGCACTTCCAGACGTAGCGCCTTTTCCTTTTTAGCAGGCCCCATCTGGTCCCCTGCTAAAAGGTAATGTGTCTTAGAAGATAAACTCCCAACTACTTTACCCCCATTTTTCTCAATCAAGGTCTTTAATTCCGGTCTACTGTGACGCTCAAAAACACCCGAAATAACAAAATTAAAACCCTTTAAGGTATCTGACATTTGAGCTGTAGTTTGGACATCCAATGCCATCTGAAGGCCATGGGCTTTTAATCGCAATACTATTTCACGTTGCTCCGGATCTGAAAAGAAAGACAGTACACTTTGAGCAATTCTGTCTCCTATCTCGTCTACTGCAATAAGAGACTCATAACTTGCTTCTATAAGAGCCTCAATGGAGCCAAAAGAAAAAGCCAATTTTTTCGCGACCGTTTCTCCCACATATCGAATCCCTAAACCAAATAATACCTTTTCAAAAGGGATTTTCTTAGAAGCTTCAATACCAAGAAGTAAATTTTCCACAGACTTCTCTGCCATTCTTTCTAATCTTAAAAGGGACTCCACCTCTAAACTGTACAAGTCTGCATAATTACGGAGGAGCCCATTTTCAAACAACAGGCCCACGGTTTCTTCTCCAAGTCCGTCTATATCCATTGCTTTTCTTGATATATAATGACTTATTTTTCCAATAATTTGCGGTGGGCAACTACTTTCATTCAAACAAAAGTGTTTGGCCTCCCCTTCTATTCTATTCAAAGGAGCTCCGCACTCAGGGCAGTGGGTTGCATAGCGTATTGGAAGCACCTGTGCTCCTCTTTTTGTAAGGTCTACTCCAATTATTTTTGGAATAATCTCCCCCCCTTTTTCCACATAAACAGTGTCTCCTAATCTAAGATCCAACTTCTCTATTTGATCTGCATTGTGTAAAGAAGCCCTTTTAACAAGGGTACCCGCCAACAAAACAGGTTTCAAATTAGCCACTGGTGTAATGGCTCCAGTCCTACCTACTTGGTAGTCTACAGACTCCAAAACAGTAGCTACTTTCTCTGCTTTAAATTTATAAGCCATAGCCCATCTCGGGCTTTTAGCGGTATAACCCAACTCGTATTGTTGTTCTAAATCATTTAATTTAATCACCACACCATCCGTCTCGTATGGCAAATCATGCCTGGCCTTGTCCCAATGCGTAATAAAAGCCATGACCTCTTCTAAACTGTCACATTTTTGAGCAGTATCTGGAACCTTAAACCCCCAACTCCTGGCCTTTTCTAGAAATTCAAACTGACTTTTAATCGTTGGAAAATCTCCAGCAATACCGTAAAGCAAACAATCTAACGGACGCTCAGCAACAATTTTTGGATCCTGAATTTTTAGACTTCCAGAGGCTGTATTTCTAGGATTCATAAATGGTTCTTCCCCTTTAGCAATTCGCTTTTTATTCATTTCCTCAAAACCTTTAAAAGGAAGTACCACCTCTCCTCTAATTTCAAAAAAATCAGGATAATCTCCTTTTAGGTGAAGCGGCACAGACTTGATAGTTTTCAAATTGTTGGTGACATTGTCTCCTTGAAAACCGTCTCCCCTAGTTAAGGCCTTTACCAAAAGTCCCTTTTCATAGGTTAAGCTTATGGAGGCTCCATCGTATTTAAGCTCACATGTATAACTTAGTGCTACATCTCCTAACACTTTTTTCATCTTCTGCTCCCAATCTATCAAATCACTGGCGTCGTATGAATTGTCTAAAGAGTACATTCTTTCTTTGTGAAACTCTGTATGAAAGGACTTAACCACAGACCCTACTCTTTGGGTGGGAGATTGAGGAGAAATAAAAATAGGATTTTCACGCTCTAGTTGCTCCAACTCTTTAAGTAGAATGTCAAACTCATAATCTGAAATAGTTGGCGTATCTAAAACATAATACGCATGATTGTGTTCCTGAATTATTTTTTGTAATTCTTCTATTCGCTTCTGAGGGTCCATATTACTTAATTGCTTTTATCATTCTATCTTTTCCAAAAATATCTTTTCTTATCTCACAGTCTCTAAATCCTAATTGAGATAATAGATAGTTGGTTTCTTCCCCTAAATACTCGTTAATTTCAAAGAAAAGTGCGCCACCTTGTTTTAAAGACTGCTGCGCTAAATGTGCTATTTTCCTGTAAAAAATTAAGGGGTCACTATCCGGTACATAAAGAGCCAAAGCAGGCTCGTAGTCTAATACATTTCTCGACATCTCCTTTTTTTCTAGCTCCCTCACATAAGGCGGATTAGATACAATCATATCATAGGACTGTGGCAATTGATCCAACAAGAGTACATCGGCCTGCACAAATGCGATGTCCTGATGGTACAATGCCGCATTTTCCGTAGCCAATCCAATGGCTTTTTCAGAGACATCTATGGCGGTTAGAGCAGCATTTGGCAAGGCCAAACCCAAAGAGATGGGAATGCAACCACTACCTGTACCTATATCTAAAATATGTATTTCATGAGGGAATTGACGGGCTACTTCACATACCCAATGTACTAATTCCAGGGTTTCAGGTCTAGGGATGAGTACCTCTTCCCTTACTTTTAAACTAAGGCTACCAAAATGAGTTTCCCCAATAATATATTGAATGGGTCTGTGATTTTGGAGATCTTCCAAGGCCTTTTCAAAAAGAGACAATTGGGAGGGAGCCAACAAAAAATCTGGTTGCATGACCCATACAAAACGGTCTTCCCTCAAGAAATGTTCTATTAGCAGGTACAAAAAAGTCTGTGCTTCCTCCTTGGAATAGTGCGTGCTTAATGTCTCTTGAAAGTATGTTTTGAATTGCGTTAGTTTCACTATAAATCTAATATCATATGAACAGGACAAGCATAATGACCTGTGTCTCCCATGGGGCCGTCTAAGTAGGTAAATCCAGTTTTTGTATACAATTTTTGAGCGGCTTTCATATAGGGCATAGTCTCCAAATAACATTGCTCAAATCCAAATTCCCTTGCTTTTTGTAAGCAAACTTGTATCATTTTCTCTCCGTATCCTTTGCCTCTGGCCTCTTCTAGAAAATACATTTTTTGGAGCTCACAAACAAGTCCTTCATAATGATCCAATGGCGCTATGCCAGCACACCCTAAAATGCGACCATTCACTTCTAAAACAAAATATTCGCTCTTGGGTTTCTGGTAGGTTTCATACATCATATCTAGTGCCTTATCTGCATATGCCGTCCCTACTTTTGGGACCCCTAAGTCTTCTAAAACCTGCCTAACAACCTTTGCCACAGTAGGATTGTCAGACTTTTTTATCGCTCTAATAACCATCTTTTAAATCTTGCTTTTAATGGAATAAAAACTGCTATTTTTGTAGGGTGAAGATACATGAAAAATACATGTCAAGAGCCATCTCTGTGGGGAAAAATGCCATTAGGCAGTGCTACCCCAACCCCATGGTTGGCTGTGTCATTGTTTGTAATAACAAAATCATTTCAGAGGGTTTTACCAGTCCATTTGGAGGCCCTCACGCAGAGGTCCAAGCCATGGGAAAGGTGTCTGATAAGGGTTTACTCAGAAAAGCAACGCTTTATGTCACCTTAGAACCCTGCGCCCATTATGGGAATACCCCTCCATGTGCCAATCACATTGTATCTCTTGGTATTCCTAGGGTAGTTATTGGAATTTTAGACCCCAATCCAAAAGTATCTGGCAAAGGCGTGGCTATTTTGGAATCCGCAGGTATTCAGGTTATTCAGGGAGTTCTAGCAGCTTCCTGTCATTTTCATCACAGGCGTTTTTTAAGCCTTCAAAACAAGCAGCGGCCTTATATTATATTAAAGTGGGCGCAGAGCGCCGATGCCTATATGGCACCTCCAAGAAAAAATAGAACGTCTTATTGGATTTCTTCTCCCTTGTCTAAACAAAGAGTTCACAAATGGCGCACCGAAGAACACGCCGTTTTAATTGGAGCCCATACCCTTGTAGATGACGCTCCCAGACTAGACGCAAGACTATGGTCCGGCACCTCCCCCATTCCAATTTATATAGACAGGGACTTAAGTTTACCTCAAACAGCACCACTATTTAGCCTACACAAAAAAATAATATGTATTACAGACCTTAGTGTTATACCACAGAAAGGAGACCAAAATATTACCTACCTGCCAATAGATTTCAAAAAACCTCTAGCAAAACAAATTGCAAATGCTTTGTTCTTGGAGGGTATATCTAGTGTAATTGTAGAAGGAGGCGCAAAAACTCTTTCTATTTTTATTCAGGAAAACATATGGGATGAGGCCAGAATCTTTCATTCGAAAAACACACTAGGTACCGGCCTGAAGGCAGTTGCTTTGTCTGGGAGATGCATTGAAAAAGAAACCATAGAACAAGATTTGCTTCATTATATAAAACCACATTTTGACCTCTGAATTTCACACCCTTTCCAATCCTACTGAAGCTTTTTTACACAAAGAAAAGAAAAGCAAGTTTTGGGGGTATGCCATCCCCTTGTACAAAGAGGCAGATTTAAAAGTGTTTATAGAAAAGTTGCAATCTGACCATCCAAATGCCAATCATTTTTGTTACGCTTGGAGCATGGGGATACACCCAGAGATTTCAAGAAAAAATGATGACGGTGAACCTAACAATACTGCAGCTGCTCCAATATATGGGCAAATTCAATCCTTTAATCTCAGCTATACAGCTGTTGTGGTAGTGAGAGAGTTTGGAGGTGTAAAACTTGGAAGTGGCGGGCTAATAAGTGCATACAAAACAGCAGCACAGGGAGCTTTGGAACAGGCCAAAATTGTAAAAAGGAAAATCAAAAAATCTTATAAATTATCCGTCACTTATCCAAAGCTTCATGTATTAATGAGGCTCATTAAACAACAGCATGCTGTGATCTTAGATCAAAAGCTTGGTAATCTATGTGAGATTTTAATTGAGATCCCTCTAGACATTTCAGCAGAATTTGAGAAAACTATTAGAGATCACAGAGATATTAAATTAAATGTATCTGAGTAGCCTTAATTCTCTTTAGCAATCCCTCCAGACAGAGAATAGGCTTAAAGGCAAGTTTGTTCATAAAAGCTAAATCTGAGTAGCCTTAATTTTCTTTAGCAATCCCTCAGGACAGGCAATGGGCTTATAGGTATGTTTGTTCATAAAAGCTAAAGTAGTTTTGGCCGTCCCAATGAGCTCTCCTTTTTGATTGATTAGTCGGTATTCAAATTCAATTTTAACCTGAGGTATTTTTAACAATCGAGTTTCTAAGCTAAGGGTGTCTCCAAAATACAATGATTTATTAAAATCTATTTGAAGAGACACCACAGGAAGTATATGACCATCGCGTTCCATCTGAGCATATGAAAACCCCATTTGAGCCAACCAATCTATCCTACCTATCTCTAAATAAGCTGGATAGCTACCGTGATAAACAACACCCATCTGGTCTGTTTCTCCATATCTAATTTCTATATTTTTTTTTGAACTAATCATCCGAATTTTTAAAATATTACACTATATTTAATCTCCAAATTTTTGGTGAGAAATAATGAATAAAAAAAATGGAATAATCAACCCCAATTGATTTTTTTTTTAAGTTTTTTGTTCACATATTTGTCATCCTATAATAAATCACTACAAACATTTGTTTTGATTTTCAACTAAAAATAACCTAAATACCTAACCTAAATAATGAGTGTTAACGCTAACGACGTATGGAACGACTGTCTTACTTTTATAAAGGACAATATCCAACCTCAGGCGTATAAAACTTGGTTTGAGCCTATTAAACCTGTTAAACTCACAGAAAACGCTTTAAGTGTTCAGGTTCCTAGTAAATTTTTCTATGAGTGGCTAGAAGAACACTATGTAAAACTCCTTAAGGTAGCTTTAACCAAGTCTTTAGGAGAAGGTGCCAAACTGGTGTACATTATCAGAATGGAAAACACCTATGGGAATAGAGAACCATTCACTGAAAAAATTCCAAGTGCCAACAGGCATTCTCACGCACCTCAAGAGATAGATGTGCCTGTTAGGTCTAAAAGTCCAGAACTCAAGAATCCTTTTGTTATTCCTGGAATTAGGAATGTGAAAATTGAATCCCAACTCAATCCAAACTATAATTTTGATAACTTTTTAGAAGGAGATTCTAATAGACTAGCGAGATCTGCTGGGATGGCTGTTGCTAATAAACCAGGAGGAACCTCTTTTAATCCATTACTAATTTTTGGTGGAGTAGGACTTGGAAAAACACACTTAGCGCATGCCATTGGCGTAGAGATTAAAGATAAATACCCAGAGAGAACGGTGCTATATATCTCTGCTGAGAAATTTACCCAACAATATATAGAGTCTGTAAAAAAGAACACTCGAAATGATTTTATTCATTTTTATCAGCTTATAGATGTATTAATCATAGATGATGTTCAGTTCCTATCCGGAAAGTCTGGTACGCAAGATGTATTTTTCCACATCTTTAATCACCTACATCAAAATGGAAAACAAGTCATTTTAACCTCTGATAAAGCCCCTGTAGATATGCAGGACATAGAGCAGAGATTACTTTCAAGGTTTAAATGGGGACTTTCTGCGGAGCTACAAACTCCAGATTTTGAAACAAGAATATCCATTTTAAAAAACAAACTGTATAAGGATGGCGTAGAAATGTCAGACGACATTATTGATTACGTAGCTAAAAACATCAAAACAAATGTTAGAGAATTAGAAGGCGCTATCATTTCTTTAATTGCCCAATCCTCTTTTAATAAAAAAGAGGTCACTCTAGATCTGGCTCAGCAGGTAGTAGAAAAGTTTGTGAAAAACACCAAACGCGAAGTATCCATAGATTATATTCAAAAAGTAGTATCTGACTACTTTGAGATGGATGTAAGCACCTTACAGTCAAAAACAAGAAAGAGACATATTGTTCAGGCCAGACAACTTGCTATGTTTTTTGCTAAGAAATTCACCAAAGCCTCTTTAGCCAGTATTGGCACACAAATAGGAAAAAGAGACCATGCAACTGTTTTACATGCATGTAAAACTGTAGATAACTTAGCAGAGACAGACAAGCAATTCAAAAAATACATTGAAGACCTCACTAAGAAGTTTTCATAAGCCCTTATATTTTTTATGAGCCAAATAAGACCACCATATGGGTCAGTCTATCTTATTCCAACAACCCTGGGAGACAATGAACCCTTAGAGGTGCTGCCACTTTCCGTAAAAAAAACAATTGAAGAAATAGATTGTTTTATTGTAGAAAATGAAAAAACAGCTAGGCGGTTTATAAAAAAAATATGTCCAAAAAAACCACAGCAAAGTTTACAGATAGAGGTTTTAAACAAATTTACGGACCCTAGCTTATTAGCTAGTTTTCTAGATCCTTGTTTGCAAGGACAATCAGTGGGTGTTATTTCAGAGGCAGGGTGCCCTGGTGTAGCAGATCCAGGAGCAGAAATAGTAGCAATAGCGCACCAAAAAAAAATTCAAGTACTGCCTTTGGTGGGACCTTCTTCCCTACTTCTTTCTCTAATGGCTAGTGGGTTTAACGGACAAAGTTTTACTTTTAATGGATATCTCCCCATAGATCAGAAAGAAAGAAGCAAAGCCATTAAAGACCTTGAAAACACAATGATGAAGAAAGGGCAGACACAAATGTTTATAGAAACCCCTTATAGAAATGAAGCGCTTCTGACTAGTTTGTGTAAAACTTTACTTCCAAATACTTTGCTTTGTATAGCCTGTGATATAAGCTTAGAAAATGAATTTATTAAGACGGAAAGTGTGAGCTATTGGAAAAAAAACCTACCAGACTTGCATAAAAGACCCTGTATTTTTCTGATTGGATCCTAATACAATGAATGAAGAGGCTTTTGGTAGAATAGAAGCCTCTATACGGACTACTCCAGCGAGTTTCAAAACATTAGATAAAATGCACCTGCTTTGTGCTTTTTATATCTCCTAAATTAAATCCAGAAAATAGAACCAAATAGTCTTCAATACTCGTCTGATAAGCATCTGTGAAATTTTGGCTTCCCCAGGAACGGAGGTATTTCTTAACATTTCCAGCCCCAGCTAAGTGAGCAGCTGCCAAGATTCCAGACTCAGAAATCAAAATACCATTCATTTTAACCCCCACATACCTTTTAATATCGCGTCTTAAAATCCATTTATTTCTAGCAGTGTTATGAAAGAATATTCTCTCTTGAAGGGCTGGGTCATTCATAAAGCAACTGGTGTTCTCTTGTCCGTAAAAAGCCAAAGTGTTTTTTCCAAACTGATATTTACCCAAGTATCCCAAGGTATTTATGGAGGCATAATTACCCGAAGATTCTTTTAATGCCAGAGCTTCTTTGAAACCTATGTAGGATTGCCCGGTAAATGGAATTTGAAGGGGCTCCGTGGTTATGGGGATAGCTCCCACCTGATATTTTAGAGTTGGAGCAGACAAATGAGTAGGCACTTTATATCGTAAGGGTTGTTTATGATCTCTGAAACCAGATAAAATAACAATCAC
The DNA here is from genome assembly GCA_022239325.1 of Flavobacteriaceae bacterium LSUCC0859. Classification (GTDB taxonomy): domain Bacteria; phylum Bacteroidota; class Bacteroidia; order Flavobacteriales; family Flavobacteriaceae; genus MAG-120531. The sequence continues at coordinate 11,066 of JAKOGP010000003.1, read as the reverse complement.
AATGAAAGACAAAACAGATCTCAAACCTATTTGCATAAATATGTTTTAATAGCAGTTCAACTGCTAAATTTTTTTGCAAATATACGAATATTTTATTTTTTAATGTTAAAGTTCTCATAAATAGGTAATTAGATAATTACCTACTGATATTTCTTTCGTTAAGCCAACGCACATATTGCCTTTTGTTCCGGTTGTGTTGCCTTAAAGTTTTGGCAAAAATATGATACCCAAAACGACTCGTGTCTGCTACAAAAAATATGAAATCATGCTTTTCAGGATATAAAACAGCATCTATAGCAGAAATATCTGCCATAAAAATTGGGCCAGGCGGCAAGCCTTTATATTTATATGTATTATATGGAGAATTAATTTTTAAATCTTTGTAAAGCACTCTGTTAATGATCTGATTAAAGTCTTTTTGAGTGTGTTTTAGCGCAAAAATAACCGTAGGGTCTGCCTGTAATTTTATATTCTTTTTAAGTCTATTGAGATACACACCAGCCACTCTTGGACGTTCGTCCTTCTTCACAGACTCCTTGTGAACTATAGCAGCTAAACTAGAAACCTCTAAAGGGCTTAGGCCAATATCCGCAGCTTGCTGCATTCTTTTTTCGTTCCAGAATATTCGATATTCTTTTAACATTCTATCTCTAAAGCCATCTGCAGATGTATTCCAAAAGAAATCGTATGTGTTGGGAATATACATGGACAGTGCTGTGGCTTTTGAGAATTCATTTTCTAAAAAAAACCTTTCGTCTAAAAAAGCATTCATTAATTGGGTACTATCTGGTTCAATAAGCTTAGAAACCTTAGCGGCTAAATTCTCTAAGCGCTCTACATTATTAAAAGATACCTGAACCGTTTCTGGTTTAGACCGCAGTACATTAACAATATCATTATTACTCATCCCCTTCTTGATAATGAACTTACCTCCTCTAACCTGAGCTAAATATCCTTTTTGTTTGGCCACCTTTAAAAAAGTGTTGGTGTTTTCTAAAAAAGGAAACAAAGCACGGGACAAGCGACCTGGCTCGGCAGCGGTAGATATATAAATCGCTACACTTTCATCTTCAAATGAGGTATTTGAGCTAAAAATAGACCTATAAACATAAGCACTAAATAGCGCCCCAGCCATAAAAACAAAAAGAACTAAACCCAATAAAATCTTTTTTCTATAAATCATATAAGTGCTTTTTCAAATAAAAATAAAGCTTTGTTTGTGCTTGAAAAAATACTTGTATCTGTATTTTGAGCCTTTTTGTAATTTAACTTTTTAAACAATTTTAGACTGGGTAAATTATCACTGGCTACTTGAGCCCTGAGGAGAATAATGCCCCAATCCCTTTTACATATGGTTTCTAATTCTAATAAAGATTCGTAGGCAACATTCATTTTTCTATGGCTTGGTATTACAATAATTCCTACAAATGCTGAATTTAATTTAGATTCGTAATCAAATATATCTAAAAAACCAACAGCTTTTTCCTGATATTCAATCACATACCTGTACTGTTTGGATTTTCGTATATTCTGATGTGAATTCTTAATAAAGTCGCTCAATTGCGCCCTTGTAAAAGGCAAATGAAACGCTCCATATTTCATAAAATCAGGATTGTTTTCAACGGTTTCTAGGAATTGAAGATCTGAAGACCTTAAGGATCTAAGATATCTCATCTATTTTAAAATTACCTTCAAAAACAAACTGAGCTGGGCCCTGCAATACAATGTCTGTATACGCGCTTTTACTCTTAATAAAGTGCACCTTTAATTCCCCACCAAGGGTTTGAATAAGAATGGGAAGGGATTGATTTGGGTTTTGCTCATAAATAGATATGGCTACTGCTGTAACACCGGTCCCACATGAAAGTGTTTCGTCTTCTACACCACGCTCGTAGGTTCTCATTTTAAATCCGAGGGGTAGCGTAGAGACAAAATTAATATTAGCCCCTGTAGCACCATAGAGACCATATCTTAGTTTGAGTCCCTCCTTTTTTACATCTAGAAGGTCTAAATCTGAAACAAATTGAACATGATGTGGAGAACCTGTGTCCAGAAAAAAGGTCTCATTCTTTTTGGACACCTCACTTACATCAGACATTCCCAGACAAACTTCTTCCCCATGAAAATGAGCGCTATGAGGGCCGTCAGGAGCTAAAAAAAAAGCTTTAGATGAAATTAAACCTATTTTTTTTGCAAATGCCACCAGACAGCGCCCTCCATTTCCACACATACTACTTTGGTGACCATCTGAATTAAAATAAATCATTTTAAAATCATATCCAGGTTCCGCTTCTAAAAGCATAAGACCATCCGCGCCAATTCCAAAGCGTCTGTCACATAAAACCCGAATTAAATTGTGATTTTCTTTGGGAAAAGTCAAATCCCGATTGTCAATGATCACAAAATCATTTCCAGTTCCTTGATATTTACTAAAGGCTACATTCATTTTAAAAAGTATGACACAAATATAGCCATTTATTAAGTTTTTTTTAGCCGTTAAAGGGTCGTTAAAATTCAAGATTAGTTTGTTGTAGTTATATAATTTTGAGGTGTAATTAAAAATATTTACTCATGAAAAAAATACTTCCACTTACCATTTCAGCATTTTTAGGAGCTATTTTATCTCTGGTTCTTTTTAACTACACGAATAAAACATCCTCCTTAAAAATGGAAATAAGCACACCACCTACTCCATTAAGTGAGGTGAATTATAATGTATTAAGCACTAATGAACCTTTAAGTGATTTTAATCTGGCAGCAGAGAAAACAATTCATGCTGTAGTTCATGTAAAAAACATTAAAGAGGGAACTCCCAATAAAATTTTTGAATACTTCTACGGCTATCAATACAAATCTACTCCTCAATTGGGTTCTGGCTCCGGTGTAATCATATCTCCCGATGGCTATATTGTTACTAACCATCACGTTATTGACAAAGCCACCGAACTTTCCGTAACACTAAACAACAACAGTACATACAAAGCTAAAATCATAGGGTCAGATTCCAATACCGACATTGCACTATTGAAAATTGAAACAGAAGAGCCTCTACCCTACTTGAGTTTTGGTGACTCTGACATGGCAAAAATCGGAGAATGGGTGTTGGCAGTAGGGAACCCCTTTAACCTAACTTCTACGGTCACCGCTGGTATTATTAGCGCAAAAGCCAGAGAGCTCGGTAAAAACCAATCATTCATTCAAACAGACGCAGCTGTAAATCCAGGGAATAGTGGTGGTGCACTAGTTAACACCCGTGGAGACTTAATTGGAATAAATACAGCCATAAGCACTAATTCTGGCTCCTATATGGGCTACTCCTTTGCTGTGCCAAGCAATATAGCTAATAAAGTAGTGGGAGATATAATGGAATACGGTGCAGTAAAGACCGCAGTCTTAGGTATCTCTGCGATCACCTCAAAAGAAGTTTTGAATGAAGAATATGGAGTGGAAGACCTTGAAGGGGTTTACATTTCGAGTGTAGAAGAAGCAAGTGCAGCAGAAAAAGCCGGACTAAAAGAAGGGGATATTATAAAACAGATTGACTACCTCAAGATTAGAAAATTCTCAGACCTAACAGGATACTTATCTTCAAAGAGACCCTATGATCAAGTAGAACTATCCATCTCTAGGGAAGGGGAGCGTATAAAAAAGCAAGTGACGCTTCTAGAAAAACAAAGTCTAATGCTACCAAAAATAGGTTTTACAGTAAAAAATTTAAGCAAAGAAGACGAGGAAATATTTAAAACTAAAAAGGGCGTAAAAATAATCAATGTACCTCCTCAATATAAAAATTACGGCTTAATTGGTAAGGTAGTAACAGCCATTGATGACCAAGAGGTTAAAAATATTGAAACAGCTCAAAAACTCTTCGACCAAATCAATAGATACCAAAGAACCAGTATGAGCATGATAAACGAAGCAGGAGAGAAAGAACGTCTTATATTCCAATAAAGATACTCCATTCATAACCTAGGGTTTTCACAGTTTTTCATTTTAGTTTATATTTATTGGGAACTAAAATTAAAACCATGAAAACCCTTTTATGTTTTCTGAGTTTTTGCTGTTTACAAATCTCTGTTGGGCAAACTCAAAATGACATTGAACGAAGTAAAAGAGAGCTGGACAACCGCTTAATACTACAAATAGAATACATCCTAGAACAGGGTGCAGACTACACCACAGACAGTATTCCATTTGAGGTCATAAAAAAAAGATACCTCTTAGCTTTTAAAGAGCACCTTCAAGATAGTGTAGCGCAATACAAACAAACTATAGAGCAAACAGAAAAGGCATTGTTTAGCGCTCTAAAAGAAAATGAAGATTCACAAAAAAGAATATCTAGACTACTTGCAAGCAATCAGGAACTTAGCAGCAGTCTTAAAACCACCTCCATTCTAGGATTAAAAATAGACACCCAAAGTTTTATTTGGTTTTTCTGGATGTTCTTTACTACAACTATTTTAGCCCTTTTTTTTCTGACAAAAAAACTCCTAGGTTCACAGCGCATACAGAAAAACCTCCTAGGAGAAAAAGAGATGGCCCAAGAAGAACTGCATATTTTTGTTAAAAAATCTCTGAGTAGAGAGCAAAAGCTCAGCAGACAAATTCTAGATCTAGAAAAACTACTGCCCTCAAACACCTCTAAGGACAAAAGAGAATCTCAGAAAGGTTTTAAAAAATAAACCAGACTCCGAAAAACAATACTTTTGTGAGACAATTTTAAAAGCACCCGTAGCATAAATATCCTTACCTTTGGCCACCGGAAATCATTTCTACTATGCGTATAGACATTATTACGGTACTTCCCGAATTGCTCAAAAGTCCATTTGAGGCTTCCATCATGAAAAGAGCTATTGAAAAACAATTGGTCTCTGTTCACTTTCACAATTTAAGAGACTATACAGAGCTGTCTTACAATCAGATTGACGACTATCAATACGGGGGTGGTGCTGGTATGGTTATGATGATAGAGCCCATTGACAAATGCATAAGTAAATTAAAGTTGGAACGTCACTACGACCATATCATTTATATGACTCCAGATGGGGAAACACTAAACCAAAGCATGGCCAACAGCATTTCTCTAAGCGGCAATATTATTATTTTATGTGGCCATTATAAAGGTGTAGACCAAAGGGTTAGAGACTTACTCATTACGAAAGAAATTTCTATTGGAGATTATGTGCTTTCTGGTGGAGAACTCGCTGCAGGTATTCTCTGTGACACTATAATTAGACTCATTCCTGGAGTGCTAAACAATGAGACCTCTGCCCTAACAGACAGTTTTCAAGATAATTTGTTAGCTCCCGCTGTATACACAAGACCAGCAGAATACAAAGGGCTAAAAGTGCCTGAAGTTTTGACCAGTGGCGATTTTGGAAAAATTGAAGCATGGAGAGAAAAATCTGCTTTAGAGAGGACCCAAGAACGAAGGCCCGATCTTTTAGAATAAAAAATAATATTTAGTTGTCTATATATTAGAATAATACTATTTTTGCAGTCCATTAAATCCAACCTCTGACGAGATACGTGAATGTTGTTTTTAATTCATTTTTAAGTTAAACCTTACTATGGAAGCATTAGTAAAATTTGTTCAGGACGAATTCGTTCAAAAAAAAGATTTCCCAAAATTCTCAGCCGGAGACACCATTACTGTATACTACGAGATTAAGGAGGGTGAAAAAACAAGAACTCAGTTTTTTAGAGGTGTTGTAATTCAAAGAAGAGGATCTGGAGCTACAGAGACTTTTACTATTAGAAAAATGTCTGGAACCATTGGAGTAGAGAGAATCTTCCCAGTGAATTTACCTGCATTACAGAAAATCGAAATAAACAAAAAAGGAAAAGTTCGTAGATCTAGAATATTCTACTTCAGAGAACTCACTGGAAAAAAAGCACGTATTAAGGAAGTTCGTTCTTAACACCATTTTTTTTAACAAAATATAAGCACCCATAACAAATTGTTATGGGTGTTTTTTTGAATAATAGCAGCCTTAAGTCGTATATTTGCCACCTAAAATTACTTTGATAATGTCTAAGATTATTTATACCCAAACAGATGAGGCTCCTGCCCTCGCTACTCAATCATTTTTACCTATAGTAAAGGCCTTCACAAAGAATGCCGGTATAGAGATTGAAACCAGAGATATTTCGTTAGCAGGAAGAATTATTGCAGCTTTTCCTGAAAAACTCAAAGAAAATCAAAGGGTAATAGACCACCTTTCTGCCTTGGGAAAATTAGCTACTCAGCCAGACACAAACATTATTAAATTACCTAATATTAGCGCCTCAGTACCACAATTAAAGGCAGCTATCAAAGAATTACAAGACAAGGGTTACGCCCTACCAAACTATCCAGACCAGCCCAAGAACACTATAGAACAAGACGTAAAAGCTGCTTATGACAAAATCAAAGGTTCTGCAGTTAATCCGGTATTAAGAGAAGGTAACTCTGACAGAAGAGCCCCTAAAGCTGTGAAAAACTTTGCCATGAAAAACCCACATACCATGGGTGCCTGGTCTAAAGATTCTAAAACATCAGTAGCCACTATGAGTGGAGGAGACTTTAAGTCTAACGAAAAATCTATCACCTTTAAAAAAGCAACCGAATTACAAATAGTTTTAAAAACCTCAAAAAATACTAAGGTTCTAAAAGAATCTATTGGGGTATTAGAGGGAGAAATCATAGATGCCAGTCTCATGCAGAAAGAGGCATTAACTCAATTCTTAAAACAAGAGATTGCAGCGGCAAAAAAACAAGGGGTATTGCTTTCGCTTCATATGAAAGCCACCATGATGAAGGTTTCTGACCCAATTATTTTTGGTTTGGCTGTTAAGGTGTTTTTTCAAGATGTATTTGATGCCTATGAAGACGAACTAACCGCTGCAGGAGCCAATGTAAATAATGGGTTGGAAAGTGTTCTGCAAACGGTAGCTAAAATGCCTTCAGAAAAAAGAGCTCCTATAGAAGAAGCTATAGAAAATGCCATTAAAAACGGTCCAGCCTTGGCCATGGTAAACTCAGACAAAGGAATTACCAATTTACATGTTCCCAGTGATGTAATCATAGACGCGTCTATGCCAGCCATGATTAGAAACGGAGGGCAAATGTGGGACTCAGAAGGAAAGGCTCAGGACACCCTAGCTATTATACCAGACAGTAGTTATGCTAGTATTTATCAGGCTACAATCGATTTTTGTAAACAGCATGGCGCCTTTGACCCAGCTACCATGGGAACCGTTCCTAATGTGGGGCTTATGGCTCAAAAAGCAGAAGAGTACGGTTCACACGACAAAACATTTCAGATAGAGGAAGAGGGAACCGTTCAAGTTTTAGATCGTAAAACTGGGAAGATTTTACTTACACATGACGCTAAAGAAGGAGACATATGGCGTATGTGTCAGGTAAAAGATGCTCCCATACAAGATTGGATTAAACTCGCTGTAACTAGAGCAAAAAGCACCAAAACACCAACTATATTTTGGCTAGACAAACATAGAGCCCATGACGCAGAACTCATTAAGAAAGTAAATACGTATATTGAACAGTATGACACAGAAGGTCTAGACATCAGTATTCAAGCACCTTACCAGGCCACATTAACCACCTTAGAACGAATAAAAAAAGGCCTAGATACTATTTCTGTAACTGGAAATGTACTCAGAGATTACCTCACAGACCTATTCCCAATTTTAGAAGTAGGTACCTCTGCAAAAATGTTGTCTATAGTTCCTCTAATGAACGGTGGAGGCTTATTCGAAACTGGCGCAGGTGGGTCTGCACCAAAGCATGTGGAACAATTTATTGAAGAAGGACATTTAAGATGGGATTCTCTGGGAGAATTCTTGGCTTTGGGGGTTTCATTAGAGTTTGTAGGAGAGAAAACTCAAAATAATAAGGCCAAAGTCTTGGCCGATGCCTTAGATGTAGCTACTGAAAAGTTTTTAGACAACGACAGATCCCCTTCCAGAAAAGTAGGAGAATTAGACAACAGGGGAAGCCACTATTATCTGGCACAATATTGGGCAGAAGCACTAGCAAAGCAAAAAGTAGACCTCACTTTATCTCAGGTATTTGTTCCTATTGCTAACGCTTTAAAAGAAAATGAAGAGCTCATAATGTCTGAGTTACATAAAGCTCAGAACAAAAAACAAGACATAGGGGGCTATTACAAGCCAGATGAAAAACTAGTTCAAAAAGCCATGAGACCCAGTACAACCTTTAATGACATTCTAAAAAGCATTTAATCTTTGGCAAAAACCAACAGAGATACTTTATACTTAGGACTACGCTATCTTATAGGTACCGTAGTCCTTATGTTTGTAGCCCCCTTTGGCATTTATCAGGCCTTTAAAAATAGTGAGCACCCACTGTATATTCCGGTCCTCATTTTTGGAATTATTTGTGCTGCCGCAGCTATAGCCTTAGGATTTTTAAGTGTGAAGACCATCACAGCCGCCTTTTTCGATGAAAGTGAATAAAAGCAAAAACTATTGTAGAAAATAATACAACAACAACACCACTACAATACCTGTTATTCCTTGAAAAAAAGTAGCCAAACTAAAGGAATACATTCCTTCTTTTACCTCTAACCCCAAGCTTTTGGTAACTACCCAAAAGTAACTATCATTAATATGTGATAGGGTCATAGCCCCAGAACCTATAGCTAAAACAGTCATACACCTTCCTATGTCACTAGACAAGCCCAAAACAGCTAGCAAAGGAAGCATAAATGCAGAAGTAGTAAGTATAGACACTGTAGAAGAGCCTTGTGCAGTCTTAATAAGAGCTGCAAAACCAAAAGCCATTAGCAAACCTAAATATGGAGAATTACTGCTGAAGGAAACGAATTCTGATAGGTTTAAAGATTTTAAAACAGCACCAAAAGCACCACCTGCTCCAGTGATTAAGATAATAACACCAGCCTGAGTAATAGCCTCTAAAACCCAATGAGACCGTTTTTCTTTTGTTTCCTTTTTTGAAATGGCAAAAGAAACCAATACACCAAATAGCGTAGCTACAACAGGATGACCTAAAAATAAAATAGAAGAAATTATAGCATCTTTTTCGCCAGCATCTACTTTATAAAAAGAAGATACTCCTATTAGAATAATAGGAACTAAAATGGGCAAAAAGGAGGTAATGGCATATTTAGGTAATTTCTTTGCTTCTTTAGATGTAAAAAGTGAAACTTTAGTCTTATAGATACCTTGGGAAGGGACTTTCTTATTAAAAAAAAAGGAGAAAAAATACCCACAAAGAGAAACTGGAATAGAAACTACAAGGCCATATCCCAATACACTAGACAAAGGGGTCTGTAAAATAGCAGCAGCAGCAAGTGGCCCCGGCGTAGGAGGTATAAAAACATGGGCTGCGTATAAACCTGTAGCCAATGCTACCCCATAAAAACTAAGGGATATCCCTGTTTTCTTTGACAACTCTTTAGGAATAGCAGACAAAATCACAAAGGCCGCGTCACAAAAAACAGGAATAGCCGTTATAAAACCTGCAACATTAAGCATGAGACCAGATCTCTTTACTCCAAAAAACTTAAATAGGACAGAAACAATCTGATCAATTCCGTTAGATTTTTCTAAAAAAACACCAATGATTGCCCCAAGAACAATGACAATCCCAATACTAGACAAGGTACTTCCGAACCCTTTAGTGATCACATCAAGTAGTTCTGTAGAGGGCATACCAAATCCAAAACCACATAAAATGGCCGCTAAGATAAGCATGATAAAAGGGTCTATCTTTAATTTTAAAGTTCCCAAAACAATAAAACAGATGGCAAAGACAATAATTAAAAGCTCCATACTATGATCTAAAATAATTAAAAACACGTTCCTGTATGAACTGAGAGGTGTTGTTCATACAAAATTCTAAACTGATGGTAGGATCTAAAAGAGCTAGGACATTAAAATCTTTTGAAATTTCTAGATCGGGTATATGGGTAGTCTGTCCACAAACAATTAACAAAGGAATATTGTATTGCTCAGCAAGTACCTTTAAGCCACCCACCAATTTCCCCTGAAGCGAGGTGTGATCAAAACATCCCTCCCCACTAATGATGTAATCAAAGACACCCGCACTTAAATGGCTTTTTAATTGAGTAATCTCACATAAAAAATCAAAACCGCTAACAAAGGAAGCGTTTAAAAAGGTTTTCAAGCCAAAAGCGGTTCCACCAGCCGCACCATACCCAGGTTCATTCTCATCTGGTAGGTAGGGAAAATTTAAATGATGTATTAAATAATGAACTGAGGCCTCTACTTTTCTAATATCTTGTGGCGTTGCACCCTTCTGAGGTCCAAAGGTATGAGTTGCTCCATCTTTTCCTACAAGTGGGTTGGTCACGTCATTAACTGCATAAAAGCTTACGCCCTCTAATAGATTTTTTAAAGATTCAGGAATATGAAATCCCTTAATCTGGTGAAGCATTCCAGTGTGAATGTGAAGCTTATTTCCGTAAGCATCTAAAAAATGAACTCCCATTGCTTCTAACATCCCAAAACCAATATCATTAGAAGCACTACCACCCAATCCCACATAAATGGTCTTACACCCCTTATGCAAAGCGTCTAATATTTGAATTCCCAAGCCGTAGGTAGAGGCCTTATTAAATTGAATCGTATTCAGACCAGACAAACCAACTGTAGCTGCTAGTTCCACATAAGCGGTTAAAGAAGAGGGATCTACTAAATAATTGGAGAAAATAGGTCTGTGCAAAGCGTCAACACTCTGTACATTAGAAATAGAAACGTTTTTAAAATGAGAAATAACATCCAAAAACCCATCTCCACCATCTGAAGCAGGCATTTTGGTAATTTGATGTGGCTCATATTGGGCCGCTAACAAACCTTTCTCTATAGCATCTGACACCTCTATAGAACTTAAAGACCCCTTGAATTTATCTGGAATAATTAGAACGTTCATGAGTATAAATATAGACATTCCCACTTTATATCTCTAAGCGATCTGCCCTTTCTTTGGCCTTTGGCCGATGCCAAAAAAAAAGTCCCGAACACAGTTGTGTTCGGGACTCTAAAAAAGGCAACGACCT
>JAKOGP010000002.1:465423-468311 GCA_022239325.1 Flavobacteriaceae bacterium LSUCC0859 | reverse complement strand
TTCCGTCCCCGTCTGCGTCTGCCTGGTCTGCATTTGGGGTAGTGGGGCAGTTGTCCGAGCTGTTTGGTACGCCATCTCCGTCCGAATCTTCGTCTACATCTGTAATAGAAATGGTGAAAGTTTTAGTGTAAGTGGCCGTTCCATCTGAAGTTTCTACCAAAATGGTATAGCTATTTTTGGTTTCGTAATCAAAAACAGCTGCTGCCTGTAGATTGGTACCGCTAATGGAGAAACTGCTGTTATCTAAGTAATTGCTTGTGTCTGTAAGGGTATAGCTGTGGGTGTCTCCGCTATTGATATCTATAGTACTAAACCCACCTATAATGCTTCCGATTGGGGCATTTTCATTGATTGAAAGTGGACTTAAATCCAGATCTGTTGGTGGGGTGTTTGAAGGAACTGCAGCATTGATTTCTGAGAGTATTCCTCCAGTAAATAAAGCAGAAATAGTGTTGTTGACAATATTGTTAGAAAGACTGGCTAAGTTGTTCCAGGTAGTACTATCAAAGAAATACAGGTTTAAATTCCCTTCAACCACTCCACTAGGAACTTCTGTATCTAAGTAATTAATTTTAATTGTGCCGCTATAGCTGCTTATCGTGTTAGAAAATGAGTAGGTTCTAGAGATGGACCCAGTCAGTAGGTTAGTTGCGCTATGATCCAGGATTATGTTAGTATTACTTAAAGTCAGCGCGGTCGTTGGCTGTAAGCTTAGACCATCAGTATGAAATTCAGTGCCAGAAGATATATATATTTCATGCGTTCCTACGGCTAGGATGTTTTTAGGCCCTTGGGCATATAAAGACCCCAAACAACAAAAACAACATAATAAATAGAGAAAACCCTTCATTTTAAATATTTTAAGAGGAATTAGGGTTTAGTTTAATTTTTCTAGTAAAAGCGCAATTTGCGCTTCTAGTTTTTCTTGCTGTTCTTTTAGCGCTTCAATGGTTTTTTGCTGTTCTTGAATGGCCTTTGTGAGGATTGGAACTATAGATGCGTATGCAATACCTAAGGTTTCTCCTTTTTCAATATCACCTTCTACACCTGTGACCACTTCTGGGATTAAAGGCTTAACATCCTGAGCAATGAATCCTACTTGTTTAAGGCCATTTGACTTTAAAACATAGTCTACAGGCTCTAGTTTTAGAACCTCATCTAGACCATATTTAGTGCCTTTAATGTTTTCTTTTAACCTTCTGTCAGATGCGTTTGTAAAAGCGACCTGGCCTCTTATTACCTCAATATCCGTGTTTCCTAGCTGTATTGTGTTGCTAAGAGTTACCGATGCACCGTAGCCTATTGCTGTGGAATTGCTAAGGGTTCCTGTACTGGCATCTGAATAAGCGCCTAGAAAGGTGTTTCCAGAGCCGGTGGTAATAGTAATGCCAGACTGAATACCTAGCCCGGCGTTATTACTTCCAGTGGTATTACTCTCAAGGCTTTCTCTACCTACAGCAACATTAAAGTCTCCGCTGGTGTTGTTGTATAATGCATCTGATCCTATAGCTGAATTTTCATCGCCATCTTCATTGTTTGTAAGCGCCTCTTCTCCAACAGCAATATTTTTAATTCCTGAAATATTATCTTCCATCGCTTTATTTCCAATAGCAGTGTTTTCGGTTCCATCATCATTTGCTTCTAAAGCACTAGAGCCAACCGCTACATTCCAATTTCCAAGAGTATTAGAATAAAGTGCGCTTTTACCTAATGCTACATTGTAGTTCCCTCTTGTGTTATTGTTTAGTGAATCATCTCCTACTGCAGTATTGTAATCACCTGTAGTGTTGGACTCCATGCTGTCGTCTCCAATAGCAATGTTTTTATCTCCTTCTGTGTTGTTTTTTAAAGCATCTTCTCCAATAGCAATGTTTTCGCTTCCTGTGGTGTTGTATTGTAAGGCGTCTTCACCAATAGCTACATTTTGGAACCCTTCTGTATTGCTACTTAAACTATTGGCCCCTATAGCGGTATTGTAATAGCCGGTAGTTAGATTTGGCATAGAGGTTCCTAGGGTTACGTTTCTATCTGTATCTTTAAAAGTAGCAGAACTAACACCCGTTAAAATTCCTGTTAGCCCTGAACCATCACCAACAAAGGCTGTGGCGGAAACTGTAGCTGTTGTTAGCACATGCGTTACCTCTGTATTTCCCAACTGTATGGTATTACTTGCTGTGACCGATGCACCGTAGCCTATTGCTGTGGAATTGCTAAGGGTTCCTGTACTGGCATCTGAATAAGCGCCTAGAAAGGTGTTTCCAGAGCCGGTGGTAATAGTAATGCCAGAATCAACTCCTATAGAGGTATTTTGACTTCCATCTAAATTACCATCTAAGGCATTTGCGCCTATAGCAACGTTATCATCTCCATCTACATTGTATTCTAAAGCAGAATAACCTACAGCTACATTTCTGCTACCCGTTTCATTATCGTCCATTGAATGAGCACCTATAGAAACATTTTCTTCACCTGTTGTATTTTCTTCTAAAGCATCTTCACCTATAGCAGTATTATGATCTCCTTCCGTATTATTCTCTAACGCATTTTCTCCAATAGCTGTATTATAATCTCCATCAGTATTGTATCGTAAGGCATCTATGCCTATAGCGACATTATCATCTCCAGTAGTATTGTTTTCTAAAGCATCTTCACCAATAGCAATATTATCATCTCCAGAAGTATTGTTTCTTAAGGCATCTTCACCAATAGCAATATTATCATCTCCGGTAGTGTTAGAATATAATGCTCTTTGCCCTAAAGCTACATTTTCATTACCTCTAGTGTTCATAACTAAAGTACTATCACCAATAGCTATATTTGCATATCCTTCGTAATAGGTATAAGTTCCATATTCATCTGTTTCTGTGGTCTTGGATGAAGTTAAGCTT